>NZ_FOOD01000001.1:0-1022249 GCF_900113095.1 Curtobacterium sp. YR515 | reverse complement strand
CGCCGCGAAGCTGCTCAACAGCACCTTCAAGACCGACGCCGTGAAGTCCGGCCTCCTCGTCGGCACCGCCACCATCACCGCCAAGATCAAGTAACGCTTCCACGCCAGGGACGACCGCAGCACCGCGCCACGAGCGGTGCTGCGGTCGTTCCCGTGTCCGGGGGCGGTCCAGGAGGCGCGGGTCACCTCACCGACGTCGGCGCCACCACCGCCGGGGTCGGTCCGCCTCGGCAGCGGCCCGGTCCGCGGCCGCCTGCGCCTCGGTCGCCAGTCGCTCCTGCCGACGCGCTCGCCAGCCGGCGACCTCGGTCTCGACGTCTCGGAGCGGGGTCACCACCGGCGGCCCACCGAGGAGCTGCCGGCGGGCCTCCTTCACGCGGGCGTTGAAGTCCTCGAGCACGTCACGGACGTCGGGCTCGGCGGAGAGGGCGTCGAGGTGCTCGTCGAGCTCGGCGTCCTCCTTCCGCAGCGCCAGGGCGGGCGGGGCGATCCCGGTGATCTCCTCGCGCTCGATCTTCGCCTTGATCCACCAGTCGGGGTCGTGGCGTCCGTCGTTCCCCGGGAGCCGCTTGCCGTGGTACGGGTTGCCCTCGAAGACACCCCGACGCTCGGCCTCCTCGATCTGGGCCCGAGCGTGCGCCGCGACGTCGGCGGCCTTCAGGAGCCGACGCTCCTCGCGCACCTCGTCGGGGTCGAGGGAGCCGCGTTCGATCTCGCTGTCCACGAGCTGCTGGTACCGGTAGCGGGCGGCCCGTCGCAACCGGTCCATGCGTGCATCGACGTCGTTCATGACCCCTCCATGATCACTCCCCGGAGCGCTCCTCGCCAGCGACCTCCTCGATCGTGAGCGCTGCCTGGATGAGCGCCAGGTGCGACAGCCCCTGCGGGATGTTGCCCATGAACGTGCCGTCCTCGCTGATCATCTCGCTGAACATGCCGACGTCGTTCGCCTGCTCCACCATCTCGTCCATGAGGTCGCGGGCGTCGTCGACCCGTCCGACACAGGCCATCGCGGCCGCGAGCCAGAACGAGCACGCCACGAACGGCGACTCCTCGGACTCCATGCCCGAGTACCGGTACACGAGCGGGCCGTGCTGCAGCTGCTCCTCGATCGCCCGGATGGTCGACTCCATGCGGGGACCCCGGTCGAAGGCGCTCATCGCGTGCAGCAGGATCGACGTGTCGAGCTTGTCGGAGCCCGGGTACATCACGTAGTACCCGCGTTCCTCGTCCCACCCGTGCTCGGCGACCCACTGCTCGATGAGCTCGCGGTTCTCGATCCACTTGTCGCGCGGCCCGTCGATCATCCCGGCCTCGTGCAGCTCGGCCGCGGCGTCGAGCGCCTGCCAGCAGCCGATCTTGCTCGAGACGTAGTGCTGCGTGTCCTGGAGCTCCCACATGCCCGAGTCCGGCTCCTCCCACCGGTGGCAGGCGTCGTCGGCGAGCTCCTGCAGGACGGCGGCGGTCTTCCGGTCGAGGACGTTGCCGGCGCGGACGTACTGGCGCAGGATCTCGAAGACGTCGCCCCACACCCCGAGCTGCAGCTGGTCGCCGGCGCGGTTCCCGATGGTCACGGGGCCGATGCCGTTCCAGCCGGGGACGTCGCGCTCCTCGACGCCGTCGCTCTTCGAGCCGTCGAGCTCGTAGAAGATCGGCATGTCCTCGTCGTGCTCGGCGATCGTGCGCATCACCCAGGACACCGCGGCGTGGGTCTCCTCGCGCAGCCCGAAGCGGGTCAGCGCGTGCACCGTGTACGACAGGTCGCGTACCCAGGCGAACCGGTAGTCCCAGTTCTTGCCGCCGGTGCGGTCCTCGGGCAGGCTCGTCGTCGGAGCCGCTGCGATCGCGCCGGTCGGCGAGAAGATGAGCAGCTTGAGGGCGAGGGCGCTCCGCTGCACCGGCTCGGCCCACGGCCCGTCGTACGAGAACTCCTCCGACCAGGTCGCCCAGTTGTCGATCGTCCGGTCCATCGCCTGGAGCGCGCTCTCCGGCCGGGGCATGAAGATCGGCTCGTCGTGGGTCCCGACGATGGTCAGGATGTGCTTCGAGCCCTCGGCCGTGGTGAAGCGGCCGGAGAACCGGGGCCCGTCGTCGTGCACGGGTTCGAAACCCTGCTCGACGATGGCGATCGTGATGCCGTCGATGCCGATCACGGCGCCGTTCGCGGTGTCGAGGCGTCTTGGCTCGGCCGTGTTGAGCAGGGTCCCCGGCACCACCGCCCACTCCAGCTCGACCGTGCCGTCGACGCCCTGCACGCACCGGGCGACCTCGGCCCAGGGCAGGCGTCCCGCGACGCCGGTCACCATCGCGTCGGTCACGGTCACGGAGCCCGACGCCGTGGTCCAGGTGGTGACGAGCACGTTCGTGCCCGGCAGGTACTCGCGCGAGACCTCGGCGTCGGCGTCGACCGGCCGGAGGGCGATGTGTCCGCCGTGCTCGGCGTCGAGGATGCTCGCGAAGACCGGCGGCGAGTCCATCGAGGGGATGGGCAGCCAGTCGATCCGGCCGTCCCGTGCGACGAGCGCCACCGTCCGACCGTCGCCGATCGCGCCGTAGGACCGGAGCGGTGCGTAGCCGTCGGTGCGCTCCTCGTCGTCGATCACGTCAGGGGTGTCTCGGGTCCGCTCGGTCATGCTCCCAGCCTGCCCGCGCCCTGGGCCCGACCATCAGGCGGGCGTACCCCGCCGTGGAGGACGCCCGCCGTTCCTCCAGGCTGTGGAGAACCGGCGACACGCCCGGGGTGACTTGTGCACCCCGGGCGTGTCGCACTACTGTCGTCCTCCTGCCCATCGGCAGGACCGCCCGTCCCGGGCACCACCGGAAGGACCGCGCGTGCGCACCGTGCAGCACCACGAACAGCGAGTCGAGCTCCAGCTCGACACGCTCCTCGTGCTGCCCGAACAGCGCAACCAGCAGCAGTCCGACCGCTATCCCGCGTAGGCACGCGACGTCACCCGACGCCCCGTGCCCACCCGGCCCGGGGCGTCCTCTCCACGACGCTGCCCTCCGAACGCCACGCCTCGTGGTGCCGGACGACAGCAGGACCTCGCCCCGGACCGTCACCGAAGACCGTCACGAAAGCGAGACGAAGCAATGGAGAAGATCACCGACCGGCTGCTGAGCTGGGCCTCGATGCTCGAGGACAACACCGAGCAGCAGGCCCGCACGACCGCGCGCATGCCGTTCGTGTTCCCCCACCTGGCCCTCATGCCGGACGCCCACCTGGGCCTCGGCGCCACCGTCGGGTCGGTCATCCCGACCCTCGGCGCGGTCATGCCGGCAGCCGTCGGCGTGGACATCGGCTGCGGCATGATCGCGGTCCGGACCCAGTTCACCGAGGCCGACCTGCCCGACGACCTGCAGGAGCTGCGCGAGCAGATCGAGCGGGCGATCCCGCTGTCGGCCGGTGCGTCGAACCGGAAGATCGTCGCCACGGCCGAGCCCCGGATCGCGGAGCTCGAGACGATGGCCGAGGGTGCCGGGTTCGACCCCGCAGGGGCACACGGCGGCTGGCGCAACCAGCTCGGCACGCTCGGGTCCGGCAACCACTTCATCGAGGTGTCGCTCGACGAGGCGGACCGCGTCTGGCTGTTCCTGCACTCCGGGTCGCGGGGCGTCGGCAACAAGATCGCCCAGCGGCACATCGCGGTCGCCAAGAAGGCCATGCAGCGCTGGTGGATCGAGCTGCCCGACCCCGACCTGGCGTACCTGGTCGAGGGGACCCCGGAGTTCGACCGGTACATCGCCGAGCTGCGGTGGGCGCAGCACTTCGCGCTCCTCAACCGCGAGGAGATGATGGACCGCGTCGTGCGGCAGCTGTCCGAGGTCGTCGGCACGCCGGTCGACGAGCGGGAGCGGATCAACTGCCACCACAACTTCACACAGCGCGAGACGCACTGGGGGAAGTCGGTGTGGGTGTCCCGGAAGGGTGCGATCCAGGCGAGGGCGGGGCAGCCCGGTCTGATCCCGGGGTCGATGGGCACCGCGTCGTACGTCGTCGAGGGCCTCGGCAACAAGCCGTCGCTCGAGTCGTCGCCGCACGGTGCCGGTCGGCTGTTCTCGCGGAGCGCCGCCCGGCGGACGTTCACGCACGACCAGCTGCGCGAGGCGATGGTCGGCATCGAGTACCGCGACACGGACGCGTTCCTCGACGAGATCCCGGCGGCGTACAAGCCGATCGACCAGGTCATGGCCGACGCCTCGGAGCTCGTGTCGATACGGC
The DNA here is from genome assembly GCF_900113095.1 of Curtobacterium sp. YR515. Taxonomy (NCBI): domain Bacteria; kingdom Bacillati; phylum Actinomycetota; class Actinomycetes; order Micrococcales; family Microbacteriaceae; genus Curtobacterium; species Curtobacterium sp. YR515. The sequence goes on along the minus strand of NZ_FOOD01000001.1, from coordinate 1,018,027 downwards.
ACACGCTGCGGCAGGTCGTCAACGTGAAGGGTGACTGACGTCGCCGTCACGCCGGTTCGGGAGGCGCGGTGCGGGCCCGCACCGCGCCTCCCGACTGCCAGACGGCCGGGTGTCACCGCCCCTGCCGGACAGGGCCCGTTCCGTCGGGCACGCTCGATGGCGTGAGTGAACAGGCGGAACAGGCGGCCCGGAAGACCGGTCGTGGGGCGAAGCGCGTGGCCGACAGCCGGTGGTTCGAGCTGACGGCGCGCGCCGGGTTCGTCGGCAGCGGCATCGTGCACCTGCTGATCGGCTACCTGGCGATCCTGCTCGGTGTCGGCAACGCGTCCTCGGGCAGCGAGACCGACCAGTCGGGGGCGCTGCAGCAGCTCGCCGCGGTCCCCGGCGGGGTCGTCCTCCTGTGGATCGTGGCCGTCGGCTGCGCGGCGCTGACGATCCGTCTCGTGGTCGAGGCCGTGGTCGGCGGGCGGACGGACAGCGCCCGTGCCTGGGGCAACCGGGTGAAGAACGTCGGCAAGGCCGTGGTCTACGGGCTCATCGCGTACTCGGCAGCGTCCTACGCGGTCGGAGCCGGCACGAGTTCGAGCGGGTCGTCGCGGAGCGCTGCGGCGAAGGCCCTCGCGACCCCCGGCGGCGTGTTCCTCCTGCTGCTCGTCGCCGCGGTCGCCATCGCGATCGGCATCGGCCTCGTGGTGATCGGCTGCCGGCGCTCGTTCTGGAAGCAGTTGGTGCGCCCGCGGCAGCCCCTCGACCGTGTCGTCACCGTGCTCGGCGTCGTGGGGTACGTGCTGAAGGGGATCGCCGTGGTGGTCGTCGGCGTGCTCATCGCGGTCGCCGGCTTCCGGAGCGACCCCGACCAGGCGACCGGGCTCGACGGTGCGTTCGACGCGCTGCGCTCGATGCCGGGCGGGGTGTTCGTGCTCGTCGCGATCGGCATCGGGTTCCTCGCGTTCGGCGTCTTCAGCTTCTTCCGCGCCCGCTACGCCCGCCTCTGACACGGACACGGTGGACGCGCGCGGAGGCGGCACCGGTAGACCGGTGTCATGAGCAGCAGCGCGACGACCGGACCCGTGACCGTCTTCTCCGACGCCGGAGCCGTCCTCGCGGAGAGCATCGTGTGGGACCCCGGGACGAACGAGCTGCGGTGGGTCGACATCACCCTCGGCACCCTCACCACCGCGGACGCCCACGGCACGACCACGTCCACCGTGCAGCTGCCGCCCCCGCTGGCGAGCTTCCAGCCCCGCGCGGGTGGTGGCTTCGTCGCGGCCCTCGGCGACTCCGTCGTCGTGACGGACGCCCAGGGCGTCGTCGAGCGCGAGATCGCCCGGGTCGAGCACGCCACGGCCGGCCTCCGGTTCAACGAGGGCAAGTGCGACCCGTTCGGCCGGTTCCTCGTGGGCAGCATGAACCTCACCACGGGGGAGCCGGACGGTGCCCTGTACTCGATCGAGCCGGACGGCACCACGAGACTCCTCCGCGGCGGCTTCGGCGTGACGAACGGCATCGAGTGGTCGGAGGACGGCACGGTCATGTACGTCACGGACACGAGCGCGTCGACGATCTACCGCGGGTCGTACGGCCCCGACGGGGAGCTCGGCGAGCTGGAGCCGTTCGTCGTCGGGTCCGCCCACGACGGACTCGTCCGTGACGACGAGGGCTGCTCGTGGAGCGCGGTCTACGGCGGCGGTCGGGTCGAGCGGTACGGTCCGGACGGGTCGCACCTCGAGACCGTCGAGCTCCCGGTGCCGAACGTGACGTCGGTGGCGTTCGGCGGCCCGGACATGTCGACGCTGTTCGTCGCCTCGGCGCGGGAGAACCTCACCGAGGAGCAGCTCGTCGCGCACCCGCACTCCGGTGCCGTCCTCGCGGTGCCGACGCGGGTGCACGGGTTCCCCGCGAACACCTTCAGCGGCTGACGGGGCGCCGACGGCGGGATCGGGGGCGCCGCGGGTATCCTGGGCGATCGCCCGAACCGAGGAGCGACGCCCGACCCGAGGAGACCGAAGTGGACGACGAGCGCACGGACGCGACACCGGACCCCGCGAAGCGACTGGGCGAGGCCGAGAACGCCGACGTCACGGTCGAGGTCGACCGGGTCGCGGTCGACGGTACGTACGTGCGCGTCAGCTCCGTCGGCGAACCCGGCGACCGCGCCTTCCTGCTCGTCGCGGGGCTCGGCATCGCCGCCACCTACTACGAGCGGCTCGCCCCGCACCTCAACGAGAACGGCCCCGTGCACGCCCTCGACCTGCCTGGGTTCGCCGGTGTCCCGCGATTCCGCGGGAAGGTCTCGATCGAGCGGTACGCCGACGCGGTCGAGAAGGTCATCGACGGCCTCCGGCTCGTCGACCCGGTGCTCGTCGGTCACTCGATGGGCACCCAGGTCGTGACCGAGGTGGCAGCGCGTCGTCCGGACATCTCCGACCTGGTGCTCATCAGCCCGGTGGTCGACTCGCACGCGCGCACCGTCCGGCAGTCGGCGTTCCGGTTCCTCCGGTCCACGCTGCACGAGCCGGCGGCCGTCCGCTGGCACGGCATCACGGCGTACGCCCTGTGCGGCTGGCACTGGTTCTCGAAGGTGCTGCCGCGGATGATCGCTTTCCCGATCGAGGAGCGCGCCGCCCACGTGCAGGCACGGACGCTCATCGTGCGCGGGGAGCACGACGCGATGGTCCCGCGGGACTGGGTGCGTCGGCTCGCCCGGGTGTTCCCGTACGCGGTGCTGCGTGAGGTCGTCGACGGCGCGCACTCGGTGATGCACGCACAGGCGGACGCGGTTGCGCGGCTCGCGGTGGACCACGTCGCCGGCCGGCTCCCCGACCGCGGCGTGTCCTCGCTGCAGCGCGTCCGCGACGACTCGACGGCGTCGGACCTGTCGCGGCTCGGCCCGCGCGAAGCCTGGATGCTCGTCAAGTCGCGCTTCGTCGAACTGCTCGGCATGGCGAAGAACGACGACGAGACGCTCGAGGCGGCGAAGTCCGCGCACGCGGTCGCCATGGCGGACGGCGACGACCTGCCGGTCGACCCGGCGGATCGCCGCGAGATCGTCGACGAGGTGGCTCCGGAGACCCGCAAGGCGGGCTGATCCCGCGGACCGGCCCGCGGGCGGACGCGACCGACTGGAGGCGCGGTGCCGGTCTCGTCAGCCGGCACCGCGCCTCCAGTGTGGACGCGACGCTACGGCGTGATGCGCCCGATCAGCATGTCCGGCGTGAGCGCGTGGGCCTCGGCGAGGACCTTGCGGGCCTCGTCGGTCTTGTCCCAGACGTTCCAGAGCAGGACGCCGCGCACGAGGTCGTCGTCGTCGAGGTAGTAGACGACACCTGTGACCGTCGGGTCCTGCCAGTCCTCGACCGTGCGCAGCTTCGTGGTGACCTGCCCGACGGCCTCGTACCCCATGTCGAAGACGTCGGAGTAGAACATCGGCGTGTGGTCGTAGGTCTCGTCGGCGTCGGCGAGGTTGCGCCCCGCCTGCCGGCCCTGCTGCTGCGCGTTGTCGACGTGCTCGACCCGGCGCGTGCCGAGGATCCGGTCGGGGTACTCGGCGACGTCGCCGGCGGCGAACACCGAGTCGTCGTCGGTGAGGAGCGTCGAGGAGACGACGATGCCGTCCCGGACGGTGAGCCCGGCGTCGGCGGCGAGCCGGGTCGCCGGTTCGATGCCGAGTCCGACCACGACCGCGTCGGCGGACACCCCGGACCCGTCGTCGAGGGTCAGCGTGACGCCACCCCCGTGCTCGGACCCGTGGTCCACCCGGCGCCCGAGCCGGAGCTCCACGCCGTGGTCGACGAAGCGCTGCTGGAACGCCCGGGCGAGGTCCTCCGGGAACATCCGGCCGCCGACGACCTCGTCCGGGTCGACGAGCGTCACCCGGGCGCCGTTCTGCACGACGCCGGCCGCGATCTCGGTGCCGATGTACCCGCCACCGACGACGGCCACGTGGGCCCCGGCGTCGGCGAGCTCGCGGAGGCGTCGGTAGTCGGTGGCGCTCCGGTAGTCGAGCACCCGGTCGGACGGCGACAGCCCGGGGAGCCCGCGGGGCTTGCCGCCGGTCGCGAGGAGCAGTCGCTCGTAGCCGTGGGTGTGCCCGTCCGAGGTCGTGACGGTCTTCGCCGCGCGGTCGATCGCCGTAACCGCGGTGCCGAGCACGAACGTCGCGCCGGTCTCCTCGGTGTGCAGGTCGACCTTCTCGTCCCAGCTGAAGTCCGGGTCGGTCCACAGCTTCTTCGAGAGCGCCGGCCGGGCGTACGGCCGGTCGACGTCCTCGCTGATGATGCCGATCGAGCCATCGGCATCGAGTTCGCGGACGCCACGGGCAGCAGCGTCGGCGACCATCCCGCCGCCGACGACGAGGTAGCGGAAGTCGGTCATGGCGTCTCCTAGATCGTTGCGACCGAGCCGGAGTCGACCCGGTAGTTCGGGCCGTTCACGAAGCTGGCGAGGTCGGAGCAGAGGAACGCGATGACGTTCGCGACCTCCTCCGGCTCGCCGCGACGCTGCAGCTCCATGTACGGGCGCTCGTCGTCGAGGAACGACGCGATCGCCTCGTCGAAGGTCTGGCCGGTCTCCTCGGCACGCTTCTTCATCATCGCGTCGGTCATCGGCGTGTGGATGAACGCCGGCGACACGGTGTTCACGAGCAGGCCCTCCTTCGCGTAGGTGCGGGAGAGGCCCTTCGCGAAGGACAGCACCCCGGCCTTGGCCGCGCAGTAGGGGAGCTCGTCGTCGTACGGCTGCGACGCGTCCTCGGACACGAGGTAGACGATGCGACCCCAGCCGCCCTGGCGCAGGTCGCCGATGAACTCACGCGTGATCCGCACCGGCCCCATCAGGTCGACGTCGATGGTGTCGAGCCATCCCTGTTCGTCGATCTCGTGGAACAGGCCCTGGGCGCCCGTGACGCCGGAGGACTGCACGAGGATGTCGATCTCGCCGACGGCGTCGCGCACCCTGGTGTGCAGGTCGGCCAGGCTCGCGGCGCTCGTGACGTCCGCGGCGAAGGCGTGCAGCCTGCCGTACGGCGCCTCGAGCTGGTCGGCGCTGTTGTCGAGCTGCGACTGGTCGAGGTCCGACACGACCACGGTCGCACCCTCCGCGAGGAGGATGCGAGCCGTGTTCCAGCCGATGCCGGAGTCCGCGCCGAAGACCAGGGCGGTCTTGCCCTGGATCCCGAGGTCCACCTGGTGGCCGCTACGCGTGCGCCGAGGCGTCCGCGACCGCGGGCGTGGTGGCCGAGGCGAGCGGGGTGCTCGGTGCGCGGTTCTCGGCCGAGACCATCCACGCGAGCTGCTCGAGGCGCTCGATGAAGCCGTGCAGCAGGTCGGCCGTCGTCGGGTCTTCCTCGTCGACCTCGTCGTGGACGTCGCGCATGGTGCCGGTCGCCTGGTAGAGGCGGAGCGTCACCTGGTCGATGGCGTCGTGCGTGGTGATCTCACCCTCGGGGAACTGGTCGAGGTGGCTCGACGCCGCGACGGTGCTCGAGCGGCCGTCCGGGACCGCGTACAGGGCGCGCATGCGCTCGGCGGTGTCGTCGGCGAACTCACGGGCGGCGTCGACGATCTCGTCGAGCTGGAGGTGGAGGTCCCGGAAGTTGGTCCCGAGGATGTTCCAGTGTGCCTGCTTGCCCTGCAGGTGCAGGTCGATGAGGTCCACGAGGACCGCCTGGAGGTTCTTGGCGAGCTTGTCCGATGCGTGCATGATCGGTTCCTTCCGCGTTGGTGACCGGTACCAGACCGGTCTACGCGGTGCGGCAGGACGTCCGCTCAGAGGACGCGTCCCCCGTGGTCCGATCAGTGCGTGACGGCGGGGTCGACCTGGTCGACGGCGGAGCGCATCTGCTCGAGGAACACGGCGACGACGCGGGCGTCCTCGGGGGAGAGTCCCTCGGCGATGCCCATCATCCGACGGTGCATGATGCCGAGGGTCGCACGGACCTCTTCGTCGGTCTCGGTGGTCGGGGTGATCACGAGCGCGCGGCGGTCGGTCGGGTGCGGGTCGCGGCGGACGTGGTTCGACTTCACGAGGCGGTCGATGAGGATCGTGGTCGAGGCCGACGAGATCTTGAGGTACGCCGCCAGGTCCTTCGGCTTCACGGTGCGCCCGGCGCGCTGCGCCTGCAACAGGAAGCGCACCGCGAGCAGGTCGGTCTCGCCCATGCCCATCGAGTCGCGGGTGCGTCGACGCATCGCGGTCTCGGCGGCGCGGTACCGGCGGAGGGCGTTCAGGACGGTGACGCCCCGCTGGGTCGCGTCGTCATCGGGGAACCAGTACCCGGACGCTTCCGTGATCTCCTGCGTGGACATGGCGTTCAGGGTAGCCCGTCTCGTTGCTAGAGCGTCTAGGGATCTCACGGGATGCGGTCTCCCGCACCCGTGGACGGACGGGAGGCGCGGTGCGGGCCGGCACCGCGCCTCCCGTCCGTCGTCACGTACGTGACGTCGTCAGGCTGCGGCCTGCTCCTCGGTCGCCTCGGCGAGCGCGGTGAGGGCGCCCTGGACGAGCGTGGTGACCTCGGCGTCCTCGCGCGGGTGGGTCTCGGCGAACCGGACCACCGACTGCGGGATGGCGACCTTGACGTCCTCGAGCACCTTCGCGCCGGCGATCCCGGCGACCTTGCGGGCGTCGTCGTGCGCCCAGACGCCGCCGAACTGGCCGAAGGCCGACCCGATGACGGCGAGCGGCTTGCCGGACAGCGGCGAGGCGCCGAACGGACGCGAGCCCCAGTCCAGCGCGTTCTTCAGGACGGCCGGGATGGTGCCGTTGTACTCGGGGGTGACGAGCAGGACGGCGTCGGCGGCGGCGACCGCGTCGCGGAAGGCGACGGCCGAGGCGGGCGGGGTGTCGCCGTCGATGTCCTCGTTGTAGAAGGGCAGGTCGACGATGCCGTCGAAGGTCGACAGCTCGATGCCCTCCGGGGCGTGGTGCGCAGCCGCCTCGGCGAGCTTGCGGTTGATGGACTCGGCGCGGAGGCTGCCGACGAGGGCGAGGACGTTCGTCATCGGGGATCCTTACTGGTTCTGTGACGGAAAGGTGTCATCGACAACCAATGCGTGCGCGTGGACCCCTATTCCCGGTCCGGTGGATCGTCGGTACGTTGGCGACGTGAGCACGCTTCGGACGCCGGCCAGCACGCCCCGCACGACCGACCCGGACTGGTGGCGGAACGCCGTCGTCTACCAGGTCTACCCGCGGAGCTTCGCGGACACGGACGCCGACGGGCTCGGCGACCTCGCGGGCGTGACGAGCCGCGTGCCCTACCTGGCGTCGCTCGGCGTCGACGCGGTCTGGCTGTCGCCGTTCTTCCCCTCGCCGCTGGCGGACGGCGGCTACGATGTCGCCGACTACCGGGACGTCGACGATCGCCTGGGCACACTCGACGACTTCGACGCACTGGTCCGTGCCCTCCACGAGCACGACATCCGGCTGATCGCGGACATCGTCCCGAACCACACCTCGGACGAGCACGCGTGGTTCCGTGCCGCGCTCGCCGCGGGCCCCGGCTCGCCCGAACGCGCTCGGTACGTGTTCCGGGACGGTGCCGGTGCCGACGGGTCGCTCCCGCCGAGCGACTGGGTGTCGAACTTCGGCGGCAGCGCCTGGACCCGCGTGCCCGACGGCCAGTGGTACCTGCACCTGTTCGCGCCCGAGCAGCCGGACCTCGACTGGTCGAACCCGGAGGTCCGTGCCGACTTCGAGGACACGCTGCGCTTCTGGTCCGACCGCGGGGTCGACGGCTTCCGGGTGGACGTCGCGCACGGCCTGGCGAAGGACCTGTCGACCCCGTACCGTCCGTCCGACGAGCACCACCTGCCGCTGGACGGCTCCGACCCGCTCTACGACCGCGACGAGGTGCACGAGATCTTCGCGGCGTGGCGCCGGGTGCTCGACGAGTACGACCCGCCGCGAGCCGCCGTGGCGGAGGCCTGGGCGCCCGCGCCGCGCCGCGTGCTCTACGCCCGGCCGACCGAGCTCGGGCAGGCCTTCAACTTCGACCTGCTCGAGGCGCCGTTCGACGCCGCGGCGTTCCGGGGCATCATCGACCGGAACCTGTCGGCGTCGGCGCAGTCCGGGGCATCGAGCACGTGGGTGCTGTCGAACCACGACGTTGTCCGGCACGCGACCCGGTACGGCCTGCCGGACGGCACGGACACCGACGCGTGGCTCATGACCGACGGCACGACACCGTCGCTCGATCGTGCACGGGGGCTCCGGCGGGCGCGGGCGGCGACGCTGCTGATGCTGGCGCTGCCCGGTTCGTCGTACGTCTACCAGGGCGAGGAGCTCGGGCTGCAGGAGGCCGCGGCGATCCCGCACGAGGTGCTGCAGGACCCGAAGTGGATCCGCACCGGGCACACCGTGAAGGGGCGGGACGGGTGTCGCGTGCCGATCCCGTGGACGACGTCCGGGCCGTCGTTCGGGTTCGGGGCGGTCGCACCGCACCTGCCGCAACCGGCCGACTTCGGGGCGTCCTCGGTCGAGGCGGAGGACGGCGACCCCGCGTCGACCCTCTCCCTGTACCGCGCGGCGACCGCTGCCCGACGGGACCTGCAGCGGGGCGAGGACCTCGCGTGGATCGAGGCGCCGGACGGGGTCGTGGCGTTCGCGCGGCACGACGGGTGGCGTTCCGTCACGAACTTCGGGACCGAGCCGGTGGAGCTGCCCGCCGGCGAGGTCGTCGTGTCGTCCGGTCCGCTCGGCGACGGGGTGCTCCCCGGGGAGACCACCGTCTGGTTGCGCTGAGCCGGACTCTTCCTCCACAGCCAGGAGGCGCGGGGACGCGTTCCACAGATCGGCCGATGCCCGCCTGACGGGGACCCTCCGGTCGCGACGATCGGGGCATGACAGCTCCCAACACCCCGCCGGGCGGTCGACCGCCCGCCAGGTCACGCCGGCTCCGCCGCGTCGCGGCCGTCGCGTCCGTCCTGACCGCGCTCGGTGTCCTCGCGGCACCCGGCCTCGTGCCGTCGGCCTCCTCGGCCGACGAGCTCGCCTTCCCCTACGAGAACCAGTTCTCCACCGCTGCCGGCGGCGCCCTGCACGGCGACGCGGCGATCGTCGACGGTCGGCTCCGGCTGACCGACGACGTCAAGGACCAGGCGGGAGCGTGGTCGATGCAGGACACGTTCCCGTCCGACCTCGGGCTCGAGATCGAGTTCAGCTACGCGATGTACCGCGACGTGGACGACCCGGGTGCCGACGGCCTGCTGCTGTTCCTCGCGGACGGCGCCGCCGAGCAGGGCGTCGGGTCGTTCGGGGCCGGGCTCGGGTACGCGTGCCGACGCGAGACGTCCCAGGGCGGTGGCCTCTCCTGCGACCTGCCCGGGGTGCCCGGCGGCTTCGCGGGCATCGCGGTCGACCACTACGGCAACTTCTCGACGCCGATCAACTACTCCGGTCCCGGGGCGCGCCCGGACACCGTGTCGATCCGTGGCTCCGGCGACGGGGTGCTCGGCTACCGCTGGGTCGGCGCTGCCCCCGCTCCCGGTGGCACGGAGACCGCCGGGGCGACGCTCCGGAAGGTCCGCGTGACCCTGCTCCCCGGTGACGCCGGAGAACTCGCGGTCACCGTCCGGCTGCAGGACGGGGACCGGATGCGGACCGTGCTCGACCGGGTCCCCCTGCACGGCGACGGCCAGGCACCGCTGCCGAGCACGCTCCGCCTCGGCTTCGCGGGGGCGACGGGCAGCCACGTCAACGTGCACGAGGTCGACGCCCTGCGCGTCTGGACCCCGACGGACGTCGCCGTCACGCACGACCTCGCGCCGAGCGTCCCGGCGGGTGCCGACGTCGAGTACACGGTGACCGCACGGAACGCCGGCGTGAACGCGTCGGACCCGAGCGCGCTCGAGGTCGACGTGCCCGACGCCCTGCGCGACGTCACGTGGACCTGCTCGGCGGCCGCTGGGTCGTCGTGCGGGACCGAATCGGGCACCGGCGACGTCGCCACCGATCTCGGCCTGCCGCGCGACGGGACGGCCACGGTGACGATCCGCGGCCGCACCGCCGACGACGCCGAGGGCACGCTCGAGAGCGTCGCCACGATCCGACCGGCGCCCCGCACCGCCGACACGAACGAGGACGACAACACCTCGGCGGCGAGCACCACGGTCGCCGCCCGGGTGGACGCACACGTCGAGACGGACAAGTCCGTGTCCCCCTCGACCGCGGTCGAGCCCGGTGACGAGGTCGAGTACACGATCACCGCCCGCAACCGGGGCCCGGGTACCGCCGAGGACGTCGGGGCGGTCGACGAGCTGCCGAGTGCGATGCGGTTCGTCGGGTCGCCGGACGACTGCACGGCCGAGGGGCAGGACGTGACCTGTCGCTCCGGTGCCGCGCTCGCCGCGGGGGAGACCGTGTCGTTCCGAGTCCGCGCGCAGCTCGACCCGGCGTACTCCGGGGACGGGTCGGACGTGGTGAACGTCGCGACCGCGACGTCGCCGAGCGATCCGGACGGCGGCGACCCCTCGCCGGGCGTCGGGATCGTGGTGGTCCCCGGCGGCGACGGCGGTGGCGACGGCGGCCCCGACGGGCCGGGTGACGGCGGGGACGCTGACACGGGTCCGCGCGACCGGGCGCCCGACGACCGCGGGGCCCGTCCCGCCGGGGACGGTGGAGACGGCGGGGACGCCAGGCCAGCCCGGACCGGAGCGCTCGCCTACACCGGCACGGAGGACCTCGGCGTGGTCGCGGCGGTGGCCGCCGTCGGTGTGGCGGCCGGGGCGACGTGCTGGTGGCTCGCGCGGCGGCGTGCGCGCCGACGTGCGGCGGAGGACGAGGTCGGGTCGAGGCCCCGCTGACCCCTCGCTGACGCCTGCTGGTTCGAGCATCCTCAGCGGCCGATCGCCCCGCGCGGTCGGCCGCTGCACCGTGCGGCGGTAGGATCGAACCACGATCCGCATGCCCGAAAGAGGTCTCGTGTCCGACTCCGTGGACGACTCCGGCCAGCGCGCGCGGTACTGGCCGATCCCCGTCCTCCGGGCCGTGCCAGCCGCGATCGTGGCCATCGTCATCACCTTCTCGTCCAACCACGCGGCGGGCTACGGCCTGCTGCTGTTCGGTGGGTTCGCGGCGGTGGACGGACTCGTGCTGCTGCTCGCGGGCACGACGCGGCTCCCGGCGGACGGACGGTCGCGCCGGACGACCCTCCTGCAGGCGGTGATCACCCTCGTCGCCGCGGTCGCCGCGTTCGCGTGCAACGGCCTCGGCCTGCCGGCGTTCATCGCGGTCGTCGTCGCCTTCGCCGTCCTCACCGGGGCGCTCGAGCTCACGCAGGGGCTCCGCGCCCGTGAGCGTTCGCCGTTCGCGCGCGACTGGACGACCGTCGGCGGCCTGACGCTGCTGCTCGCCGTCGCCTTCCTGGTGACGCCGCCCGACTACTCGCAGGAGCTCGGCGGTGTCGAGCGGGTCACCGGCACGCTGGACGCCTCGATCGTCCTCGTCGGCCTGCTCGGCGCCTACCTCGCCATCACCGCGGTCTTCCACGTGATCGCCGGCCTCTCGCACAAGTGGGGAACGGCGGCCCCGGCCGCAACCCCGGACGGAGCACCACACGCATGACCACCCCCAGCCGTCGCGACCGCCTGCGCCCGGTCGAGCTCCTCGGGATCTCCGCGATCGTCGCGGTCTTCACCGGGCTCGTCGTGCTGCTCGCCACGCGTGAGCTCCAGCTCGCCGCGATCTTCCTCGGCATCGCGTTCATCGTCGTCGTGGTCGTCCTCGCGATGCTGCAGCTCGCCTCGACGAGCGACCAGGACGACAACGACATGCTCGGTGGTCACAAGACCCCGGGTGAAGGAGACGGCAACGACTTCCACTGAGTCGGAGACCGCCCCCGCGGTGCTGTCACGGCGGCCGTTCCAGGGCGACCCGGGCCTGCCGCAGCGGTACCGGCACCGGTACCTCATCCTCGCGGTCTGCTGCATGAGCCTCTTCATCGTCTCGATGGACGCCACCGTGGTGAACGTCGCCCTGCCCTCGATCGGGCGTGAACTCGGCAGCTCGATCTCCGGGCTGCAGTGGACGATCGACGCCTACACGCTCGTCCTCGCCAGCCTGCTGCTGCTCTCCGGCTCCGCCGCCGACCGCATCGGCCGCCGCACCACCTTCCAGATCGGGCTCGCGCTCTTCACGGTCGGGTCGCTGCTCTGCTCGCTCGCGCCCGGGGTGGGCTGGCTCGTCGTCTTCCGCATGGTCCAGGCGGTGGGCGGCTCGATGATGAACCCGGTCGCGATGTCGATCATCACCGCCACCTTCGACGACGCGAAGGAGCGTGCCCGTGCCGTCGGCGTCTGGGGTGCCGTCGTCGGTGTGTCGATGGGGCTCGGGCCGCTGGTCGGCGGCGCGCTGACCGACACCGTCGGCTGGCGCGCGATCTTCTGGATCAACGTGCCGATCGGCATCGCGGCGATCGTGCTGACGTTCCTGTTCGTCCCCGAGTCGAAGTCGCCGAAGCCCCGCCGCCTCGACCCCGTCGGCCAGGTGCTCGTGATCGTGCTCCTGGCGACGCTCGTCGGCGGGCTCATCGAGGGGCCGCGGCTCGGCTGGACGTCACCGGCCGCCCTCGGGCTGTTCGTCCTCGCCGCGGCGTCCCTCGTCGTGCTCGTCGCCGTCGAGCGCCGTCGCCGCGAACCGCTCATCGACGTCCGGTTCTTCCGGAGCATCCCGTTCTCGGCCGCGGTCGTCACCGCGATCGGCGCGTTCGGCGCCAACGGGGCGTTCCTCTTCCTCAACGCGCTCTACCTGCAGGAGGTCCGGGGCATGTCGCCGTTCCAGGCCGGCCTGTGGACGCTGCCCGCGGCGGTCGCGACGATGCTCGTCTCGCCGCTGTCCGGGCGGCTCGTCGGCTCGATCGGCACCCGGGTCCCGCTCGTCCTCGCCGGCATCGGCGTCGGCGGCGCCGGGGCGATCCTCACGACGATCGACGCCACGACACCGATGTGGGTGCTCGTCGTCGCCTTCGTGCTGTTCGGGTTCGGGTTCGGCATGGTGAACGCGCCGATCACGAACACGGCCGTCTCGGGCATGCCCCGCGCGCAATCCGGGTCCGCTGCGGCCGTCGCGTCGACGAGCCGGCAGACCGGGGTGTCGCTCGGGGTCGCACTCGCCGGCACCGTGACCGGCGCGAGTGCGGTCGCGACCGTCGGCGCCGGGTTCGCCGTGGCCACGCACGCGATGTGGTGGATCGTCGTCGGGATCGGAGCTGGGATCGTCCTCGTCGGGTACCTGTCGACCTCGGCTGCGGCGAAGCGCTCGGTCGCCGGCATCGCGCACCTGCTCGACGCCTGAGCCGCTCGGGCGACCGACACGCCCGGGATCACGTTTTCGCCACGGTCCTGTCACGATCGCGCGTGCAGCCGACACCTCTGGAGTGAAGGAGGTGGGATGTGGACGTGACGACCGGCACCGACACGGACGAGGCGATCGTCCGTGCGATGGCACGGGGCGACAAGAGCGCGCTCGCCCGGGCGTTCGACCGGTACGCCGCGACCCTCACCCGCTACGCCTGGGCACTCGTCGACGACCGCCAGGACGTCGAGGAGATCGTGCAGGACGCCTTCTTGACGCTCTGGCAGCGTGCCGAGACCCTCGAACTCCCCGCGGACACGATGCTCCCGTGGCTGCTCGTCGTCTGCCGGAACCACGCGTTCAACACCGGCCGGAAGCAAGCCCGCCGTCGCGCCGACGAACTCCCCGAGCAGCTCGCCGCACCCGAGGACCACGCCGAGGCCCGTGAGCGCCTCCGCTGGGTCCGCGACGAGATCGCCGCGCTGCCCGAGACCGACCGACGCATCTGCGAACTGTGCCTCCTCGAGGGGCACTCCTACGCCGAGGCCGCCGAGATGCTGGGCCTCAGCGTCGGTGCGGTCACCCAGCGGGTCTCCCGCTCCCGACGCCGACTCAAGAAGGTGGTGATGCACGATGAACACTGAGCCCCCCGAGGGAGACGACCTGCAGCGCATGCTCGTCTCGATGAAGCAGAACGTCCTCGAACGTGCCACCCCGCGTCCGAAGCGGCGTCGGTTCCGTCCGGGCATCGCGCTCGGCGTCATCGGCCTGCTGGCGATCGGGACCGCAACGGGCGCCGTGGCCCTGTCGTTGTCGCAGCAGGAGACGCCCGTCGCCGCGCCCACCCGGACGCAACAGCCGGAGCCGTCGCCCTCCGCGACGACCCCGACGTCCGCGCCGATCACCCAGCGCCCGACACCACGCCCGACCCCGGTCAACACGACGGCGACGATCCCGACCGACTGCCGTGCACTCGTCCCGTCGTCCGACTACGACCGGTTCTTCGGTGAGACACCGCTCGTGCAGATCAAGCCGTCGCTCCCGGACACCCCGGAGGAGTACCGCGACCTCGAGCGGGAGACGGGCGACGACATATCGCTGCGGTGCGTCTGGCGGGACCCCCAGGCAGACGTGACCGGGCTGGGGATCATGGCCGGTGAGTCGACCCCCGAGGCGATCAGCGAGAACCTCGCCGTCATCCGGGGCGAGGGTGGGACCTGCAGCGAGCGCGATCACGGGACCGTCTGCCAGACCGTGTCCAACGTCGAGCCGTACGACGTCGACCGCGCGTACACGTACTACACGCGCGGCACGGCATGGGTCGTGATCGACCAGACCAACTTCCCGACCGACAACCTGCTGGGTGCGATCGTCGGGGAGATCTGGGGGGACTGACGGCCTGGAGGCGCGTGGCGGGGACGACCCGCGCCTCCAGGCCGTCGGTGGGGTACGACGGGAATCCGGCCGCTCAGCCCGGCTGCGCAGCGACGTCGACGCGCGCCGCCACGATGTCGCGCGCCAGCGTGCGCACCGCTCGGTTCGGCTCCGGACTCGTCCGCATCGCGAGGCCGATGCGCAGGGGGTCGACCTCGTCCTCGAGCTCGAGCACCGCACCGTCGTGGCGCACCCCGGAGTCCGGGACGACGCCGACACCGAGGCCGGCCGACGCGAACCGGATCACCGCGGGCATGTCGTTCATCTCCGCGACGATCCGCCGCCGGATCCCGAGTCGCTCCAGCGCGGTGTCGAGGATGATCCGGTTGCCGAAGCCGTGCGCCGTGTCGATGAACGGCTCGTCGGCGAGCTCGGCGAGCGAGACCGACCGACGACCGGCGAACCGGTGGTCGGCGGCGGTGAAGACCCGGAACGGCATCTCTCGGAGCGGCGCCACCTCGACCCCGGCCGGGACCGCCGGGAGGCCCGTGTAGGCGATGTCGAGCCGCCCGGCGACCAGATCCTGCACGAGCCCGGTCGTCCCGGAGGGCGAGGTCATGAGCTCCACCGCGACCAGCGGGTGCCGCTGCCGGAACCGCCGCAGTACGCCCGTGAGGTCGACAATGTCCATGCTCGTGAAGATGCCGAGCCGGACCCGTCCCCGCAGGTCGGCGTCGTCGACGGTCGCGAGGTCGTGCATCCGGTCGAGGGACTCCAGCACGCCGCGGGCGTGGGGGAGCAGGTCCTCACCAGCGGTCGTCAGCACGAGGTGCCGTCCGGTGCGGTCGAACAGCCGGACCCCGAAGCTCCGCTCGAGTGACGCGATCCCCGCGGACACCGTGGACTGCGCCGCCCAGAGCCGTTCGGCGGCGCGGGTGACGCTGCCCTCGGCGGCGACGGTGACGAACTGTTCGAGCAGGCGGGTCTCCACCGGTTCAGTATCGATCAGGTCGATGGACGACATCAAGAGCATCCGTTGGACTCGATGGGTGTTCGGCGGCACGATCGGAGCATGTCAACCGCCACCGCATCCGCTCCCACGTCGTCGACCGTCGCCACCGCGAGCGAGCGCGTCGCCGCCCCGCGTGGACGACGAGCGCACACGCGCCGTCGGCACGGCGTCGGGTTCTGGGCCGTGGCGTTCGCGTTCCTCGCGGTGATGGCGTTCGCGACCGTGCCCGCACCGCTCTACGTCATCTACCAGGCACGCGACGGCTTCCCGACCTTCACGACGACCGTGGTCTTCGCGGCGTACGGCGTGGGCGTCGTCGGGTCCCTGTACCTCGCCGGACACCTCAGCGACGTGCACGGACGGCGCCCGCTCATCCTCGTGTCGGTGGCGCTCGAGCTCGTCGCAGCGGTGCTCTTCCTGCTCTGGAACGACGTCAGCGGCCTCATCGTCGCCCGGCTCGTGACCGGGCTCGGGGTCGGGCTCCTGACGGCGACGGCGACCGCGCACCTCGGCGAGCTGCGGGTCCGGGCGACGGGCTCGCAGTCGTCGGCCGGTGGGGCGGGCGTGGTTGCGGGGGTCGTGAACCTCGGCGGGCTGTCGCTCGGCGCCCTCGTCGGTGGAGCGCTCGCGGAGTTCGTCGGGCAGCCGCTCATGGTGCCGTACGTCGTGTTCGTCGTGGCGCTGGCCGTCGCGTTCGTGGTGGTGCTCGCCGCCCCGGAGACCGTCGACCGTCCCACGTCGCCCGTGCCCTACCGCCCGCAGCGACTGCAGGCGCCGGAGGGGCAGGCCGGCGCGTTCTGGACCGCCGGCACCGCCGCGTTCGCCGCGCTCGCGGTGCAGGGACTCTTCACCTCGGTCGCGCCGACGTTCCTCGGGACGACCTTCCACGTGACCGACCGGCTCGCCGCCGGAGCCACGACGTTCGGGGTGTTCGCCGCGAGCGCGGTGTCGCAGATCGTCTTCGCCCGGCTGTCGCAGCGGGCGCAGATCCGCCTCGGGATGGTCCTGCTCGTCGGTGGTCTGGTCGTCCTGGCCGGTGCCGCGGTGGTGCTGCAGGTGGCCGGGTTCATCGGTGGCGGGGTCGTCGCGGGAGCCGGCGTCGGGCTGCTGTTCCGCGCGTCGATCGGCAGCGCGGGCGCCCTCGTCGGCCCGGAACGTCGCGGCGGCGTCCTCGCCGCGACCTTCCTCATCGCCTACGCCGGGCTGACCGTGCCGGTGGTGGCGGTCGGTGCCGCGCTCCTCGTGCTGCCGACGCTGCCCGTGCTGCTCGGGTACGTCGTGTTCGTGGTCGCACTGGCCGTCGTCGCCGGGACCCGCCTGGCGGCGCGGGCCTGAGCGCTGGTCCGCGTCCCGCGTTGCGCGTTCGGCCACGTCGAACCACGTTTCCGACTTCGCACCACCGCTGGGGCGCGGCGCGATGTCGGGAACGTGGTTCGACTGCGTCCCGCGGCCGGTCCAGGAGGCGCGACACCCGTCCGGCATACTGGGCGCGTGTCCCAGAAGCGCAACCGTTCCGTCATCACCGGCGTCGCCGCCGTGCTGGCCGCCGGCCTCGTGGCCGGTGGCGTCGCGCTGACGGCGCAGCGCGGTGCGGACGACCCGGTGCTCGGGGGCACGGCGGCCAGCGTCGTCCCGAGTGCGACCGCCGGCGGGGGCGCGACGAAGGACGGCACGGTGACGATCACCCGCACCGGCCCGGACCTGCCCGGCGACGACGTCCTCGCCCGCTGCGACCGGAGCACCCGCGAGACCGTGGCCCGGTACGACACCGATGCGCTCGGCACGGTCGTGCTGCAGTGCGGGAACTCCGGCCAGGGCTACGAGCACATCCGGGTCCGGCACACCGCGGATTGGGAGGACGTCGTGACCGGCCACGGCTCCCGGGACTGGGACGACGCGATGCTCACCGCGGTGCAGTCCGCCCTCGAGGCACCGGCGACCGGGTACCCGCAGGACGCCGGCGACGGCAAGGTCTGCTTCGCCGCTCCCGTGCGGTTCGACGACGGGTCTCGCCCCGCGGCCGAGCCGTTCGTCCGCGTGATCGTGTCGGCCACCACCGACCGCGTGATCACGGCGTTCCCCACGAGCGACGGCGGCTGCTGACCTCGTCCCCGGGCGACGGTGGCGCGGCGGGCACCGCCTAGGCGTGCACCTCGTGCTCGTGCCGCCGGTGCGATGCCGGCTCCAGCTGGAACGTCGAATGCTCCACGGGGACGTCGAAGTGCTCCGCCACGCACTGCTGCAGCTCGTCGAGGATCCGCGGGGCGTGCGCCGTCGAGAAGCACTCGTCGTCCACCACCACGTGCGCGGTCAGGTTGGGCACCCCGGTCGCCACGAGGGTCGCGTGCAGGTCGTGCACGGCGATGACGTGGTCGAGCTCGAGGATGTGCCCCCGGACGTCGTCGAGGTCGAGCCCCGGGGGCGTCGACTCGAGCAGCACATTGGCGGTCTCGCGCAGCAGCCGGATCGCCCGCGGCAGGATGAGCAGCCCGATCAGGATCGCCGCGACCGAGTCCGCACGCTCCCACCCGGTCAGCATGAGGACGACCGCGGCGGCGATGACCGCGACGGAGCCGAGGGTGTCGTTGAGGACCTCGAGCCGGGCGGCCCGCGAGGTGAACCCCTCGCCGGAGGCCCGGAGCAGCACGGCGTACGCCACGAGGTTGCCGACGAGGCCGATGATCCCGAACACGAGCAGCGGACCGGAGTGGATCTCCGCCGGCACGAACAGCCGCTGGATCGCCGAGATGATCACGTAGACGCCGACGGCGAGCAGGATCGCCGCCTGCGCCGTGGCCCCGAGCACCTCGGCGCGCTGGAAGCCCCACGTGCGCTGCGCGGTCGGCGAGCGTCGTGCGAGCCGCGTCGCCACGAGGCCGATGCCGAGCCCGCCGGTGTCGACGACCATGTGCCCGGCGTCGACGAGCAGGGCGAGCGATCCGGTCACGACGGCACCGACGACCTCGGCCAGCAGGATCGTCGCCGAGATGCAGAACGCGATGAGCAGTGCGCGCTCGGACGCGTGCCCGTGCGAGTGCCCTGCTCCGTGGTCGTGTCCCATGCGCATCATCGTAGGGATCCGCACCGACGACATGCCAGGATCGGGACGTGACCCGGTCGCCATACGAGCTGTCCACACCGCCCGACGTGCTGGCCCGGTTGCACCCGCGACTGTCGACCTACTTCGGCGCGATCCCGCCCGGACACGTCGGCCGTGGCGAGGGCCTCTTCGACGTCGTCGGCACGCCCCGCCGCTGGCTCTGGCCGGTACTCGCGTGGTTCGCCCGCGACGCCGTCATGTTCCCGGTCTGGGAACGGGACGTCCCCTTCACGGTCGAGAACCGCCCGGCTCGCGTCGGTCGCGGGCATGCGGTCCAGGAGGTCCGGGTCGCCGTCCGCGCGCACCGCACCTTCCGCTTCCGCTCCGGCTCCCGCACGATGGTCGACGCCATCACCGCCGGACCCGACGGGCTCGTCGACCACCTCGGTCGCCGTGGGCGCGTCAGCGCCCTGCTCCGGGCGGAGGTCGACGCGCAGGGGCCGGACGCGGGCGCCCTGCGCCTGGTCCGAACTCGGGCGTGGGACCCGGACTCGCAGGCTCGCCCGGCGCACCCCGCGCAACGCTGGCGCGTTGCCGCCGAGCGGGGCGCGTAGAACGATTCGATGACGATGCCGACCAGCAGCGCGTGTCCCTGGTGCTCTCGGCCCCGCTGGTCGGCACGCTGTACCGGTACGAGGGGGCGTTCCGGTACGAGATCGCGCCGGACACAGGACGGGGATGAGATGAGCGACCACAAGGGCCGCGCCGTGATCGCGGGGGCGAGCGGTTTCGTCGGGCAGTACCTGCAGGACGCCTTCCGCGACGAGGGCTACGAGGTCGTCACGATCGGCCGCACCGGCGACGCTGTGTGGGGCAACACCATGCGGATCCGCGAGCTCGTGGACGGGGCCGCACTCGTCGTGAACATGGCCGGCAAGAGCGTCAACTGCCGGTACGGGCGCCGGAACCGGGCGGAGATCATCCGCTCCCGGGTCGACACCACGCTCGAACTGGCCGAGGCGATCCGCACGAGCGAGCACCCGCCGCCGCTGTGGGTGAACGCCTCGACGGCGACGATCTACCGGCACGCCGACGACCGCCCCCAGGACGAGGCGACGGGCGAGCTCGGCGAGGGGTTCTCGGTCTCGGTCGCGAAGGCGTGGGAGGACGCCCTGTCCGCGGTCGACCTGCCCGGCACCCGCCGCGTGGCGCTCCGGATGGCGATCGTGTTCGGCGACGGCAGCGCCCTCGTGCCGTTGCTCCGGTTGGCGCAGGCGGGACTCGGCGGGCCGCAGTACGACGGCCCGTGGTTCCCGACGCGCTCCCGGCTCCGTGCCGGCACGTACCACGTGAACCGCCACACCCGGGGCCGGCAGCGGTTCAGCTGGGTGCACATCGCGGACGTCCTCGGGGCGATCCGCTTCGTCCGCGACCACGACAACATCGACGGCGCGGTCAACGTGTCGAGCCCGAACCCGTCGGACAACCGCACCGTGATGGCCACCATCCGGGACGCCGTCGGGCGACGCTTCGGGATCCCGACGTGGAGGTGGATGCTCGAGCTCGGGTCGTTCGCGATCCGGACCGAGACCGAGCTCGTGCTGAAGAGCCGGTGGGTGGTGCCGACGCGCCTGGTGGAGGCCGGGTACGAGTTCCGCTACCCGCACCTGCGCGGCGCACTCGCCGGGATCATCGCGGAGCGTCGGCAGCACCGGGGCTGAGCGCCGGCGCCGGCGCCGGCGCGGGCGTCGGCGGGGGCGGGTCGCCGAGGTCGCTCGAACTGCCGCCCCGGCCGTCGGCGGACGGCACGTCGTGCGACCTCGGCGGAGCGTCCGCGGCGTGTGGTGCGACCTCGACCGGCGACGACGCCGGGCGGACCCGCGCAGGGCGGGCCCGTGTCGGGCGGACCCGCGCCGGGCGCGACCGCGCGGGCCGGGACGACCACAGCACGGCGGCCACCACGACGACCCCGGCCGCGATCTCCACCGCGTCCGGCACCTCCCCGAACGCCACCCACGAGGCGAACACCCCGACCACGGGCACGAGCATCGAGAACGGCGCGACGGTGCTCGACGGGTACGCCGCCATCAGCCGCGACCAGATGCCGTACCCGACGAGGGTCGCCACCAGCACGATGTAGAGCAGTCCGAGGTCCGCCGGCAGCGCCTCCGCGGTGAACGCCGTCCCGAGCGCGTTCCCGATGCGGGACGGCCCCTCGACGACGAACGACAGGACGGCCATCGGCACCGGCGGCACGATCGACCACCACAGCGTCAGGTGCAGCGGGTTGGCCGCCCCGGCCCGACGGGTCGCGACGTTGCCGATCGCCCACCCGAGGGCCCCGCACAGCGCGAGCACGACGGGCAGCAGCGCGGCCGCCTGCGCCCGGTGCACGGCGATCGCCGCCAGCGCCGCCACCGCGATCGTGACCCCGATCACCTGCCGGCCGGTGAGCCGCTCGCGCAGGAACACCCCGGCGAGCACCACCGTGAACGGCGCCGACGCCTGCAGGACGAGCGACGCCAACCCGGACGGGAGCCCCGCGGCCATGCCGAGGTACAGGAACGCGAACTGCAGGACCCCGAGCCCGAAGCCGACGAGCAGGAGCCGGCCGAACGGGAGCCTCGGGCGCGGGACGAGCAGCACGGTCGGGACCGCGAGCAGCGTGAACCGCAGCGCGGCGAGCAGGAACGGCGGGAAGTGCTCGAGGGCGAGGGCCGTCGCGGGGAAGTTGAGCCCCCACACGACGGCGACGACCACGGCGAGGAGGCGGTCACGGGTGCGCACGGGTCGATCGTGACCCAGCCGCACCGTTCAGCACCAGCGAAGAGTTCCGTACCGACGTTGTAGGCTCCCTGCATGGTCGGCTTCGACGTACAGCTGCTCGCCGTCCTCCGCGAACTCGCCGAGCGGGGGAGCGTCACCGCCGTCGCCGAGGCCACGCACCGCACGCCCAGCGCCGTCTCGCAGCAGCTCCAGACCCTGCAGCGACAGGTCGGCGTCCCCCTCGTCGAACGGGTCGGCCGCGGGGTCCAGCTCACCGAGCACGGCCGGGTGCTCGCCGGGCTGGCGAGCGGCGTCGCGACGGCGATCGCCACGGTGGACGCGGCGTGGCAGGAGCACCTCGGCGGCGCGACCGGACGGGTGGACCTCGCCGTGTTCCCGTCGGCCGCGGAACTCCTGCTGCCCGGCCTGCTCACCCGGATGCGGGAGCACCCCGGCATCGACCTGGTCCTCGTCGACGTCGACGTCGACGAGGACGCGTTCGGCCCCCTCGCCGCCGACCACGACGTCGTCATCGGGCACCGGCCGGACGGCGCCCCACCGGCCGGCCGGGAGGCGCTCGAGACCGTCCCGCTCCTCCGCGAGCCGCTCGACGTCGCGCTCCCGCTCGACCACCGGCTGGCCGCCCGCGAGCGCGTCCGCATCGACGACGTCGTCGGGGAGTCCTGGATCGGGGTGCCGGAGGGCTACCCGATCGACCGGGTGCTCACGGCCATGGCGGCGGCGACGGACACCCCGCCGAGCGTCGGCTTCCGGACGATCCACCTGCCCGTCATCGAGAACCTCGTCGCCGCCGGACACGGGGTGGCGCTCGTGCCGCGGTACACCTCGGGGACCCGGGCGTCCGGTCGCTTCCGCCTCGCCGAGCTCGCCGACGTCCGCGCGGGGCGGCGGATCGAGGCGCTCGTCCGGCCGGACCGTGCGGTCCGCCCCGTGGTCCGGACGGTCCTGGAGGCGCTGGTCGCCGAGGCCCTGGACGTCACCACCTGAGCCGGTGACGCTGCCGGCGGGGCCGCCCCGCGCCTCCAGGCCGGCACTTGGTGAGCAGAAGGGGTCGGGTCCCTGCTCGGGACCCGACCATTTCTGCTCACGAAACTCGCGACGCGGCGCGCTACACGTCGAGGTGGTCGACGAGCTCGTCGGCGAGGCCCGTGTAGGTCGCCGGGGTGAGGTTCGTCAGCCGGGCCTTCGCGCCGGACGAGATGTCCAGGCCGTTCACGAACGCGACGAGCTCCGCCTGCCCGATGCGCTTCCCGCGCGTGAGCTCCTTGAGCATCGCGTACGGGTCCTCGATGTTCGACTGCCCGGCGGTGACCTCGGCGCGGATGACCGTCTGGATGGCCTCGGCCAGCACCTCCCAGTTGCGGTCGAGGTCCTCCGCGAGACGGACCTCGTTCACGGCGATCTCGCCCAGGCCACGGCGCAGGTTGTCGAGCGCGAGCAGCGAGTGCCCGAACGCGACGCCGATGTTCCGCTGCGTGGTCGAGTCGGTGAGGTCACGCTGGAGCCGCGACGTCACGAGCGTCTCGGACAGCGTGGAGAACAGCGCCGACGAGATCTCGAGGTTCGCCTCGGCGTTCTCGAACCGGATCGGGTTGATCTTGTGCGGCATCGTCGACGAGCCCGTGGCACCCGCCACCGGGATCTGCGTGAAGTACCCCATCGAGATGTAGGTCCACACGTCCGTCGCGAGGTTGTGCAGGATCCGGTTCGCGTGGCGCACCCGGTCGTACAGCTCGGCCTGCCAGTCGTGCGATTCGATCTGCGTCGTGAGGGGGTTCCAGGTGAGCCCGAGACCCTCGACGAACTCGCGGGAGAGTGCGGGCCAGTCGGCCTCGGGGTCGGCCGCGAGGTGCGCCGAGAACGTGCCGGTCGCGCCGGAGAACTTGCCGAGGTACTCGCCGCCCTCGATCTGGGACAGCACGCGCTCGAGGCGGTAGACGACGACCGCGAGCTCCTTGCCGAGCGTCGTCGGCGTCGCCGGCTGCCCGTGCGTGTGCGAGAGCATCGGGACGCTCTTCAGCTCGTCGGCGAGCTCGCGGAGCCTCGCCACGACGGCGCGGTACGCCGGCAGCCACACCTGGTCGACGGTGTCGCGGACGGTCAGCGCGTACGAGAGGTTGTTCACGTCCTCGCTCGTCGCGGCGAAGTGCGTGAGCTCGGCGATCGCGTCGAGCCCGAGCTCGGACAGACGACGACGGACGAAGTACTCGACCGCCTTGACGTCGTGCCGCGTCGTGGCCTCGATCTCGGCGAGCTCGGCGATCTGCTCCTGGCCGAAGGTCTCCACGACCCGGCGGAGCGCGGCCTTGTCGTCGACGCTGAGCGGCGACGTGGTGAACATCGCGTGGTCGGTCAGGAAGATGAGCCACTCGACCTCGACCACGATGCGCGCGCGGTTGAGCCCGGCTTCGGAGAGGTGCTCGCCCACCGTGTGCACGATCGGGTAGTAGCGCCCGTCGAGCGGGCTGATCGGCTGCGGGGGAAGGGGGGTCATGGGGCTCCCTGACGGACTGCCGGCTCGAGTTGGCGGAAGAGCGCCCGGCAGGCCCGTTCGACGGTCGAGAGCACTCGGTCGAACTCGTGCCGGTCCGCGTAGTACGGATCCGGTACGTCGGTCTGCTGGGGCCAGGCGTCGTCGTACCGCAGCAGGAGCGTCACCTTCGCGGCGTCGTCCATGGTCGGTGCCCACGAGCGCAGGATGCGTTCGTGGGAGCGGTCGAGTGCGACCACCAGATCGAGGTCCGGGAACCGGTCCGGATCGAACTGACGGGCGCGATGCCTGCTGCCATCGTATCCGCGCGCTGCGAGTGCTGCGATCGTGCGCTCGTCGGCGGGCTCGCCGACGTGCCAGTCGCCGGTGCCGGCGGACTCGACCTGGAACCGGTCGGCCATGCCGGCGTCCGCCGCGAGCTGGGCGAAGACGATGCCGGCCATGGGGGAGCGGCAGATGTTGCCGCTGCAGACGAACGAGACCCGGAAAGGGGCGTCGGCGTCCGGGGTCATGGGGACATCATGGCGCAGGGAGCGTCCGTCCGCGACGCTGCTGCCGTCGGGAGGCGCGGTGCCGGTCCGGTCGTCGGCCCACCCCGACGGGGTGCTGGCCGACGGGTCGTCGGCCAGCGTCACGCGCGCGGGCGGTTCAGCACCGGCCGCACGAACAGCCCGATCAGCCACGCGAACACCGCGAGCACGAAGGCGCCGACGATGCCCCAGCCGAACGAGTCGACCTGCAGCCCGAAGCCGAAGGCGTCCGAGATCCCGGCGACGATGAGCAGCAGGATCGCGTTCACGACGAACGAGATGAGTCCGAGCGTGAGGATGTAGATCGGGAAGGCCACGATCCGGATGAGCGTGCCGATGACCGCGTTCACGAGGCCGAACACGAACGCCACGAGCAGGTAGGTGAGCACGGTGGCCGTGGTGCCGCCGTCGCCGAAGGGCGTGACGGAGACGCCGCTGACGATCAGCGTGGTGAGCCAGAGGGCGACGGCGTTGACGACGAGGCGGACGAGGAATCGCATGCGTCCATGATGCCCTCCGGTACCCGCGGACGGGCCGGTAGCCTGATCCCGTGACTGACGAGCGCGTGCACATCCGGCCCGAGATCGCCGTTCTCCCCGCCTACAAGCAGGGGCGCCAGGCCGCGGCCGACGCCTTCAAGCTGTCGAGCAACGAGAACCCGTTCCCGCCGCTGCCCGGCGTCGTCGAGGCCGTGCAGGCGCAGACCGCGTTCAACCGCTACCCCGACGCCACCGCCCTCGCCGTCCGAGCCGTGCTCGCGAACCGCTTCGGCACCACCGTCGACGAGGTCCACGTCGCCCCCGGCAGCGTCGCGATCCTCCACGAACTCGCCAAGGCCACCTCCGGCCCCGGCGACGAGATCGTCTACGCGTGGCGTTCCTTCGAGGCCTACCCCGGCGTCGTCACGGTCGCCGGCGCCACGAGCGTGCAGGTGCCGAACCGCCCCGACGGCGGTCACGACCTCGACGCGATGGCCGCCGCCGTCACCGAGCGCACCCGCCTCGTGATCGTCTGCACGCCGAACAACCCGACCGGCCCGATCGTGACCGGCGCGGAGTTCGAGGCGTTCATGGCGCAGGTGCCCGCCACCGTGCTCGTGGTCCTCGACGAGGCCTACGCCGAGTTCGTCACCGAGCCGACCGCCGTCCGTGGCGCCCCGCTGCTCGAGCGGTACCCGAACCTCGTCGTGCTCCGCACCTTCTCGAAGGCGTACGGGCTGGCCGGACTCCGTGTCGGGTACGCCCTCGGCCCGGCGTACGTGCTCGATGCCGTACGCGCCTGCGCCATCCCGCTCTCGGTCACGGCGCAGGGCCAGGCGGCGGCACTCGCGAGCCTCGAGCGCGAGTCCGAACTGCTCGAGCGCGTGTCCGAGATCGCCGTCCTGCGGGACCGCGTCGTCACGTCGCTCCGCGAGCAGGGCTGGGACGTACCCGACGCCCAGGGCAACTTCGTGTGGCTGCCGACCGGCGAGCTGACGGCACACGCGACGGAGCGCTTCGAGCAGGCCGGCATCATCGTCCGGGCCTTCGGGAACGAGGGCATCCGCATCTCGATCGGGGAGCACGAGGCTGTGGGAACGCTCCTCGAAACAGCACGGTCGCTTGTGGGGGACCTCCAGGCAGCCGAGTAGTCGCTGCCGCTACGCTGGCCCGCATGTCATTCCGCGCCGCGGCCCCCGCGACGACCACCGTCCGGCTCCTCGACCCCGAGGGCCGGTTCGTGGAGACCGACGAGAACGCCGAGTTCGCCGCCGCCGCGCGGGCGATCCCGGACGAGACCCTGCTGGCGATGCACCGTCGCATGGTCCTCACCCGTCGGTTCGACCACGCCGGTCACAACCTCCAGCGCACCGGTCAGCTCGGCCTCTGGGTGCCGAGCCACGGGCAGGAAGCCGCACAGACCGGCTCCGCCTTCGCCCTCCGTGCACAGGACCACGTCTTCCCGTCCTACCGCGAGCACGCGGTCACGATGCACCGCGGCGTCGAGCCGATGGAGATCATCGCGATGTACCGCGGCCAGACGCACGGCGGGTGGGACCCGGACGAGCGCGGCAACACCCACATCTCCACCCTGGTGATCGGCTCGCAGACCCTGCACGCCACCGGGTACGCGCTCGGGCAGAAGCTCGACGGCGACGTCGGCACGGGTGACCCCGACCGCGACGCGTGCTCGATCGTGTACTTCGGCGACGGCGCGACGAGCCAGGGCGACGTGAACGAGGCGTACGTGTTCTCGGCCTCGACGAAGGCCCCCGTCGTCTTCTTCCTGCAGAACAACCACTGGGCGATCTCGGTACCGGTGTCGGTGCAGTCGCCGACGCCGCTCGTCGACCGTCCGCGCGGCTTCGGGATCCCGAGCGTCCTCATCGACGGCAACGACATCCTCGCCTCGTACACGGCCTCGGTCGTCGCCACCGACCACGCCCGCAGCGGCCAGGGCCCGGCGTTCATCGAGGCCGACACGTACCGCATCGGCGCGCACACCAGCTCCGACGACCCGAGCCGCTACCGCGCCGAGGGCGAGCTCGAGGACTGGGTCCGCCGCGACCCGATCGTCCGCTCCGAGGCGTACCTGCGCTCCAAGGGCGCGACCGACGAGCAGTTCGCCGCGTTCGACGAAGAGGGCGAGGACATCGCCGCCGACGTCCGCCGCCGCACCGTGGCCCTGACACCGCCGTCCGTCGACGTCATGTTCGACAACGTCTACCGCGAGCCACACCCGCTGATCGCCGAGCAGAAGGCCTGGCTCGAACAGTACGAGGCCGGCTTCGAAGGGGGCGCCCACGCATGAGCACCACCGAGCAGCTCTTCGACTACACCCTGCGCTCCCACCCGGGCGCCGGCGAGGTCCCGAGCGACCCCACCCCGACCCTGACGATGGCCAAGGCGCTCAACGCCGGGCTCGCCGCCGCGATGCAGGCGGACGACAAGGTCCTGCTGATGGGCGAGGACATCGGCGCACTCGGCGGTGTGTTCCGCATCACCGAGGGCCTGCAGGAGAAGTTCGGCCCCGAGCGCGTGCGGGACACCCCGCTCGCCGAGGCCGGCATCATCGGCACCGCGATCGGCCTGGCCCTGCGCGGCTACCGCCCGGTCGTCGAGATCCAGTTCGACGGCTTCGTCTGGCCGGGCTTCGACCAGATCACCTCGCAGCTCGCGAAGATGGCGAACCGGCTGCCGGCGCACATGTCGCTGCCCGTCGTCATCCGCATCCCCTACGGCGGCCACATCGGCGCCGTGGAGCACCACCAGGAGTCGCCCGAGGCGTACTTCGCGCACACCCCGGGTCTCCGCGTGGTCAGCCCGAGCACGCCGAACGACGCCTACTGGATGATCCAGGAAGCAGTGGCCTCGAAGGACCCGGTCGTCTTCCTCGAGCCGAAGTCGCGCTACTGGCCGAAGGGTCAGGTGGACCTCGTCGACGGGCACGTCCCGATGCACACCACGCGCGTCGCCCGCACCGGCACCGAGGTCACCCTCGTCGGCCACGGCGCGATGGTCGCCACGCTCATGCAGGCGGCGGAGATCGCCGAGGGCGAGGGCACGAGCTGCGAGGTCATCGACCTCCGCTCGATCTCGCCGATCGACTGGGAGCCGCTCCTGGCGTCGGTCCGGAAGACCGGTCGTCTCGTCATCGCGCAAGAGGCCTCCGGCTTCGTCAGCGTCGGCAGCGAGATCGCCGCGACCGTCGCCGAGAAGGCGTTCTACACGATGCAGGCACCCCCGCTCCGGGTCTCCGGGTTCGACGTCCCGTTCCCGGTGTCGAAGCTGGAGCACCTGCACCTGC
Organism: Curtobacterium sp. YR515; assembly: GCF_900113095.1. NCBI lineage: Bacteria > Bacillati > Actinomycetota > Actinomycetes > Micrococcales > Microbacteriaceae > Curtobacterium > Curtobacterium sp. YR515. Next base: position 989,717 of record NZ_FOOD01000001.1, on the reverse strand, counting down.
CGGACGCCGACCGCGTCCTCGAGGCCGTCGACCGCGCCCTCGCCTACTGACCTCCCTGTCCGAGCTCGACCAGAACGCCGAAGGAGCCGTAGTGGCCGTCGCCGAATTCCCCCTGCCCGACGTGGGTGAAGGCCTCACCGAGGCCGAGATCGTGCAGTGGCGCGTCGCGATCGGTGACGAGATCACCGTCGACCAGGTCCTCGTCGAGATCGAGACGGCGAAGTCCCTCGTCGAGCTCCCGTCGCCGTTCTCCGGCACCGTCACCGGCCTGCTCGTCTCCGAGGGCGACACCGTCGAGGTCGGCAAGCCGATCATCCGCGTGGAGTCCGACGCGCAGGTCGCGTCCGGTGCGCCGGTCGCCGGCCCAGGAGGCGCGGCACACGTCGACCAGAGCGTCCCGACCTCGCCGGACGTCACCGCCACCCCGCCGGCACCGGCCGCCCCCGCCGCCCCGGTCACGCAGACCCCCGCCGCACCCGCGCCGGTCAGCGTGCCGACCCCGCCGCGGGCCGCGGCGCCGGCGCCCGCTCCCGCGCAGCCCGCAGTCGCGCCCGCCCAGCCGGTCGCCGTCGACGCCTCCGTCGTCGGAACGGACGAGTCCTCCGGTGCCGTCCTCGTCGGCTACGGCTCCGCGACCTCGTCGCCGTCCCGCCGGAAGCCGGGCGCCCGCCGGGCCGCAGCGCTCGCGGCCGAGGCGAGCCGCGCCTCCAGTGCCGACGCCGCTGCAGCGGCCGAAGCCGCCACCGATCCCGGTGAGGAGACCACCGCCGAGGCGATCTCCGCCCTCGGGTCCGGCTCGGCGCGCAAGCACGGCGTGGCGACCAACGTCCTCGCGAAGCCCCCGATCCGGAAGCTCGCGAAGGACCTCGGCGTCGAGCTGAGCGAGATCGTCGCGACCGGCCTCGCGGGCGAGGTCACCCGTGACGACGTCATCCGGCACGCGAAGCAGGCCAGCGTCTTCCGCAACATCGAGACGCCCGAGTGGGGCGACGTCCGCAGCGAGACGATCCCGGTCAAGGGTGTCCGCAAGGCCATCGCGACCGCCATGACCACGTCGGCGTTCACCGCACCGCACGTCTCGCTGTTCGTCGACGTGGACGCCACCCGCACGATGGAGTTCGTCAAGCGGCTGAAGTCCTCGCCGACGTTCGCGGGCGTGAAGGTGTCGCCGCTGCTCCTCGTGGCGAAGGCCGTGATCTGGGCGGTCCGCCGCAACCGTTCGGTGAACTCCACCTGGACCGACCGCGAGATCATCGTCCACCACTTCGTGAACCTCGGCATCGCCGCGGCCACCCCGCGCGGCCTCATCGTGCCGAACATCAAGGACGCGCAGGACATGTCCCTGCTCGAGCTCGCCCAGGCCCTCGAGCAGCTCACCCTGACCGCCCGCGACGGCAAGACCACCCCGGCGCAGATGGCGAACGGCACGGTGTCGATCACGAACATCGGCGTGTTCGGCATGGACACCGGCACCCCGATCCTCAACCCGGGCGAGGTCGCGATCGTGGCGATGGGCACGATCAAGCCGAAGCCGTGGGTCGTCGACGGCGAGGTCCGGTCGCGCATGGTGACGACGATCGGCGCCTCGTTCGACCACCGGGTCGTCGACGGCGACGTGGCGTCGCGCTTCGTGCACGACGTGGCCTCGGTGCTCGAGGAGCCGGCGCTGCTGCTCGACTGACCGCCACCGCCGTTGCGGACTCCCGCATTCGTCGCGTGGTGTTCACACGGATGTCGGTGGGCGGCGGGATGATCGAGGCATGGTCCACCAGCTCCTGATGCCCTCGCAGGAGATCCGAACGGATCGCCTCCTGCTCACCCCGCTGTCACCGGCGGACATCGACGACGTGCACGCGGTCTTCTCCGACGCCCGGACGTGGACCCACCTCCCCGCGGGACGGCACGCGGTGCGGGCCTCGACGGTCGACCTCGTCCAGCGCAAGATCGGCGGCCGGGCACGACACGGGCTCGGCTCGTGGGCGGTCCGCGCCGTGGCCGACCACGCGTTCCTCGGCGTCGGTGGCGTGGACATGACCGCGGCTGGGGTGTGGAACCTCGGCTACCGGTTGGCACCGGCGGCGTGGGGCAACGGCTACGCGACGGAGATCGCGCTCGCTGCGGTGGCTGCCGCGGCGGACGTCGCTCCCGACGTCGCCGTCACCGGGCGGGTGCTGACGAACAACCCGGCCTCGGCGGCCGTGCTCGACCGTGCGGGGCTGCAGCTGGTGTGGCAGGGCTCGACGTCGTCGACGCTGCCGGACGGTGTCGAGCGGCAGGTCTGGGCCGACCGGGCGCTGTCGCGGACGCAGCGGGCCTGGCTCGTCGCGAACGCCTGACCCGCACCGGCAAGGAGCCCGACGGCCCCGAGCCGCACCGGTCAGGAGCCCAACGGCCCCGAGCCGTCGTCCCCGGTCGCGAGTGCAGCAGCCCCCACGCAGAGCAGCAGGAGCACGGCGGCGACCGGCGTCACGGCGACCGGCCCCACCGTCAGCAACAGCACCGCGACGAGGGCGACCACCGCCAGCACGACGGGCCTCACCCGAGGGCCCCGAACAGGGTGTCGGCCTCGTGCGGCAGCTCCGTGCGCAGCGACCACTGCACGGTGTTCCAGTCGTGCCCGCTCCCCGGCGCGAACGCGACCACGGTGTCCGCGCCGGCCGTCCGGGCCGCACTGCCGAGTGCCCGGGCGTTCCGGCTGAACTGGTGGTCGGCGGACCCGGCCGTGAGCCAGAGCGCGTGACCGCCGAGGCCGTTCGCCCGCATCTGCGCGATCGGGGCGGCGGCCTTCCAGCGGTCCACCGACCCACCGAACGCCAGGTCGGCACTGTGCCGTGGGTTCTGGTCGATCGGCTGCAGTTCGCTGGAGATCGCCAGTGCGGCGCCGAACGACCCCGGGTGGGCGGTGACGAACTGCATCGCGCAGGTCGCCCCCTGCGAGAACCCGACGAGGCCCCAGGCGTGCGGGTCCGGCGTCGCGGGGAGGTGCGCTGCGATCCAGGCGGGCACGTCTTCGGTGACGTAGGTCGCGGACTTCCCGAGCGTCGAGTCGACGCACATCGGGTTCCGACCGGGAGCCGACAGCTGGTCGACGGACACGACGATCGGTGCCGATCCGTGGTGCGCGGCCGCGTAGGCGTCGAGCACGGTCCCCATCTGCCCGGCGGTGAACATGTCGCTCGGCGCCCCGGGCTGCCCGGCGAACGCGAGGACGACCGGCAGGCGTGCCGGGTCGCGGACGAGCGCGGCCGGCGGCAGGTAGACGACGGCGGGGCGGGCCGGGAAGCCGGAGCGGGTCCCGGGGATGTCCACAGTCCGGACCTCGCCGTGCGCCGGGAGCGCGGCTGCTGGGGCCGCGTGCAGGTCGAGCGCCGGGTACGGGTCGCTCTGCACCACGGTGCCGAGGGTCGGGTACTTGGCGAACTCGACGTTCACCCCGAGTGCGGGGACGAGCAGCGCCGCCGGGACGAGCACGGCGGCGAGCACCCGGCGGCCGCGACCGCCCTGCACGATGCCGGTGACCGCCAGGGCGAGTGCGGCGGTGGCGATCGCGACCCACATCCGCGTGACCGGACTCAGGGCGACGCCGAACAGGTTCAGGACGTCGCTCAGGACCCAGCAGACGAGGAGCACGGCGACGGCGGCCCCGACGGCGACCACCGCGCGCAGCCGGACGGCCCGCCAGGCGGACCCGGACCGGGTGTGCCGGAGACCGGGAATCAGCACCGCGACGGCGAGCACCGCGAACGCGATGTCCACCGGGACGAGCTTCGACGGCGCCTGCAGCTGGGTGGCGAGCAGCCACTCGGTCGGACTCACGAGCGCGCCGCACCCGCGGCACGGGCCTCGGCCACCGCTCGGGCGTCCGCCGCCGCACGGTGCGCCTGCCGGAGCGCCCACAGGTGCTTCGGCCGCAGGCCCGGCACGTAGGCCGACGCCAGGGCCCGGGCGACCCGCGGCACGTGCAACGGCGTCGGGACGACCAACCACAGGGGCTCGTGCCGCGCGCCGAACTTCTCCTTGAAGCGCTGCAGCGACCGGAACCCGTACACCGGCTCGAGCACGCGGGCGAGGAGCACCGACCCACGGACGACCAGCGACCGGGCCCCGGCGTGGGCGGCCAGCGGCGTGCCGGAGAGGCTGATCGTGGTGAGGCCGGCCTCACGGGCACGGAGCGCGGTCCGGGCGATGAGGAACTCCATCACCCCGGGCATCCCGTCGTCACCGCGGCGCATGACGTCGAGCGTGTAGCCGGTCAGCGCTCCCCGCTCGTGGACGGGCAGCCAGCTCGTGACCGCGGTGACGTGCCCGTCGGCGTCGACGGCGAGCATGAGCCGGACGTCCGGGTCGTCGAGCTCGCGGAACCCGCCGAGCGTGAAGCCCATCTCCGGCAGACGCCGATCGGCGGCCCACCGCGTGCAGATCGCCTCGACCTCGGCACGACGGCCGGCGTCGAGCGCGTCGAGGGTGGTCCACTCGTCGCGGACACCCTCGCGGTCGGCCCGGTTCGACGCGGTCCGGAGGTCCTGCCGCTTCTTGCCGCGCAGGTCGAACGTCGTCACGTCGAGCACGCACTCGACCCCCACCGGCAGCGCGGTCCACCCCTCCGCGCCGAGGATGGCGCGGACGGGTTCGTGGACGCTCGTGAACGCGGGCACCCAGCCGTTGCGTTCGCAGAACGCGGTGAAGCCGGCGAGGACATCGGCGCGGTCGGCGGTGGCGCACGCCGGGTCCGAGACGGCGAGGGCGACCTCGCCGCGCACCCGGTAGGCCACGGCGCCGCTTCCGTCCGGGTGGGTCCAGGTCGCGTTCCCGCGCCAGGTCCCCATGTGCCCGAGGGTCCCGGCGTCGCCGTCGCGGAGCATCTCGACGAGGTCGTCACGGCGGGCACCGGCGGCCCGGAACCGCGCCCGGACGAGCCGCGGTCGGAGGAGGAGCACGGCGAGCAGCACGGCGGCTGGCACGATCCACGCGCCGAGCAGGGTGACCTGCCACTCGATCGCGTCGAGTCCGAGCCCCTGCCACTGCACCGCGTCGTCCTTGACCGGCTCGATGAGGAAGACGTCGGCGAGCACGACCGTGAGCGTCAGGAGCACGCCGATCGCCAGCGCGATGCCCGTCCGGCGACCGCGGTGCACGAGCCACGCGGCCAGGAGCAGCAGCACCCCGACGACGACCACGGAACGGTCCGGCATCGCGTCGGCGAACGGCGAGAGCACGCCGTCCGGGTCCGGCACGATCGGGGTCACCAGGGTGCCGGCACCGAGCGCGATGAGGGCGCTCACCACGACCGTCCGTGCGGGGACGCGGGTGGTGCGGCTCTGGGGCCTGGAGGCGCGGCGCACCATCCACGCGCCGGCTGCGGTCCCGAGCAGGGTCGCCAGGGCGCGGGCCAGGTCCGACCCGTGGCCCGCGAAGAGCACGAGGGTCAGCACCACGGTCCAGAGCGCGGCGCGCGTTCGCCAGCGGCGCTGCGCGGGCACCGCCGCCGACGCGGCCCCGAGCAACGCGGCGGCGACGACGGAGGGGGCGAAGAGCGGCTGTCCGACGGCGAACTCGGCGTGCGCCTCGCCCAGCGCCGAACCGATCGTGACGGTGAGGAGGGTCGCGAGGACCCCGAGCAGCGGCGCGCCGACCCCGATCACGAGGGTCCGGATCGATCCGAGGGAGCGCTCGGCGAGGACGGTCGTCAGGACCACCGCCACGAGGGCGAGACACGCGACGGGCGGGTGGTGCGGGAAGTCCGGCTCGGAGTGCGCCATCCGTGCGGTCACGACGAGCGCGACCGCGACCACCGCCACGGCGACGGAGACGGGGGATCGACGGAGTCGTCCGAGGAGCGCTGCTGGTGCCACGGTCCCATCCCAGCCGATCGCCCCCGCCGGGGCATCGCTCCACGGCGTGAACCGCGATGGCCGATCGGCCAGGCCGGGCTGGCTCCGAGGATGACCGTCAGACCGCCCGGGCAGCCGGCACGTGCTCCACCGGCAGCCGCAGGTGCAGCGCGAACCCGTCGTCCGGCTGCGGGCCCGACTCCATGCTCCCGCCGAGGAGCGACGCCCGCTCCCCGAGCCCGATCAGCCCGAGCCCGGACCCCGGCAGTTCGAGGCGTTCGGATCGCGCCGGGCCGTTCACGACGTCGACGAGGACGTGCTCGCCGTGGATCCGACCACTCACCCGCACGGTCGCGTCGGGGGCGTGCTTGCGGACGTTCGTCAGCCCCTCCTGCACGAACCGGTAGACCGCGCGCTGGAGTGGCTGGGCGAGGGTGTCCGGCAGGTCGACGGTCGTGCTCGTCTCGAGCCCGCTCTCGGCGATGAGCCGGGGGAGGTCGGTGAGCACCGGCTGGGGCGCGATCTCGCGGTCGGTGCCGCCGGAGGCGCGGAGCACCTGCACCATCTCGCGGAGCTCCTGCAGGGTGATCACGCACAGCTGCCGGATCGTCCGGGCGAACCCGCGCTCGGCCTCGTCGCGGCCGGCCATCTGCATCGCGCCGGCCTGCACCGCGATCAGGGTCACCTGGTGCGAGACGACGTCGTGCATCTCCCGCGCGAGCAGCGCCCGCTCGCGGGACAGGGCGACGGCCGCGGCCTGCCGGCGTTCGTCCTCGCGGGCCCGTCGGGACTCGACGAGCTGGTCGGTCAGCCGCGCACGGGTCTGCACGAGCAGCCCGACGGCGAGCGGTCCGAGCGCGAAGATGAGCGCGTAGACGACGGACACGACGATCTCGTCGAGGGTCTGCGGTGGCCCGACGAACCCGCTGAAGCCGACGAACTGGACCAGCGCGGCGAGGAGCATCAGCCACCGGCGGCTCGTGCGCTCCCCGAGGGTGAACAGCGCCACGCTCGCCGCCACCACCGCGGAACCGACGAACAACCCGGGCACCGTCAGGGCGAACGCGAGCACGGGGAAGCGACGACGGAGCAACAGGGCGGCCGCCGCGAGCAGCGACAACCACGTCTCGAGGGCGGTCGCTCCGGAGATGTCGAGCACGGCGTCCGCGACGGCGGCGGCGATGAACAGGGCGTCGACCAGCCACCACGGTGCACGGTGGGTGCGCGCCCACCGCAGGCCGACGTCGACGAGGCGGTCGAGCCTCCCGTCGGTCGCCGCGAGCACCCGCCGGACGCGCCCCGACCGCTGCGCGTCAGCCATCCAGGAGTCCCGCCTCGGCCGCGCGCAGCGCGAGCTGGACGCGCGTCGGGACGCCGAACGCGGCGAGCAGCGACCGGATGTCCTCCTTGACGGTCCCGGTGCTCACGCCGAGCCGTCGGCCGATGTCCGGGTTGCTGACGCCGTCCGCGACGAGCCGGAGCACCGCGTGCTCGCGATCGCTGACGGACGGCGCGGGGGCTGCCGGACGTGCCGCGAACAGCCGGGTGCGGTCGACGCCCGGTGCCAGGACGACCCCGCCGCGGGCGAGGACCCGGACGTACTCGGCCAGGCCCTCGGGGTCGGTGTCCTTGAGCAGGAACCCGGCGGCGCCCAGCTCCATCGCCCGGCCGACGTACTCGTCGGTGTCGAAGGTCGTGAGCATCGCGACCGCCGGTGGTTCGGGGAAGGCCTGCAGCTCGCGGAGGACCTCGAGGCCGTTCACCCGCGGCATCCGCACGTCGAGGAGCACGACGTCGGGCGCGTGCGACCGGATGACCTGCACGGCGTCCACGTCCCCGGTGGTGGCGACGACGTCGATGTCCGGTGCGGCGCCGAGGATCAGCTCGAAGCCGTAGCGGACGAGCGTCTCGTCGTCGACGATCACCACGGTTGTCACGCGCGTCATCTTGTCATGCACGTTGGCGTTCCGAGGGGGACTCGCTACTGTGGCAGGCACTGGTCATGTCCGCGCATGACCACCCGCACGACCAGCGACGGAGCACGAGGACCGCATGACGAGCCGGATCACCGAGGGTGCCGAACCGAAGCACCAGCAGCTGCGGCGCATCCTCCTCGAGCTCGCCACGGTCCGGCTCGCACCCGGGGCGGCGATCCCCTCGGAACGCCAGCTCATCGCCGAGTACGGGGTGTCCCGGATCACCGTGCGCGAGGCCCTCGGCCAGCTCGTGAACGAGGGCTACCTCGAACGCGTGCGCGGCAAGGGCACCTTCGTGGCGCACCGCCCCGTGCAGTCGACGCTGCACCTGGCGTCCTTCACCGAGGAGATGCGGGCGATGGGGCACGTGCCGACGACCGTCGTGCTCGTGCGCGAGGAGCGGGTCCCGCCGTCCGACACCGCCGCGGCCCTGCGACTCGACCCCGACGTCGCGGCCTTCCACGTGAAGCGCCTGCGCATGGCAGACGGGGCGCCGGTGTCGATCGACGACGCCTGGCTCGTCGCGGACGCGTTCCCCGGGTTGCTCGAACACGACCTGTCCGGGTCGGTCTACTCGATCATCGCGACCGAGTACGGCACGCCGATCGACCGCGCGCAGCAGACCGTCGCGGCGAACCCGGCGGCGGATGACGTGGCGACGCTGCTCGGCACGAAGACCGGGGCGCCGCTGCTGGAGTTCGACCGGGTGTCCTACGCGGGGGAGCGCCCCGTCGAACACACGCGGAGCTGGTACCGCTCGGACCGGTACCGGGTGCAGATGGAGGTCACGGCGACAGCGGCGCACGCGGTCGCGGTCGCGTAGAGCGCAGTTCTTCGCGCTGAGCGACACCTCACGGCTCGTCGCGGCCGTGAGGTGTCGCTCAGCGCGTGGGAACGCTCCGGCTCAGACCTCGAACAGGGTGTCGCCGTCGCGCACCGTGGTGCCGACCGCGTCCTGCGCGATCGAGTCCGGCGCGGAGCCGAGCACGACGACCGGGCAGATCGGCGAGTAGCCGGCGGCCGAGATCACCGAGGGGGTGAACCGGACGACCGGGTCGCCCGCGACGACGGTGTCACCCTCGGCCGCGACGAGCTCGAAGCCCTCGCCCGAGAGCTTCACGGTGTCGATGCCCACGTGCACGAGCACGTCGGTGCCCGCGGCGCCCTGCAGCGCGAACGCGTGCGGGTGCAGCTTCACGATCGTGCCGTCGACCGGCGCGACCGCCGTGACGGCACCCTCGACCCCGGTCGGGTCCACCGCGACGCCGGCGCCGACGAGCTGCCCGGCGAACACCGGGTCCGGCACGTCGGCGAGCGAGACGACCGGGCCCTGGAACGGGGTCCGGACGGCGGTCACAGCTCGTCCTGGATGTCCTGCGCGAGGTTGTCGGCGATCGGGCCGACGATGACCTGCCAGCCCGTGCCGCCACCGACGACGGCCTGTGCGCCAGCGGCCTTCAGTGCGTCCTTGTCGACGAGGTCCCCGTCCTCGACCTCGACGCGCAGGCGCGTGATGCAGCCCTCGACCTCGTCGATGTTCTCGGCGCCACCCAGCGCGGCGATGATGTCAGCGGCCTTGATGTCAGCCATCGTTTCCTCCTCGTTACGAAAACGCGTGCCGGGTTGACAGGCGTGTGGTCGCGGTTCAGACTACGGAACTGGTCATGACCGGACAGGACCGGACCTGGCGACACCGCCGAGGTTACCTGCGCTGACTGTACGACTCAACTCACCCCGACAGCTCCACCCAACGACGAGAGGACCTCCGATGAGCACCACCACTGCCACGGATGTGCCGGAGAAGAAGACCCCGAAGAAGCAGTCGCGCGTCTTCGCCAATGCCCAGCGCCTCGGCCGGAGCCTGCTCCTGCCGATCGCGGTCATGCCGGCAGCGGGCATCCTGCTCCGCCTCGGCCAGGCCGACATGCTCGGAGCGATCCCCGGCTTCGAGAAGGGCGCGACGATCATCGCCGCCGCCGGCAACGGTGTCTTCACCTGGCTGCCGCTGCTCTTCGCCGTCGGCATCGCGATCGGCTGGGCGAAGAAGTCGGACGGCACCACGGCGCTCGCCGCGGTCGTCGGCTACATGGTCATGTACCAGGTGTTCGCGGCCATGTCCCCGATCGTGCTCGACGGCGTGAAGGACGCGAACGGCAACCAGGCCACGATCAACTTCGGTGTCCTCGGCGGCATCGTGATGGGGCTCGTGTCGGCGTTCCTGTGGGAGAAGTTCCACCGGACGAAGATGCCCGACTTCCTCGGCTTCTTCTCCGGGCGCCGCCTGGTGCCGATCCTCACCGCGGTCGCCGGTCTCCTCATCGCCGTCGTGATGTCGTTCTTCTACCGGTACTTCGACATCGCCCTGACCGCTGCCGGCCAGGCCGTGGCGGACAACGCCGTCATCGGCGGTGGCATCTTCGGGTTCGTCAACCGCATGCTCATCCCGATCGGGCTGCACCAGCTGCTGAACTTCTTCCCGTGGTTCCAGCTCGGCAGCTTCACCACCGGCGGCACGACCTACCACGGCGACATCGCTCGGTTCCTCGCCGGCGACCCGACCGCCGGCATCTTCCAGACCGGCTTCTTCCCGATCATGATGTTCGCCCTGCCGGCCGGCGCCCTGGCGATCTGGCGCAACGCCAAGCCGCAGAACCGCAAGCTCGTCGGCGGCATCATGCTCTCGGCCGCGCTCACCTCGTTCGTGACCGGCATCACCGAGCCCCTCGAGTACTCGTTCATGTTCGTCGCGTTCCCGCTCTACATCATCCACGCGGTCCTCACGGGTACCTCGCTGGCGCTGGTGAACGCGCTCGGGATCCACGACGGCTTCTCGTTCTCGGCCGGCGCGATCGACTTCGTGCTGAACTTCGGCAAGGCGGACGGAGCCATCTGGCTCATCCCGATCGGCCTCGGCTACGCGGTGATCTACTACTTCCTGTTCAGTTTCGTGATCAAGAAGTGGAACCTCCGCACGCCCGGGCGTGAGGACGACACGATCGCGGAGAACACGATCGAGGCGGCCACGAAGCCGTAGTCGTCACCATGCAACGGACTGGAGGCGCGGTGCCGGCTGGCACCGCGCCTCCCGTCCGTCAACCGGCTGATACTGGTTTTGACAACCGTTATCAACTAGCCCTACGCTCGTCGACATGCACAACCGTCTCCTCGCCCTGCCGCTCGTCGTCGGCGCCGCCGCGCTCGCCCTGACGGGCTGCGCGACGTCCTCCGCCTCCGGCGACGCCTCGGGCGACGGCACCGTCCGGGTCGTCGCCTCCACCAACGTCTACGGCTCGATCGTCGAGGCGATCGGCGGCGACCACGTCTCCGTCACGAGCATCCTGGACGACCCGTCGCAGGACCCCCACTCGTTCGAGTCGAGCGCCACGACACAGCTCGCGGTGTCCAAGGCCGACCTCCTCATCGAGAACGGCGGCGGGTACGACGACTTCATGACGACCCTCGCCGACGCGTCCAGCACGAAGGCGGACACGATCAACGTCGTCGAGCTCTCCGGTCTCGACAAGGGTGGCGACGCCGAGTTCAACGAGCACGTGTTCTACAGCTACCCGACGATGGTGAAGCTCGCCGACGACGTGGCGAAGCGCCTCGGCGACCTCGACCAGGCGGACGCGGACACCTTCACGAAGAACGCCGACGCGCTGACGACGAAGCTCGAGGGGCTCGAGGCGAAGACGGCCGAGCTCGAGAAGACGTACGGCGGCGAGAAGGTCGCGTACACCGAGCCGGTCCCGGGGTACCTCTTCGACGCGATCGGCCTCGACAACGTCACGCCCGACGCCTTCTCCGAGGCGATCGAGGAAGGCGACGACGTGCCGCCGGCGGCGCTCAACGACACGCTCAAGCTGTTCACGAACAAGACCGTGAAGCTCCTCGCCTACAACGACCAGACCTCCAGCCCGGAGACGGAGGAGGTCAAGAAGGCCGCCGACGAGAACGGCGTCCCGGTCGTCGGTGTCACGGAGACGCTCCCGAAGGGGGAGGATTACGTCTCGTGGCAGCAGGCGAACATCGACCAGGTGCAGGCGGCGCTCCAGAAGTGACGACCGTCTCCCACCCGACGACCGAGCGGACCGCCACTGCCCCGGGCAGTGGCGGTTCCGCCGTGCTCGAACTCCGCGACGCCGGGCTGTCGTACGGCTCCCGTGCACTCTGGTCGCACCTCGACCTCGACCTGGCGCCGGGCGAGTTCGTCGCGGTGCTCGGGCCGAACGGGGCGGGCAAGACCTCGCTCCTCCGCACGGTCCTCGGGCAGCAGCGGCTGACGAGCGGCACGATGTCGTTCCTCGGCCAGCCCGTCCGGCGCGGGCACCGCAAGATCGGGTACATCCCGCAGCAGCGCCTGATGGACGCGGGGACCCCGCTCCGGGCGCGGGACATGATCGCGCAGGGCGTGACCGGCTCCCGGTGGGGCATCAAGCCCGCGAGCCGTGCCGAACGGTCCCGGGTCGATCGCATCCTCGACGAGGTCGGCGCCACCGCGTTCGCGGACGCCCCGGTCGCCGAGCTGTCCGGCGGCGAGCAGCAGCGCACCCGCGTCGGGCAGGCCATCGCCGCCGACCCCGCGCTGCTCCTGTGCGACGAGCCGCTCATCTCGCTCGACCTCCGGCACCAGCGCGGCGTCACCGAGCTCATCGACCGGCAGCGTCGGCAGCAGGACGCTGCCGTGCTGTTCGTCACCCACGACGTGAACCCGATCCTCGACGTCGTCGACCGGGTGCTGTACATCGCCGGCGGGCGGTTCCGGATCGGATCCCCCGACGAGGTCCTCCGCACGGACGTGCTCTCCGACCTGTACGGCACCCCCGTCGACGTCGTCCGCACGATGGGGCGGATCGTCATCGTGGGCGCGAACGACGCGCACGACCACCACTGCGACGCGGACCCGAACGCCGTGACGCCGGACGACGGGCGGATCTGATGGACATCTGGTCGCAGGTCTTCTCCTTCCAGGACTACGGCGAGCTCGTCGTGCTCGTGCAGAACTCGATCTGGGCCGGCGCGGTGCTCGGCATCGTCGGCGGGCTCATCGGGCCGTTCGTCGTCGCCCGGAACATGCCCTTCGCCGTGCACGGCATCTCGGAGCTCTCGTTCGCGGGCGCCTCGGCATCGCTGCTGCTCGGGGTGAACGTGGTGACCGGGTCGCTCGTCGGGTCGGTGATCGCGGCGCTGCTCATCGGGCTGCTCGGGTCGAGGGCGCGGGACCGCAACTCGATCATCGCCGTGCTCATGCCGTTCGGCCTCGGCCTCGGCATCCTCTGCCTCGCGCTCTACAAGGGCCGCGCCGCGAACAAGTTCGGCCTGCTCACCGGGCAGATCGTCTCGGTCGACAACCCGCAGCTGACGTTCCTCGTCGTCGTCGCCGCGATCGTCGTCGTGACGCTGCTCGTGATCTGGCGCCCGCTGATGTTCTCGTCGGTCGACCCCGACGTGGCCGCCGCCGCCGGGGTGCCGGTCCGGACGCTGGCGCTCGTGTTCATGCTCGTGCTCGGACTCGCGACCGCGGTGTCGGTGCAGATCGTCGGCGCGCTGCTCGTGCTCTCGCTGCTCGTCACCCCCGCGGCCGCTGCACTGCGCCTCAGCTCCCACCCGGTCGTCGTCCCGGTCCTGTCGACGGTGTTCGCCGTCGTCTCGGTCGTCGGCGGCATCCTGCTCGCCCTCGGCGGGGGGCTCCCCATCAGCCCGTACGTCACGACGATCTCGTTCGTGATCTGGGTGGTCTGCCGGATCGTCGGCGGACGCAAGGACAAGCGCGGACGCGACCGGATCGTGCGCCGTGACCAGCGTGACGGAGGCGCACCGCGCCTCCAGGCCGACGACGCGGACCACCGGTCCACCGCCGGCCGGAAGGAAGGAGCGACCGCATGAACGCCGTGCAGAAGCCGAAGCGGAACACGTGGCAGCGCGAAGCGGTGCGCACCGCGTTGTCCAGCACCGAGGGGTTCGTCAGCGCGCAGGCGTTGCACCAGCACCTGCGGGACGACGGCTCCACGATCGGACTCGCAACCGTCTACCGGGCGCTCTCCGACCTGGCGACCGAGGGTGACGCCGACTCGCTGCAGCAGGACGGTGAATCGCTGTACCGCGCGTGCACGACCGACGCGCACCACCACCACCTGATCTGCCGGAACTGCGGCCGCACGGTCGAGATCGAGGCGGACCCGGTGGAGCGGTGGGCGCAGGAGGTCGCGGCGGCGAACGGGTTCACGAACGCCAGCCACGTGGTGGACATCTTCGGGGAGTGCGCGTCCTGCACGGCCGCGCGCACCGGCGCGTAGTCTCCGCCTCATGCACGTGATCCTGGTGCCCGGCTTCTGGCTCGACGCGAGCGCCTGGGACGAGGTGGCCCCGGTGCTCCGAGCAGCGGGCCACTCGGTCGAGGCGGTCACCCGCGACGGCGACACGCTCGACGAGCAGGTGGCCGCCCTGGTCGAGCTGCTCGACGACGTCGCGACGCCGGACGAGCCCGTGGTGCTGGCGGGACACTCCGGCGCGGGGCCGATCGCGTACATGGCGGCCGACCAGCGGCCCTCGCTCGTCGCGCACCTGCTCTACGTCGACACCTTCCCGGGGCCCGAGGGCGGCTGCGTCAACGACGAGCTGCCCGTGGTCGACGGTGTCGTGCCGCTGCCCTCGTGGGACGTGTGGGAGCCGGCGACCGTGCGGGGGATGACACCGGCACTGCGGTCGGAGTTCGAGCACCGCGCGATCCCGGAGCCCGCCGCGGTGCCGTCCGACCGGTTCCACTACGCCAACGCCGCGCGGCACACGATCCCGGCGACGGTGATCACGTGCGAGATCCCGGCGGCGGACCTCGCGACGATGGTGGCCGACCACCAGGCCTGGGCAGCGGAGCTCGTGGCGACGGAGGAGCTCGCGATCCTGGGGCTCGAGACGGGGCACTGGCCGATGTTCACGGCGCCGCGGGAGCTCGGCGAGCTCATGGTGCAGGCGCTGGCGCCGAGGCCGGCCGAGGCGCCGTAGCGCGGGGCGCCCCCGGGGCGCCCTGCGCGCCGGCGCGCCCGCGGGGCGCCGCGCTCACTTGGTGAGCAGAAGGTGTCGGGTGGCCGACCGTGACCCGACCATTTCTGCTCACGAACGCGCCCGCCGGGGGTGGGGCGCGCCTCCAGGGCGACCCACGCAGCTGCGGCAGTTTGCGACACGCCCGGTCGTCGCGTAGTCTTGACCCTTGGTTCTCCGCGTCCGCGCGGCGAGCCCAGTTGTTCCAAGCCCTCCGACCGTCGCGTACGCCGCGGTCGCGCGGTGTCCACGGCCCCTTCGACAGGGATCGCGGGCCTGGGCGGTGCGCACAACCCCCTCGCTCCGTCGCTCGGCGACGCAGCGCGTGCGCGCCAGGCAAGTGACCTTGGGTGCGGCCGTCCGGTCGCACGGTACCTCAGGAGGAAACCATGGCAGCAGTGTGCCAGGTGACCGGAGCCACCCCCGGCTTCGGACACAACATCTCGCACTCGCACCGCCGGACGAAGCGTCGCTTCGACCCGAACGTGCAGAAGAAGACGTACTACGTGCCCTCGCTTCGTCGTAACGTCACGCTCACGCTCAGCGCGAAGGGCATCAAGGTGATCGACGCACGCGGCATCGAGTCCGTCGTCAAGGATCTCCTCGCCCGTGGGGAGAAGATCTGATGGCCAAGAAGGGTCAGGACGTTCGTCCGATCATCAAGCTCCGCTCTACGGCGGGCACCGGGTTCACCTACGTGACCAAGAAGAACCGTCGCAACAACCCGGACCGCCTCGTGCTGAAGAAGTACGACCCGGTGATCCGCAAGCACGTCGACTTCCGTGAGGAGCGCTAAGCATGGCGAAGAAGAGCAAGATCGCGAAGAACAACCAGCGCGCCGAGATCATCGCGCGCTACGCCGAGCGTCGTCTCGAGCTGAAGAAGGCCCTCGTGGACCCGAACGGCTCCGACGAGTCGCGTGAGGCCGCCCGCGTCGGCCTGCAGAAGCTCCCGCGCGACGCGTCGCCGGTCCGCTACCGCAACCGCGACGCCATCGACGGTCGCCCCCGTGGCCACCTCGGTGAGTTCGGCATCAGCCGTGTCCGCTTCCGCGACATGGCCCACCGTGGCGAGCTGCCGGGCATCACGAAGAGCTCCTGGTAAGCACCAGCTTCCGCGGACGCCCCGTCACCCCAGTGGTGGCGGGGCGTTCGCCGTTCCCGGGCCGTTTCGGGGGACATCTTCGTCACATCGGTCACTTCCGCCCCTCCAGTACCCCGACAACCCCGGAAATCCGGGCGAGTCGGCTGGTTTCGTCCCTGGTGGCTGGTACGTTCGACTCCGGTTCCGCAGGGTCTCGCGCCCACCGGCACCGTGGCACGGAGCACCCGCTCCGGGCGCCGGACGAGAAGTCGTCCGACCGATACTGCAAGAAGTCCGAGGAGGACATCCATGGCTGACAAGTCCCTGAACCGCACCGAGCTCGTCGCTGCCGTCGCCGCTGAGTCCGGCCAGAGCCAGGCCACCGTCAACGGCGTCGTCGACGCGCTCTTCTCCGTCGTCTCCGGCTCGGTCGCCGACGGCACCAAGGTCACGATCCCCGGTTGGATCGCCTTCGAGAAGACCCACCGTGCCGCCCGCACCGGCCGCAACCCGCAGACCGGCGAGGCCATCGAGATCGCCGCGAGCGACTCGGTCAAGGTCAGCGCCGGCTCGAAGCTCAAGGCTGCCGTCAAGTAAGACTGCTCCCGCGCCACGAAAGGGACGGCTTCGGCCGTCCCTTTCGTCGTTCCCGGCCTGCGTTGGGTCCGTGGTCGGTCCTCCACATCCAGGAGGCGCGGATCGCCCTCCACAGGTCCCCCCGCTCGATTCCGTGGCCGGGTGGGGCAGCGCCTAGGCTTGACGGGTGAATCGGATCGCGCGCATCGCCGGCCCCGCCGTGCTGCTGCTCGTCGGGTTCGTGTCACTCCTCGTCGCCCTCGTCATCGGGGGCGGCGCGAACGCTGCGCTCATCGCCGACCCCGGCGCCGTCGTCCGGTTCGGCTTGCCGATCGCCCGACTGGTGGTCGACCTCTCCGCCGCGGCCGCGATCGGTGGTCTCGCACTCGCGACCGTCGGGCTGTCCCGCACCGCGCCCGAGTGGAACCGCGCGATCGACGTGGCCGCCGGTGCGGCGGGTGTCTGGACCGTGTCGTCGGCCGTGACGACGTTCTTCACCTTCCTCAGCGTCGCCGGCTCGAAGATCAGCATCGACGAGCAGTTCGGGCAGTCGATGGGGGTGTTCCTCACCGGGACGGACCTCGGCCTCGCGTGGCTCGTCACCGTCCTCGTCGCCGCGGCCGTCACGGTGCTGTGCTTCGCCGTGCGCTCCCGCGGGATGGTCGCCCTGACCGCGGGCGTCGCGATGATCGGGCTCGTCCCGCTCGCCCAGCAGGGGCACGCCGCGGGCACGGCGAGCCACGACGCGGCCGTCACCGCACTCGGGCTGCACCTGGTCGGCGCCGCACTCTGGGTCGGCGGACTCGTGATGCTCGTGCTGTTGCGCCCGGTGATCGACGGCGACCGCCTGGCCGTCGTCGTCGGGCGCTACTCGAGCATCGCGCTCGGGTGCTTCGTGCTCGTCGCCGTGTCCGGTGTGGCCTCGGCGCAGATCCGGGTCGGGGCGCTCTCGAACCTCTTCACCGCGTACGGGGTCCTGGTGCTCGTGAAGATCGCGGCCATCGTCGCGATGGGTGTGCTCGGGGTCGTGCAGCGTCGACGGGCGATCCGCGCGCTCAGCACCGCCCCCGAGCGCCGTCGTCCGTTCTGGTTCCTCGTCGTGGCGGAGCTCGCCGTGATGGGCGTCGCCAGCGGGTTCGCCGCGGCACTCGGCCGCACCGCGACCCCCGTCGACCAGGTCGCGCTGAGCAAGACCACGAACCCGTCGCCGGCAGAGTTGCTGACCGACGACGCCCTGCCGCACGCTCCGGGTGCCTGGGGATGGTTGACGGCGTGGAACATCGACCTGTTCTGGCTGATGGCCGCTGTCCTGCTCGCAGCGACGTACACCGCCGGCATCGTCCGCCTGCGTCGCGCCGGTGTGCGCTGGCCCGTGCGTCGGACGGTCGCCGCCGGCATCGCGATCGTCTCGCTCGTCGTCGCGACGTCGGGCTCGCTGCACACCTACGACCGCTTCCTCGTGTCCGCCAACGTCGGGTCGCACGTGCTCCTCGGGCTCGTCGTGCCGGCGCTCGTCTGGGCGTCGGCACCCGTGCAGCTCATCCGTGCCGCCGTGCACCCCCGCGACGACGGCAGCACCGGTGTCCGCGAGTGGACGGGCGTCCTGGTCGACAACCAGGCGGTGCGGTACCTCGTGCAGCCGTTCCCGGCGTTCCTGTTCCTGGCGGCGGCGTGGTGGGCGTTCTTCGTGACCGACGCACTCCGGTGGTCGGTCAGCGACTCGACGGGCCGCACCGTGATCGACGTCGGGTTCCTGCTCGTCGGGCTCCTCGCCGTCCCCACCCTGCTCACGCCGATCGCGGTCGGCGCCCGGCGCGCTTCGATGCCCGCGGCGCTCGTCCGGATCGCCGGGGCGGTCGTCGTCGCGGCCGGTCTGGTGTCGCTCGGCATCGCGATGCGCGGGCCGCTCGGGCTCCTGCAGGCGTCGTGGTTCGGTGCGATGGGCCGGACGTGGGGACCGGATCCGCTCGTCGACCAGGCCCGCGCGGGCGCGCTGCTCGTGGTCGCCGGTGTCGCCGTCGTCGTGACCGTCGTCGTGGTGGTGCTGGTCCGGGTGCGCCGCGCCGTGGCGGAGCCCGCCGTCGACGGACCGCGCAGCGACGACCGGGTGGCGACCCGATGAGCGTCGAGCTCAGTGCCGAGCAGCGGGCCGTCTTCGAGTACATCGAGCACACCCGCGACCACGTGTTCATCACCGGGCGTGCGGGGACGGGCAAGTCGACGCTCCTGAACCACCTTTCGTGGAACACCGAGAAGCAGGTCGTGATCTGCGCGCCGACCGGTGTCGCGGCGCTGAACGTCGGTGGGCAGACGATCCACTCGCTCTTCCGCCTGCCGATCGGGCTCATCGCCGACGCTGAACTCCGGCAGGGGCCGGACACCCGCAAGCTCCTCAACACGATCGACACCCTCGTGATCGACGAGGTCTCGATGGTGAACGCCGATCTCCTCGACGCGATGGACCGCTCGCTGCGCAAGGCCCGCGGGCGTCAGTTCGAGGCGTTCGGCGGCGTGCAGGTGGTCATGTTCGGCGACCCGTACCAGCTGCCGCCGGTGCCGGGCGACGGGGACGAGCGCGCGTACTTCACCGACCACTACCGCTCGATGTGGTTCTTCGACGCCAAGGTCTGGCTCGAGGCGGAGCTCAACATCGTCGAGCTCGCGACCGTCCACCGGCAGCGCGACGATGCCTTCGCCGCGATGCTGACAGCCGTGCGGCACGGGCGGGTGACAGCGGACGTCGCCGGGCAGCTCAACGCGGCGGGCGCCCGACCCGCCCCGGACGACGCGATCACCCTGGCGACCCGGAACGACACCGTGGCGCGCATCAACAAGGCCGCGCTCGACCGGCTGCCCGGCAAGGTGCGGACCGCGCGGGCCGACGTCAACGGCGACTTCGGCGGACGGAACTTCCCGGCGGACGAAGCCCTCGAGCTGAAGCCCGGCGCGCACGTGATGTTCCTGCGCAACGACCCCGACCAGCGCTGGGTGAACGGCACCCTCGGGGTCGTGCAGACGATCCGCGACACCGTGTGGGTGGACGTCGACGGGGAGTCGTTCGAGGTCCAGCCGTCGGTGTGGGAGAAGTTCAAGTACTCCTACGACGCCGACAAGAAGGAACTCAAGAAGGACACCGTCGGCGAGTTCCAGCAGTTCCCGCTCCGGCTCGCGTGGGCGGTGACGATCCACAAGTCGCAGGGCAGCACCTACGACCGGGCGGTGGTCGACCTCGGCAACCGGGTGTTCAGCGCCGGGCAGACGTACGTGGCGCTGTCACGGCTGACCTCGCTCGAGGGGCTGTACCTCACGCGTCCGCTGCGGCCGCAGGACATCATCGTGGACCTCGACGTCCGGCGGTTCATGTCCGAGGCGCCGCGGGTGGTGGCGACGGAGCTCGAGGCGGCTCCCGCTCCCGCCCCGGACGCCGACGACGGCGACTGACCCGCCCCCGCGCGACGGCCCAGGCGCGCGGCGGCCCGGGCGCGCGACGGCCCGGACGCACGACGCCCCGCCGGCCACGAGGGGCGGGCGGGGCGTCGGGGACGCGCGGGATCAGGCGCGAGCGGTGTCCGCACGCAGCGCGCGGAGGTTCTCCTTGTCGGCGCCGAACGCCGTGAGGAGCAGGATGACACCGACGATCGCGTGGAAGACGTTGTCGGTCGTGTTGAGCGCGAACACGTTCGCCGAGGTGTTCACGAACACGAAGCCGTAGACCGCGAGCACTACGAGGACGGCGCCCACGAGCACGTTCGCGTTCCGCGACCCGATCGTGTTTCCGAGCCCGACGATGAGCAGCACGGCCGCGAGCAGGACCCACAGCAGTGCCAGCGGCGGGTTGACGCCGAACGCGTTCCAGAGCATGCCGCCCTTGCGGCTGAAGAAGCCGGGGTCGCCGTCGGCGGCGAAGAAGAACCCGAGGATGCCCCAGATGAGGAGCAGCGCGCCCACGGTGAGCGCGAGACCGCGGTTCGGGGAAGCGGTGATGCTCGGTTCCTTGATGGCCACTTCGGTTTCCTCCTCGTACGCAGCCGACGCCGTGTACGTCGGTCCGGCGATGCGCGCCGGTGCGTTCGCCCGCGCGCGGCCGGTCGGTGCGTTGCCGGATCCGAAGGTCGCTGTCCCGCGGTTCCCAGGCTCCGACCGGCGTCCCAACGGTATCGTGTCGGACCCCGACCGTCCGAATCGCACGCGCGTGAACAGGCGTGCCACGACACCGACGAACAGCACCCCGAGGAGGACCAGCCCGGTGACCCGAACGCCCGAACGCAGCGCACCCGAGTCGCGTGGACCGAGCGTCTCACGGCGGTTGCGGTGGGGACTGTTGTCGGCTCTGGGGTTCGTGATCGTGCCTCTCGTCTACGCGGTGGCGGTGCTGACGCCGGTGGGGCAGCGGGTCGAGGACGCCGCACTCGGCGGGGTCCGGGAATCCGACCTGTTCTCGTCGGACACTGCCCTGAACGTCATCTCGGTACCGGTGATCCTGTTGCTCGTGGTCGTGATCGCCGCCGTCGCGCTCGCGCGGCGCCGGCTCGCAGTGGGGCTCGGAGCCGGTGTCGTCGTGCTCGCTTCGGCGGCCACCTCGACGCTCGTCAAGCGTATCGCCGAGCGCCCGGAGATCGCCCAGTCGACCACGCCGAACTCGTTCCCGTCCGGTCACGCCACGATCGCCCTCGCCGCCCTGTTCGCCGTGCTCATGGTCACGCCGCGTCGGTTCCGCCCGCTCGTCGTGATCGTCGGCGCAGCCTACGCGGTCTTCGTCGCGAACCAGACCGTGGTCTACGGCTGGCACCGGGTCAGCGACATCATCGGCGCGTGCGCGATCGCGCTCTTCTGGGTCGGGGCCGTCCGGGCGTTCGGACCACGGGTCGACCGTGGCGCGCGCGGCGACCGCGACGGACACCGTGGTCCGCGTCGGTTGGTGACCTGGGTCCTCCTCGTCGCCACCGGGGTGACGTTCCTGGTCGGTGTCGCGGCGCTCGTGTACGGCATCTCGGGCGGGGCACACGACCACCGTGCGATCCTCGTCGCGGGCCGGATGGCGTCGAGCGCGAGCGTGCTGGCCGTCGTGACGATCGTGTGGATCGCCGACGGCATGCACCACGCGGCGCGGACGGACTCCGAGGCGCTCCCGGGCCGGTAGCCATCGCATCCGTAAGGGTTACAGGCCTGTAACGCCTCCGGACCCGACGGCCGTTGGCCGACTAGCGTCGTCCACACGCCGGCCTCGGGAGCCGGCGTGGACGGGGAACACATGCGGGTGGAGCACACCCCGACGCGGGCACGTCGGGTCCGTGGCACCGTCGCCGCTGCCCTCGGGGCGCTCCTCGTCGCCACCGGGGTGCTCGTCCCCGCGACCTCCGCATCCGCCATGGTCCAGGTCCCGAACGGGCCGGCCGACGAAGGAACACCCGGTGGTACCGCCACAGCGATCGTGCAGAACAAGAGCGCCGGCACCGGGACCTGGACGATCACTGCACCGCCCAACACGACGATCACGGCGGCGCAGTCGGTGCCCGCTCCCGGCCTCGGTCTGTTCACCTGCACGCCGACGAGCGGTGGCCAGCAGGCGGCGTGTGGCACGAGCACGTGGGGCATCGACAACCAGGTCGCCATCACGGTGACGATCGATCCGGCGTCACCACTCGGGACCTTCTCGGGGTCGTCGAGGATCGACCCGTTCGAGGCCGCCGCGCCCTACTCGATCACGGTCGTCGCGCCCCCGGCCCCCGCTGCCCCCACCATCACCGCCCCGCCCGCGGGCGACGAGTCGATCGCGACGCAGCCGACGATCACCGGCACGAAGGTGGCCGGTGCGGCGGACACGACGGGAACCACCCTCGCGGCCACGATCGACGGCGAGCCGCTGTGCACGGTCGACCCGGCGACGACCCCGGACTGGTCGTGCACGCCGACCGAGCAGCTCGCGGTCGGACAGCACACCGTCAGTGCGACGCAGACGGACCGCTTCGGGCAGGTCTCCCCGGCGGCGACGAGCACGTTCACGGTCCTGGCGCCCGCCGGCCTCAGCGTGACCCAGGCCGGTGCGACGCAGCTCTACGCGGGCTTCCCGGCGATCCGGACGGTCACACTGGCCAACACCGGCGAGGGCGAGGCGAGAGGCGTCCTCCTCACCGCCGACACCGGCGGCCTGCAGGTCCCCGTGTGCGAGGTCGACGGCGCCACGATCGACTGCGCCGGCCTCGCCGCCGGGGTCGACCTCGGCACGATCGCTCCCGGCGACCGGCACGTCCTCCGGCTGATGGTCGCCGCCCGGTCCGGGACCGTCCCCGCGTCGGCGTTCACCGTCACGGCCCGGGCGTCCTCCACCACCGCGGCCGTCTCGCCCGTCGAGTCCGGCAGCACCCTCCGCACGATCGCTCCCGGAGCGCCGGTGATCACCGCTCCGGGCAACCGCACGTCGACGACGGACCGCGCACCCGAGGTCCGTGGCCGCGGCGTGATCCCGAACGCGGTCGTGACCGTCCGGCAGGGCGAGACCGTGGTCTGCACGGCCACCGCGACGCGGGCCACCTCCTTCGCCTGTACGCCGGAGCGCGCTTTCGCCCTCGGTGCGGTCGCGCTGACGGCGACCCAGACGTACGGGGGCGTCGAGTCCGCGCGCGCGTCGACCGCCTTCACCGTGACGGTCGCGACGCCGGCCCCTCCAGGAGGCGCGGGTGGCCTCCCCGGCACCGGCGGCGGTTCCACGGGCGGTTCCGGCGGCGTCGGTGGCGGGACCGCGCCGACCGCGCCGAGCACGCCCGGCAGCCTGAGCACGGGAGCCGGGAGTGGTTCCGGCGCCGGCCAGGGGGGCGGGTCGGGAGACACGGGCGGCAGCACCGGTCCGTCGTCGCCGCCCTCGACCGCACCGCCCGCGCCGGGGGAGAGCGCCGGCAACGGCAACGGCAACGGCACCGGCGGTGCTGGCGCGGGCAGCGGCGGCACGGACGACGGTCCCCTCGCGATGGACCTCCGCTTCGGCACGCAGCGCATCGTGCCCGGCACCGCGGCCGACATGCGGGGCACGCTGGGCCCGAACGCCTCCGGGGCGACCGTCGCGATCACGTTCGAGGCCCGGATCACCACCGGCATGGTCTACCGGAACGTGAACGTCGAGGTGGACGACTCCCCGCTCGACTGCACCGTCGCCACGAGCTCGTTCTCGTGCATGATCCCGCTCGACCCCGGGCAGCAGGCGGACGTCGACGTCCGGGTGTACGCCGACCCGGTGAACGCGCCGGACACCGCCGTCCAGCAGATCTCGCTCGCGTCGAACCGGGCGTCGCAGTCCAACGCGATGACGGTGACCACGGCCGTGGCGAAGGGCGAGACCGAGGCGTCGCAGCTGGCCGACCAGATCACGACCTTCAACGCGACGGAGTTCCCCGGTGCGATGGTGCCGCTCCTCGCGATGCTGCTCTTCGCGCTCGCCGCGACCGTCGTCGGCCGGCGGGCCACGAGCGGCCCCGCCGCAGCGGCGACCGCCTCGCCGACCGGGTCCGGTCCGTCGGACCCGAGCCGCGCCTCCAGTCCGACCGCCGCACCGACCGGTCCGAGCGCCGCACCGACCGGTCCGAGCGCCGCACCGAGCGGTCCGACCGCCGCACCGAACGGTCCGAGCGGCCCCGCCACCGACCCGAGCCGACCCACCACCGACCCACCGTCCGGGAGCAACCGATGACCCACACGACCGACGCCCCGACCGACGCACCCGGCGCTCCCGGCGCCCCGACCGCGAAGCGCACCCGGAGGAACCCCGCGCCGGTCATCCTGCTCGTGGCGGTGGTCCTCCTGGCCGTGTACTACGTCGTGATAGGCCTCTCCGGAGCGCTCAAGACGACGACCGCCGTCCCGGTGAGCGGGTCGAACAGCCAGTCCGGCGACTACATGACGCTGCGGATGAGCGTGCAGGACGTCGACCTCTCGAACCGGGTGATGCAGGCGAACGTCCTGCCGATCCCGCACGGCTCGTTCGAGGGCGAGAAGGCCGGCGAGATCTCGCAGCCGCTGCGCATCGAGGTCTCGAGCGGCGGGGTGACGACGAGCGTCGTGACGTTCCCGGGGCAGTCGGTGGTGGACGCGACCTCGTTGACGCTGACACTCGACCGGGGCGACACCTCGTACCCGTTCGACCAGCCGTTCGCGAACTTCCAGCTGAGCGTGCAGGACGACGACTCCGGGGACGCCGTGCCGTTCGAGGTAGACATGTCGAACTCCGCCCGGCCGTGGGTGATGAACGCCGAGCGGAGCGCCGCCGAGGTGCAGAGCGACCGCACCCTCGTCCCGATGCAGATCGACGGGCACCGGGACACCCTGAGCGTCGTGATCGTGTCGTTCTACATCATGGCGATCCTGTTCACGACGCTGATGGCCGTCGTCACGATCGGCAGCGCGATCCTCCGGCGGAAGCTCGAGTTCGCGAACGTGATCTGGCTGAGCGCCACGTTGCTGTCGTTCCCGGCGCTGCGGTCGGCGATGCCCGGCGCCCCGCCGATCGGGACGACGCTCGACTTCGTCTTCCTCTTCCCCTGCCTGGCGCTGGTGGCGATCATGTTCGTGTGGACCGGCGCGTACATGCTGTGGCGGGAGTCGAAGGTGCTGCGGAACCGCGTGCTGGACGACGACGCCGCGTAGTCGCCGCTGGCGGGAATGCCACGGCCTGCGCTACGTTGTACCGAGCAAGTCGATGCAAACGCATCGAAATCGCAGGCGGAGGGACTCCGCGGAAGGCGGCGCATCATGCAGTTCGGCATCTTCACGGTCAGTGACGTCACGACCGACCCGGTCACCGGCCGGACCCCCGACGACACCCAGCGGGTCCGCGACATCCTGACGATCGCCGAGCACGCCGACCAGGCCGGACTCGACGTCTTCGCGACCGGTGAACACCACAACCCGCCGTTCGTCGCCTCGAGCCCGACGACGATGCTCGGCTACCTCGCGGGACGCACGAAGCACATCACGCTCTCGACGTCGACGACCCTCATCACCACGAACGACCCGGTGCGCATCGCCGAGGAGTACGCGATGCTCCAGGTCATCTCCGACGGCCGCATGGACCTCATGATGGGCCGCGGCAACACCGGGCCGGTCTACCCGTGGTTCGGGCAGGACATCCGCCAGGGCGTCAACCTCGCGATCGAGAACTACGCGCTCGTCCGCCAGCTCTGGGAGAACGACGTCGTCAACTGGCAGGGCAAGTTCCGGACGCCACTGCAGGGCTTCACCTCGACCCCGCGTCCGCTCGACGGCGTCGCGCCCTTCGTGTGGCACGGGTCGATCCGCACGCCGGAGATCGCGGAGCAGGCCGCTTACTACGGCGACGGATTCCTCCACAACAACATCTTCTGGCCGATCCAGCACACCGAGCAGATGGTGGGTCTGTACCGCCAGCGCTTCGAGCACTACGGGCACGGCCGCGCCGACCAGGCGATCGTGGGACTCGGTGGCCAGTTCTTCGCGCGGAAGAACTCGCAGGACGCGATCGACGAGTTCCGCCCGTACTTCGACAACGCGCCGGTCTACGGGCACGGCCCCTCGATGGAGGACTTCACCGAGCAGACCCCGCTCACGGTCGGTTCGCCGCAGCAGGTGATCGACCGGTACGCCGCCATGAAGGACCACGTCGGGCACTACCAGCGCCAGCTGTTCCTCGTCGACCACGCCGGGCTGCCGCTCAAGACGGTGCTCGAGCAGATCGACATCCTGGCCGAGGACATCGTCCCCGAGCTGCGGAAGATCAACGAGGAGGGTCGCCCGGAAGGCGTCCCCTCGAACCCGCCGTCGCACGCCGACCGCGTGGCCGCGGCGATGGCCGCCGGCACCCTGGGCAGCGACCACGTCGCCGCCGAGGACGAGTGGACGGGTGCATCCGTCTGATCGCGTGACCGCTTGACGGACTGGAGGCGCGGTGCCAGCTGGCACCGCGCCTCCAGTCCGTCTCGGGTCGCGTCTCAGGCCGCGGCCGACTTCGCGGGGTCAGCGACAGACCACGGGGCCGCCCGCGCGTGAGGTGTCGCTCAGCGCGAAACCTCGTCCGCCGTGGCCTTGGCTGCGGCCGCGGACAGGCGCGACGGGCGGGCCGGGCGGGCCGGGACGAGCTTCAGGCCGACCACGCAGCCGACGATCCCGGCGATGAGCAGCAGGCGGAGCGCCGTCACGGGCTCCGCGCCGGTGGCCATGCCCCAGAGGACCGTGAGGGCCGCTCCGGTCCCCGTCCACACCGCGTAGGCGGTGCTGATCGGGATGTGCTTGAGCACGTACCCGAAGGCCCCGAGGCTCACCACGATGGTGATCGCGAAGACGATCGTCGGACGGGGCTCGGTGAAGCCGTCGCTCGCACCGAGGGCGGTGGCCCACACGGTCTCGAGCGCGGCGCTGACGAACAGCACGATCCACGGCACCTCAGCTCACCACCTTCAGGCCGATGACGCAGGCGACGAGCCCGAGCACGAGGGCGACCCGGGCGACGGACGCGGCCTCCTGCCCGCGGAGGATCGCGACGATCACAGTGAGCGATGCGCCGATGCCGACCCAGACCGCGTAGGCGGTGCCGACCGGGATCTCCTTCATGGCGAACGCCAGGCCCACCATGCTGAGTGCCATGCCGACGACGAACACGATCGTCGGCACGACCTTCTTGAAGCCGTTCGATGCGCTCAGCGCAGTGGCCCACACTGCCTCGAGCACGCCCGACAGGACGAGGACTGTCCACGCCATGACGGTCTCCCTTCGATCTCGTTCCGCAAGTCGCACGACTGTGCGACAACGAACTCCACGGTAGCACGAACTCGTACGACTGTGCGAGTATTGGCCCGTGGCCAGGAGCATCGACATCGAGGAACGACGTCGCTCCGTGTCCGAGGCGGCGTGGCGGGTCCTCGCCCGTGACGGCCTCGGCGCGTTGAGCGTGCGGAACGTCGCGGCCGAGGCCGGGCTGCCGCCGAGCACCGTCCGCTACGTCTTCCCGACGCAGTCGAGCCTGCGCGAGCACACCATCACGCTCGTGTTCGACCGCACCCGGGAACGGATCGCCGCGATCCCCGAGGGGCTGCCGAACCGCGAGCGCGCGCACCAGCTCCTGCTCGAGCAGCTGCCCCTCGACGACGAGCGGGTCATCGAGCTCGAGGTGTACCTGGCGCTCGCGAACGCGGCCCTCACGGACGCCGAACTGCGGCCGGCGCTCGACCTGGTCGTGGTCGAGATGCGGGAGTGGAGCGAGGAGGTGCTCGAGCTCGTGGGCGTCCCGGCGGCCGACCGCGAGTACGAGGTCCGTCGGCTGCACGCGCTGATCGACGGGCTCGCGATGCACCTCGTGCGGCTCGCCCCGGGGGAGTCCGGCGACTGGGCGATCGACGTGCTCGACCGGCACCTCGACGGGCTCGCGCGGCGCTGACCGTAGGAGCGCGCGAGCGGCTTATCCTTGCCCGGTGACGACGACCACGCCGCCGCAGCAGCGCCCCACCGCCGCGTCCCGCTCCCGGAGCCTCACCGGCCCCGGGCTGGTGCTGCTCGCCGTCGCCGTGCTGCTCGGCATCCGCCTGCTCTCGCCGGCCGTCGGCACCGCGGGTCTGCCCGACGTCGTGCAGGACTTCCTCACGCTCGCGATCAGCGTCGTCGTCGAGTCCCTGCCGTTCGTGGTGCTCGGCATCCTGCTGTCCATCGTCGTCGAGGTGTGGGTCCCCGTCGGCGCGCTCGAGAAGGTCCTGCCGCAGCGACCGATCCCGCGCCGGGCCGTGATCTCCCTGATCGGCATGCTCTTCCCGGTGTGCGAGTGCGGGAACGTGCCCCTCGCCCGCGGCCTCATGATGCGCGGCTTCACACCCGCCGAGGCCGTCACCTTCCTCGTCGCCGCCCCGATCCTCAACCCGCTCGTGATCATCAGCACCGCCCAGGCGTTCGGGTGGTCCGGCTGGATCCTGCCCGTGCGCATCGTCGGCGGCTTCGTCATCGCGAACCTCGTCGGCTGGATCGTCGCCGCGCACCGTCGTCCGACCGAGCTGCTGCTGCCCGCATTCGAGGCCCGCTGCCGAGCGGCCGTCGGCGCCCCTCGGTCCCGGAACCGCTGGCGGGACAGTGCCGCGCAGTTCGGCGGCGAGACCGCGACGATGATGCCCGCGCTGTTCGTCGGCGCCGGGCTCGCCGCAGCGATCCAGGTCGCCGTGCCCCGGTCCACGCTCGTGTCGATCGGCGCGAACCCCGTGCTCTCCGTCGCGGCGATGATGCTCCTCGCGATGACGGTCTCCCTGTGCTCGAACGTCGACGCCTTCTTCGCGCTGTCCTTCGCGTCGACGTTCCTCCCCGGGTCGATCACCGCGTTCCTCATCATCGGGCCGATCATCGACGTGAAGATGATCGCCCTGCTCCGGACGACGTTCCGTGCGCGCTTCCTGGTGCTGCTCGCCGTCGTCTGCGTCCTGTTCGCCGCGACCGTCGGGTTGGTGATGAATGTCCTCGTCTGAGTCCCGCCTGTCGTCGTCCCTCGGCCTCGGGTCCGTGCTCGCGGTGGCGCTGTGCACGCTGTGGCTCGCCCTCGCCGGGCACCTCGACCTGTACATCAACCCGCGCTACTCGGTCTTCACGGTCGTGCTCGCGGCCGTCGCGGTGCCCGCGTCGATCGCCGGCCTGGTGGTGACCGCGCGCGGACACGGGCACGATCACGACGAGGGGCACGACCACCGCCCAGGAGGCGCGGCTCGCCGCACACGGATCGTCCTCAGCGGCGTGGCCGCGCTCGTCACCATCGGGGTCACCGCCGCCATGCTGGTCCTGCCGCCGACGACGCTGTCCGCCCGCACCGCACAGCAGCGGAGCGTCGACTCGGCGACCCTGTCGAACGCCACCGGGTCCCAGGCCGCGGTGTCCCTGCTCGGCAGCACCTCGGTCGACACCTCGGAGTACGGCGTGAAGGACTGGGCCGCCCTCATCCGGCAGACGACCGACACCACGTCGCTCGTCGGCAAGCGGGTCGACCTGACGGGCTTCGTCGTCCCGGGCGCGGACGGGTCCTTCACCCTCACCCGGTTCGTGATCAGCTGCTGCGCGGTGGACGCCCAACCCGTCGGGATCGGGGTCGACACCGACGGGACGATCCCGGGCCAGGGCGCGTGGGTCCGGGTCCGCGGAGCGCTCGCTGCCAACCCGGACCAGTCGGCCGACGCCCGCATCGTCATCCGCGCCGCCACGGTGCGCGGCGTCGAGCAGCCCGAGGACCCGTATGAGTACTGAGCTGCGAGAACGCCCCCGGAACCGCTTCCGCCGTCGCCTCGTCGCGACCGTCCTGGTGTTCGTCGTCGTCGGCAGCGCCGCGGCGGTCGTCGGGTCGCAGCAGGGCCCACGGCTGCGCGACGTGTCGTACGACGCCTCCGGCCTGGTGTCCCGACCGGCACAGCGCGTGATCCTCACCG
Source organism: Curtobacterium sp. YR515 (assembly GCF_900113095.1). NCBI lineage: Bacteria > Bacillati > Actinomycetota > Actinomycetes > Micrococcales > Microbacteriaceae > Curtobacterium > Curtobacterium sp. YR515. The sequence goes on along the minus strand of NZ_FOOD01000001.1, from coordinate 959,807 downwards.
CGAACCAGGCGATCGAGCGCGTGTCGGCGCAGGACGTCCGGGTCAGTCCGGCAGCGGCGCACACCGTGACGTCGAGCGGCAACACCATCGCGGTCGAGTTCACCGGGCCCCTGGCCTACGACCGCTCGTACGAGATCTCGGTCGCGGGCGTCCGGGCGCCGGGGCAGCGTGCGACCGCCGACCTCCGCACCTCGATCCGCACGGGCAGCACCGACGTGCTCGCGCTGGTCCCGGGTGCCGCCGGCGGGAAGGACCGCATCGTCCGCCGGTCCCTCGACGCCGGGGGCTCGACGACCGTGTACGAGGGCACCGGCATCTCGGAGTACGTCCGCCTCGGCCGGTCGCTCGTCGTGGTGAGCGGCACGGACGCCGGGTCGTCGGTCGACATCGTGCCGCTCGCCGGCGGGGTGCAGGACGAGGACCTCCCGGTCGAGCACCTGACACTCCCGACCGCCGAGGGACGTGTCACGGCCCTGCACGCCGCCGACGACGGCGCCTCGTTCGGCTTCGAGTACGCCGACACGTCCACCGGTCAGTCGCGCAACGTCGGGCTCTACGTCGTCGACATGACCGGCACCCACCTGCCGACCGCGATCGACGCGAGCGGGAAGCCGAGGACGGGGGCGGTCCCGATGAGCGTCGGGCAGTGGGCGTACGTGCCCCGCACGGAGAGCGCCCTCGTCCGCACCGGCAGCGACGACCTCGTGCTCGTCGACATGAGCGGGCGGACCGACCCCGTCCGGCTGGGGAGCGCCACGTACCTGCACGGCTTCGTCGGCACCGGCACCACGGCGGTCGTCGAGACCGGCACGGGGATCGTCCGCCTCGACCTGACGGACGGGAAGCGCACCGCGCTGCAGGCACCGGCCGGCAGCACCGACGCGGCGTACCTCGGCCGGATCGCCCCGCTCACCGACGACGGCTACCTGCGGGTGGTGGGCGACGTGCGTGCCGACGGGACGCTCGCGCAACGCATCGTGCGCGTGGAGGGGAGCCGCGCCTCCAGGCTGCCCGTCTCCGTCCCCGACGACGCGAGCGTCACGGCCGTCTGCCCGTCCCCGAACGGGCAGTTCGTCGCCGTGGCGACGAAGTCGGCCGGCGGCGTGCTCGTGAGCATCGTCGACGCGTCTTCCGGCGCGCTCGAGGCGAGCGTCGACGCCGGGTCCGTGGACTGGTGCACGGCGTTGCCGTCCGGCGACGAGGTCGGTTAGCGGCGGAGCGTCTGCTTCGGGTACTCCCCGAACCGCCGCAGGTACTCGCCCGAGAACCGGCCCATGTGCGTGAAGCCCCACCGCGCAGCGACGTCCGCGACGGAGACTTGACCGAGGTGGGCGGCGAGGAGGTCCTCGTGGGCGCGACGGAGACGGACCTCGCGCAGGTACTGCATCGGCGACCGGTCGAGCGTGCGCTGGAACGCCTCCTGCAGCCCGCGGACGCTGAGGTCGGCGACCCGGGCGACGTCCGACACGGTGAGGGGCTCGTGCGCGTGGGCGTGCAGGTACTCGACGGCGGCTCGGATGCGCGCGTTGCGGTGCTCGCCCCACCCCGGCGGGACCGCCTCGGCACGGAAGCGGTAGAGGTCGAGCAGCGCCGACGTCACCGCGCGCTGCGACTCGTGCCAGGCCAGCGAACCGCTCCCCGAGGTGCGGAGTGCCTGCACCGACGTGGCGACCGCTCCGCGCCACCGGGTGATCGCCGCGGCCGTCGGCGGTGTGGAGCGGTCGAAGTCGACGGTGTCGTCGACGAGGTACCGCTCGGACGCGACGTCGAGCACGAGGTCGCGGTCGAGGTGCACGAGTCGCTGGTCCCAGTCGCGGTACTCGACGTCGAAGCGGCGCTCGATCGGGAACAGCGTCGGGACACCCGGTTGCATCTGGACGGCGTCACCGCCGACGTCCACGGTGGCGGTGCCGGCGTCGATCCACTGCACGACGACCTCGCCCTGGACGGCGACGTCCCCGCGGAGGGAGCCGTGCATCTGCGACCGTCGGACGCTCATGCGCTCGTCGCCGATCCCGACGTAGCGGTACCAGTAGTCGCCGTCGGTGCGGCCGGAGTGCCAGGCGCGGCCGGCGTACATGCCGGCGAGGTCGGCGACCGCGGTGTCGGTGTCCGTCCCGGCGACGGACACGAGGGACGCGGGACCCTCGTCCGCCGTGCTGCTCATGGATCGAGTCTGGCGTGGGTGGCTGTGCCCGGCCCGTCAGCTGCGCCAGCCGGACGACCGGCTCGCGTTGTGGGGACAGACCGTGGGACGGACGGGAGGCGCGGTGCCAGCCGGCACCGCGCCTCCCGTCGCGTCGGTGGTCGCGTACTAGGCGAGCGTCGCCGCGTCGATCACGAAGCGGTAGCGGACGTCCGAGGACAGGACACGCTCGTAGGCCTCGTTGATCTGGTCGGCGCTGATGAGCTCGGTCTCCGGCAGGATCCCGTGCTCGGCGCAGAAGTCGAGCATCTCCTGGGTCTCGCGGATGCCGCCGATCGCGGACCCGGCCCAGCTGAGCCGGCGCGGGATCAGGGCGAACGCCGGGACCTCGAGCGGCTCGGACGGTGCGCCGACGTTGACGAGGGTGCCGTCGACCTTGAGGAGGCCGAGGTAGGCGCCCATCGGGATCTTCGCGGAGACCGTGTTGATGATCAGCTCGAAGGAGCTCGCGAGCTTCTCGAACGTCTCCGGGTCCTTCGTCGCGTAGTGGGCCGTCGCGCCGAAGCGGAGCGAGTCCTGCTGCTTGGAGGTGGTCTGCGACAGGACGGTGACCTCGGCGCCGAGTGCGACGGCGATCTTCACGGCCATGTGGCCGAGCCCGCCCATGCCGATCACGGCGACCTTCGAGCCGGGGCCGACGCCCCAGTGGTGCAGCGGCGAGTAGGTGGTGATGCCGGCGCAGAGCAGCGGCGCGACCTTCTCGATGTCGAGCGACTCGGGGACGCGGAGGACGAAGTCCTCGTTCACGACGACGGCCTGCGAGTAGCCGCCCTGGGTGATGCTGCCGTCGGCGGGGTCGACGCCGGCGTAGGTCTGGATGTTGCCCTTGAGGCAGTACTGCTCCTCGCCCTTGACGCAGTTCTCGCACTCGCCGCAGGAGTTCACCATGCAGCCGACGCCGACGCGGTCGCCGACCTGGTGCTTGGTGACGTTCTCCCCGACGGAGGTGACGTGGCCGACGATCTCGTGGCCGACGACCTGCGGGTACTGGATCTCGCCCCACTCGCCGCGGACGGTGTGGATGTCCGAGTGGCAGATGCCGGCGTAGGCGATGTCGATCTCGACGTCGTTCGGGCCGACGTCGCGACGGGTGATGGTGGTCTTGACGAGCGGCTCGGTGGCCGACGGTGCGGCGTACGCGTTGACGGTGCGCATGGTCTCCTCGTGGGTGGTGCGTCCGGGCCGGTTCCGGCCCTCCACCAGTGTGGTGGAGCGCGCCATCGGGTGGGAGGTCCCGTTGGGGCACCCCTGCACGGAATGCTGGCGTGTCGCGCGCGGGCGTCGGGCTCGCCGGGCGTCAGGCCAAGCGGGCGAGTCGCTGGCCGGCGATCCGGGCGAAGCGCAGCGGGTCGGCGAGGGCGTCGTCCGGCTCGCCCGTCGTCTGCGTGGCCAGCACGGTGAGCGAGGCGGCAGCGTCGAAGTCGTCGAGCGCGGCGTCGATCGCCCCGGCCACGAGCATCGCCCGGGCAGCCGGTGCGTGCGTCGATGCGAGGGTCCGCACCACGCTCGGTACCTTGCCGGCCTCGGACTGCCCGTCGTACCGGCCCTCGCCGGTGATCACGACGTCGGCGCCGTCGAGGAGCGCCGGCAGCCCGAGGACCTCGGCGACGGCGGCCGCTCCGCCCGCCAGCGTCGCACCCCAGGCGAGCAGTCCGAACCCGACTCCGCCGGCCGCTCCGGCCCCGGGGGTCGTCGGGTCGACGTCGGGGAAGCAGCGCGCCCAGTCGGCCAGCCGGGCGTCGAAGGCGGCGATCCGTTCCGGTGCGATGCCCTTCTGCGGGCCGAACACCGCCGCGGCGCCGGTCGGTCCGAGCAGGGGTGAGGTCACGTCGGTCAGCACGACGGCGCCGTGCTCCGGTAGCCGGCGCATCCACGTGGGGTCGACGCCGGTGACGTCGTCGAGCAGCTCGGCGCCCTGACGCGGCCGCGGCGGGTGTTCGGGGACGGCGGGATCCCGGTGGATGAGTGCACCCAGCCCGATCAGGGCGTCGGCGCCGCCGTCGGTCGAGGCGCTGCCGCCGATGCCGAGCACGAGCCCGGTCGCCCCGTCGTCGAGGGCGGCGGCTATCGCCTCGCCGAAGCCCCGGCTCGTCGCGGTGTCGGGCAGGACCTCGGACAGCAGGGGGAGTCCGCTCGTGGCGGCGAGTTCGACCACGGCGCGGCCGTCGGGCAGCTGCAGCCAGTGCGTGTCGACGGGGGTGCCGGCGGGACCGGTGACGGTGATCGGCACCCGGACGGTCAGCGGGATCGCCGTCTCGAAGGCGTCGAGCGTGCCCTCGCCGCCGTCCGCCATCGGTGCCAGGACGACCTCGTCGCCCGGACGTTCGGCGAGCCAGCCGTCGCGCACGGCCGCTGCGATCTCGGCCGCCGTCGCGGTCCCCTTGAACGAGTCCGGAGCCACCACGATGCGCACGGCACCACCGTAGCGGACGGCCGGTGCGCCCCGGACGGCCCGCGCGCCTCGCGCGCCCCGGCGCCCCGGACGGGCCGGGCGCCTCGTGCGCCCCGGACGGCCCGCGCGCCCCGGAATGCCCGGGGGCCTCGTGCGCCCCGGACGGCCCGGACGGCCCGGGTGGTCCGGACGGCCCGCGCGCCCCGGGTGGTCCGGCCTGCTCGGACGGTAGCGGCGGTTCCGACGGCCGGACGATCAGGGGTGAAGGATGCCGTCCGTCACCTGCACGGGACCGCCATCGGCCAGCGTCGGTGACCGTTCCGGTTCGCGAGACCCGGGATTCGTGAACCAGCACGGTCACGGCCGAGACCGAACACGGACACCAACGCGCGGCGTGATCGGCCGCCACGGGGTCAGGGGGTGGTGAGCGAGGTGAGGAAGAGCGCCTCGGCCAGGGCCATGTGCTCGATCTCGGACGGGTCGACGCTCTCGTCCGGGCCGTGCACGTTCGCCGCCGGCTCGGACACCCCGGCCAGGATCACCTCGACGTCCGGGATCGCCCGCTCGAGCGTCGCGCACAGCGGGATCGAGCCGCCGCCGCCGAGCGACCCGACCGGGGCCCCGTCGTACGCCTCCGAGAGCGCCGCGCGGAACGCCGCCGACGACGGACCGCCCTCGGCACGGAACCCGGCGCCCACCCCGGTGACCCGAGCCGTCACCTCGACGCCGGCCGGTGCACGCCGCAGCAGGTGCGCGACGAGCAGCTCGCCGGCCGCCGCGGGGTCGACACCCGGCGGCACGCGGAGGTTCAGCGCGGCACCGGCGGTCGCCTGCACGGACGGCGAGGACCCCGCGACCGCCGGGGCGTCGATGCCCACGACCGTGAGGGCCGGGCGTGCCCAGACCTGGGACGCCGGGTCCGCCGAGCCGATCGGCACCGCGCCGTCGAGCAGCCCGGCGTCGGCGGCGAACCGGTCGGCGTCGTACGGCAGGCCGTCCCAGGTCTGCGAGGCGTCGAGGCCGTCGACCGTGGTGTCGCCGACCTCGTCCCGGAGCGTTGCGAGGAGCGCGACCAGCACCGCGATCGCGTCCGGCGCCGCCCCGCCGAACATCCCGGAGTGCACGGTGCCCCCCAGCGCGCGGACCCGGAGCTCGACGAACGCGGTGCCCCGGAGCGTCGTCACGAGCGCCGGCACCCCGACCGCGGCGTTCCCGGCGTCCATCACGACGGCGGTGTCCACGTGCCGGAAGTCGGCGGCGTGCGACGACACGTACTGCTCGAGGCCGTCGGTGCCCTGCTCCTCCGAGCCCTCGACGACCACGACGAGCCCGACCGGGAACGCCCCGTGCACGTCGAGCAGCGCCCGGAGTGCCACGAGGTGCGTGACGATCCCGCCCTTGCAGTCCGCCGCGCCGCGGCCGTAGAGCCGCCCGTCCCGCGGTGTCAGGGTCCACGGATCGCTCGTCCAGGCCGCGAGGTCGCCCGCGGGCTGCACGTCGTGGTGCGCGTAGAGCAGCACCGTCGGTGCCCCGGCCGGCGCGGGGTGGGTCGCGATGACCGCCTGCGAGCCGTCCGCGGTGGTGGCGAGTCGCGCCTCCAGGCCGAGGTCGCCGAACGCGACCCGCACCGCCTCCGCGACCCGGTGGCAGTCGTCGAGCGACTGCACGGCGGGGTCGTGGACCGACGGGATCGCGACGAGCGCGGCGAGGTCGTCGAGCCCGGCGGGCATGCGGGCGCGGACGGCGGCGCGCAGCGGGGAGCTGCTCACGAGCGCCCGATCTCCCAGATCCGGAACTCGCCGGACGCGTCGACCGACTTCGACAGCCCGGTCAGCGACCCCTGCCCGATGACGTTCTCCTGTCCGGCGAGCAGCGGGATGAGCGGCACCGACTCGGCGGTGTCCTGCTGGATCTGCTCGATCTGCTGCTTCCGCTTCGCCGCGTCCGGCTCGACGGCCTGCGACGCGACGAGGCCGTTCACCGTGGCGTCGTCGAAGTGGTTCGCGAGCAGGTTCACGTCGGTCGCGCCGTACGCCGGGGTCAGGTACGACGAGGCGTCCGGGTAGTCCTGGAAGAAGCCGAGCTGGAACACGGGGTACTCGCCCTTGCCGACGTTCCCGACGTAGGTGTCCCAGCTGGCCGACTGCAGGTCGACCGTGAACAGGCCGGTGTCCTCGAGCTGCTGCTGGATGAGCGCGTACTCGTCGTCGGAGCCCGAGCCGTAGTGGTCGGTCGTGTACTCGATCGGCAGCCGTACCGGAGTGGTCACGCCGGCATCCCGCAGGATCGACTTCGCGTCGGCGCCGTCGTACGCGTCCTCGAACGCCTCGGTGGCGCCCTGGAACCCGTTCGGCACGATCGAGTACGCCGGGGTGTAGGTGCCTTGGTAGACGTCCTTCGCGATCGCCTCGCGGTCGATCGTCGCCGCGACGGCCTGCCGGATCGCCTGCTTCTGCGCGGCGTCCTTCCCGGGCATCGTCTGCAGGTTGAACGCCAGGAACCGGACCTCGCCGGAGTCGCCGTGCACGGTCTGCAGCGAGTCGTCCGAGGACAGCGACGTCACCTCGGTCGGGGTGAGCTGGCGGTAGGCGACGTCGGCGTCGCCCTTCTGCACGGCGAGCTTGAGGTCCGCGGACTTCGTGTACTGCTTGATCGTGACGCTCTTCGTGGCCGGCGCGTCGCCGTCGTACCGAGTGTTCGCGGTGAGGGCGATCGTCGCCCCGCCGTCCGCGGCGTCCTGCAGCGCGTAGGGCCCGGAGCCGACGACCCCGTCGTTCGCGTGCACCTTCGTCGCGGAGAACACCTTCGAGTCCACGATCGCTCCCGCCATGCTCGCGAGCACGTACGGGAACGTCTGGTCGTCCGCCTGCTTCAGGGTGAACGTCACGGTGCTGCCCGACGCCGACACGGACGCCATGTTGGCCAGCAGCGAGCCCGGGCCGTTCGTCGACCCGAGGGACACCTGGCGCTCGAACGAGAACACCACGTCCTTGGCGGTCAGGTCGTCACCGTTCGAGAACGTGAGGCCGTCCCGGATCTCGCACACGTAGTGCGTGCCGTCGGTGAAGTCGCAGGACTTCGCGACCTCGGGGCTGGTCGTGGTCTTCCCGGCGGGGTAGGTGAGCAGGTGCTGGTAGAGCTGCGTCTGCACCGTGTAGCTCCCGCGGTCCCAGGCGCCGGCCGGGTCGAGGGACGTCACGACGTCGGTGGTGCCGACGACGAGCCCGTCGACGGCGTCCGTGCCGGACGAGCCGGTGGACGCGCAACCGGTGAGCACGGCGGCGGCAGTGGCGGTGAGCGCGATGGCGCTGAGGAGTCGGGTCGTCATGGTCCTGAGGGAGTGGGGTGGTGCTTCGAGAGGGAGAAGCGGGCCGGGGGTGGTGGCCCGTCGGTCGCGAGGTCGGCGATCATGTCGCCGAGCAACGGAGCGAACTTGAAGCCGTGGCCGGAGAACCCGGTCGCGACCGTGACCGGACCTCGACGGTCGATCACGAAGTCCTCGTCGGGGGAGTTGTCGTACAGGCAGCTGATGAACGTCGGCTTCGTCGCGTCGACCCCCGGCACGTACCGGGCGACGTACGCCTGCAGGCGCTCGGCCTCGGCGGGCACGGGGGTGAAGTCGCGGTGGTCGGGGTCGACCACGGGGCCGGTGCCGTGGAACCCGACCTTGACGCCCTCGCCCGGGGTCAGCAGGCCGTACACGTCGTCGCGGTCGGCCCAATGCACGAAGCTCGGCCAGGCCTCGTCCGGCAGGTGGCTGGGGAAGTGGGCGGGCTGCTCCTGCGTGACACGGAGGGCCGGGAGGCGCGCCCCGCGTTCCGCGAGCAGGTCGCCCACCAGCGTGGGTGCCCACGACCCCACGGCCGCGATCACCGAGGACGTGCGGTGGGTGGACCCGTCGGACAGCGCCACGGTCACCTCGTCGCCGTGGTCCTCGAGCCCGGTGACCCGCGTGTCGAAGCGGAGGTCGGCCAGCCCCGTGCGGTCGGCCAGCGTGAGGAACACCTCGATCGCGCGGTCGGACCGGATCCGTCCCGCGGTCGCGTGCGTCAGGACGTGCCCCTCGAACGCGATGCCCGGCCAGCGCTCGGCGGCGGCGTCCGGGCTGAGGGTCTCGTGGGGGATGCCGGCGTCCGCGAGCGCCGTGGCGATGGCGTCGACGACCTCGGGCCGCCCGTGGTCGACGGCGCCCGTCCGGACGATCAGCTCCTCGCCCGCCGCGGCCTCGAGCGCCTCCCACAGTGCGAGCGCCCGGGTGGTCAGTGCGACGTACTCGGCATCGGCGTAGCCCTGCCGGAAGATCCGGGTGGCGCCGTGCGACGACCCCCGGTGGTGCCCCCGCTCGTGCTGCTCGACGAGCACGACGCGCTCGCCGCGGAGCGTGAGGGCGTACGCGGTGGCGGCACCGACGACCCCGCCGCCGATCACGACGTGCGTCGTCGTCCGGTCGCTCATGCCGTCGCTCCGGCTCGTCGGGCATCGGCTTCGCGTCGGGCCGGCATCATCGCCACGACGTCGGCCTCGCTCGGCGCACGGGCCGGGAAGCGTGCGGGGTCGTACCGGCTCGGGTCGCCGAGGGTTGTCGTCCCCGTGACGCTCAGCTCGGCGGCGATGCGGCCGAGACCGGGGCCGTGGGTGACGCCGGACTCGTTGTCCCCGCCGGCCACCACGAGCCCGGCGAGCTCGGGGACCGGGCCGACGATGAAGTTCCGGTCGGCGGTCATCGACACCACGCCCTGCGTCGGGGTCTCGTCCGCTCCGAGCACGCTCGCCGCCGCGGGCAGGAGCCGCGCGACGATCGGGTGCACGGAGGTCCGCATGGCGTCGAGCAGGTCCGTCCGGACCGGGCGGCGCGCGGGATCGGTGCCCCGGTCCGCGCCACCGACGTGCAGCGCCTCGTACCCGCTCCCGGCGCCGTAGGTCAGGCCGCCGCGGTGCTCCCGGATCCAGAGCCCCTCGAGCTCGGGGAGCATCAGGGTCGGCAGCGTGCCCGGCAGGCCGAACGGCTTCGTGACGAGGCGACTCGCGACCACGCGCACCGTCGGGAGTTCGCGACCGAGGGGTGCGAGCAGGGCGTTCGTCCAACTGCCGGCGGCGAGGACGACCCGCGCGGCGTCGATGACCTCGCCACCCGCGGTCCGGACGCCCGTGACGGAGCCGTCCCGCGCCTCCAGGCCCGCGACCGCGGTGTGCTCGCGGATCGCGACGCCCTTCGCACGCAGCGCACCGACCAGCGCGGCGGCCGTGTCGGGCGCGCTGATCTGGATGCCGTCCGGGTGCAGGAAGCCGGCCGTCACGGCGGACGGGTCGAGTCCGGGGACGAGGTCGGCCGCCTCGGCCGGGGTGAGCGTCCGCGCACCGGCCGGGCGCAGCGGGTGGTCCTCGAACGGCGGGATGTGGTCCGCGCGGCCCTGTTCGGTGACCGTCAGCCAGACGTTCCCGTTGCGGCGGTATCCAGTCGGACCGTGGCCGGACTCGGCCAGCCGCCGGTAGAAGTCGATGCCGTACTGCTCGACGTCGCGTTCGGACTCGTTCCAGTACCAGGCGTACCCGGCTGCCCACTGGCCCACGAACCCGGCGCCGGCGGTCGTCGTGCCACCGGCGGCGGGGCCGCTGTCGACGAGGACGACGCGCTGCCCGAGGTCGGCGAGGTGCCACGCGGTGCTCAGACCGATGATGCCGGCGCCGACGACGACCGTGGGGGAGTCGGGGGAGGACATGACCAGATCGTAGTTGCCCGGCGTCCCCGACAGGTGTCGTGCATGACGCCGTGTGACGCCGGGCGGCCGTCAGCCGTCGAACGCGTCGAGCGCCGCCGCGGCGGACCGTGCGACGAGGGCGTCGTCGTAGGCGGTGTCGGGGGCGTTGCGGGTCGTGAGGACGGCGATGACGATCGGGCCGCCGTCCGGCCGGGTCACGCGTGCGACGTCGTTCCGGATGCCGCCCGCGCCGCCGGACTTGTCGACCACCGTCCAGCCGTCGGGAGCGCCGGCACGGACGAGGGTGTCGCCGGTGGCGTTGCCGCTCATCCAGTGCTCGAGCAGCGCGGTGTCGGAGCGTCCGAGCGTCTGGCCGTCGAGCACGGTGGCGAGGGCCGCCGCGAACGCCGCCGGGGTCGTGGTGTCCTCGGTGCTGCCGGGCTCGATCGTGTTGAGGGCCGGTTCGTCGTGCACGACCTCGGTGGTGCGGTCCCCGAGCTCCGCCAGTGCTCGGTCGAGACCCGCGGGGCCTCCGATGCGGTCGACGACGAGGTTCAGGGCCAGGTTGTCGCTCTGCCGGACCGCGGCCTCGGCGAGCTGGGCGATCGTCAGGCCGTCGGCGACGTGCTCGCTCGTGACGGGGGAGTGGCCGGCGGCGGTGGCGTCCGCCGCACTCCAGCGCACCCGCTCGTCCCGGTCGGCGCCGTGCACCGCGCGGAGGAACTGCGCCGCCGCGAACGCCTTGAGGGTCGACGCGTAGCCGAAGCGGCGGTCGCCGTTGTACGCGACGGTCTCGCCGGTGGTGGTGTCGGTCGCGACGACGCCGACCGTGGCGTCGTACTCCCGCTCGAGGTCGGCGAGGGTGCGGGCGACGGCAGCCCGGTCGGCGGCGGTGATGGTCGGGGTCGGCGAGGGCGTCGGCGTCGGTGAGGACTGGGGTGTGCGCGTCGGTGACGGTGCGGCCGCGGTGGTGCCCGGGCTCCCGCCGCTGCAGCCGGTCAGGGCGAGTGCGGCGACGATGCCGGCGATGACCAGGGGGAGAGCACGGCGCATGGCAGCACCCTGCCGCCCGACCCTGGTCACCTGCCGGGAACCGGTACCCCGACCCGTGCGACCGCGACCTCCGTCCCGACGCGCCGTTCCCGCGCGAGCTCGATCACGCGGGCGGCGACGGCGAGGTCCTGCGCGCCGAGCCCGACCGAGTCGAACACGGTGACCTCGTCGTCCGTGGTCCGGCCCGGGGCACGCCCGGCGACGACCTCGCCGAGCTCCGCGGGGTGGAGGTCCTGCGGGACCGTCCCCTCGACGACGGCCTCGAGCAGGTCGCCGGACTTCGTCCAGGCCGTCGCACGGCTGTCGACGAACAGGGTGCCGCGCGCCATCGCGGCGCCGTCGAGCTCCCGGTGGGTCGGGCGTGGACGTGCTCCAACCGCGTTCACGTGCTGGCCCGCGTGCAACCAGGCTCCTCGGACGACGGGATCGACCGAGGGCGTGAGGGTGCAGAGCACGTCCGACCCCTCGACCACCCGACGGGCCTCGTGCACCACCCCGCACCGCCCGGCGACGTCCGGGCCGACGGCGTCGAGGAAGCGGGCGACCGTTCCCGACGAGCGCGACCAGAGGACGATCCGCTCGAACGGTCGCACGGCCTCGAACGCGCGGACGTGCTCGACGGCGAGGTTGCCCGCGCCGAGGATCCCGAGGGTCCGGCTGCCCGAGCGGGCGAGGTGCTTCGTCGCGACCACGGTGGTCGCCGCGGTCCGGGCCCGGGTGATGGCCATGCCGTCGAGGACCGCCACGCACTCGCCCGTCACCGACGAGGACACCAGGATCGTCGACCGCTGCGAGGGCAGCCCCCGTGCGCTGTTCCCGGGGATGTCGGCCATCAGCTTGACGGCCACGAGCCCGAGTCGGTCGGACCGCACGGCCATCGGCAGGAAGAGCGCGTCGTCGGCGCCGGTCAGGGCGACCGGAGCCGGCTGCTGCATCGCGCCGGTCCCGAGGTCGGCGTGGACGGCCTCCACGGCCCCGACGACGTCGACGGCGTCGATGAGACCGGCGACGTCGGCGGCGCCGAGGACGACGGTCACGACGCGGCGACGGCGGTCGAGGCGCCGAGCAGCTCCTCGAGCGACGGGGTGTGGGTCGTGAGCCCGCCGTCGAACAGGATGCGCATCCAGCGGTCGGAGGCCTCGCGGTCGACGACCGCGGTGTCCCAGACGCCCCCGGCGGCCATCTCGTCGGCGGCCCGCCGCAGCAGGGCAGCGTCCTTCTCCGGCCACCGGGCGGCGAGCACGGCCGCGATCTCGGCGTCGGCGTCGCCCGCGGTGATCTTGGCCATCGCGGCGGCGATGCCGTCGACGAACCGGTCGACCCGGTCGCCGAGCTCGTCCATGCGGTCCGTGCGCGTGTAGTAGACGCTGTTCGGCATCACGCCACCGGCGTCGAGGTGCCGGAAGACGATGGTGCCCCCACCGGCGGCGACGAGTTCCTGGGCGGAGACGAGGTCGAGGATGATCGCGTCGCCGAGGCCGCCCTGGTAGAGCTCGATGAGCATCGCGGTGGAGAGGTCACGGACGAAGCGGGTCGCGGCGACGTCGAACCCGGCCTCGCGGACGAGTCCGGCGGTGAACTCGTACGGTGCGCTGCCGCCGGCCCCGGGCGCCAGGACGACCTTGCCGGCGAGCCAGTCCAGGGTGATCGGTGCGGTCTCGTCGCGGGCGACGATGGTCATCGGGAACCGGTGGTTGAGCTGTCCCACGACGGAGAGCTTCCTCGAGGTGCCGGCGTACATCGCGGGGACCCACAGGCCGCCGAGCGCGAGGTCGGCCTCGTGCGAGTCGATGTCGTCGAGCACGCCGGTCCACGGGTCGCACGCCTTCGCGGTGACGGCCAGGCCGCGCTCGGCGAACAGTCCGCCGACGTCGGCGACGTACTCGGGCAGGTAGTTCAGGCCGTTCGCGGTCGCCGAGATCTTCAGGGTGTCCATGGTGTTCTCCGATCGTGGGGTGGTGGGCCGGGGTGTCCGGCCCACCGGGATGGTGCGGGTGGTGCAGTCGGTCAGGCGGTGGGGGTCGAGAGGGCGTTCTCGTTGACGTCCTCGAGGGAACGCCCGCGGGTCTCGGGGGCGAAGCGCGACGCGACCACGAGCACCGCGTACATGACGGCGGCGAGTCCGAAGACACCGGCGAAGGCCCACGAGCCGTACAGGGCGATGGCCGCGAAGGGCATGACCGCTCCGGCGATGTTGCCGATGCCGTTGACGATCGAGGCGCCGGATGCACGGATCGCGGTCGGGTAGACCTCGGCGGTCCAGGCGGCGAGCGTGGTGTTCGTCAGCATCGTGAAGAACTGGAAGAGGGCGCCGAGCACGAGGATCGCGGCGGTGTCGTTGCCGAACGCCGCGAACGCCAGGGCGGTGAGGCAGCCGAGGATGCCCGCGACGGCGATGAGGGGCCGGCGTCCGACGCGGTTGGCGAGGAGTGCCGCTGCCGTGCACCCGAGGAGCGAACCGACGTTCATGATCATCGTGTAGAGCAGGCTCTGCGACACCGTGTAGCCGCGCTCGACGAGCAGGGTCGGCATCAGGAAGTTCAGCGTGACCTGGACGCCGAAGGCCATCCACGACGCGACGCCGATCGCGATCGTCCGGCGGAGCACCAGCTTGTGGAAGACCGCGGCGGGCGAGGAGTGCAGTGCGACCGGGGGCAGGTCCGCCGGCGTCAGACGCACCGGCGGCGCGGTCTCGGCGGGCGGCGTGAGCGTGTTCGAAGCGAGGATCGCGAGCGATCGGTTCGCCTCGTCGACACGGCCCTTCGAGAGCAACCAGCGCGGCGTCTCAGGCAGCTTGCGGCGGTACAGGACGACGAACAGTGCGGGGATCGCGAGGATCACGAAGGTCCAGCGCCAGACGTGGTCGTCACCACCGAGCGGGACGGCCAGCGGCCCGAGCAGCAGCAGGAAGAGGCCGTAGGAGATGAAGTTGCCGATGCCGCCGGCACCGACGTTGATGGTCGCGATGAGACCACCGCGGTACTTCGTGGCCACCATCTCGGACAGCATCGCGATGCCGATCATGAACTCGCCGCCGACGCCGATGCCGACGATGAACCGACTGACGAGCAGCATGTCGAAGTTGAACGACACCGCGCTGAGCAGGCCGCCGAGCGTGTAGACGAGCAGGTTGAGGCCGAGCGAGAACCGTCGGCCGTACTTGTCGGCGAGCCAGCCGGCCAGGAACCGTCCGACCAGGCCACCCAGGACGGTGGCGGTGTTGATCGTCGAGAGCTGCACGTCGCCGATGGCGAGCGAGGCCTTGATGTTGGTGGCCATCGCGCCGACGGAGTTCTGCTCGAGCGTGTCGAAGAACTCCCCGGCGAGGATGAGCATGAGGACCCAGAACTGGGCCCGGGTGAAGCCGATCGAGTCGAGGGCGGATCCGATGCCGCCCTCGGGTCGGGCGGCGGACGCGGTTCGGGTTGGTGCGGTGGAGCGGGTGACAGCGGACATTCGTGACTCCAGCGGGGGAAGAGTGAGGGCGGTGCACCGTGCGGTCACTCTTTTGTATACGAAAAGCTGTTTCAGGCTGGTTTCGAACACGAGACGGTTCGTTACGGCTGCCTGTGTCACCCGGACATCCAAGCATCACGGCTGGCGCCGACCAAGCCCCTCGGGGGTTTTCGTATACGTTCCTACGGGTTCAGCGCCCGGTAGATCGCTTCGTCGCGGCGCAGGTGCTCGTCCATCAGCAGGCCCGCTTGCACCGAGGCGCCGCGCAGGATCGCGCCGGCGACGGCGGTGTGGTCATCGCTGCTCGACGCCACCTCGTCCTGCGTCACGCGCTCGAAGGCCCAGGCAGTCTGGTGGATCAGGTGGTCGATCATCGTCTCGAGTCGGCTGTTCCCCGCGGCGCGCGCCACCAGCCCGTGGAACGCGAACCGCGGCGACTGCGCGGCCTCGATCTCCTGGTCGGACCGTTCCTCGTGACCGACGGCGCGCAGCAGGTCGGCGCACTCGCCGCCCTGGCGACGAGCGGCGAGCTCGGCAGCCAGCACCTCGAGTCCGCGGCGGATCTGCATGAGCTCGATGACGACCTCGGTCGAGGAGTCGGCGACGCGGACGCCCTTGAACTTCTCGGACTCGACGAACCCCTCGGTCTCCAGCTGACGGAGTGCTTCACGCACGGGGACCCGTGAGACCCCGAAGCGTTCGGCCAGGGCGTCTTCCTTCAGGCGGGAGCCGCGTGGCAGCGTACCGGCGATGATCTCGGCCCTGATCGCCTTGAGGACAGATGCCGGCTTGGACTCCACAGCACGATGCTAGTTGGAGCGAGTGACGGGAATCGAACCCGCGCTACCAGCTTGGGAAGCTGGAGTTCTACCATTGAACTACACTCGCGCACCCCGCTCAGCGGGACGTCGCAAGCCTAGCGGATTCTGCGCTGGACGCCAGCCGAGTGCCCGCCGAGCGTGGCGCTGCCGACCCGCACCGCGCCTCCTGGCCGGACCCGTGTCTCCGCTGTGAGCCGGTCCGTCTGACGGACAGGTGTCGCCCCCGTGTGTACCGTCCAGGTGGATCGAGCGACCCGCGAACCCGAGGAGGACCCGGATGGTCAGACATCCCCTCATCGACGACGTGGTCGGCCCCGCGATCGTGGTCGACTCGGCCTCGCCGGTGGTGTGGCTGACCGAGGCGCTCGCCTCCCTGCTCCGTCGGGCATCCGAGTCCGGACGCTTCGTCGTCCTCCGCACCGGTCCCGGCTCCGCACTCACGCCGGCGCTCCGGCACGCCCTCGGCGCGTACGGGGCCGCGTGGGCCGTCACGGACCCCGACGGCACGCTCCGCGACGGACGGACCGGCGTCGCAGCCTCCCGCATCGAGGACTTCGTGCACCGCGGCCCCGAGCTCGTCGGCACGCCCTCGCCGGAGCACCCCGTCGCGCGCGACTCGGTGCGGCAGATCAGCATCGACCTCACGCTGCGCCACCACGCCGAACGCGCGATCGACATCGGGTCCGCGATCGAGGCCCTCTGCGAGACGGTCGGCACCTGCCCGACGCGCTGGGGCACCGCCGAACCGCTCACCGTGCCGTGGGACCGCTGGGTCGTCACGCAGTACGCCAAGCACGAGGCCCCGGCGGTGTCGACGTCGTACGCCGTGGGCGAGGGCTTCTCGGCGACGATGACCGCGCACCTGCTCGACGGCGTGGTCGTCGAGACGATGTCCGCCGTGCTCACGATCCCCGAGGACGGCGCCGACCAGACGCTCGCGCCGCGGCTCCTCGACGCCGTGCACCGCGTCGCCGAGGACGTCGAACCCGTCTTCGGTGTGGTGATGCAGCGTCGTGGCGACGCCGACCACCTCGTCCGTGCCGTCTCGCACGGCGAACCCGCGCCGCTCGCGGTCGTGGTCGGGCCCGAGGCGACCGAGTTCCTCGACCGGGACGGCGTGTGGCCCCCGCCGCGCACGACCACCTCGACGTTCGGCGGCGGCGGTCTCGTCGTGCGCTTCGACGACGGCTGGGAAGCGCTCGAGGCGTTCCTCGACCGCATCGACGAGGACCGGTTCCTGCAGCTCGTCGGTGGTGCCCCGCTCGACCCGGCGCACGACGAGGGCACGCTGGACGGCCACGTCGGGGACGGTTCGCACGTGTTCGGCGGTCACCGTGCCCCGTGACGTCACCCTGCTCTGCCGCGGGCCGGTGGAGACGCGCGACGTCGCCGAGGCGCTGCTCCTGCACGACGAGTCCTGGGGTGTCCGGGCGCTCGACGACGGCCCGATGATGCAGGTCTGCCGGGACGCCACGCACCCGGTGATCACCGTGCTCGCGGTGCGGCGCGTGGACGCCCTCGACGAGGTCGAGCGGATCCTGCCGGACGCCCCGACGCTGTCGACGCCGCTGTGGTGGGTCGACACCGTGACGCCCGAGGGGGCGGACGGCGAGTCCGGGATCTCCGCCGCGCTCGAGGCCGCGATGGACCTCGACGCGGTCTGCATCGTCCACGGCGACTGAGCACCGACCGCCTCTGCGGCCACCCGGAGTGGGGCCAGCGCGAGCGCTCGACGCGACTCACGGGCCCGGGCGTGTCCCCAGTTGTGGTGCGAACGGTCGTTCCGAGACCCGCGGGTACCCGATCCGGCCCTACGGTGTGAGGACCCGAGCCGACGAGCCGGGCGCGCACGCTCCTCGTCGGCACCGCTCTTCTCACTGAACAGGGCTCCAGTGCGTACACAACCCCAGAAGCGTGCCGTCGCGCGCGCTCGCAGCATCCTCTCCGGCGTCGTCGTCGCCGGCCTCGCCGGTCTCGCGCTCGTGGGGGCGGGTGCGTCCACCGCGTCCGCCGCCGCTCCCGCGCAGACCACGTTCGTGAACGAGGGGTTCACGACCGGTTCGGTCGGCGACGGCTACCTCCTGCCGTCCACGCAGTCCGGCGCGGCGAACGAGGCGTGCCTCACCGCGGCCCCGGCCTCCGGCACCAGCAACGACGGCAGCATCCCGACCTGCACCACGGACGGCAAGGGCATCGCCTCCGGTTCGGTCCGTGACGCCAGCGGCAACGGGGCGCTCCGCCTGACGACCGCGCAGGGCGACAAGGCCGGCGGCGTCGGCTCCCGCCAGTCGGTCCCGATCACCAAGGGCATCGACGCCGTCTTCGACAGCTACCAGTACAACGGCAACGGCGCGGACGGGATCGTCTTCTACCTCGCCGCGACCGACCCGTACAACCCCGAGGTCCCCGAGAAGATCGGGTACCTCGGCGGCTCGCTGGGCTACAGCGCGAGCATCACCGACAGCCAGAACGCGTCCATCGGCACGAAGGCGTCGGGGCTCTCCCACGCCTACCTCGGCGTCGGCCTCGACCGGTTCGGCAACTTCTCGAACAAGGCGTTCGGCGGCTCGGGCTGCACCGCGGACGCGTCCGCTGCCGCCTACGCGAACAACGTCACGGTCCGGGGCCCCGGCAACGGCCTGAACGGCTACTGCATCGTCTCGACGACCGCGGGCACCCCGCTCGCGGGCAACGGCACGCTCAGCCGGACCGGGGTGACCGACCGCACCACCGCGAAGGTCCCCGTCGAGATCGTCATCAACCCGACGACCTCGACCCTGCGCGCGCAGGGCACCGGGAACACGGACGTGTCGGTCGATCCCGGCACGTTCAAGGTCGTCTTCACGTCGAGCGGTGGGACCCGGCAGGTCCTGGCCGGCGCGCTCCCGACGCTGAAGGGCGGCAGCAACGTCGCGGGCGTGCCGTCCTCGTGGGTCGACCAGACCACCGGGTACCCGTACAAGCTCACCTACGGATGGGTCGCGGGTACCGGTGGGTCGAACGACGTGCACGAGGTCAACGCACTCAAGACCACGACCGTCGCCGGTCCGGTGCCGGTACTGACCGCCCAGACGGGAGGCGCGGCGAAGGTCGCGCACGCCGGCTCGGGCACGTACACCCTCACCCCCACCGTGTCGGCCGACGGTGGCTCGGAGGCGCAGCTCGTGCGCACCACCACCACCTTCCCGACGGGTGTCACGCCCGACGTCGCCACGGCGAGCGGCGACGGCTGGAGCTGCACCGCCGCCGGTCAGGTCGTCACGTGCGACCAGGCCGCGGCGGACCGCACGCCGGGTACCGTCCTGCCGACGCTGACGATCCCGTACACGGTGTCCGGCGCCGCCCGCACCGCCACCGTCTCGACCGTCGTCGCCTCCACCGACGCCGAGGCCGTGACCGTCACCCATGCCGTCGAGGTCCAGCCGCAGTCGAGCACCGTCTCGGTCGGTGCGGCCGCAGCGGTCGTCGGCGACCGCGCCACCCTGACGGCGAGCGTCGCCTCCGGGGAGTCCGACGGGGCGACCACGCCGACCGGGTCCGTCGTGTTCACGGACACCGAGTCCGGCGTCGTGCTCTGCACCGCGACGCTCGCCTCCGGAGTCGCGTCCTGCGACGTCCCGACCTCGACGGTCGGCACCCGCGGGATCACCGCGACCTACCAGGGTGACGCCGACCACGCCTCGGTCAAGGGTGACGGCTCGCTCGTCGTCTCGAAGGTCCCGACCGCGATCACCGTGACGTCGACGCCGGCATCCACGACGTACGGCGCGACCGTGACCCTCGCGGTCGACGGCCTCGACGCCGTCGACGGCGACCGGCCCGCACCGACCGGGACCGTCGAGTTCCGCGCCGGCGGGAAGGTCCTCTGCACGGCGACCCTGCCGGCCACGAGCTGCGACGTCTCCGGGCTCGCCGCCGGGACGCACTCGGTGACCGCGGTCTACTCGGGCGACGGTCGGTACGAGGGCTCCACGGCCGTGGCGGTCGACCTCACCGTCCGGAAGGCCGCGACCACCATCACGCCGGGCACGTCCGACCCGACGGACCCGAGTGGACCGTCCGACCCGTCCGGCCCCGGCACCGACACGACGGTGACCGTGACGCACGGCGAGACCACCACGCTCGGGAGCCCGAACGTGCCGAAGGACGCCACCGGGACGATCGACTACGTCACCGACGACGGCACCGTGCTCTGCACCGCGACCCTGCCCGACACGACCTGCGACGTCCCCGCCGACCTCGCCGGTGGCACCTACCGCGTGCACGCCCGGTACAGCGGTGACGACAACTACGAGCCGGCCGAGGGCGACCCCTTCGACCTGGTCGTGACCGCGCAGCCGACCGAGCTGGTCGGCTCGACCGACACGACCCGCGCGGTCGTCGGCACCACGGTCCGCCTCAGTGCGTCCGGCCTGCCGACCGGCGCGACCGGCACGGTGACCTTCACCGCGGCGGACGGGACCGTCCTGTGCACGGCGACGCTCCCCGAGACGAGCTGCGAGACCGACGCGCTGCCCGTCGGGACGAACACCGTGACGGTGTCCTACAGCGGGGACGCGTCCTTCGCGGCGTCGACCACCACGATCGAGGTCGTCGTCGTGGCCGCACCCGCCACGGTCACCCCGGCAGCGGACCCGACCGCCGACCCGACCGCAGCGGCGACCCCGTCGCACGCGCCGGTCGGGTCGAGCACCGGTGCGCTCGCGTTCACCGGGTCGCCGCTCGCGATGGGCACGGGCATCGGCCTCGCGGCCGCACTGCTCCTCGGCGGCCTGGTGCTGCTGATGGTCCGCCGGACCCGCGCTGCCCGGGACGCCTCGGAGTAGCAAGCAGGTCGGGCGGACCCACAGGACCGCGCACCGTGCGACCTCGCACGGTGCGCGGTCCTGTTCCCGTCAGTCGCGGTCGTGCATCGCGGCGAGGCGCTCGTTGTACGCCTTGAGGTCCGCATCCCCGTCCCGCTCCGCCTTGCGGTCGAGGCGCTTCGCGTCACGGGTGTCCGACCTGACCCAGTTGCGCACGACGAGCAGCGCGACGAACACCATCGGCAGCTCGGACGCGCCCCACGCGATCCCGCCGCCGGTGTGCTGGTCGGCCAGGAGTGCGGCGTCGTTCGTCTGCCCGAGCGCGTGGAACCAGTCGATCGCGAAGACCGACTCCGACGTCATCACCGCGACGCCGAAGAACGCGTGGAACGCCAGGGTCGCGAGCAGGGCGATGATGAGGATCGGGTACTGCGGTCGCTTGGGGCCCGGGTCGACGCCGACGAACACCCAGAAGAACAGGTACCCGCTGAAGACGAAGTGCACGACCATCGCCACGTGCCACTCGTGCGACTGCATGGCGTACTCGTACGCGGGCGTGAAGTAGAACACGACGAGGGACCCGGCGAAGATGACCCCGGCGACGGCCGGCTTCGCGAGGAACTGCATGTACCGCGAGTGCGTGAAGAGCATGAGCCACTCACGGGCACCGCGCGAGCCGTCGTTCCGCACCGGCAGGGTCCGCAGCGCGAGCAGCACCGGGCCACCGAGCACGAGCGGCAGCGGCACGAACATCATGAGCAGCATGTGCTGGAGCATGTGCGACGAGAAGTGGATCATCCCGTAGACCGCCGGCCCCGCCGAGGTCGTCCAGATGAACAGCGCGCACCCGAGCAGCCATGCGATCGTGCGTCCGACGGGCCACTTGTCCCCGCGCTTCCGGAGCTTCCGGACGGCGAGCAGGTACCAGCCGGCCCCGACGACCGCGAGCGCCAGCCACACCCAGTCGATGTGCCACTGGGTCAGGTAGGTCTGCACGGTCTGCGCTGGCGGGTACGGGAACCCGATGAGTCCGGAGCGGGTGTCGTCCCCGGTCTCCGGCGTCTGCGGGATCGGCGGCTGCGAGCGGGAGACGGCGACGGAGACCCCGATGGCGATCGCCATGAACACGATCTCGGCGAGGGCGAACCGCACGAACACCCGGCGGTCGAGCGGCGCGCGGAGGAGCCCCGGCACGAGCCGCCGCCGTTGGACGACCCCGGCGAGCCCGAGCAGCACGAGGATGGCGGCCTTGACGGTGATGAGCCACCCGTAGGTCGTCGTGAACAGGTCGAGCGGGCCGGTCAGGCGGAGCGACGCGTTCACGATGCCCGAGAACGCGACCGCGGCGAACGCCCACCCCGCGAGCGTCGAGTACCGCGACACGACCCGCCCGGTGGCGCCCTTCGTCCGGGTGCGCAGGACGAGCACGGCGACGAGGCCACCGGCCCAGACGCAGACGGCGACGAGGTGGACCGCGAGCGAGTTCACCGCGTTCGCGTGCTCGAGCGACCCGGCAGCGTGCCCGGACAGGGCGAGCGGCAGCAGCGCGAACAGCCCGGCGACCGTCGCCACCGCGAGCGTCGTCACCCGGGTGGCGAACGCGGCGACCACGGTCGCGACGAGGATCGCCACGGCCGACACCACGAGCGCCTGCCCGATCTCGACCTGGAACGCGAAGAGGGTGAAGTTCCGCGCGAACACCGGGTTCGTCAGCGGGACGCCGAGGGTGTTCGCGCCCGTCAGCACGATGCTCACCACGGCCGCGAGGAACCACACCGAACCCGTCGCCGCCGCCCAGCGCGCGGCGCGGTGCTGCACGCTCGACATCGCCCGGTGGTCCTTCTTCTGCGCCGGGAGCGCGAACGCCGCGACGACGAGCAGGCCGATCGTCAGTGCCGCCATGGTGTCGTGCACCACGCGCGCGACGGGCAGCCCGTACTCGACGAGGTCGCCGGCGGACACCAGTTGCTGGTTCGCGGTGAAGGCGCCCGTGAGCGTCATCCCGAGGATCGAGCACGCCACCGCGAGCGGGACGGCGACGACGAGGACCGTCGCGACGGTGGACGTGCGCGCGGTGACGGGCGCCGATTCCGGCGCCGCGCCTCCTGGCTGGGTTTCGGGTGACGTGACGGTCATGACCGTCCAATCGTAGGCGTGTGGGCCTGGAGGCGCGGCGTGCGTCGCGCGCACCGGCTGCGGCCCGCCTCAGGTCACGACGTCAGACGCGGCGCTCCCAGATGCCCTCGCTCCCGACGCCCACGAACCCGACCGCCTCGTTGACGTCGAGCATCGGGCGGTTCTCCTCGGCGTTGAACGTGATGATCGAGGGTCGCCCCGGGAAGTCCTGCTCGACGCGTTCGATCCCGGCCACCTTGAGCAGCCAGCCGAGCCGGTGCCCGCGGTGCTCACGCAGCACGAGGGTGTCGCCCTGCATGACCGGCTGGTGCACCGCGTCCGGCACCGCCAGCTGCGTGAAACCGGCCAAGGTGGTGGTCGGGAGATGTTCGACCGCGACCGTGACCATCGTGCGCGGCGAGCGTTGCAGCTGCGCCTCGTGCTCCTGCAGGCGCTCGCGCGTCCAGACGTCCTCCGGCTCCTCCATGTCGCCCTCGGGAGCGTCGGTGCTCATCCGCGTCTCGAGCAGCGCGATGCCGTCGAGCCACTGCTCCGGCGTCGGCCCGGCCCACGCGTGCACCCGGTAGTCGGGTCCGGCGGCGGCCGCTGCCCGGTCGTGGAGCTCGCGCACCACGGAGTGGTCGGCCGGCAGCGCCAGGCGGCTGATCCGGTTGACCTGCCCGAAGCGCCAGCCTCGGCCGGTGAGGAACCGTGCGCCGGCTTCGCCCTCGGGCACGGCGCCGTGGCCGGTGGGCGGGACGAGGTACCCCGGCCCGGACGCCGGCCCGACCTGCCGTGACACCGCGTACGTCTTCCACTGGGTGCGACCGTCCTCGCGGGCGATGCCCTCGAGGTGCTCGGCCAGCAGCGTGCCGATGCCCCGCCGCTGGTGGTCCGGCGCGACGGCGACCGCGATCCAGCAGTTCGGGGTCCCCGGTGCCTGCTTGGTGTCGTAGGAGCCGGCGGCCACGACGTCGCCGTCGGGATCGCGCACGACGAAGAGGCGGCTCGGTGCCTCGGGGTCGAGCAGGTACGGCAGCTGTTCCTCGGGCGTCCAGAGGATCTCGGGCAACCCGGTGACGGCGACCTCGGCGGTGTTCTGCGCGCGGACCCAGTCGCGGAAGGCCTGCACCGTCGCGGCGTCGTCGTCCATGGTGGCGGGCACGTCGAGTTCGTGCACGGTGTACGCGGTCATGTCGGTTCCTCCTGGCCGTGTGACGCCGCCCGACGCTGGGCAGCCTCGCAGCTTACCGGTGCCGTTCCGCTGCCGCTAGGCTCGTCGCGTGCTGCTCTCCGACCGCGACATCACCGCCCAGCTGGCCGAGGGCCGGATCGGCCTCGACCCGTACGACGCCTCGCTCGTCCAGCCGTCGAGCATCGACGTCCGGCTCGACAAGTTCTTCCGGTTGTTCGACAACCACAAGTACCCGCACATCGACCCGGCGGTCGACCAGCCCGACCTCACCCGGCTGGTCGAGACCGACCCGGACGAGGCGTTCGTCCTGCACCCGGGGGAGTTCGTGCTCGGCTCGACGTACGAGGTCGTCACGCTGCCCGACGACATCGCGGCACGGCTCGAGGGCAAGAGCTCGCTCGGGCGCCTCGGCCTCCTCACCCACTCCACGGCGGGCTTCATCGACCCGGGCTTCTCCGGGCACGTGACCCTCGAGCTCTCGAACGTGGCGACCCTGCCGATCAAGCTCTGGCCGGGCATGAAGATCGGCCAGCTCTGCTTCTTCCAGCTGTCGAGCCCCGCCGACAAGCCGTACGGCTCCGCCGAGTACCAGTCGCGGTACCAGGGGCAGCGCGGTCCGACGCCGTCTCGTTCGGCGCAGAACTTCCTGCGGACGGACGTCTCCCGCCGCTCCTGACCGGCACCCGGGTGGACGTCGGACGTCAGACCACCGCGATGTACTCCCTGATCAGCGCGACGAAGCGTGGCCCGGCGATCCCGGAGTCCGCGAATCGTGCATCGGCCGGCCTGATGCTCCGGAGGGTTCGTGCGGTGTCCAGCCGGCGCCCGCTCACCGGTTCGGTGTCGAGGGCCCACCCGCCGACGGCGTCGGCACCGTGTGCATGACGGATCTCCAGCAGGTGCCCGAGGTCTGCGAGGTCCTTCGTGGAGCGGCGCGAAGCCCAGGCGTACGTCTTGAGGATCGTCGCCATCTCGACGGTCGGGACCCGGACCACGAAGCGCTCTTCGCGACCGTGGGTGTCGACCACGGTCGTGTCGACCTCGATCGGGTCCTGTGCGAGGACGACGTCGAGGCCGGGACTCGTGTCGAAGTGCCGCCCGCCGAGGTGCCGTGGGCGAAAGCGTCCGTCGAGCGACTCCACGAGCAGGTCGATCGTTCGGCCGTCCCGCTCGAACCGGTTTCCGGCGGTTGCCCGGTACCCGTCGGCGAGCAGCCTGTCGACCACGTCACCGCGGGCCGCGATCTCAGTGCTCACGCCCGCGTCAGCGTCGACGGTCCGCCGCGCCGCGAGTCCGTCGACCGGGAACGCTGTCAGGAGCAGTCCGACCATGTGGCCTCCGACGATGCGCGCGGCGCTGCGATCGGCGATCGCGCGTACTGCGTCACCGAGCGAGGCGAAAGCGAGTTCGTCGGCGACCGAGGTGCACGGGACCACCACTCTCACACGGATCACCGTTCGTCCCGCCCGTCGAGCGTGACGCGGCGCAGTGCCAAGACCGCGTCGTCGCGGTCGGGACCCCGGGAGTTGGCGACCTCCCATGCCGTGACCAGCGGATCCGTGAGCGTCGGTGCGCCGTGCGGGTCCCAGGCTCGAGCGGTCGCGAAGACGGTGGGATCTGCGGGGACGACCACCGCGAGCGTCTCGTCACCGGGTGGTGCCGTGGTGAAGCGTGCCGCGAGGTCGAGGTCGGCCTCGCTGTAGAGGACCGCGACGACCGGGCGACGAACCGGCGCGAGGGTGTCGGCGGCCGAGTCGCCGGAGACGAGCACCGGACGTGACTCGGAGCGCGCTGCCTCGACTGCCCGCTGCCGCTGGAGGTCGAGCGCGGCCACGCTCGTCCAGCGTCGGCGTACCCCCGACGGGCCCGGGTACGCCGACAGGAACTCGTCCCACAGTGCTGAGGCATCACGACCGACCCATCCTCCGGCCGTTCGCTCCACGCCGAGGCTGTGCAACGCGGGCAGGGCGAGCGCGATCGCCTGCTGGGTGACGCCCGTCTCGCTCGCGAGTTCGGACTGTGTTCGCGGAGCGCCGGTGCGCACGAGCGCTCGCATCAGCGCGAACCGTCCCCAGGGCGTGCGGCCGCGTGAGCCACGCACCGGGGCCGGAACGGGCGTCCGCGACCACTCGGTGCCGTCGATCAGTACGGCACCTTGGTCGACGGCCGCGACGATCACCCGCGGGTCAGCGAGCGCGATCGCGCGGAGGGAGGCGGTCGATCGTGGAACGACGTACAGCAGCGCTTCAGCCGCCATCGCGCCTCGGCCGAGAGTGCCCAGCTCACGCATCACGCGCGCCGGGGTCGGAGGGGTGTCGAGCGCCCGGATGAGCACGTGGCGGAGTCCCTGCCGAGACGTCAGAGTGGCGGTCCGTGACGAGGTCGCACGGACGGAGAGGTCCAGGTCGGGCACAACTGTCTCGAGTAACTCGAGGCCTCGCACGACGTCCATGGCGTGATCGTACAAGCAAAGCGGACGTCGAATGGAAAAACTTGTATTCGGCATAACGCGGCCCGCGATATCGCCCGTCGCAATCTCCTGGACGCGGCACTCCGAACCGCAGGATGTGCGTAAAGAAATGTCGCATTCTGTGTATCGTGGCCGCATGTCCGCAGTACTCCCACGACCCGCGCCGCCAGTGTCGGCAGCCGGGCTCATCCGGGACGCCCGCCTCCGCGCCGAACTCACCCAGGTGCAGCTCGCCGACCGCGCCGGCGTCACGCAGAGCGTCATCAGCACCTACGAGAACGGACGCCGCGAGCCGTCCCTCGCCGCACTGCAGCGGCTCCTGCTCGCAGCGGGGTTCACGGCCGCGATCGACCTGCACCCCGTCGAGGAACCGCCGCCCCTCCGCGAACGGGTGATGGCCGCACGGCGGGAACTCGTCGCGATCGTGCAGCGCCTCGGTGGCCGCAACCCCCGGCTCTTCGGCAGCGTGGCCCGGGGCGAGGACGGCCCGGCGAGCGACGTCGACCTGATGGTGGACCTCGATCCCGGACTCGGCATCTTCGCACTCATGCGGATCCAGGACGAGGCGGAGCAGCTCCTCGGCGTGCGGGTGGACGTCGTGGACGCCGCCGGCATGGGCGCCGACGCCGTCCGGGACGCGGTGCCGCTGTGAGCCGCGACGTCGGGGACCGGCTCGACGACGTGATCCGTGCCTGCGGGGTGATCCGTGCGTACGTCGACGACGACGCACTGCCGGAGGGCCTCGTGTACGACGCGGTCCGGATGCGACTGGTCGAGATCGGCGAGGCGGTCCGGATGCTCCCGAGCGCGGTGACGTCGACCGAGCCGAGCATCCCGTGGTCGCGGGTGTCGCTCCTCGGCGAACGCCTCACCCGGCGGTACTTCGACACGACGCCGGCCGTCGTGTTCGGGACGGCCCGGGTGGACGTGCCCTCGCTCTGCGAGGCGGTCCACCGCCTGCGCGCCGCGCACGCAGCGCGCGGTGACCGTCGGGGCGCGGCAGGGGCGGTGGACCTGACGCAGTGACGGACGGGAGGCGCGGGTCGGCCCCGGCCCGCGCCTCCCGTCCGACCGTGCCCCCGCCGCGAACGCGGGACGGCCCCGTCTCGCCGGAGCGAGACGGGGCCGTCGTCGTGTGATCGGGGAGATCAGCCCTTCTTGGCGAGTGCCTCGAGGGTGTCGTTGCCCTTGTAGGCCTCGACCGCGTTCTCCTTGGTCACGAGGACCGGGGTGAGCTCGATCGCCGGGACCGTCTTGACGCCGTTGTAGTTGTTCGTCTTGTCGATCTTGGTGTCGGGCTTGTTGCCCTTCGAGAGGTCGGACACCAGGTCGATGGCGGCCTGCGCCTCTTCGGTGGTGTTCTTGTAGATCGTCGAGTACTGCGTGCCCTGCATGATGAGCGGGATCGAGGCGGTCTCCGAGTCCTGGCCGGTGACGACCGGGTTCGGCTTGCCGGCGGCCTTCGTCGCGGTCAGGATCGCACGGGCGAGGGTGTCGTTCGGCGACAGGACGCCGTCGAGCTTGGTGTCACCCGAGTAGTACTGCGACAGGAGGTCCGTCATGCGGGACTGGGCGTTCTGCGCGAGCCAGCCCTTGGTCTGGACCTTCTGGAAGGTCTCCTGGCCGGACGTGACCTTGACGGTGCCGTCCTTGATCTTCGGCTCGAGGACGTTCATCGCACCGTTGAAGAACACGGTGGCGTTCGCGTCGTCCGCCGAACCGGCGAAGAGCTCGATGTTGTAGGGGCCGTCACCCTTCTCGGCCTTGAGGCCGTCGAGGAGTGCCTGCGCCTGCAGCTGGCCGACCTTGTAGTTGTTGAACGCCACGTAGTAGTCGACGTTCTTGGTGTTCAGGATGTTGCGGTCCCAGGCGATGACGGTGACGCCCTTCGCCTTGGCGGCCTTGACCTGCGAGCCGAGCTGCGAACCGTCGGCGGCACCGATGATGACGACCTTGGCGCCCTTGGTGACCATGCCCGAGATCTGCGACTGCTGGTCCGGGACGGGGTTGCCGGCGTTGGCGTACTGGATGTCGGCCTTGAAGCCGGCGTCCTCGATCGACTTCTCGAACGCGGCGCCCGCGAGCACCCAGTTCTGCGAGGTCTTGGCCGGCAGGGCGACACCGATGAGGTCGCCCTTCTTGATCTCGGTGCTCGAGCCCGAGTCCGAGCCGGAGGTGCCGCGAGCCGAGCAGCCGCTGAGGGCGAGGCCCGCGACGAGCGCCAGGCCGATGCCGGCGATGAGCTTCTTGCGCATGTGAGTGCTTTCTCTTCGTTGAGGGGTGGTGCTGTGGTGAGGGGTTCGAGCGCCCCGGGAGCCCGGGGCGCCACGTCTTTACTGGGTGTTGACCTTGTCCGGCTGGTCCTGGATGGACTGCGGCTGCTGGGCTGCCACCGTGTTCTGCTCGGTGTCCTTCTTCTGGAACTGCCGCATCATGCCGCCGATGAGCGACGGGCGGCCCTGGGACTTCGAGTAGACGTCGAAGGCGACCGCGACGAGGAGGACGAGACCACGGATGATCTGCACCTTGTTCGACTCGATGCCCATGAGCTGGAGGCCGTTCGACAGGAGCGCCATCACGAGGCCACCGATGATCGACCCGGAGATCGTGCCGATGCCACCCGCGACCGCGGCGCCACCGACGAACACGGCGGCGATCGCGTCGAGCTCCCAGCCGGTGCCGTCAGCCGGACCCGAGGCGTTCGAGTAGCCGACGAACACCATGCCGGCGACCGCGGCGAGCACGGACATGTTCGCCATGACGAAGAAGTTGACCTTGCGGGCGCTGACACCGGAGAGCACCGCGGCGCTCGCGTTGCCGCCGACCGCGTAGACCTGGCGACCGAAGATCGTGTTCTTCGTGATGAAGCCGTAGATGATCGTGAGGACACCGAGGATGATCGCGACGATCGGGATCGAGGTACCGACGGGGCCGGCGCCGAACAGGTAGGTCGCGACGAGCGTGACGGCGACGAGGACGCCCGTGCGGACGATCGACACCCACAGCGGCGGGACCTCGGCCTGCATCTTCTTGCGGCGGGAGCGGCCGCGGGCCTCGATGACGATCAGGGCGATGATCGTGGCCAGACCGATGAGCAGCGTGCCGTTCGAGTACCCGAAGTCCGGGCCGAAGTCGCCGAGGTAGCCGGCGCCGATGGCGTTGTACGAGTCCGGGGTCGGCACCGAGGTCGACTGGCCGATGATCTGGTTCGCACCGCGGAAGATGAGCTGACCGGCGAGCGTCACGATGAACGCGGGGACCCGGACGAACGCCACCCAGAAGCCCTGCCAGGCACCGACGAGGGCGCCGACGGCCAGGCCGAGGATGATCGCGGCCCATGCCGGCCAGTGCCACACGGACATCGACTGCGCGACGATGATGCCGACGAACGCCGCGACCGAACCGACCGACAGGTCGATGTGGCCGGCGATGATCACCATCACCATCCCCAGCGCGAGGATGAGGATGTAGGAGTACTGCAGGAACAGGTTGATGACGTTCGTCGGCTCGAGGATCAGGCCCTTGGTCGTGATCGAGAAGAAGATCACGATCGCGATCAACGCGATGATCATGCCGTACTGGCCGATGCTGTTGCCCTTGCCGAACAGCAGTTTCAGGTTCTTCATGAGACGAGAGCGCCCTTCCGCGCGGAGGTCATGCTGCGCATGAGCGTTTCTGGATCGGCCTGTTCCGAGGGGATGTCGGCCGTGATCTGGCCCTCGAAGATCGTGTAGATCCGGTCGGAGAGGCCGAGGAGTTCGGGGAGCTCGGAGGAGATGAGGATGATGCCCTTCCCCTCGGCTGCGAGCTGCTGGATGATGCCGTAGATCTCGAACTTGGCGCCCACGTCGATGCCGCGGGTCGGTTCGTCGAGGATGAGGATGTCCGGGTCGGTGAACATCCACTTCGACAGGACGACCTTCTGCTGGTTGCCGCCGGAGAGCTTGCCGACGTTCTCCTCGACGGTCGGCACCTTCGTGCGGAGCAGCTTCCGGTACTTCTCGGCGACGTTGTACTCCTCGAGGGAGTCCACGACGCCGGCCTTCGAGATCTTCTGCAGGTCGGCCGCGACGGTCGATCGCTTGACCGTGTCGAGCAGGTTGAGGCCGAGCGCCTTGCGGTCCTCGGAGACGTAGCCGATGCCGTGCTCGATCGCCTGCTGGACGTTGGTGACCTTGATCTCCTCGCCGTCCTTGATGATCTGCCCGCCGAGCCAGGTGCCGTAGGAGCGGCCGAAGATGCTCATCGCGAGCTCGGTGCGGCCGGCGCCCATCAGACCCGCGAAGCCGACGATCTCGCCGCGCTTCACGTGGAAGTTCGAGCCCTTGCAGACCAGGCGCGAGGAGTCGAGCGGGTGCTGGACGGTCCAGTCGCGGACCTCGAAGAACGTCTCACCGATCTTCGGGGTGCGGTCCGGGAAGCGGCTCTCGAGCGAGCGGCCGACCATGCCGCGGATGATGCGGTCCTCGTTGACGCCGTCGCCCTTGACGTTCAGCGTCTCGATGGTCTTGCCGTCGCGGATGATCGTGATCTCGTCGGCGATCTGCTCGATCTCGTTCAGCTTGTGGCTGATGATGATGCTCGAGATGCCCTTGGCCTTCAGCCCGACGATGAGGTCGAGGAGGTGCTGCGAGTCGTTCTCGTTGAGCGCCGCGGTCGGCTCGTCGAGGATGAGGAGCTTGACGTCCTTGTGCAGGG
The DNA here is from genome assembly GCF_900113095.1 of Curtobacterium sp. YR515. Classification (NCBI taxonomy): domain Bacteria; kingdom Bacillati; phylum Actinomycetota; class Actinomycetes; order Micrococcales; family Microbacteriaceae; genus Curtobacterium; species Curtobacterium sp. YR515. The sequence continues at coordinate 928,897 of NZ_FOOD01000001.1, read as the reverse complement.
CCTTGGCGATCTCGACGAGCTGCTGCTTGCCGACGCCGATGTTCTTGATCTGCGTGTCCGGGTCGTCGGCGAGGCCGACGCGGGCGAGCAGGTCCTGTGCGCGGAGCTGGGCGCTCGTCCAGTCGATGACGCCGAACTTGCCCGGCTCGTTGCCGAGGAACAGGTTCTCGGTGATCGAGAGCTCCGGGATCAGCGCGAGCTCCTGGTGGATGATCACGATGCCGGACTGCTCGGACTGCTTGATGTCCTTGAACCGGACCTCTTCGCCCTCGAAGACGATCTCGCCGTCGTAGGTGCCGTACGGGTAGACGCCGGACAGGACCTTCATGAGGGTCGACTTGCCGGCGCCGTTCTCGCCGCAGATCGCGTGGATCTCGCCGGCACGGACGCTGAGCGAGACGTCGGACAGCGCCTTCACACCAGGGAACTCCTTGGTGATCGAGCGCATCTCGAGGATCGTCTCGGGTGCGGTGATCGACCGGGTCTCGAGGCCGGTGTCGATCGGGGTTGACGCCACGGTGCATCTCCTTCTGCCGCTGCGATGCGGCAGTCCTTCGGGTGGTTCTGCGAGCGGCGACGAAGGGCACAGGAGGCCTGTGTGGACTTCGTTGTCGCGTCCGGAGTCCCGCGTCGTGACGGTCATGTGACCGTTCACATCGGCGGAACGGAGGTAATACTACGCACGCGATCGGCGCGCCTGTCAATTCGGTTTGGTCGCGTTTGTGTAACGGGCCGCGTGATCTGGCGGAACCGGGCACCGCACGTCCCCCGCGTTGGGGTACCCGGGTGGGTCGATGACGGCCTGGAGGCGCGGGTCGGCGCCGCGCCTCGCCTCCCGTCCGCGCACGCGCGCGCCCACCGCGCGGGGCCGCGCCCGCCCCGCACGCGCGCGCCCGCCCCGCACGGGCGCGCCCCGCCACGCTTCGTGAGCAGAAATGGTCGGGTCGCGTTGCCCGACCCGACCATTTCTGCTCACGAAGGGCGGCACGGCGCGGCCGCGCGGCGCTCAGCGCTTGCGCGGGGCGCCCGTGGAGCCGCGCACCACGAGCTGGGGCACGATGTCGATCGGCCGGAGGACGGCGTCGTCGTCGCCGGGCAGGAGCAGGTCCACGCACCGTCGGCCGAGTTCGGCGAAGTCCACCTGCACGGTCGTGAGCGGCGGCCAGAAGTGCTTCGCCTCGGGGATGTCGTCGTAGCCGACCACCGACAGGTCCCCGGGCACGTCGAGGCCGTACGAGCGCGCGGCGTGCACCACCCCGAGCGCCATCGCGTCGTTCGAGCAGAAGATCGCGGTGCAGTCCCGCCAGCGCAGGAGCTCGCGGCCGGCGTGGTACCCGAAGTCGGCGGACCAGTCGCCCAGGATCGGCGGGACGACGGGCATGTCGCGGTCGGACATCTCGCGCAGGAAGCCCTGCATCCGGGCGTCCGCCTCGATCCAGTCCTGCGGTCCGGCGATGTGCCGGACGTACTCGTGCCCGAGGTCGAGCAGGTGCGCCGTCGCGAGCCGGGCGCCCTCCATCTGGTCGACCCAGAGTGCGGTCGGGTCCTCGCCGACGCTCGAGCGCATCGTGACGTACGGCGTCCGGATCCCGAGCTCCTCGATGAGGTCGAACACCCGCTGCTGCGGCGCGATGACCACGATCCCCTCGACGTCCTGGTCGAGCAGGTGCCCGAGGCCGTCGCGGACGGCGGTGTCGGTCGGCTCGGCGATGTTCGCCGTCGTCACGGAGTACCCGCGGCTGACCGCGGCGTCCTCGATCGCCTGCATCGTCACCGCCGGCCCGTAGTGCGAGCGCTGCGCGGTGAGCACACCGATCGTCCGCGTCCGGCTGGTGACCAGTGCCCGTGCGGCACGGTTCGGACGGTACTGCAGCTGCTCCATCGCCGCGAGGACACGGTCGCGGGTCTCGGCCCGGATCGCGTCCGAGTTGTTGAGCACCCGAGACACCGTCTGGTGGGACACACCGGCAACCCGCGCGACGTCGCGGATGCTGGGCGACCGCGGTTGCTGTGCCCGCGTCGACGCCATTGCTACTCGTTTCCTGCCCGGGGCCGTGGCACGCCCATGTGCACGTTCACATTCCGAGCCAGATCATTATGCACGTCTCCGGCATCCACGCCACCTGAGTTGTCGTTTCCCGATCCGGTGGGGTGCGGTTCACGTCGTATCCGGCATATTGCCCGTACCGGAACGCACAACTGCAGATCGGCCGTCCGCCCGAGGACGGCAGTCGCTCCAGACCTCAGAGAACAGCGACACCCGCAGCGCACCAGCGCTGGGGTGTCGCTGTTCTCTTTTTTGCGTCCACCGAACCCCATCCACCACGAAGGAGTGGTCTTGACCAAGGCCCGCAGACTGACGAGCTTCATCGTCCTGTCGATGACCGGCGGCGTGATCTTCCAGGTCGCGTACATCCGGTTCGTGTTCCTCGCGGACACCGCGCACGCGCTCGACCTCACCATCCAGCGCTACGGCGAGATCACGTCGGTCTTCGGCGCCGTCGCCGTGCTCATGTACTTCTGCGGCGGCTGGTTCGCCGACCGCTTCTCACCGAAGGCGCTCATCGTGATCGCGCTCGCGGGGATGGGGGTCGTCGACCTCGGGCTGTCGACGGTGCCCGGTGAGACCGGCATCGTGGTCGCCCACGTGCTCATGGCCGTCCTCGGCATGGGGCTGTACTGGTCGTCGCTCGTGAAGCTCGTCTCGATGCTCGGGACCGCCGACGAGCAGGGCAAGCTCTTCGGCTGGCTCGAGGGTGTCCGCGGCATCACGTCGACCGTCGTGGGCTTCGTCGGCGCCGCCATCGTCGCCGCCGCGATCGCCGACACGGGCGGGGTCCTCTGGGTGATGCGCATCTACGGCGTGCTCTGCCTGGTGTTCGCCGTGCTCGTCCTGGTGGTCGTCCGCACGGACCGGGACGCCCTCGGCCAGGTCGGACGGCAGGCCGTGTCGCTCCGGGAGCTCGGGGCCGCCGCCCGCAACAAGTACACCTGGCTCATCGGCTTCTCGATCATGGCGATGTACTGCTTCTACACGCTGCTCGGCTACCTCACGCCGCTGCTGCAGGACGGCTTCGCGGTGCCCGTCGTGCTCCTCGGGGCGATCGGCGTCGTCCGCACGTACGTGTTCCAGATCGTCGGCGGCCCGGTCGGCGGCGTGCTCGTCGACCGGTGGACGAAGTCGTCGCCGGCGTTCCTCCGGTGGGCGTTCGTCGTCGCGGCGATCAGCGCCGTGGGCTTCCTGCTCCTGCCGCACGACCCCGCCCTCGTGTGGATCGCCGTCGTGCTCATGATCGTGATGTGCCTCGCGGTGTTCACCTCGCGCGGCATCTACTGGGCGCAGGTCGGCGAGGTCGAGGTCCCGCTCGCCCAGCGTGGCGGTGTGATCGGGCTCGCCTCGGGCATCGCCTACCTGCCGGACGCCTTCCTCCCCGCCCTCGGCGCGTGGTGGGTCGGCGACCCGGCGAACGGCGTGCCCTCGCAGGGCGGCGGCTACACGACCATGTTCGCCGTCCTCCTCGGCGCCGCCGTCCTCGGCTTCCTGCTCACCACCCTCACCATGCGCGTCCGTGCACGCGAACTGCGGAACCGCCCGGCGCCCGACGTCGTCGTCGCCGCCTGACCCACCTCGAAAGGACCCCTCACCCCATGGACATCCGCGACTTCTCGATGGACCTGTTCTCGCTCGCCGGCAAGCGTGCGATCGTCACCGGCGGCAACTCGGGCCTCGGCCAGGCGTTCTCGCTCGCCCTCGCCTAGGCCGGCGCCGACGTGTTCGTGCCGAGCGTGGTCGACGACGACGGCACCACCCGGGCGCTCGTCGAGGGCGAGGGACGTCGGTACGCGTTCCTCGAGGTCGACCTCACCGCCGCCGACGCCCCGACGCGCATCGTCGACACGTGCACGGAGCGGCTCGGCGGGGTCGACGTGCTCGTCAACTCGGCGGGCATCTGCCTGCTCGACGACGTCGAGGCGTTCGACCGCGCGAAGTGGGACCCGATGATCGCCGTGAACCTCACCGCGCCGTTCGCCCTCGGGCACGCCGTCGCGAAGCACTTCGTCGCGCAGGGCGCGGGCAAGATCATCAACATCGCGTCGCTGTTCGCGTTCCTCGGCGGACAGTGGTCGCCCGCGTACGCCGCCACCAAGCACGGGATCGTCGGCTTCACGAAGGCGTACTGCGACGAGCTGGCGCAGCACAACGTGCAGGTGAACGCGATCGCGCCCGGGTACTTCGCCACGAAGATCACCGAGCAGACCCGGTCGGACCCGGAGACGAACCAGCGCGTGCTCGACCACATCCCGGCCGGACGCTGGGGCGACGTCGCAGACCTCATGGGCGCGACGGTCTTCCTCGCCTCGCACGCATCCGACTACGTGAACGGCCACACCCTCACCGTCGACGGCGGGTACCTCGTCCGCTGACGACGGACAGGAGGCGCGTGACGGCGCCGCCACGCGCCTCCTGGGAACAGACCACCAGACCAGAGCAACGAAACACACCAACGAAGGGCTCACCACCATGATCGACTCGATCGCCACCCTCGACCGGGCCGAGATCCTGCAGCGTCTCGCCGGCATCGTCCGCCCCGAACAGATCGACACGGACGAGCAGCACCTCAAGGACGCCAGCGTCGACCGGTTCAAGAAGTACCAGTCCGTGCACGGCATCCACGACGCCCCGACCCCCGTCGCGATCGTCAACGCCGAGTCCACCGAGGACGTTGCCGCGATCCTGGCGTTCGCGGACGACAACCTCGTCAACATCGTCCCGCGCACCGGTCGCACCGGCACCGAGGGCGGCCTCGAGACGAGCGTCGTCGACACGATCGTGCTCGACTGCTCGCGGATGGACGCCGTCCTGAAGATCGACCCGGAGAACATGCAGGTCACGGTGCAGGCCGGTGTGCCGCTCCAGCGCCTCGAGGACGAGCTCCGCCTGCAGGGCCTCACCACCGGCCACTCGCCGCAGTCCAAGCCGCTCGCCCAGTACGGCGGCCTCGTCGCGACCCGTTCGATCGGGCAGTTCTCCACCCTGTACGGCGCGATCGAGGACATGGTCGTCGGGCTCGAGGCCGTGTTCCCCGGCGGGAAGGTCCGTCGCATCAAGGCCGTCCCGCGCCGCTCGGCCGGCCCGGACATCCGCCACGTGGTCATCGGCAACGAGGGTGCGCTCTGCGTCATCACCGAGGTCACGGTCAAGCTCTTCAGGTACCAGCCGGAGAACAACGAGTTCCACGGTGCGCTCGTCGACGACATGCGGACGGGCATCGCGATCCTGCGCGAGGTCATCACGAACGGCTTCCACCCCTCGGTCGTGCGCCTGTACTCACCGGAGGACGCCAACCAGCACTTCTCGCACTTCTCGAAGGACAAGTGCGTCGTGGTCTTCGTCGCCGAGGGGCCCGCCGGCATCGTCCGTGCGACCTCGGAGGAGATCCAGCGCGTCCTCGCCCAGCACCCGCACGAGCAGGTCGACCCCGCGCTCATCGAGGCGTGGTTCGACAACCTCAACTGGGGCCAGGACAAGATCGACGCCGAGAAGGCCGTCATGCTGCGCGACGGGCAGCTCGGCTACACGACCGAGGTCTCGGCGGACTGGTCGGCCGTCGGCGACGTGTACGACGCGGTGATGCGCCGCATCCGCGAGGAGTACCCGTACGCCGGCGACCTGACGATGCTCGGCGGCCACTCGTCGCACAGCTACCAGACCGGCACGAACATGTACTTCGTGTACGACTACCGCATCGACTGCTCGCCCGAGGAGGAGATCGAGAAGTACCACATCCCCCTCAACGCGATCATCGTCGAGGAGGCGCTGCGCCACGGTGGCTCGATGGTCCACCACCACGGTGTCGGCAAGTACCGCACCCCCTGGGTCGAGGAGGAGCACGGCTCGGCGTTCGCGATCATGCAGGGACTCAAGGCGCAGTTCGACCCGAAGGGCATCATGAACAAGGGCACGATCTTCCCGGAGCCGGGCGCGATCCAGCCGGCCGCGGCCGACCCCGACACGACGTTCGGTCGCGTGACGAGCGGGCGCACCGGCGCATGACCAGGTACCTCGTCGGCATCGACAACGGCTCGCAGTCGTCGAAGGTCACGGTCTTCGACGAGCGGGGCGGGGTCGTCGCCGAGGGGCGTGTGCCGCTGCGGCCGAACCACACGCCGGCCCCTGGGGTGGTCGAGCACCCGGACGACGACCTCTGGGACTCGATCGCGGCGGCGTGCCGGATCGCGATGGAGGCGTTCCCGGGCGACCCGTCCGAGATCGTCGGCGTCGGTCTCTGCACGATCCGGTTCTGCCGGGCGGTGCTCCGCGCCGACGGGTCGCTCGCCCAGCCGGTCCTGAGCTGGATGGACGCCCGCGTCGGCGCGCCCTTCGTCGCCGAGCAGGACGACGTGGCGTACGTCACGACGTCCTCCGGGTACGTCACGCACCGGCTCACCGGCGCCTTCCGGGACACCGCGGCGAACTACCAAGGAGTCTGGCCGATCGACACCGACACCTGGCGGTGGAGCGAGGACGAAGCGTCGTATGCCGCGACCGGCATGCGCCGCGACCAGCTGTTCGAGCTCGTCGCGCCGGGCGCGGTCCTCGGCACCGTCACTGCCGAGGCCGCGGCAGCCACGGGCCTCCCGGTCGGCCTGCCGGTGGTCGCGACGGCCAACGACAAGGCCGTGGAGGCCCTCGGCTGCGGACTCCTCGACCCGACGACGCTCCTCGTGTCACTCGGCACCTACATCGCGGGCATGTCGGTCGGCGAGCGGAACATCGACGGGGCGTCCGACTTCTGGACGAACTTCGGCTCGGAGCCGGGCCGCTACCTCTACGAGTCCGGCGGCATCCGTCGCGGCATGTGGACCGTGAGCTGGTTCCGCGACCTGCTCGGGCCTGATTTCGCGGCAGCGGCCGACGCGGCGGGCGAGCGCGCCGAGGACCGACTGGGCCGCGAGGCCGCCGACGTCCCCGCGGGCTCGGACGGGCTGCTGACCGTCCTGGACTGGCTCGCGCCGGCCGACGCGACGTTCCGGAAGGGCTCGATCCTCGGGTTCGACGGACGGCAGGGCCGGGCGCACGTGTACCGGTCGATCCTCGAGGGCATCGCGATGACGATGCGCGACCGCGGGGATGCCATGGCCGCCGAGCTCGGGACGGCGTACCGCCGGGTGGTCGTATCCGGCGGTGGCTCGTCGTCCGACCTGATGATGCAGATCATGTCGGACGTGTTCCAGGCGCCGACCATCCGTGTGGTGGGTGACAGCGCTGCGGGGCGCGGGGCGGCGATCTGCGCGGCGGTCGCGACCGGGGTGCACCCGTCGTTCGAGGCTGCGGCCGCGGCGATGGTCGTCGAGCGGGACCGGTTCACGCCGGACCCGTCGGCCGCGGCGGTGTACGACGCGCTGCGTGCCGTGCACGCGGACGTGACGGCGCACACCGACGAGGTCTACCGGCGGACGGCGGCCATCGTCGGCTGACGGGTGCGACGCGACCGCTCGGAGGACGGGAGGCGCGATGCCAGCTGGCACCGCGCCTCCCGTCCGTCGCTGCGACCGTCCGTCGCTGCGGCCGTCTAGAGCCAGTTGCGCTTGCGGAAGATCGCCCAGAGCACGCCCATCAGGGCGAGCATCCCGAGGATCGCGACCGGGTAGCCGTACCGCCAGTGGAGCTCGGGCATGTGGTCGAAGTTCATCCCGTAGACCCCCGCGATGAGTCCCGGGGCGAAGAGGATCGCCGCCCACGAGGAGATCTTCTTGACCTCCTCGCCCTGCCGGTGCGCGGCGCGTGCGAGCTGGCGGCTCTCCTCGCCCTGCGCGAGGCTGGCGCTCGTCATGCGGCGCATCGCCTCGTTCTGCTCCTGCGACACCAGGGTCGCGTGCAGCGTCAGGGCGTTCTCGAGCAGGGCCCGGAACGAGTCCACCCGCTCGGTGACCCGCAGTGCGTGGTCGAGCACGTTCCGCAGGCGGTGCTGGACCTCGTCGTCGACGCCGTACTTGTCGGCGCCGCGGAGCAGCCCCTTCACCATCGCGGGCACCGGCTTCGTGGCGCGCTGGAAGGCCAGGACCTCGCTGAGGAGCTGGTAGATCCGCTTCGAGACGCCGGGGTCGACCTGCCCGGCGAACAGCTGGTCCTCGATGGCGTCGACGTGGTCCTGCAGGATCTCGACCACGGGGGCGTAGCCGTCGACGACCTCGTCGAGGACGGCGGCGGTGACGGCCTCGGAGCCCCGGGCGAGGAACTCCGGGTCGGCCTCGACCCGGGCACGGAGCGCCGCCAGGTCGGGACGCTCGGCGTGCCGGACGCTCACCACGAACCGGTCGCCGACGAACAGGTGCACCTCACCGAACTCGACGGTCTCGGCCGTGGCGTCGAACCACGCCGGCCGGAGCACCAGGAAGAGCGTGTCGCCGTACCGCTCGAGCTTCGCGCGCTGGTGTCCCTTGCGGGCGTCCTCCACCGCGTTCTCGTGCAGGTCGAACTCGGTCGCGACGGCCTCGAGCTCGGTGTCGTCCGGGCGGAAGAGCCCGATCCAGGCGAGGTCGCCCCCGGTGGCGAGCGACAGGGTCGACGGTGACCCGACGCGACGTCCCTCGACGTAGATCGCGTTGTCGATCAGTGCCATGTGCGTGCTCCTCTCGGGAGCAGGCAGGCGCGAAGTGACCCCGGAGTGCTCCGGGGGAGGGGTTGCTCAGCGAACGGGCACGGCGACGACCGTCAGGGGCGGCCGGCCCGATCGAGGATGGTCACCCGACATCGCGCCTCACCTGCCCTTCTGCTGGTCCGTCGGCCGCGGTGCGCAGCCTCGTGGCCACACCCGTGACCGACGGCCGACCCTACTCCGTCGAGTCGGCGGAGCCAAGTGAACGAACGCTCACATGCCCCAGACGTCGCGGTTCGACGACGCGACCGCGACCGCTCCGGCACCGAGGGCGGCCATCACGTCGGCCTTGTCGCACACCAGGCCGCCGGCGATGACCGGCACGGCGGTGTCGTCCCGGAGCCAGGTGATCACGCGCGGCATGCACCCGGGCAGGATCTCGATCGCGTCGGGTCCGGCCTGCTCGACCACGCGAGGGAGCTGGTGGTACGAGAACGAGTCGACGAGGAAGAAGCGCTGCACGGCGACGAGCCCGGCGCGCTTGGCGGCCCGGACGAGGTTCGACTTGGTGGAGAGCACGCCGTCCGCTCGGGTGTGCTCGGCGATCCACGTCACGACGACGTCCCGGGCAGCGAAGCCGTCGAGCAGGTCGACGTCCACGAGCACGGTCTTGCCGGCGTCCTTCGCCCGGGCGACGATGTCCGCGACGTCGAGGACGCTGCCGTAGAGCACGAAGACGACGCCCCGGTCGGAGGCCAGTACCTCGTCGAGCGCGGAGGCGTCCTTCACGCTGGCGATCACCGGGTCGTCGCGGAGTGCGTCGAGCACGGCGTCGGCTCCGGCCCGCGGTGCGACATCGCGTTCCGTCGTGGTCATACCGACCATTGTCGATGACGCGCCCTGACAATCGCGGGCGGGCGGGCGCGCGCGGGTCAGCGGGTGATGTGCAGACCGGCCGTCGCGAGCTCGGTGAGCTGCCACCCGAGCCACGGGCTCCACGCGAACGGCGCACCGGCGACCGACTCCCGCAGCGCGGCCTCGGAGACCCAGGCGTACTCGGCGACCTCGTCGTCGGCCGGAGCCGGGACGTCGTCGGTGACCGCGCGGAAGACCGGGCAGACCTCGTTCTCGACGATCCCGGAGGCGTCGACGGCGCGGTACCGGAAGTCCGGCAGCACGAGCTCGACGTCGCGGACGGTGATGCCGAGTTCACGCGAGGCCCGTCGGGCGATCGCGTCCTCGAACGACTCGTCGGGACCGGGGTGGCCGCAGAACGTGTTCGTCCACACCCCGGGCCACGTCTTCTTGGACAGCGCACGACGGGTCACCAGGACGTCGCCGTCGGTGTTCCGCACGTGGCACGAGAAGGCCAGGTGGAGGGGCGTGTGGTCGGTGTGCACCGTGAACTTGTCCGCCGTACCGATCGGGGTACGGTCATCGGCCAGGAGCACCACGGATTCAGGGAAAGTCGTCATCTGCATCGATAGGTTAGGCCAATGAGCGAGGAAGCGGCCACCGTGGCGCACATCGACCTCGCGCTCGTCGACGACTGCCTCGAGCGCTTCTTCGCCGTGTCGTCGGCGCGCGCCGAGCGGTACGGACGACCGTCCGGGGAACTCTGGCGGGTGCTCCGCAAGGCGAGCATGGGCGGCAAGCGCTTCCGCCCGCGCATGGTCCTCACCGCCTACACCGGCCTCGGCGGCGACGACCTGCACGCGGCCGCGCACGTCGGTGCCGCGTACGAGCTGCTGCACACCGCGCTCGTCGTGCACGACGACGTCATCGACCGCGACTGGTCGCGCCGCGGCCAGCCGAACGTCGCCGGGTCCTTCCGCGACACCGGCACGACGGGCGGCCTGCCGCTGCCCACCGCCGAGCACCGCGGCATGAGCGCCGCGGTCATCGCCGGCGACCTGGCGCTCGCGGGCGCACCCCGGTTCATCGAGTCGGCCGGCGTCACGGGTGACCGCCGTGCCCGCCTGCTCGAACTCCTCGACGAGGCCGTGTTCGCCAGCGCCGCGGGCGAGATGACCGACGTCGACCTCGCCCTCGGGGTGATGCCGACGGTGGACGAGGTCCTGCAGATGGAGCGAGCGAAGACGAGCGTGTACTCGTTCGAGGCGCCACTGCAGTCCGGTGCGGTGCTGGCCGGCGCCGCCGAACCGATCGTCGAGGCGCTCGGTGCCTTCGGCCGCGAGATCGGGATCGCCTACCAGATCGTCGACGACCTGCTGGGGGTCTTCGGCGACGAGGGCACGACCGGCAAGACCGTCCTCGGCGACCTGCGCGAGGGCAAGCGCACCATGCTGATCGCCCACGCCGCGACGACCGAGTGCTGGCCGGACATCGCGCCGTACCTCGGCGACCCGGACCTCAGCGAGGAGCGCGCGGCCGAACTCCGTGCGACCCTTGTCACCTGCGGCGCCCGGGCCGCCGCCGAATCGCGGATCGCCGAGCACACCGCACTCGCCCGTGCCGAGCTCGCCGGACTGCCGTACGACCTCGCCGACCGCCTGGAGGCCCTCGTGACCGAACTCGTGGAGCGCGCCCGGTGAGCCACAGCCGAACGGAGCCGCGTCCCACGACCCGGCTCCCGCTCTACGACGCCACGGCCGAGGCCGCGTCGGGCGTCGTCATCGACCGGTACTCGACGTCCTTCGGGCTCGCCAGTCGGCTGCTCACGAAGGACACGCGCGAGCACATCCGCAACGTGTACGCCCTCGTCCGTGTCGCCGACGAGGTCGTCGACGGGCCCGCGACCGAGGCCGGACTCGACCAGGACCTCGCCCGGACGGTCCTCGACGAGCTCGAGGCCGACACCGAACGGGCGATCGCGCTCGGCTTCTCCGTCAACCCGGTGGTGCACGCCTTCGCCCGCACCGCTCGGGTCACCGGGTTCGGCCCGGAGCTCACGCGGCCGTTCTTCGCCTCGATGCGGATGGACCTCGAGCGGACCGAGCACGACCAGGAGTCCTTCGACCGCTACGTGTACGGCTCGGCCGAGGTGGTGGGCCTGATGTGCCTGCGCGCGTTCGTCCACCGCGCCGGCCGGCCGACGTTCGACGGCACCGTGCTCGTCGACGGCGCCCGAGCGCTCGGTGCCGCGTTCCAGAAGGTGAACTTCCTGCGCGACCTGCACGCCGACTTCGAGGTGCTCGGTCGCTCCTACTTCCCGGGGGTCGACATCCGCAGCTTCGACGAGGCGACGAAGGACCGACTGGTCGCCGACGTCCAGTCCGACCTCGACCGGGCCGCCCGCACCGTCCGGCTGCTGCCGGCCGACGCGCGGAACGCCGTCGGCCTCGCGCACGCGCTCTTCCAGGAGCTCAACGACCGCATCGCCGCCACGCCCGCCGACCGCCTGGTCACCACCCGGGTGCGCGTCCCGAACCCGGTGAAGGCCCGCCTGGCCGCGCAGGTGCTCGCCGGACGTGCGCCGCTGCGGTCGCGCGCGACCCACCACCGGACGGGAGGCACGGCGTGACCCCGCCCCGCGCCTCCAGTCCGAAGGATGCCGGCACCACGACCAAGCGCAAGGTGCCCGCCCGACGTGCCGTCGTCATCGGCGGCGGCATCAGCGGACTCGCGTCCGCCGCCCTGCTCGCGCGGGACGGCTTCTCGGTGACCGTGCTCGAGCAGCGCGGGCAGCTCGGCGGCCGCGCCGGGTCGTGGGAGCAGGACGGCTTCCGGTTCGACACCGGTCCGTCCTGGTACCTCATGCCCGAGGTGTTCGACCACTTCTTCCAGCTGCTCGGCACCTCGGCCGACGCCGAACTCGACCTCGAGAAGCTCGACCCCGGGTACCGCGTGTACAGCGAGGGCTACGACGACCCGATCGACCTCCGCGCCGACAGGGAGGCGAACATCGCCCTGTTCGAGTCCGTCGAGCCGGGCGCCGGCAGACGGATGCGGAAGTACCTGGCCTCGTCCGAGGACACCTACGCGATGGCGATCCGCCGCTTCCTCTACACGACCTTCCAGGACCTCACGAAGCTCGCGGCCCCCGACGTCCTCCGACGGCTCCCGAAGCTCGCGCGCCTCCTCATCGAGCCGCTCTCGACCTTCGCCGAGTCCGCGGTCAAGGACCGCCGCCTGTGGCAGGTCCTCGGCTACCCGGCGGTGTTCCTCGGCACGAGCCCGTACGCGGCGCCGAGCATGTACCACCTCATGAGCCACCTCGACCTCGCCGACGGGGTGCTCTACCCGAAGGGCGGCATCACCGAGGTCATCTCCGCCGTCGAACGCGTCGCCCGCCGTGAAGGCGCGAAGATCATCGCCGGCGCCAAGGTCGAGCGGATCGTCGTCGAGGACGGCCACGTCACCGGTGTCGTCCACCGCGACCGCGCGGGAGCGCAGCACACGGCGCCCGCCGACCTCGTGGTGAGCGCCGCCGACCTCCGGCACACCGAGCTGCAGCTGCTCGACGCGGAGCACCGCACGTACCCCGCCGCGCACTGGGCGAAGCGCGACCCGGGGCCGAGCGCGGTGCTCGTCTACCTCGGCGTCGACGGGCCCGTGCCGGGGCTGCTGCACCACACGCTGGTGTTCACCGAGGACTGGAAGGCGAACTTCGGCGCGATCTTCGGCGCCGACCGGCACGTCCCCGACCCGGCGTCGATCTACGTCTGCGCTCCCTCGGAGACCGACGCCTCGGTCGCCCCGCGGGGATCGAGCAACCTGTTCATCCTCGTGCCGCTGCCCGCCGACCTGTCGATCGGCAAGGGCGGCATCGACGGTGCCGGCGACTACGAGGTCGAGCGGATCGCCGACCGCGCCATCGACGTCGTCGCCGAGCGTGCCGGCGTGCCGGACCTCCGCGACCGGATCCGGGTCCGCCGGACGATCGGTCCCCGGGACTTCGCCGACGACTACAACGCCTGGAGCGGCTCGATGCTCGGGCCGGCGCACACCCTCAAGCAGAGCGCGTTCTTCCGCGAGAAGAACGCCTCGGCGAAGGTCGACGGGCTCTACTACGCCGGTGCCTCGACGATCCCGGGCATCGGGCTGCCGATGTGCCTGATCAGCGCCGAGGTGCTCCTCAAGCGCATCCACGGGGACACCAGCACCGAACCGCTCCCGGCACCGCTCCGGCGGCCCGGCGCCACTGACTGATGCCCGGGCTCTACCTCGCCGGGCTGCTGGTGTCGCTCGTCGGCATGACCGTCCTCGACGCCCGGCTCCATCTGTTCTTCTGGCGGGCGCCGTGGCGTGCGGCGGCCGTGATGGTCGTCGGCGTCGCGTTCTTCCTGCTGTGGGACGTGCTCGGGGTCGCCCTCGGCATCTTCTTCATCGGGCCGCAGAACCTGCTGACGGGGGTCCTCCTCGCGCCGGACGTCCCGCTCGAGGAGCTCTTCTTCCTCCTGCTGCTCTGCTACACGACCATGAACCTGGTCGGCTTCGTGCAGCCCCTCGTCGCGCGGGGCCTGCGGCGGGCCGAGCGGAGCCGATCGTGACCGGCTCCGGCGCGTACGCCCTGCTCGCGCTGCCGTTCTTCGCCGCGGTCGCGGTGGTCGCCGTCGCCGCCGGGGTCGTCGCCGCACGACGTGCTCGTGCCCGGGGCCGCCGCGCACCGACCGGCCGGCGGATCGCCCTCGTGACCGGGCTCGTCGCCGGCATCGCCCTGCTCGTCATGACGATCGTGTTCGACAACGTCATCGTGACGCTGCGGATCGTGGCGTACGACCCGGCGCTCATCAGCGGTGCGAAGATCGGGGCGATCCCGGTCGAGGACCTCGCGTACTCGATCGCCGCGATCGTGCTGCTCCCCAGCCTGTGGGTCCTGTTCGACCGACCCACCCGGCCATCCCACGAAGAGGAACCGACCCGATGAACGCGAGCACCGCCTCCAGGCCGTCGACCCTGCGCGCCCTGTTCGTGTCGTCCCGGCCGATCAGCTGGGTGAACACCGCGTACCCGTTCGGCGCCGCGTACCTGCTCGGCAGCGGGGTCGGCGTCGAGGGCGGCGGCGGGTTCTCGCTCGTCGCGTTCCTCGTCGGCGTCGTGTACTTCCTCGTGCCCTACAACCTGGCGATGTACGGCATCAACGACGTCTTCGACTACGAGTCCGACCTGCGGAACCCGCGCAAGGGCGGGGTCGAGGGTGCCCTGCTCGACAAGAGCGTGCACCGCACCACGCTCTGGGCCGTCGTCGTCACGAACGTGCCGTTCCTGGTCGCGCTCGTCGTGCTCGGCGCGGTGTCCGGCAACGGGCCGTGGTCGTGGCTCGTCCTCGCGATCAGCGTGTTCGCCGTCATCGCCTACTCGGCACCGGGGCTGCGCTTCAAGGAGAAGCCGTTCCTCGACTCGCTCACGTCGAGCACCCACTTCGTGTCGCCGGCGATCTACGGCCTGGCGCTCGCCGGCCCGCACTGGACCGGGCAGCTCGTCGCCGTGTGCGTGGCGTTCTTCCTGTGGGGCGTGGCGTCGCACGCGTTCGGTGCCGTGCAGGACGTCCTCGCCGACCGGGCCGGCGGGATCGGCTCCGTGGCGACCGTCATCGGTGCACGCGCCACCGTGCGCCTGGCGTTCGTGGCGTACCTCGTCGCCGGTGTCGCACTGCTGTTCTCGGCGTTCCCTGGTCCGATCGCCGCGATCGTCGTGGTGCCGTACGCCCTCAACGTGCTGCCGTGGTGGAACGTCACCGACGCGGGCGCCGAGTCCGCGAACGCCGGGTGGAAGCGGTTCCTCTGGATCAACTACCTCGCCGGGTTCATCGTGACGATGGCACTCATCGCGTACGCGTTCACGCACTGACCCGTGCCCTGACAGACTGGACGCACGCGCCGCGGGAGTCGTGGGGCGCCAGCCACGAAGGAGTGCACGCATGACGGTCCGGATCATCCACGTCGGTCTCGGAGGGTGGGGCGGCAACTGGGCCCGCACCGCCATCCCGGAGGTCACCGAAGTGGAGGTGGTCGGGATCGTCGACCCGGTCCCGGCGACACTGGACGCCGTGCGGTCGGACCTCGGCCTGCCGGAGTCGGCGGCGTTCGCGTCCCTCACCGAGGCGCTCGCCGGGGTCGAAGCCGATGCCGTCGTGATCACCGCCCCCGCCGTGACGCACGTGCCGCTCGCCCTCGAGGCGCTCGAGGCCGGCAAGCACGTCCTCGTCGAGAAGCCCTTCGCCAACACCACGGACGAGGCCGTCACCGCGGTCCGTCGCGCCGAGGAGCTCGGGCTCGTGCTGCAGGTCAGCCAGAACTACCGCTGGTACCCGGCACCCCGGGTCGTGCAGGACCTGCTCGCCGCGAGCACCGTCGGCGAGCTCTCGGCGATCAACGTCGACTTCCGGCAGTGGGACAACGACCTCGCGTTCGAGGAGCACCCGCACTACCGGTTCCCGCACGCGATGATCAACGACATGGCGATCCACCACTTCGACCTCCTCCGGATGATCACCGGTCGCGAGGCCGTCCGCGTGTTCGCGAAGTCGTCGTACCCGTCGTACAGCAAGTACCAGGACGAAGCCGTCGCCTCGATGATCATCGAGCTCGACGACGGCCTCGTGGTCAGCTACCGCGGCAGCTGGCTCTCGCGCGGCCCCCGGACGGCCTGGGCGGGCGAGTGGAGCATCCAGGGCGAGGACGGCGAACTGTGGTTCACGAGCCGCTCGGGGGAGCCGAACGCGGTGGCCGGGGACCGCGTGACGGTCCGCCGGACGCAGGACGACGAGGCCGAGGCGGTCGAGCTGCCGACGATGGCGCACACCGATCGACAGGGCGGGCTGCAGGCGTTCGCGCGCTCGGTGTCCGGTGGTCCCGCGCCGGCGACGAGCGGTCGCGACAACCTGCGGAGCCTCGCGCTGATGGAGGCGGCGGGCCGCTCCGCGGCGTCGGGCCTGCCCGAGGACGTCGTCGTCCCGTCCTGACGCCCGACGGGCCCGCTTCGCGAAAGCGACAGTCTGCCGCCGCGGTCCCGCGGCACCCTGTCGCTTCCGCGGCACAGGCGACGGGCCGGCCCACGGATCTGTCGCTCCGGCGGCACGGACTGGAGGCGCGGTGCGGGCCCGACCCGCGCCTCCAGGCCGCCGTCCGGTCGCGCCCACCGCACGCCGCCGGCCGCGTCCGCCGTGCGCGGGACACGCCCGGGGCTGGACACGACCCCGGCCCGAGCGTGTACGAAATGGGGAATGGCCAAGGACAGTCTCCCCGAGCTCGAACTCGCGAACGTCCGCACACGTGAGGGCATCACGGACACCGTGACCGAGATCCGTCGTCGTGCGGACATCCCGGCGCGCACCCGCCTGGCGATCGCGAAGACCAAGCAGCGCTGGCACCGCGACCCCACCCCGCTCGTGGCGATGGGCGTGACCGCTGCAGCCGGTGTCGCGGCGATCGTCGTCGGCATCGCGATCCGGAACAACCCCGCCGGGCACCTCGCCGAGCCGCCCGCATCGTCGGCCTTCACCGCGCTGCTGCCGTTCGGGGCCCGTGGCGGCGACGGCCCGGGCGCCGCCGAGCAGAGCCAGCCCGGACGCAAGGGGCGCAAGGCCCGCGCGAAGGCCGCCGAGGAGTCGCTCGAACGCGACCCGCAGCACCGCGCACGCGTCAAGCAGCGCGCCGGCATCGCCGCGGTCCAGCGCCGCGCGACGAAGAACCGCAAGCAGGCCGCCAAGCGTTCGAAGCAGGCTCTGAAGGCGAGGGGGTAGTCCCGTGGCACGCGAGCAGCACAAGCCCGAACCCGACGACCCCCGCAAGCCCGACAGCCCGGCGGACCTCACCAAGCCCACGCTGGTCTACACGCTGAAGAAGACGCTCCGCGAGTTCTCCAGCGACCAGTGCACCGACCTCGCCGCGAGCCTGACCTACTACACCGTGCTCGCGCTCTTCCCCGGTCTGCTGGCCGTGGTGTCGATCCTCGGGCTCGTGTCCGACCCGAAGAAGACGATCGACACGCTGCTCGACCTCGTCAACAACATCGGTGGCGAGCAGGTCGTCAGCCTGCTCCGGGACCCCATCGAGGGACTCGTGCGCTCGCCCGCGGCGCCGATCACGTTCATCGTCGGTGTGGTCGGTGCGCTCTGGTCGGCCTCCGGGTACGTCGGCGCGTTCGGCCGCGCGATGAACCGGATCTACAACGTCCGCGAGGGGCGTCCGATCTGGAAGCTCCGCCCGACCATGCTCGGTGTCACGCTCTTCACCGTCGTCCTGCTCGTCCTCGGGCTGCTCGCGCTCGTGTCCGGCCCGCTCGCCCGCAGCTTCGGCGACGTGATCGGGCTCGGCGACGCTGCCGCGACCGTCCTGAGCATCGTGCAGTGGCCGATCCTGCTCGTCATCGCGATCATCGTCGTCGCGGTGCTCTACTACTGGGCGCCGAACGTCAAGCAGCCGAAGTTCCGGTGGGTCAGCGGCGGGTCGATCGTGGCCATCCTGATCCTCGTCGTCGCCAGCGTCGGGTTCGGCTTCTACGTCGGGAACTTCTCGAACTACAACGCCACGTACGGATCCCTCGGTGGCGTGATCGTCTTCCTGCTGTGGGTGTGGATCACGAACAACGCGCTGCTCTTCGGCGCGGAGTTCGACGCCGAGCTCGAGCGTGGACGGCAGCTGCAGGCCGGCATCCGTGCGGAGGAGGACATCCAGCTCCCCGAACGCGACACCCGGCAGATCGAGAAGCAGGACGAGAAGCGCGCGCAGGACGTCCTGGACGGCATCAAGATCCGCGAGGACGCCGACCGCCGCTGACGGGACATTCCCGGTCGGGGTCGCTACGGTTCGCCCGTGCCGTCCTTCCTCGAGGGGCTCCCGTTCTGGTGGCTGGTCCTCGCGCTCTTCGTCGTGGTGCTCTGCCGCGCGCAGGCGACCTACTGGCTGGCACGACTCGCGGTCACCGGCGCGGCGCGGTCCCGCTGGGGCCGCTGGCTCGACTCGGCGGCGGTCCGACGGGGTTCTGCGTTGCTCGACCGCTGGGGGCTGCCCGTCGTCACGGTCAGCTTCCTCACCGTGGGCCTGCAGACGATCATGAACGCGGCCGCCGGCATCGCCCGGGTGCCGTGGTGGCGGTACACGATCGCGATGGTCCCGGGCTGCGTGGCATGGGCGTTCGTGTACGCGACGGTGGGGATCGCGCTGTTCTGGGCGGTGCTCGCGGCCTTCGCGGGGTCGCCGTGGGGCGTGGTCGTGCTCGTCGTGCTGGCGGCGGCCGCCGCGGTCGCCGTGTGGACGGTCCGGTGTCGTCGCCGGCTCGCCGCGGACACGTCCCGGGTCTGACGGCCAGGAGGCGCGGTGCCGGGCCGCCCCGCGGCCGTCGTCCGGTTCTCCACAGGCCGGGAGGCGCGGTGCCGGCCCGCCCCGCGCCTTCCGTAGGGTGGTGCGCATGACCGACACCGCGCCTCCCGTCCGTCCGACCGCACTCGTCACGGGCGCGACCCGTGGGATCGGCCGGGCCATCGCGCTCGACCTGGGACGCACGCACCACGTGCTCGTCGGCGGCCGGACCGCCGCCGCCGTGGACGCACTCGTCGCCGAGCTGCCCAGCGCGTCGCCGTTCGTGGGCGACCTCGGCGCGGGCGAGTTCCCGCCGCTGCCGGAGCGCCTCGACGTCCTCGTGCACTCCGCCGGGGTCGAGCAGGGCACGACCGTCGCGGACACCCCGCGCGAGGTGTGGGAGCAGGTCTTCGCCACGAACGTGTTCGCGGTCGCCGAGCTGACGCGGCTCGCCCTCCCGGCCCTCCGCGCCGCGCGGGGCATCGTCGTGCCGATCAACAGCGGCTCCGGGTTCCACTCCGGCCCCGGAGGTGGCGTGTACGCGGCGTCGAAGTTCGCGCTGCGGGCGTTCGCCGATGCCCTGCGGGAAGAGGAACGGGCGAACGGCGTCCGGGTGTCGAGCGTGCACCCGGGCCGGACGGACTCGGACATGCAGCGGGCGCTGACCGAGAAGCTCGGCGAGGACTACGACACCGACTACTACCTCGCGCCCTCGGACGTGGCCGACGCCGTCCGGACCGTCGTCGACCTGCCGGAGCGGGGCACGATCGAGTCGCTGGCGATCCGGCCGACGCGGCGGCGCTGACACCCAGGAACAAGCTGAAATGTTCATGTATCGTATTTCAGTGCGCGATCGTCGCGCGAAAGGATGATCATGAACAGCTTCGTCAAACGCACTGCCGTCGCGTCAGCGCTCTGCGCGGCGCTCCTCGCCCCGGTCGGGTTCTCGTCCGCCGCCTCTGCTGCGCCGTCCTCGGCGTCCCAGCACGCCACCGAAGCGCAGTTCGCCGTGGATGCGGTCCAGTCCTTCGTCTCCGGCGAACGCGTGACCATCTCCGGGACCGCTGCCGCAGGCGAAGAGATCCACGTCATGAACCTGCCCGGCGGCTCCGGTGTCGAGACCGCAACGGCCGACGCCACTGGTGCCTGGTCCCTGACGAGCCCCGGCGCTGCTCAGGGGCGGTTCTCCGTGGTGGTCGGTGACGGCCAGCACAGCGCCCGGGTCACCCTGCTCCCGACCCACGAGGCGGGTGACGAGGTACCGATCGTCGTCGACCCGATCCGTTTCACGCCGGGCGGGAAGCTCGTCCTCACGGGTACGGCCGCGCCGAACGCCGATCTGGTGATCACGGGTGTCCCCCAGGACGCCGCTCAGGGGACGCCGGTCACCCTCGTCGGTGTCCGCGCGGGTGCCGACGGTCGATTCCACGCCGGTGGGATCACCCTGTCCACGCAGCTCGAGCGCTTCGACGTGACCTTCCACCTCGGATCGCAGAAGGTGACCGCCACCGCCGTCTCCGCCGAGGCAGAGGCCGAGGTGACTCCGCTGACGGTGTCGACGACCAGCTTCGTCACGGGCCAGAAGCAGGTGATCGAAGGCACTGCTCCCGCCGGCGCACGGATCGATGTCTACAGCGGGACCAAGCGGCTGATGGACGTCACGGCCGACCAGAACGGTGCCTGGTCGTACACGACTGGTTCCGCGATCATGACCGAGACCTTCTCCCGAACGCTGAAGACCGCGGGGCAGGACGACGTCACCTTCGTCCTCACTGCCGAGAAGGTCGACGCTGCCGGGCTGACGGTGTCGACCGCAACGTTCGCGAAGGGTACGAAGCAGCTCGTGGAAGGCACCGCCCCCGCCGGCGCTCGCATCGGTGTGCACAGCGGATCGAAGTGGCTGATGGACGTCACGGCGAATGCGGAGGGCAAGTGGTCCTACGTCACCGGCGCCGCCATCACGGCCGACACCTTCACGCGCACCCTCAAGAGCGCAGGGGTCGACGACGTCACCTTCACCCTGACCGCGGAGTAGCAGTCCGACGAATGCCCCGACCAGTCGGCCGGGGCATTCGTCGTCCCACCGTTCCGTGCGGACGACCCGGGTTGCCGCGACCGACCCTGGTCAGCGGAGCTCGATGCGCGTGGTGAGGTCGAGGCGGTCGAGGAACGTCTCGTCGTGACTGACCACCACGAGGGTCCCGCGGTACGCCCGGAGCGCGTCCACGAGCTGGTCGACACTCGTCAGGTCGAGGTCGTTCGTCGGCTCGTCGAGCACCAGCAGCTGCGGCGGGGGATCCGCGAGCACGAGGCTCGCCAGCGCCACCCGGAACCGCTCCCCGCCCGAGAGCGCGCCGGCCGGGCGGTCGACGGTGTCCCCACGGACCAGGAACTTCGCCAGCCGGTTCCGCACCTCGGCCGGCGGGACGTGCGGGGCATCCCGCCGGACGTTCTCGAGCACCGACAGCGCGTCGTCGAGTGAGTCCTTCCGCTGCGGCAGGTAGCCGATGCGCTCGACGTGCGGGACCGCAGTCGTGTCGGGCAACGGGTGCGCCCGCGCGCCGGGCACCCCGACGAGCTGCTCGAGGAGCGTCGTCTTGCCGACGCCGTTGTCCCCGGCGACGGCGATGCGCTCCGGGCCCTGCACGATCGTCGCCCGCCCGCGCAGCGTGATCGTCGCGATCTGCCGCGATGACGGCACGTCCGGGTCGGGGAGCGTCACGTGGATGGACTCGTCCGCCCGCAGCCGCCCCTCTGCCTCGCGCTTGGTGGCGAGTGCGGCGGCCTCGTCCTCGGCGTACCCGGTGCGGAGCCGCCCGGCGGTCTGTTCGCCGCGCTTCCGCATCTCGTTCGCGAAGATCTTCGGCATCCCCTCGGCGGCCTTCACCCCGGACCGGGCCCGACGGGCGATCTTCGTCTCGGCCTCGATGCGCTGCCGCTTCTCGGTGCGGTGTCGCTGCTCGGCGACCCGGACCTCGCGTTCGACGGCGGCCTGCTGCACCGCGAGGTGCTCCTCGAACGCGCTGAAGGTCCCGCCGAACACGGTCATGGCGCCCGCGCGGAGCTCGGCGACCTCGTCGACGTGCTCCAGGAGCTCGCGATCGTGGCTGACGACGACGAGGGTGCCCGGCCAGTCGTCGACCATGTCGAGCAACATGCTCCGGGCACGCCGGTCGAGGTTGTTCGTCGGCTCGTCGAGGAACGCGATCGGGAGCCCCCGCAGCCGGATGCCGGCGACCGCCACGAGGACGGCCTGGCCTCCGGACAGGGTGCTCACCGGACGCTCGAGGTCGGCGCCGATGCCGAGGCCGATGCCGTCGAGCGCCGCGGCCGCACGTTCCTCGAGGTCCCAGTCGTCGCCCACGGCGTCGAAGTGCTCCGGAGCGGCGTCACCGCCGAGGATCGCGCGGAGGGCCGTCAGGGTCGGACGGATGCGCAGGAGGTCGGCGACCGCGTCGTCGTTCTGCGGTTGCAGGCGTTGCGGCAGGTGGTCGACGGGGCCGGACGTCGTGATGGTGCCCGACGTGGGGTGGAGCCGACCCGTGACCAGCCGGACGAGGGTCGACTTGCCGGCACCGTTCCTCCCGACCAGGCCGGTCCGGCCACGGCCGAAGGCGGTGGTGAGGTGGCTGAGCGCGACGGTGCCGTCGGGCCAGGCGAAACTGAGGTCGTTCAGGACGACGGACGGACTGATGGGCATACGGGTGCCTCCCCGGTGGTCGATGCTGGGCGCACGACACCGGTCCCGCCACGGGAGGGCGGAGCGCCCGACGGGGCGCGACGATCACGGTGTCAGCGCGAGGGCTGAGCAGATCCGGTGATCGACAGCAATTCGTCCACTTCCGTCGGGGAGCCCTGCGTGACCGCCACCCGCACCGCCGGTCGGTCGTCCCGCACCGGTGGCCTCGCGATGACGACGAGGACCCGACCACGGTACGCCGGGAGTCTCGCGCCGCGCAAGGCCCTCGAGCCGTGACAGGCTGGAGGGCATGCCGGAGAACCTGCTGCCGAACCCGACCGCGAACCCCGAGACGCTCCTGCCCGCCGAGCCGGAGGTGACCGCCGCCCTCGCCGCCGATGCTCCCGTCGCGAGCGTCGTGGTGTCGCACCCGGCGTCGAGCCTGGCGTGGGCACTGCTCGCCGACGAGGCGTGGGAGCGTGGGGCGACCCTCGAGTCCTACGCCTACGCGCGGGTGGGGTACCACCGTGGGCTCGATGCGCTGCGGAAGGCGGGCTGGCGCGGTGCCGGGCCGGTGCCGTGGTCGCACAAGCCGAACCGGGGCGTGCTGCGGGCGCTGTTCGCGTTGCGGCGGGCGGCTTCGGCGATCGAGGAGCCGGGCGAGCCCGAGCGGCTGACGGAGTTCCTCGATGCGTCCGACCCGGCGGCGATCCCGGCGCTGAGCGTACCCGGCGTCTGACGAGGGAACGGTGGGGTCGCCGTCGCCCGGCTGAGCCCGCCCGTCTCCGACGATCCGGTGTCCCGCTCGCTGGCGGAGAGCGCGGCCGCGACGAGCAGGCCGAGGAACAGCATCCCCGGCCGATTCGACTCGATCCAGTTGAAGCCCGCCGCCGAGGTCGAGATCGCTGCCAGGCCGGCGGCAGCGCTGAGCGACCCGGTGCGCAGGGCCGTCCACGCGGCGGCTGCGACGAGGACGGCGACGAGGAGCGCACCAGGCAGCCCGAGGCTCAGGAGGAGCTGGAACCAGGAGTTCTCGATCACGGTCGGCGTTCCGCGGGCCTCCAACAGTGCATTGGACGTGCCGGGACCCGAACCCAGGTGGCCGAGCTGTTCGGAGACCGACCACACGAGCGGCCCGAGTTCGTCACGTGCGCGCGCCGACGCGATCCCGTTGGACGACTGCAGCCGCTCCTGGAAGACGGGTGACGTCGCGACTGCCGCCAGTCCGGCGCCGACTGCTGCGAGCGCGAGCAGACCCCGAGCGTTCGCCCGCGAGGCACGGACCGCGGAAGCACTGCGGAGCACAGGGCCGATCGCCACGATGGCGACCCCGACCGCCACTGCGACGATCCCGCCTCGGCTGATCGTGAGGAACACGCCGACGAGCCCGAGGGCCGCTGCGAGCAGCGTGCTCGTCCGACCCCGCTCGACGAAGCGCCCCACGGCGATGACCGTGCCCGCTGCGAAGAACAGGGCGTTGTGGAGCGGGTGTCCGAGCGTCGTCGTCACCCGGTAGTCGCTCCAGTACTGCACGATCGGGAAGTCGCCCCCGGCGAACACCCCGCCGTACACGGGGTTGGCCCCGAGCAACCGCTCGATCATGCCGAACACCGCAAGTCCTGCGGCCAGCCAGACCCAGGTGTCGAGCAGGCGAGCGGCTTCGGCCGACGGCAGCCGATACCCGACCGCCGGAACCAGTACGAGCAGGACGAACGTGGCGCCCCAGCCGAACGAACGCTGCGTCGACATGCTCGTGAGTGTGCCGACGACGAGCAGGACCGCGACGGCTGCGCAGACGACGGTCACGACGGCGGGAGGTCGACGCTTCGCCTGGTGTTCGCGACGGAGCGCCCAGACCAGCACGACCAGTGCACCCGGGCTCAGGACCGTGACGAACTCCGGCAAGGGGAGACGACCGACGGGTACCAAGGCGGTGACCGCGAGTGCGATGGGGAGGAGCCAGGTTGCCGGGATCGCCCACAGGACGACCACGAAGGCGGCGGCTGCGGTCGCCAGGACCGTGAGCATCAGCACGGGAGCCCCCGATCGGTGCGGGTGCGGACGGACAGCAACACCATCCACGCTCCGACCGCCGTCGCCGTCGCGGCGGCGGCGCCGTCGACGTGCAGGACCGCGGTACCGGCGCCGACGAGGACGACTGCCAGGGCGAGGGTGCCGCACGTCGCGAGGAGGATCCGCCGGTACCGCCGAGCAGCGAAGAGCGCCTGCAGCTTCACGGCGACGAGTGCCGAGATCGCCGCGGACGCGATGAGTGCCACCGCGGGCACGGACAGGAATCGGAGTTCCGGACCGAACACGGCCGGGACAGCCCACGGCGCGACGGCGAGGACCGCACCGCCCGCGGCGACGAACACACCGAGGAGCGTCAGCAGTGCGCCACGAGGGAGCCGGCCGTCACGCGTCCCGTGCAGCCGCTGTGTCGCAGCGGCCTTGTACCCGATGCCGATGGCGGTCAGCGACTCGCACACCCGGGCGGTGGGCACGAACGCGGCGACGATCGCCGGCCCTGCCGTGACGGAGAGCGCGACGGTGCCACCCTGCGCGAGGAGCATCCACGTCACACTGACCGCCGCACCGGCGAGGAAGGCGACACTCCGGCCGCCCGAGCCGGACGGCTGCGGCCTGTCCGAGGTCGGAGCGGTCGCCACCGGAACCGACGCGAGGACGACCACGCATCCCAGACCCGCAACGATCCCGGATGCGGCGACAGCGGCCATCAGCCCCGTCAGGTCCGTCCCGGTCCACAGCGCGAGCTCAGCTGCGGCACACCTGGCGAGTGGCACGGCGAGGTAGGGGAGGGCCGCACCGAGCGCCGGTCGCCCGGCGCCGCGGAGGACGTTCATGGCGAGCACGGGGCCGACGGCGGACAGACCGGTCGCCACCGTCAGCAGCACGATCGGGTTCGGGAGCATCCACATCGTGGCGGCGAGCACGAGCGCGCCCTCCCCCACCGTGAGTGGGACGACGATCCAGAGGACCCGACGCCGCGTGGCGTCCGGATCCGCTACCGCTGCCGTCGCGGTGATGTCCGCAGGGGCACTGCCCACGACGTTGGCCGCGGCGATGGCGAGCCCGAGCGCCAAGGAGAACACCCCGAAGTCCTCGACCGGCAGCAGTCGTGCTGCCGGCACCAGCAGGAGGAGCGCGAGCACCCGTGATGCCAGGGACATCGCCGTGACGGTCGAGCCCGCCAGACCGCGTCGGATCAGGCTGCGCCCGGTCAGCGCGGTCACGTCGACGCTCCGAGTGCGCTCCAGACGTCGTTCCGGAACGCAGCCTGGTGCTGCGCGGTCGTGCTCGTCGCGCGGGCGATCGATGTGGCGCGGTCGTCACGACTGCGAGCTGCCTCGTCCCGGAGGACCTGCTGCAGCCGCTCCGGTCGTCGGACGTCGGTCGCGTACCCCATCGTCTCGAGCGACGCGGCGAACCGGATCTGGTGGTCGTCCACGTGTTCTCCCGCGACCCGCGAGCGACCGAGGACGAGCGGCCAGGTCCCCGCCGCCAGTGCTCCGAACACGTTGCCCGGGCTGGACTGGGAGACGAGGACGTCGGCCCACTCGAGCCAGGAGTCCATCGCATCGGCATCCAGGTACGGAGCCGCGTGGATCGCCGGAGACCGGTCCGGCCACGTGCCGACGCCGAATTGCACGACCCATTCGTCTTCCGACCGCGCCGTCATCGCTGAGGACACGGCGTCCAGCAGCCGCTGGAACGGCTGCTCGTGCGTGCCCACCGAGACCATGATCTTCATTTGCTCCTCCTGACGAGCGTGCGACGCGGGAACCCGGCGAGCTGGCCGTCCCACTGGGCGATGAACTGGTCGGTGACCGGTCGGACGAGGCGAGCGGTCAGGGTCGGGTTGTCGATGCGGTCGATGCACTCGACGAAGACGTTGTGCGTCCGGAAGAAGGCCTTTCCGACGTAGGCGAAGGGCACTGCTGCGGCCGCTCCGCTGCTCACGATGTAGTCGGGTCGTTCGGCGCGGAGCGTGCGGACGGCGATCCAGAGGTTGACGACCAGCGCTCGGATGCTCCGGTTCGTCGGCCAGGAGAGGCCGTGCACGCGATGCCCCGCGAGCTTCGGCAGGGAGTCCGGCTTGCGGAACGTGGCGAAGGCCACGTCCACGCCCTCCGGCGCCGGCATCAGGGCGAGGAGCTGGTCGAGGTGGCCCCCGCTGCTGCACACGAAGAGGACGCGCATCAGGCGGCCGATCCGAGGAGCTGGGCAGCGCGCGATTCCCACATCGTCGCCGCACGTCCGACGGAGAAGGGAGCGATGTAGTCGTCGAACGCCGTGATGTCTGGACGGGGGACCGCCGCCGCGCGTGCGACGGCGCGACGGACGGCTGCGACGTCGCCGAGATCGGTGATCTGCATGAGGTCGGGCCGGTCGCCGAGCGCGGCCTGCATCTCGACGGGACCGATCGCGCCGGCGGCGACGACCGGGGTGCCGACGGCCATCGCCTCGAGCAGGACGATCCCCCAGGCTTCGCTCCGGGCGCTGTGCACGAGGACGTCGGCAGCCGCCATGTAGCCGTACGGGTTGGCGTGTCCGCCCTCGACGGAGACGGACACCGGGCCCGGACGCTCCTGGAGGGCGGCGAGCTCACGGGCGAGGGGCCCCTCGCCGACGATCCGCCAGTGCACATCGCGCTCGAGTCCCCGGAGCGCGTCCCAGGTCAGGTCGAGCCCCTTGCGAGGAATGAGACTGCCGACCGACACGACCGTGAAGACATCGCGACGCGGTCGCGGGGCAGCAGCGGCGGCGGCACGGACGGCTGCGGCGTCGATGGTGCTCGGGATCACCGTCGGTTCAGCGGCGAGCCGGTAGACGTCGACCATCGAGGAAGCGACGGTCCGGGTGTTGGCGCTGAGGTGCTCTCGAGACCGGAACACCCCGCCGATGAGCCGCTGCTTCGTCGCACCGAAGGGGATGAAGGCGGCGTGGTCGCGGGGATCGAGGTCTTCGCAGTAGTTGTAGACGTGGTGCCGTGCGCCAACGAGGCGGTCCACCATCGCGCAGGCGAGGATCGACGACCACAGCTTGACGATGACGAGCGACCGCGGGAGGCGACGGAGCACGGCGTGGAGGCGGCGTGCGATCTCGACGGTCGCGAGGTGGCTCTCGAGACCGAGGACGTGCAGGTCGACGTCGGAGCGCAGTGTGTCCACGAGTCCACCGCCGCCCGAGTGCAGGACGACCGAGACCCGGTGCCCCCGCTCGGCGAGGGCGTTCGCGATGCTCACGGTCTGGCGCTCTGCGCCGCCGAACCGGAGGTGTGGCTGGATGAAGACGAACGAGGACATGGCTGACCTTCCTGCACGGTGACATTTACATATTACACGTCAGGATATCGTTTGTCGCGATTTCGGCTTGATGTGGAAAATCCACAGGTCCGCCAGGAGCCAGCGGTGCTTGACACGGACGCTGCACCCGCTGCGCACGACGAAAGTCACCTCGAACCACGCTTCCGCTTGGTTCGAGGTGACTTCCGTTGTGCGAGCCGCGCTGCGCGGCTAGCGCGCGGCCGCGGCCACGGCGCGCCGCCGCGCGAGCAGTACCCACGCACCCGTGGCGAGCAGCAGTGCCGCCACGGCCCCGGTGACGAAGACGGCCGGCCCGGACACGCCCGTGTACGCCAGCACTCCCCGCGCGCTCGCCCGCTCGGCCACGGCGTCGGACGCCCCGCGGTCACCAGCGCCTGAGGCAGCGCCCGGTCCCGAGCCTGAGGCAGCGCCCGGTCCCGCGCCGCCGCCCGAGCCCGAGCCCGAGCCCGGGTCCGGTGTCGGCGGCACGACCACCGACTCGACCGGCTCCACGACGACCCGGACGACCGCCACCACGGTCTGCCCCGCGTGCGTCGTCACCTGGTACCGCACCGCCGTCGCCGGTCCGGAGAACGACGACTCCGGGGTGAACGTCACCTGCGCACCCTCGACCGTCCAGAGACCCTCGCCGGGGACCCGGAGCCGCTTGCCGTCCGCCGAGAGCTCCGCCCCCTCGATCCCGTCGCCGCTCAAGCGCAGCGAGTCCGGGTCCGCCGAGCTCCCGTCGAGCGGGTCGTTCCCGAGGACGTCGATCGTCACCGGCTCGCCCTGCTTCGTCCTGCCCTCGTCGTCGACCGCGACGGCCTCGGGCAGGACGACCTCGAACGCGGTCCGGTCGGCGTTGTTCGACAGGTCGACGTCGGTCACCGAACCGTCGAGTGCGATCGCGGGGCGGGCTGCGTCGAGGCGGTCGCTCGTGAAGTCCGTGACGCTCTCGACGGGCATCGCGTGGAGGCCGGAGCGGGTCGTCACCGGCACCGTCCCCCGCACCGCGATCGTGACCGCACCACCGGGCGGGCCCGACCAGTCGGCGGCGACCGCACCCTGTCCCGCAGCGGCGCCGCACGTCGCTCCGGCCTCCGCACGGCACGTCCACCGCACGTCCGTCAGCGGCAGTCCCTCGGTCGCCGCCACCGTGCGCGCGACGGCGTCGACCGCTCCGCCGATCGTCGCCGGCCCGTCGTTCACCGACCGCAGCTCGAACGTGACGTCCTCGCCGGGGGTGACCGGCGCGTTCGTCAGCGTGTGGGCGGTCGTGACGACGTCGGTCGGCTGCGTCGCCCGCAGGTTCCGGATCTCGTGGAATTGCGTCCGGCCCCCGGTCGATGCGCTGAAGCCGAACCGTACCTGCTCCGGCAGTGCCGTGGCGGGGAGGTCGGCGCTGACGACCTCGCGCATCTCGCCCGCGTCGGCGCCGGGGTCGGTCGGCTCGGACATCGCGACGAGCACCCGGATCCCGCCGGCGTCGGTCGGCAGCAGATCGATCTGCACGTGACGGTGCGTGGCCGCCTCGGCCGTGGTCTCGCGGTCTTCGAGGAACCCGTCGCCGAGGTCCCCGGTGGTCGCGAGGACCGGGTAGCACTCGCGCTCCGGACCCCGGACGGTGATCGCGTTCGGGACGACGTCGGGACGCGCGAAGTTGCCGAACCGGTCGAACCCGATCCCCACGACCCCGCCGTCGAGGCCTTCCTCGCAGGGACGGGTGCCGTCGTGGTAGCCGAGGCCGGCGCCGACCGGACCGATCGCGTCGAGCGGGACGGCGGCGTCCTGCAGGAAGAACCCGATCCCGTCGGCGTACCCGGTGTCCGTGGTGCTCCACATCCGCTGGTCGAACTCGACCGTCAGGCCGTGGCTGGAGTCGTAGGGCGACTCGTTGTACACGGCGGAACTCACCCGCTTCGTGTCGTCGGTCAGCCGCAGCCACCGTCCGGCGGCGCCGTGGTCGACGATCGCTGCCTGTCCGTCGTCCGTCGCGATCCGGGTCCAGCCGGCGGGCATCGTCGTGCCGACCGGCAGTCCGACGAAGGGGTCGGTGACCGGGAACGGCGCGACCGCGTGCGCGGGGGACGTCGTGGCGACCGCGGTCGCGAGGCCGCCGCCGACCACCACGAGGGCGGTCAGGGCGGCGCTCGCGACGGCGCGCCTGGGAGTGCTGTGCATGGGGTCCTCTCTGCTGGTGGAGAAGACCCTTCCGGACGCCCGACACGGGCGCAAGGAATATGTATCAGATATACGACTTCCGGGCTGCGCTCAGCCGAGCACGACGCTCCACGAGAACGCCTGCGGCCAGAGCTGGTGCTCCGGCAGCACGTCGAGGCCGCACGCACGCGACCCCAGGCCGTGCTGCGCGGCGTCGAGGTACAGGTACAGGTGCTCCGACACCGGCAGCTCGTAGGGGTGCATCGCGCGACCGATCTGCTGCGCGGTCCACGGCGACAGGGTGAACCCCGCACGGTGCGAGCCGACGGTGGACACGGTGAACGGCCCGACCGACAGCTCGCGCAGCGACGGCCGGTGCCCGGTCTCCTGCGGCATCGAGTACTCGACGCCGAGCGACCGCACCGGTGCCGAGAAGCGTCCGACGCGGGCGGCGTGCGACGAGTCCGCGTACGACTCGAGCGGCCCCGTGCCGAACCACGACGCGTCCGAGCCGGCCAGGGACGGTGGTAGGTCGAACCGCACCCCGATCCGTGGCCACGTGACGTCCCACGCGCCGAACGGCACCGCGTCGGTCTGCAGCAGCAGCCCGGCGTCGGTCAGGGTCCAGCGGTGCGTGACGTCGACGCCCCACCCGCTGTTCGCCGCCGCGACGCGGACCCGCTGCTCGAGCCCGGAGTCCGTCCGCGACACCGACACGAGCCGGTGCGTGAGCCGGTCCAACCCACGTTCCCGCCAGCGTGTGGCCGACGGGGGAGCGTCCGGGTCGCCCACGCCGTGCGTCAGCACCGGGTCGGCCGTCTCGTACCCGCCCTGCGACGCCAGACTGTCGTTGTCGGTCGGTGCGCGCCACAGCTCGAGCCGCGGCCCGGCGACCTCGTGCCCCTTCCAGGACACCAGGTCACCGCGGGCCGAGAACGTCCCGTCCCCGAGTCGGTCGCCGTCCCACCCCTGACCGGAGGCCCGTGGCACGTCCGCCTCGCGCGATGCGACGAGCGTCTGGGTGCGTGACAGGACGTGGCCGGTGTCCGCCCACGAGGTCGGCCCCGCCAGTTCCGCCCTGACGTCGAACCACAGCTCGTCACCGGGGG
Organism: Curtobacterium sp. YR515; assembly: GCF_900113095.1. Lineage (NCBI taxonomy): Bacteria > Bacillati > Actinomycetota > Actinomycetes > Micrococcales > Microbacteriaceae > Curtobacterium > Curtobacterium sp. YR515. The sequence goes on along the minus strand of NZ_FOOD01000001.1, from coordinate 897,817 downwards.
CGGGCGCCGCGGTCGCGGCCTCGAGCACCTCGTCCGGCGCCGGCACCGTGGCGGAGGACCGCGCCGCGACGACGCCCGGCGAGAACCGGCCCTCGTGCTCCACCACGCCGTTCCGGGACAGCGTCCAGTGGAACCGCAGTCCCGCGGTCGAGGCCGAGTGGTACCGGTTCTCGATGAGCACGGTGGTGTCCGACGCGGACAGCCGGATCGGCGCCACGACGGCCGCGAACTCGGCCAGCCCCGGCGTCGGGGTGTCGTCGGGCAGCACCAGGCCGTCCATCACGAAGTTGCCGTCGTGGACGACCTCGTGGAAGTCGCCGCCGTACGCGTAGTACGGCCGTCCGTCGGGGGTGTGCGCGAGCAGCCCGTGGTCCCGCCACTCCCACACGAACCCACCGTGCAGGCGCGGGTACTTGTCCACGAGGGCCTCGTACTCGGCGATCTGGCCGGGCCCGTTGCCCATCGCGTGCACGTACTCGCAGTGGATGAACGGCTTCGACCGCTGACGAGCCGCCTCGGCCGGGCCGCAGCCGAGCAGGGGCGTTTCCGGACCGCCGCCGATCGACTCGGTCTCCTGCAGCGACGGGTACATGCGCGAGTACACGTCGGTGTAGGCGCCCGTGTAGTCGCCCTCGTAGTGGACCGGACGTTCGTCGTCGCGGTCGTGCACCCACTGCGACATCGCGGCGAGGTTGCGGCCGGTCCCGGACTCGTTGCCGAGCGACCACATCACGATCGACGCGTGGTTCTTGTCGCGCTCGACGGTCCGCGCGATGCGGTCGAGGTACGCCTCGCGCCAGGCCGGGTCGTCCGACGGGTTGCCGACCCAGCCGGTGAAGATGAACCCGTGCGTCTCGAGGTCGCACTCCAGGATCACCCAGAAGCCCAGCTCGTCGGCGAGGTCGAGCACGCGGGGGTGGGGCGGGTAGTGCGACGTCCGGATGGCGTTGACGTTGTTCCGCTTCATGAGCGCCATGTCGGCGCGTGCGTGCTCCTCGTCGAACACCCGACCGCGCACGGGGTGGGTCTCGTGCCGGTTCACGCCGTGGAACACCACGCGCTCGCCGTTCACCAGGAACCGATCGCCCTCGATCGACACGGTGCGGAAGCCGAGCCGCAGCGACACGGTCTCACCACCGGCGCTCCCACCGGCTGCGGTCCCGGTGGACAGCGTCGCGTCGTACAGCGTCGGGAGCTCGGCGCTCCACGGCTCGACACCCTCGACGGTGATCGGTCCGACCTCGTCGGCGGACGCCCACGAGACGTCGACGCCGAGCGCGGGCACCGTGAAGCGCACCGGGAACGCAGCATCGACGGTCGGGAACGAGACCGTCCCCGTGCCGGTCGACGGTCGGCCGGACGCCGCGGTCCCGGCGCTCGCCGCACTCCCGAGCACGGCGGTCCACCCGGCGCGGACGAACACGTCGTCGATCGGGGCGGTCGGCCGCGCCAGCAGCGTGACGTCGCGGAAGATCCCGGGCAGCCACCACTGGTCCTGGTCCTCGAGGTACGAGGCCGCCGACCACTGGTGCACCCGGACGCGGACCTCGTTCGCCCCCGGTCGCAGCACGGACGTGACGTCGAACTCCGTCGCGAGCCGCGACCCGGTCGACCATCCGATGAGGACGCCGTTCACCCACACCCGGAAGTGCGACTCCACCCCGTCGAACCGGAGCAGCACCCGGGCCGCGGCGTCGAAGGACGTCGGGACGTCGAAGGTGCGTCGGTAGTCGCCGGTCGGGTTCTCCTCCGGCGGGTGCGGCGGGTCGATCGGGAACGGGTACTGCAGGTTCGTGTAGCTCGGTGCGCCGTGCCCGTGCAGCACCCAGTGCGCCGGCACCGGGATCGTGCCCCACTCGTCCTCCGGCCCCGGTTCCGGGACGTCCGCGACGGGCGACCACCGGAAGTCCCACTCCCCGTCCAACGACAGGGCGGGAGCGTCCGTGTGCAGCCAGGCCCGTGGGGCCAGCCGGGTGTCCGAACCGGGGGCGGTGGAGGAGAGTGCGGCGATGGTCAACCCTTGACCGATCCTTCCGTGAGGCCCCCGCGCCAGAAGCGCTGCAGGACGATGATGGCGATGACGAGCGGGATGACCGAGACGAGCACCCCGCCGGTGGTGAGCTGGTAGAACTCCGGCAGCCGGTCCACCTGCGAGCGCCAGTTGTTGAGTCCCAGTGTGATCGGGTACAGCTTCTGGTCGGCCAGCATGATGAGCGGCAGGAAGAAGTTGTTCCAGATACCGACGACCTGGAACAGGAACACGGTGACGAGTGCCGGCGTCATCTGCCGGAGCACGATCGTGTGGAAGATCCGGAGCTCGCCGGCCCCGTCGATGCGTGCCTGCTCGAGGAGCGCGGTGTCCACCGACGCCGCGGCGTACACCCGGCAGAGGAACAGGCCGAACGGTGAGACGAGGCTCGGGATGAGCACACTCCAGTACGTGTCGGTCAGGCCCAGCGTCGAGAACAGCAGGAACAGCGGCAGCGCCGTCGCCGTCCCCGGCACGAGCACGCCGCCGAGGATCGTGCCGAACACGAGCTGCCGACCCCGGAACTCGTACTTCGCGAGCGCGTAGCCACCCGCCGCGGCGAAGTACGTCGCGAGGACGGCGCCGACGCCCGAGTACAGGATGCTGTTCGCGATCCAGCGGACGAAGATGCCGCCGTCGTACGTGAACACCTGCTGGAGGTTGCTGAACAGCGCGAAGTCGCCGCCGAACCAGAAACCGTTCGTGGCGAACAGCGCACCGGTGGTCTTCGTCGCGGCGATGATCACCCAGTACAGCGGGACGAGGAAGTAGATCGCGACGATGACGAGGATGCCCGTCACGACGATCTGCGACTTGCCGGAGCGGTCGAGCTTGCGGCGCTGGTGCGCCGAGATCGACGTGGTGTCCACCGGGACCGCGGTCTTCGCGGTGGCCGGCGCTTCGATGGCTTCGCTGCTCATGCGTCCGCCCCCTTCGTGACGGTGGTGCCGTGGTCCGGACCGGAGCGGCCCTGGAGGTGCGGTGCGGCCTGGGTGGTGACCGTCCCGGCGGACGCGACGCGCGTCTGGAGCGCGACCCGCGCCTCCTGGCCGTCCCGCTTCGCCCGCTTGCGGCGATCCCGCTCGTCCTTCGGCGGACGGTTCGTCAACGCGAGGAACGCGAACGACAGGATGAACGCTGCCAGCGCGATGATGACCGCCTGCGCACTCGCGACGCCGTACTCGTTGAACGCGAACGCGTTCGTGTAGGCGGCGTAGTTCGGCGTGTACTCGGTGTCGATCGCGGGGGCGACCGTGGACAGGATCTGCGGCTCCGCGAAGAGCTGCAGCGTGCCGATGATCGAGAACACGGTCGTGAGCACGAGTGCCGGCGCGATGAGGGGGATCTGGATCCGCCACGCGACCTGGAACGCGTTCGCGCCGTCGACCTTGGCGGCCTCGTAGACCTCGCCGGGGATGGACTTCAGCTGCGCCACGATGATGAGCATGTTGTAGCCGGTGTACGTCCACGTGACGATGTTCGCGATCGACCAGAGCACGCTGTTCGCGCCGAGGAAGTCCGGCTGGAGCCCGATCCCCTGCAGCAGCGACACGATCGGCGACAGGCCCGGCACGTAGAGGAACGACCACAGGATCGTGGCGATGACGCCGGGGACGCCGTACGGCATGAAGTAGATCGCACGGAAGAAGCCCGGCCAGCGGGCGCTCGCCGACTCGAGCAGCAGCGCGAGGATCGTGCAGGCGATGATCATCACCGGGACCTGCACGATGCCGAACAGCAGCATGCGGCCGATCGAGGCGACGAAGCCGGCGTCCTGCAGCGCGATCGCGTAGTTGTCGAACCCGGCGAACCTGCCGACGACGCCGTCCTCGCCGAACAGCCCCTCGCGGTCGACGGTCGTGAACGACTGGAACAGCGCGCTGATGATCGGGATGATGAACGTCAGCACGAACAGGGCGAGGAAGGGTGCGAGCAGGATCCACGGGGCGCGCTTCTGGGCGACCGTGGCCTTCGTGCTCGTGCGGAAGCCGTTCTTCGGCTGCGTCGTGGTCATCGTGCCGTCCTCACGCTGAGGCCCTTGTCCTTGAAGGACTGGACGATCTCCTTCTGGGCGAGCTCCACCGCGTCGGTGAGCTTCAGCCCACTCGTGAGCTTGCGGCGGAACTGGTTCTGCAGACTCGTGAACGCCGACTGCGTCACGGGCGACCAGGACCACTCGACGTTCTGCTCCTGGGCGGCGGGGACGAAGACGTCCTCGTTGTAGTTCTGCCCGGAGAACCACTTGCTCGGCTGCTCGCGCTGCGCCCCGATGTAGTCCTTCGCGGGCGACCACCCGATGCCGCAGTACTTGATCATCGCGTCGATGCCCTCCTTCGAGGTGGTCATCCACGTGATGAACTCGAGCGCTTCCTTCGGGTGCTTCGCGTTGGCGAGCACCGCGGCCGTCGAACCGCCGATCGCGCTCGACCCGAACCCGGTGTCGCCCCACTTCTGCATGGGTGCGACCTTCCACTTGCCCTCGCCGCCCTGGACGGACTCGATGAGGGCGTCGCCCCAGCTCGCGCTCGTGACGGCCGCGATCTTGCCGCTCGCGGCCGAGGCGTACCAGCCGGGGGAGTACGCGCCGGCGCTCGTGTCGACGAGCTTGTCGTCGATGACGCCGTCGAAGAACTCGGCGACCATCAGGGTCTTGTCGTCGGTCATGTCGACGACCCACTCGTCGCCGTCGACCTTGAACCACCGGGCGCCGGCCTGCTGCGCGTACGCGGCGAAGGGGGAGGCGTCCGAGACCGGGAAGACCTCGAGGTAGTTCTGCGCCCCGGTCTTCCGGACCTTCTCGGCGAGGTCGCGCCACTCGTCCCACGTCGTCGGGGGTTCGCCGCCGGCCCGCTCCAGGAGCGCCGTCTGGTAGTAGAAGCCCATGGGGCCGGTGTCCTGGGGAATGCCGTAGATGCCGTCCACGAACGAGACCTGCGCCCAGGCGGCGTCGTCGTACTTCGACTCGAAGTCCTTCGCGCCGTAGCGGGCGAGGTCGACCAGGCCGTTGGCGAGCATGAACTCGGGGATCTGGCGGAGCTCGACCTGCCCGATGTCCGGGCCGCCGCCGGCCGCGAGCGCGGAGTACATCTTCTGGTACCCGCCGCTGTTGCCGCCCGGGATCCAGTTCGCGGTCACCTGGATGTCCGGGTGGGTCGTGTTCCAGACGTCGCAGACCTTCTGCAGGTCCTTCAGCCAGGCCCAGTAGGTCAGCTCGACCTTCTGCCCGCTCGCGGCGGCGGGGATCAGCGCCGCCTTGTTCACGTTGGTCGAGCCCGGCACCGCGCAGCCGGCGAGCAGTCCGGTCGCGGCCGCGCCGAGGCCGAAGCCCAGCAGTTGTCGTCGGGAGATGGGCCGTCGGTTCGGTGGAGGCGTCATTGCCGGGACTCCGGTTCGTCGTCGAGCGGGATGCCTCCAACCCAACCACAGAACCGAGCGCAGCTGTACTTTCACGAAGACTCTGGACGTTCCCTCCAGACGTGGAACACCGTGCCCCGCCGGGGTGGAGTGTGGGCCAACACGAAACGTCGGGGTCCGTGACAGCCCCGGCATCCGTCCGAGAGGAGCTGCCATGACGTCGACCAACGCGACGAGCGAACTGCACGGGATCCTGGGACAGCGGCTGGAGGGCGGTGGGACCTGGGCCTGGGCGTACGCCGACGTCTCCGGCAACGTGGAGGACCCCCGACGGCAGGCGGCACTGAAGCTGCGTGCCGTCGAGGAGGCCCTCCGTGCGCAGGGTGCGACCGACGACGTGGTCGACCTCGTCGCCGGCGAGTTCGAGCAGGAACCCGGTGTCCCCTCGCCCGTCACCCGGTACGTGCTCGTCCACGACGGTGCCCTCGTGCTGAGCGAGGTCCTGCCCGGCCACCTGCACGGCGCGGAGTCGGTCGGCGTCGGTGCCGTCCCCGACCTCGTGCCGCTCGTCGCCCACCGGCCCGTCGACCTGCCGTTCCTGGTGGTGCACGCCGGCAAGGAGGGCGGGGCCTTCCGCGCCTACCGACTCGGTCACGCGCCGCTCGACGCGACCGGCGGTGAGCAGCAGGTCCAGGGGCGCAACGACACCCTGCACTACGCCAAGGCGGGGACCGGGTGGAAGCAGCCGCACTGGCAGCAGCACACCGAGGAGATCTGGAAGCAGAACTCGTCGGAGACCGCCGCCGCCGTGGACGAGGCCGTCCGGACACTCCGACCCGGACTGGTCGTGGTCGCCGGGGACGTCACCGCGCGGGAACTCCTCGTGAAGGCGCTGTCCTCGGAGACCCGTGCGCTGACCTCCGTCTTCCCGGGGGACCCCCGCGCCGACGCCTCGTCGAAGCAGGCGTTCGTCGAGCACGTCGAGACCGCGCTCGCCCGGGTCGTCGCCACCCGACGCCACGACCTCGAGGACCTGCTCCGCACCCACGTCGGTCGGGGCGACAACCTCGCCGTGACCGGGCTCGGAGCAGTCGTCGGGGCGCTGCAGCAGGCGCAGGGATCGGTCGTCGCGCTCGACGCCGTGGCGGTCGGGGAGCGGACGCTCCTCGCGCTCGCCGGTGCCCCGTGGGTGGCGACGGCGCCGGAACAGGCTGCCGGGACGCCCGTCATCGGAGCGGTGCCGGCGGTGTGCGCGCTCGTGCGTGCGGCGGTGCTGACGGACGCGGAGCTCGTGCTCGTCAACGCGGCGTCGCTGCCGGGCGGGGTCGCGGCGGCGGCGTTGCTGCGGTGGCCGGTGGGGCCGGCCGTGCCCGCCTGATGCGGTGAGCACCTGACGGACGGGAGGCGCGGTGCTGGCTGGCACCGCGCCTCCCGTCCGTCCTGCGGTCAGTCGTGGGAACGATCGCGCCGGGGCACCAGCGGCAGCGCCAGCAGCGGCAGCACCCCCACGATCGAGAACGACGCCGCGAACCCGAGCGCCCCGACGAGCGCGCCGACCCCGGGACCCACGGCGCTCGCCGCGATGAACTGCCCGGTGTTCTGCGCCCCGAGCGCCCGCCCGGACCAGAACGGCCCCGCGGCCTCGGCCACCGACGTGTACGCGAGCCCGTTGTCCGCGACGGTGACGCTCGTGGCGACGACGAGGAACACCGCGGCGGCGGCGAGGTGCGTGGCGTCCACCAGCGCCAGCAGCCCCATCACCACGGCGGCGCTCACCGCGACGATCCGCAGCGGGCCGACGCGCGAGGCGGCGCGGTCGCTCCAGGCGCCGACGAGGATCCTCCCGACGGCGCCGACGAACTGCGACGCCCCGACGAGCAGTCCCGCGGCCGGGGTCGACCAGCCGAGGCCGACGAGCCACACCAGGCCGTACGTGGACAGCGTGAACTGCGGCACGACGAGCAGGACCGACACCGCGTGGATCCGCCACAGGAACCCGTTCGCCCGGTACGGGTTCGCGACGTGCTCCACCGGGGCGTCCGCACGCGCGGGGCGGGGCGGGTTCGCGATGCCGATCGCGCACAGCACGGCGAGCACGGCGCACAGGACGACGGGCAGGACGAGGGCCGCGCGGATGCCGTCCGCCTCGGCGAGCTGCGGGACCGTGACGGCCGCGAGCGTCACCCCGAGCGGCTGCGACATCTGCCGGATGCCCATCGCGAGGCCGCGCCGCTCCTTCGGGAACCACCCCACCACGACCCGACCGCTCGCGGCGTTCGTCGAGGCGCTCGTCATGCCGGCGGCGAGGAACGCCAGGCCGAGCAGCACCGGGTCGCCCGCTGCCAGCCAGGCCCCGACGACCGCGAGGGTCGTGAGCACGAGCCCGCCCGCGATGACGACGCGCTCGCCGACGCGGTCGGTGATCGCACCCCAGGCGATCAGCGTCAGGACCATGCCGAACGTCGGTGCGGCTGCCAGGAGCCCGGCGAGGGTGAGCGTCGTGCCGTGGGCGTGCAGGTACGGGATGAGCAGCGCGGGGGCGGACACCACGAGGGTGCCGGCTGCTTGGGCGGCGACGCCGAGGCCGAGCATCGTCCAGGCGCGGGAGGTGGTGGTCACGAGATCGTTTCAGTGTGGAACGGATTGGTATACCATTACGGTATACCATCCGGTCCGGATCGCCGCTAGGCTGGATCGCCGTGACCGAGACGACCGATGCAGCGCCCGTGTCGCAGACGAGCCAGCTCTACGACAACCTCCGAGCCGCGATCCTCACGCTCGAGATCGCCCCGGGGGAGCGCATCTCCGAGCGGGGGCTCGAGGCGCGGTTCCACGCCTCACGGACCCCCGTGCGCGCAGCCCTGTCGCGGCTCGAACGCGAAGGGCTCATCCTGCACGAGGGTCGCTCGTGGACGGTCACCCCGATCGACCTCGACGAGATCGCCTCGCTCGCGGAACTCCGCGGCGTCCTCGAACCCGCCGCCGCCCGGCTCGCGGTGGCACGCGCGTCCGAGGAACAGCTCGCCGAGGTCCGCGGCCACCTCGACTCCCTCCGGCCGACGCCCGACCAGCAGGCCGGCATCCGGATGGGCTCGACGTTCCACCTCGACCTCGCCGCGCTCGGCGGCAACCGGTTCATCACCGACGCCATCGCCGATGCACTCACCCGTCTGGAGCGCACGCGCTGGATCGAGGTGCGCACGCCCGAGGCCCGCGACGCCGCGTGGGAGGAGCACAGCGCCATCATCGACGCCGTGCGCTCCGGGGACGCGGACCGCGCGGCCGAGCTGCTCGCGGCGCACGTCGCCGGCACGAACGACCGGCTGCTGGCGTGGATCGCGCAGGAGCGCCGGCGTCTGCGGGGCGCCGGCATGGCGATCGTGGGCAGCACCGAGCGCTGACGCGACGGCCGTGCCGTGGACGCGCCCACCCGCGGAGGGCGCGGTGCGGGGCGGACCCGCACCGCGCCTCCGGGAAGGCCGCTACGGTTTCGTCGCCGCGTCCTCGGCCGCGTCGATCTGGTCGAAGATCCAGGCGTTGCCGCCGTCGGAGTGGTCGAGCAGTGCGTCGCGCACCTCGGCCTCGTCGGTGGTGAGCCGGATCGCGCTCTTGCTGCCGGACCGTGTCGATTGGGACATCGCGTCTTCTCCTGTGTGTGTGGGCACCGTCGTTGGTGCGCTTCCTCACGGGACGTGCTGAGGTCGTGACAGTGTCGCGCGCGCTGTCCGGATCGCGCAAGGGGTTTCCGTCACATGTGGGAAAGTCCCGGTCTGCACCATGCCTAGGATGGTCCGGCCGCGCGGCTCGCGGCACGACACCAGCGGACGTCGGACAGGAGGGACGGGCTTTGGCCGAGCAGCGCACCGCACCTCCCACGGTCTACGACGTGGCCTCCGCGGCGGGCGTCTCCATCGCCACCGTCTCCCGCGTGCTCCGCACGCCGGACGCCGTCCGCGAGGGCACGCGCGACCGGGTCCAGGCGGCGATCCGGACGCTCGGGTACGTGCCCTCCGGGAACGCACGGGCCCTCGCGGGCAAGCGCACCGGCGTGGTCGGACTGCTGCTGCCCGGGTTCGACGTCGTGCCGGACGAACGCCCCGACCTCGTCACGGACGGCGGCGTGCGGGTCGTCGACGACCGGCGGCACGTGACGCAGCCGTTCTCGTCCAACCTGTACTTCGACGAGGTCCTGCGCGGCGCCGAGACCGAGGCCTGGCAGCGTGGTCTGGCGCTGATGGTGGCCGCGGGGCGGGGGTCCTCGCGGGACGTCATCGTGAACGACGTCGCCGGCCGGGTCGACGGTCTCGCGGTGCTCGCCCAGACGGTGCCCGACGACCTGCTCGAACACGTCGCCCGACGGATCCCGGTCGTGGTGCTCGCCGACGACCGGCGCTCGCACGGGTTCGACTCGGTGAGCGTGGACAACGCGGCGGGCATGCGGACACTCGGCGCGCACGTCATCGGGCGGCTCGGCATCCGGTCGTCGCTCGTGTACCTGGCGGGGCCGATCGACTCGCCGGACGACATCGAGCGCTCCGCGGGCTTCCGCCAGGCGCTCGAGGACCACGGGGTGCCGGCGTCGTCGGTGCGTGTCGTGCACGGCGACTTCGGGCGTGCGCGGGCCCGGGAGCTCGCGGCCCAGCTGCTCGACGGGGACGCCGTCCCGCGGGCGATCGTCTGCTCGAACGACCAGTCGGCGCTCGGGGTGCTCGACGCCGCGGGGGCGCGGGGTGTGCGGGTGCCGGAGGACCTCGTCGTGACGGGCTTCGACGGCATCGACGCGGGTCGGTTCTCGTCGCCGCGCCTGACCACCGTGCACCAGCCGATGGGGGAGCTCGGGCGCGCGGCGGTGCGGGCGATCGTGGACCGGCTGGAGCGCCGCGAGGGGCCGCCGCGGGCGATGCGCCTGCCGGTCGAGGTGCTCCTGCGCGAGAGCTGCCCGCCGGCGCTGTAGGTGTCGGCTGCGCCTGCGTCGGTGTGCGCGGTCCCGCGGCGCCGCGTCGTCGCTGCGAGGTCCCGCGTCGCCGCGGTGTGCGAGCTCCCGCGGCGCCGCGTCGCCGCAGTGTGCGAGGTTCCGCGCACCGTGGGGCGCTCGCGCCCGCGCACGCCGGTCGGAACCTCGCACACTGCGGTCCGGACCGCCCGCACACGTGCCGCCCCGCGAAACAACCCGCCCGGTTGCGCGACGCGATGTAAGCGCATACATTGTCTCCGTACCGACTCGACACGGAGGTCGACCGAGCAATGACGCTTCCCCCACAGCGCGTCCCAGCGCGCACCCCGGGCACCCGCCGGGGACGGAGAGGCCGCCTCATCGCGGCCATCGCCGGCATCGCGGTCGTGGCCCTCGCGGCCACCGGCTGCAGCATCCAGGTCCGGTCCCAGCCGGACCCGAGCATCGGCAAGGACACGATGCTCATCAACGCGGACCACGGCAACCCGCTGTTCGACCGCAACTTCAACCCGTACATCGCGAACGCCCGCACGGCGAGCAAGTGGATGTACGAGCCGCTCATCGAGATCAACCCCCTCGACGGCAAGGGCACCCCGTGGCTCGCGAGCAGCTGGGACCAGCCGGACGCGCGCACGATCGACATGACGATCCGCAAGGGTGTCGAGTGGTCGGACGGCTCGCCGTTCAGCGCGAAGGACGTCGTCTTCACGTTCGACCTGCTCAAGAAGTTCCCGGCGATGGACGTCAAGGGCGCCTGGCAGCACATCGACAGCATCGAGAGCACGGACGGCCACGTCGTCTTCCACCTCAAGGGCGACGACGTGCCGAGCCTCAACATCATCGGCGCGACGTACATCCTCGGTGAGAAGCACTACGGCGGCGTGAAGGACCCGACGACGTGGCGTGACCCGAACCCCGTCGGGACCGGTCCGTTCGTGCTCGGCAACTACACCGACCAGCAGTACTCGATGGACAAGAACCCGAAGTACTGGCAGGCCGACAAGATCGCCATCAAGCACCTGATCCTCCCGGCGACGAACACGCAGCTCGACACCGTCACGCGCGGCTACGACTGGGCGTACTCCTTCATCTCCGACGTGAAGGGCACCTGGGGAGCGGCGTCGAAGACGAACACGTGGTGGTTCCCGGCCGGCGGCGTCATCGGCCTCATCCCGAACCTGACGAAGGCGCCGTACAACGACGTCAACGTCCGGAAGGGCATCTCCCTCGCCCTGGACCGCGACGACATCGCCGAGACCGCGTCCGAGGGCAACCTGGCGGCGGCGGGCCAGACCGGCCTGATCCTGCCGAACCAGGAGAAGTACCTCAACCCGGACATCCCCGACCAGGGCATGGTCGCGCAGGACGTCGACGCCGCGAAGCAGGCGTTCGCGAAGTCCGGCTGGACCGAGCAGGACGGCAAGATCATGAAGGACGGCAAGCAGCTGTCCATCACGATCATGACCGCGAACGGCTACTCGGACTGGCTCCGCGCCGCGCAGACCGTGCAGCGCAACCTGACGGCCATCGGCATCAAGGTGTCGATCCAGGCACCGCAGCCCGCCGGCTACCAGTCGAACCTCAACAACGGCCAGTTCGACATGGCGATGGGCGGCATGGGCAACGGTGACGTCTACCAGGCGTTCAACTCCCTGCTCTCGAGCGACTTCTACCAGCCGGTCGGCAAGTCGACGGTGAACAACTACGAGCGGTACCAGAACGCCGACACGCAGAAGCTCCTCGACGAGTACAAGGCGACGACGGACACCGCGAAGCAGCAGGAGATCCTGAACCAGCTGCAGGAGATCGTGTACGACGACCTGCCCGTGATCGGCATGTACTACGGCGGACTCTGGGGCCTGTTCAACACCGGCAAGTTCGTCGGCTGGCCCAGCGCCGAGGACCCCTACATGGCGCCGCAGAACTACGACTCGGCACCGCTGCTCATCTTCTCGAAGCTGCGGCTCCGCGACAGCGCAGCCGGCCGGGCGATCATCAAGGCCGAAGAGGACCAGAAGTGAAGTACATCCTCCAGAAACTCGTCCTCTTCGTCCTCACCCTCTGGGCCGCGGTCACGCTGAACTTCGTGCTCCCGCGACTCATGCCCGGCAGCCCGACCGACGCGGCCCTCGCGAAGCTCAGCCAGAACGGCCCGGTCACCGACGCCACCAAGAAGGCCATCGAGGCCCAGCTCGGCGTCCCGAGCGGCAACCTCTGGGACCAGTACGTCAGCTACCTGCACCAGGTCATCACCCTCGACTTCGGCACGAGCTACACGTTCTACCCGCAGCCTGTCGGGGACCTCGTCGCCCAGGCCCTGCCGTACACGCTGATCCTCGTCGGCGTCGTGACGATCCTCGCGTTCGTGCTCGGCACCCTGATCGGTGTCGGCGCGGCCTGGAAGCGCGGCACCTGGCTGGACTCGCTGCCGACCCTGTCGGGCTCGTTCATGTCGACGTTCCCGTACTTCTGGACGGCGCTCCTGCTGCTCTTCTTCCTCGGCTACGTCCTGCACTGGTTCCCGACCACGGGCGCCTACTCCGCGACGACGACCCCGGGCCTGAACGGTGCGTTCCTCGGGGACGCCCTGCAGCACGCGGTCCTGCCGGCGATCACGATCCTCGTGACGAGCCTCGGCGGCTGGATCATCGGCATGCGCAACGCCATGATCAACACCCTCGGTGACGACTACGTGACCTTCGCCGAGGCGAACGGTCTCCGCGGACGCACCGTGGCGATCCGGTACGCGGCCCGCAACGCGATCCTGCCCAACCTGACCGGCTTCGGTCTGGCACTCGGTGGTGTGGTCGGCGGTTCGGTCCTGGTCGAGCAGGTGTTCGGCTACCCGGGCATCGGCTACCTGCTGTTCAACGCCGTGATCGGGCAGGACTACCCGCTCATGCAGGCCCTCTTCCTGATGATCACCGTGTCGGTGCTCATCGCCAACTTCATCGTGGACGTCCTCTACGGCGTCCTGGACCCGAGGACGCGCCGATGACCACGATCGCAGTTCGCACGCAAGCAGAAGAACCCACCGCCCCGAGCAAACTCCGAGCCGCCGCCCGCCAGTTCGGCGTCGTCTGGAGCAACACCAAGGCCCGGATCGGCATCATCATCCTCGCCGTCTTCGTGATCGTGGCGATCTTCGCCCCGCTCCTCGCCCCGTACGGCGCGAGCCAGAACGGGTTCGCGCGGAGCGCCGACGCCACCGGCGCGCACTGGATGGGCACGACCGCCGCCGGCGAGGACGTCCTGTCGCAGATCATCTACGGCGCCCGGATCTCCGTGCTCGTCGGTGCCGTCGCGGGGCTGCTGTCCACGCTCGTCGCCGTCGCGATCGGCCTGAGCTGGGGCTACGTCCGCGGCTGGATCGCCGAGGTCATCGGGTTCATCGTGAACCTCTTCCTCGTCATCCCCGGTCTGCCGCTCATGATCGTCATCGCCGCGTACCTGCAGAACGGCGGCATCGCGGTCATCATCGCGGTGATCGTGGTCACCGGCTGGGCCTGGGGCGCGCGCGTCCTGCGCAGCCAGACGCAGTCCCTCCGCGGTCGTGACTTCGTGACCGCGGCGCAGTTCTCCGGCGACGGTGCGACGCGCATCGTGTTCCGCGAGATCCTGCCGAACATGACGAGCCTCATCGTCGGCTCGTTCTTCGGCGCGGCCACGAGCGCGATCCTCGCCGAGGCGGGCCTCGAGTTCCTCGGACTCGGCGACTCGTCCATCGTGAGCTGGGGCACGATCCTCTACTGGGCGCAGAACTCGAACGCCCTGCTGACCGGTCAGTGGATCCTGCTGTTCGCCCCGGGTCTCTGCATCGCACTCCTCGCGATGAGCCTGACCCTGATCAACTTCGGCGTCGACGCCGTGTCCAACCCGCGACTGCGCGAAGGCGCGCGTCGCAAGCGCAAGGAGGCCACCGCATGAGCGGCTCGCGTTCCGAACCGATCGACGGCCTGGAGGCGCGGGACGGCGCCGCCACGCGCCTCCCGTCCGACACCACGAGCGCCACGCAGGACGTGCTGCTCGACGTCCGCGACCTGTCGGTCGTGTACGAATCGGCCGGTCAGGAGGCCGTCCAGGCGGTCGACCACGTGTCCTTCCAGCTGCGGAAGGGTGAGTTCGTCGGCCTGGTCGGCGAGTCGGGTTCCGGCAAGTCGACCCTCGGCTACGCGCTGACCCGGCTGCAGAAGCCGCCGGCTCGGACCAACGGCGGCAACATCTTCTTCGGCGGCCACGACATCCGCGACCTCGACGAGGAAGCCCTCCGGCAGCAGCGCCAGGGCGGGTTCGCGATGGTGCTGCAGTCCGGCATGAACGCGCTCAACCCGGTGCGGACCATCCGCAACCACTTCATCGACATCTTCAAAGCCCACGGCCACGTGTCGCGTGATCGCTGGGACGCCCGGATGAAGGAGCTCATCGAGAAGGTGAAGCTCCCCACCGCCATGCTCGCGCGGTACCCGGGAGAGCTGTCCGGCGGCATGCGGCAGCGCGTGTCGATCGCCCTGGCGCTCTCGCTCGAGCCGCAGCTCATGGTGTTCGACGAGCCGACCACCGCGCTCGACGTCCTCGTGCAGCACGCCGTGATGGACACCATCATCGAGCTGCAGCAGGCCGAGGGCTTCACGGCCATCCTGATCAGCCACGACCTCGGCATCGTCCTCGAGGCGACCGAGCGCGTGCTCGTCATGCACGAGGGCCGCATCGTCGAGGACGGCGGCTCGAAGGAGATCCTCCGCGACCCGCAGGACGAGTACACGCAGATGCTGCTGTCGCACTACGCCGACCCGCGTGCCGAGGTCGTGAGCCTGCCGGGCTTCCCGGACCGGTCGCAGCGCGACCCGTCGGCGACCCGCCAGGAGACCACGACGTCGTTCAGCACGGTCGGCTCCCGTGAGCGCAGCGCCGCCCGCAACCCGATCGTGGTCGAGCACCTCGTGAAGACCTACCCGGCACCCCGTCGCGGCGAGCAGCCGGTGCAGGCGGTGCGCGACGTGTCGTTCACCCTCGAACCCGGGCAGTCGCTCGCCCTCGTCGGCCAGTCCGGATCGGGCAAGTCGACGATCGCGAAGATGCTGACCGGCGTCGAGAAGCCGACGACCGGCACGGTCCGGTTCGGCGACACGGACGTGGCGAAGCTCGGGAGACGGGGGCTGAAGGACCTCCGCTCCGAGGTGCAGATGGTGTTCCAGGACCCGTACGCCGCGCTCAACCCGCTGCACACGGTCGAGTACACGCTGTCCCGCCCCGTCGCGAACTACACGAACCTGCGCGGGCGTGATGCCCGGAAGCGCGTGCTCGAGCTGCTCGAGACCGTGGGCCTGACGCCGGTGGAGCAGTTCGCGCAGAAGCTCCCGCACCAGCTCTCGGGTGGCCAGCGCCAGCGCGTGGTCATCGCCCGGGCGCTCGCGTCCGACCCGCAGGTGATCATCGCCGACGAGCCGGTCTCGATGCTCGACGTGACGCTCCGTGCCGGGGTGCTCGCCCTGCTCGAAGACCTCCGCGAGCAGTGGGGCGTCTCGCTCCTGTACATCACGCACGACCTGCTCAGCGCGCGGCTCATCACGGACGACATCATGGTGCTGCACGACGGCGCCGTGGTCGAACGGGGCCGTACGGCCGAGGTGCTGCAGCACCCGCAGGACGACTACACGGTGGCGCTGCTCGACGCGGTACCGAACCCACGACGGGCACTGCTGGCATGAGCACGCTCCGCGACTTCCCGTCCGTCCCGCCGTTCGGCCACCTGCCCACCCCCGAGTGCGTCGACGTCGTCGGCATCGACCTCCCCGTCGGCCGACTCACCGCCTACCGCGTCGTGCCTCCCGGGCCGTCGAAGGGCACCGTCCTCGTCGTGCCCGGGTACACCGGCTCGAAGGAGGACTGGCGCACGTTCCTGCCGCTCCTCCGGGACGCCGGCTGGACCGCGGTGGCGATCAGCCGCCGCGGCCAGGCCGATTCGGCGCGCGCATCGGGGCCGGACGGCTACCGACTCGAGGAAGAGGCCGCCGACGTCGTCCGGGTCGCACGGCTGCTCGACGACGGCGCTCCCGTGCACCTCATCGGCCACTCGCTCGGCGGCGTGATCGTCCGCGAGGCGGCCATCGCCGACCCGAGCGCCTTCCGTGACGTGGTGCAGTTCTGCTCCGGACCGTACGGCTGGCCCCACCGCAAGGTCGCCGAGCTGACGATCCTGCACGACACCGGCGGCAACCTCCGCCAGCTGTTCGACTCCACCAACCCGCTCTGGGCGTACCGGCCCGACGAGGAACTCCCCGACGACCCCCGGTTCGTCCGTGACCGCTTCGACGCGCACGACCCCGCGAGCGTCGTCGCCGGTGGACACATCCTCGAGGACCACACCGACTCCTCCGCCGCACTCCGCGCCACCGGGCTCCCGGTGCTCGTGACCCACGGCGAGTGGGACGGCGCCTGGCCGATCCCCTGGCAGCGGCAGATGGCGGAGGACACCGGCGCCGCCTACGAGGTCATCCCGGAGAGCTACCACGGCCCGCAGGTCGAGAACCCGTCGGCGACGCTCCACACCTTCGACCGCTTCCTGTCACAGCACTGAAAGGCACGATCATCACCACGCTGCAGTTCCCGAAGGGCTTCCTCTGGGGTGCCGCCACCGCCGCGCACCAGATCGAGGGCAACAACGTCAACAGCAACTGGTGGGTGCACGAGCACGAGCCCGACACCACCATCGTCGAGCCCTCGGGTGACGCCGCCGACAGCTACCACCGGTACCGCGAGGACATCCGCATCGCGGCCGACCTCGGGCTGAACTCCTACCGGTTCAGCATCGAGTGGGCACGGATCGAACCCGAGCGCGGGTTCGTCAGCCGCGCCGAGATCGACCACTACCGCCGCATGGTCGAGACCTGCCACGAGTTCGGCATCGAACCGATCGTCACGCTCATGCACTTCACCGTGCCGCGCTGGTTCGAACGCGACGGCTTCTGGCGCGCCCCCGACGCCGCCGACCTGTTCGCCCGCTACACCGAGGCCGCGCTCCCCGTCGTGCAGGACGGCGTCCGCTACGTCTGCACGATCAACGAGCCGAACATCGCGGCGATGCTCGCCGGCGGTGAGGACGCGGCGAACCTGGTCGCCTACGGCCTGCCGAACCCGGACCTCGGGGTCGCCGACGCACTGCTCGCCTCGCACAAGCGGTCCCGCGAGGTCCTGTCGCAGGTGTCCGGCCTGCAGTCCGGCTGGACCATCGCGACGCAGGCGTTCCGGTCGAACGGGGAGCCCGGCGCCGACGAGATGCTCCGCGAGTACGGGTACCCGCGCGACGACTGGTACCTCGAGAACGCCGCCGGTGACGACTTCCTGGGCGTGCAGGCCTACACCCGCACCTTCATCGGACCGTCGGGCCCGCTCCCCGTGGCAGACGACGTCGAGACGACCCTGACCGGGTGGGAGTTCTACCCCGAGGCCTCGGCCGACGGGCTCCGCAGCGCGTGGGAGCTCTCCGGGCACGTGCCGCTCATGATCACCGAGAACGGTATCGCCACCGCCGACGACTCCCGCCGGGTGGCCTACACGCAGGGTGCCCTCGAGGGGATCCACGCCTGCATCGAGGACGGCATCGAGGTCCTCGGCTACCAGCACTGGTCGCTGCTCGACAACTACGAGTGGGCGTCGGGCTTCCGCCCGACGTTCGGGCTCGTGTCGTGGGACCCGGTGACGTTCGCCCGGACGCCGAAGGACTCGGCGCGGTGGTACGGGCGGGTCGCCGCCGCCAACGCGCTCACGGTCTGAGACGCAGCCGGAGGGCGGACGGGAGGCGCGGTGCCAGCTGGCACCGCGCCTCCCGTCCGTCTCTACCCACCGCTGGTCCGTTCAGGCGGTCGCCTGCCGGTCCGGGGTCCGAGCTGGCACCGATGGCTTGCGCGGGACGAACCGTCGTCGGAGCACACGGCCGAACGGTGCGTCGAGCCATCGGTGCACGGCGAGGCCGAACAGTACCGAGATCGCGACGGAGACGCTGACGACCGCCCACCACGGGACACCGGTCACCCCGGTGAGCCCGAGCAACCGTGGGAGGAGCTGCGCCACGAGCGGATGCGTCAGGTAGATCGCGAACGAGGCTTCGCCCGCGGTGACAAGCCACGCCGGGATCCGTGCGCCGATGCGACGTTCCGACGCGATCACCGCCGCGAAGACGCCGGACACGAGGAGGAAGACCGCGACGGCCTCGACCGCTCCGCTTGCTCCGGTCAGGGCACGGATGACCGCGAAGACGACTGCCAAGCCGGACAGCCAGAGCATCCCCGAGAACGGGCGGCCCTCGCGATGGGCGCGGGAGAGGACCATGCCGGCGGCCAGGAAGAGCAGGACGGGATCGGCGTAGAACCACGTGATGCTCCCGCCCTCGGGACGCCAGACGGCGAGGACACTGACGGCGACGAGGATCGGTGTGATGAAGCGGACCGGATCGACACGGGCGGCGATGCAGACCGCCACTGCCGCGTAGAACGCGGCCTCGAACACGAGCGTCCACTCGACGCCCCAGAGCGTGCGGAAGTGCCCGTCGGGATCACGTGTCGGGATCAGGAGGAACGAAGAGACGATCCGGCCGGCGTTCAGCCCGCCGTCGAACATCGCGTTGGGGATGGCGATCGCGGCGACGATCTTCACCGCGGTCATCGACCATGCGAGGGGGAGGATCCGCACGGCGCGACGGACCGCGAACGTCGACCAGTCGGGTTCGCGGCCGGAGTCGACCACGTGCGTCACGACGAAGCCGCTGATGAGGAAGAACGTCCACACGCACATGTCCCCGAGGAGTTCGAGGGTGGGTGCCTGCCCGCCAGCGCCAGCGCCTGCGTCGCGGTTGTACCAGTAGCAGGCGTGGAAGAGGACCACCACGAGCGCAGTGGCGAATCGGACGGCTTGTACGCCGCGGAACGACTTGATGGGCATCTGGTGGTTCTCCGATGGACGAGGACGAATGCCTCATCCTGATCAGAAAGCAGAGCGACCGCAAAACATTCTACATGTCTGTGGATGAGGCGGCTTCGAGGAGTCGTACGAGCCGAGTGGCCTGGCGAGCCCGCGCGAGGTCGAGTGGTGAGCGCCCCTCGGAGTCGAGGACATCGACCCGTGCTCCCAGATCGAGGAGGAGTTCGGCGGTGCCCACCCGGTCGAACCACGCCGCGGCGTGGAGCGGCGCAAAGCCCCAGCGGGGATCGAGCGCGTCGAGATCGGGGTGGGAATCGGAGCCGAGGACCTGCAGTTCGAGGCTCAGGCCCCCGACGTCACCGAGCGCCGCGGCGCGGACGACGGGCGTCGCCCAGTCCACCCATCCGTCCGCGAACGGCCCACGCCATCCGTGGAGCGGTCGGTCGTCCAGGGCGTCCCACTCCTGCTCCGAGACGCTCGTGACGGACACGGTGACGTCCCGGAACGTGATGGAGACCTCGCCCGTGGGGGAGACGAGGAGCCGGAGCTCCCAAGCGTCGGGTGCCGCGTGTGCGAGTTCGCCGCGCAGGACGTGGACGTCGCCGCCGAGGAGGTCCAGGACGGCCGTGTCGGAGGGATCGGTGGTCGCGCCGCGGAAGCCGAGGGAGACCCTGGCGTGGTTCCAGCGCCGCCAGAGGCCCTGGTCGGTGTCGAGGACCTCGTCGTTGCGGACGAGCAGCGCTGTCTCGAGCTGGCCTCCGGTGGCGGTCCAGCGCTCGACCTTGGCGCCGTCCCACACGATCGATGCCAAGGCTGCGACCGGTGGCGGTGCATCGGTGACGAGGCGGGCGAGGTGCTCGGCGTAGCCCGAGACGTCCTCGATCGAGGCGTAGCCCACACTCGGCCAGTTCACGTGACTCCACTGCACGCAACGACGATACCGAGCGGACCGGCGACGCGAGGGCCCGGATGGAGAGTCCCCGCGTCGCCGGTCCGTCCGGAGCCGTCAGCCCTTCGTCACGGTGTTGCCTGCTCCCAGGTCCTGGACCTCGGCCGCGCCGTCGTGCGTGATCGTGTTGTTGCTCCCGGGGACGACGATCGTCCCCGCGGACTCGACCGAGACGGTGAGCCCGGTGCCCTCGACGACGAGCTTGTCGGTCTTGCCGACCGTGTAGGTCACGCCCGACTCGGCGGTCCCCACGATGGCGACCGAGGCGCACGGGTCGACCGGGACCACGCCCGTTGCCTTCGTCTCGTTCGCGAAGACCGTCAGCGTGCCGTCGATGCACTTCCCGTACTCGACGGACACGCCCTTCGGCGCTGCGGTCGAGGTCGGCGAGGCGTCCGGGTCGGCACCGCCAGCCGAGCAGGCGGTGAGGACGAGGGCGGCCGCGGCGATGCCGAAGGCGGTGAGGAAGGTCTTCGTTGCGGTGGTGCGGTTCATCAGGATTCTCCTTGGATCGGTGTGGTTCGTGGACGGTGATCGGAACGGCGGTGCGGTCAGCCGTCGCTCGCGGGGAGCGCGCGTCGACCGGAGGATTTCGCTTCCGACGGGGTCGGCTCGTCGGCGACGGTGCGGTACGCGTAGTAGCCGCCGGCACGTCCGTGCTTCACGCGTCGCATCGTGGTCACGATGCCGAGCGCCCGGCTGCCGATGCCCTCGAGCGACTCGATCGCCCCTCGGAGCTGCTGTCGGGTCGACCGGCCGGAAGCGGACACCACCAGCGCACCCCCGGTCAGCCGGCTGAGGATCGCGGCGTCCGTCACGGGGAGGAGCGGCGGCGCATCGATCACCACGGCGTCGTTCTCGTCGATCAGGAGCTCGACGAGTCGGTGCATCGCCTCGCTCGCGAGCAACTCGCTCGGGTTCGGCGGAATGCTGCCCGCGGGCAGGACTCGCAGGCCGCCATGGCCCCACGGCACCAGGACGTCCTCGATCTCGGCTCGGCCGATGAGCAGGTCGGTCAGGCCGGCCGCACCCTCGACGCCGAGCATGTCCGCGATGCGGGGGCGCCGGAGGTCGGCGTCCACGAGCGCGACCTTCGCCCCGGTTTCAGCGAGGGTCAGAGCGAGGTTGGCGGCGGTCGTCGACTTGCCCTCCGACGGCAGGGCGGACGTGATCGTGAACGTTCGCTTCACTCCGTCGAGTTCGATGAACTGCACGTTCGTCCTGAGGGCACGGAACGCCTCGGCCCGGGGGTTGCGCGGGTCGGAGTGCACGATCAGCGGCTGCGAGCCGGCGGTGGCGTCGAACGCGATGTCACCCAGGATCGGCACGTCCGTGACGGACTCCACGTCGTCCCTCGTCCGGACACGCGTGTCGAGGAGGTGTCGGAGCAGGACGAGTGCGAGGCCGAGCGCGACGCCGCCGACCAGCCCGAGGGCGATGTCCTGCGGGTAGCTCGGTGACGCGGGTGCATCCGGGACGACGGGCGGCTGGATCGTGTTCACCCGCACGAGCGAGGGAGCACCCGCTTCCGTGCCGTCGAGGTCGGTGGTGACGAGGTCCGAGAAGTGCTCGGCGGTGGCGGCTGCGATCCGCACGGCGAGCTCGGGGTCCTCGTCGAGAGCGCTGATGTCCAGCAGCACGCTGTTCGCGGGGGAGGAGGCGCTCACGCGTTCGGCGAGCTCGGCAACGTCAGTCGGGAGATCGAGCTCGTCGATGACCGGCTGGAGGACGCTCGCGCTCTGCACGACCTCGACGTAGGACGTGACCTTCTGTTGAGCAGCACTGTTGCCCTGCACGAGCTCCGAAGCCGCCTCGCCGGCGGATCGGACCGAGATGAACAGCTGGGTCTCCGCCCGGAACACCGGGGTGGTGAACGCGGCGACGGCCGCTCCGGCACCGCCGCCCAGGACGACGAGTGCGACGAGGAGCCGCCAGGAACGGCCGCAGATCCTCATGATGTCGAGAAGAGTCATGGTGCTCCTGCATTCGGGTCAATGTTGCGCTGTGTGTAATATAACAATATCACACGTTTGCAGATCGTGGTAGATGCAGGATGGCGGGCGCCCCTCGTGGGGGCGCCCGCCATCGTGTGGTGCGGTTGCGCGGGTTGCGCGGTGTTAGTTGTTGGTCTTGCGGTTCATGTCGAAGACCGGCGATTCGGTGGTGCTGTCGTCGATCCGGGTCTGAACGGCCTTGAGCTTGTACTGGGTGTCCGGACCGAAGCCGCGGTTGAAGGACCAGTTGCCGTCCTCGTCAGCGGTCACGGTGCGCAGTTCGTCCCACTGGGACGAGATCGTGACGCTCGCGCCGGGGCTCGCGATGCCGGTGACGGTGGTCGCGCCGGGGTACTCGTAGCCGGCGCGCGGGCCGGTGATCGCGACCGGGGAGGTCTGCGATGCGATCGGCTTCAGGACGAACTCGGGCGAGACGGACTTGCTGTTGTCGGTGCGGGTCTGTTCGGCGGTGAGGAAGTAGACCATGTTGCCGAAGCCGCGGCTGACCTCCCACTGGCCGGAGCCGTTCGCCTTGATGCCGCTCACGAGCTCACCCCAGGGGGCGCGGAGGCTGATCGTGGCGTTCGGTGCCGCGGTCCCGGTGATGCGGTTGCCGCGCGTCGGGTCGAAGCGGCCGTCGGCGGGGCCGGTGATCTCGACACCGGCGGACGGGTCGGTGCCCTCGGGTCGCAGCTCGTGCGTGGCGGACTTCGAGCTCTGCCCGTCGGTGAGGTTCTGCGTCGCGGTGAGCGTGTATGCCACGTCCGGGCCGAAACCGCGCCAGATCTCCCAGTCGCCGTTCACGTCCGCTCGGCCCTTCTGGGTCAGCGGCCCCCACTGCGCCTCGAGGGTGATCTCGGCGAACGGGCTCGCCTTTCCGTGCACGCGGGCGTTCTGGCCGTTCGTGTAGGTGCCGGGGCCGGTGATCGTCACCGGGAGCAGCTCCTGCGGGCCGTCGGTCGTGACGGTGGTGTCCGCCTTCGTGGTCAGCGCACCCTTCGACGTCTGGGTCGCGGTGATCTGGACCGGGGTGGTCGACGGAGCGATCTCGATCGATGCGCTCCAGGTGGTGCCGGTGACGGTCGCGTCAGCGGTCTTGCCGGCTGCCTCGACCGTGACCTTCGCACCGGCCTGGGTGGTGCCGGTGACCTCGACCATGCCGGGCGCGACCTGGCCCTCGGGGGAGGTGAGCGCGACGGCAGCGCCGAAGTCGGCCGCGACCTTCGTCGCCTCGGAAGTGTCACCGTCCACGGTCTGCGTGACCGTGTACTCGTGCACGCCCGCGCCCGGTGCCGTGATGGTCTGGCTGAACTGACCGTTGACGACCTGCGGCCGACCGACGACCGTGTTGTTGCTGTCGAGGATCTCGATCGAGGCACCGTTCTGTGCCGAACCCGTGATGGTGGCGCGCTGGGTGACGTCCTGGTTGAACACGACCTGCGCCTCCGGTGCCGGAACCGAGCTCTCGCCCGGGTTGACCGTCACCTTGCTCGTCGTCGTGTTGGCGCCCTTCGACTTCTGCGTCGCCGTGATCGTCGTCTCACCCATCGGGAGCGTGACGTCGGTGGACCACTGGCCGTTGCCGTTGACCTCGACGGCGCGCTCGGCACCGTTGTTCAGTCGGACGGTGACGTTCGAGCCGTTCTGGGCGTTGCCGCGGATCTCGTACTGTCCCGAGACGTTCTCGTTGTTGCCCGGGGCGGTGATCGCGACACCGGCGCCGTAGGCAGCGGTGACCTTGATCGTCTTCTTGTCCTCGTTGTTCTCGACCAGTGCGACGGTGAGCTCGTCGTCGCCGGCCTTGTCCGGGGCGGGGATCGCGATCGAGTAGTCACCATCCGCGTTGGCATCGCCCGACGCGATCACGGTCTCGCCGCGGCGGACCTCCACCCGGCCAGACGCTTCCGTAGAACCCTTCACGACCGCGCGAGCATCCACGCCCGCCGCGAACTCAACCGAACCCGCCAGCTCAGTCTGGTCGCCGATGGGCTTGCCATCCCAAGGGAGGTTCAGTGGATCTCCCTTGCCCACGTGGAAGTTGAAGTTCGTCGAGTCACGCGGCAAGTTCCAGTAGTTCGCTGCACCGTCGATCCACTCCGTCTGCTTGAGATACGGGACGATCTTTCCGTCGGCAGTCCGAGTGAAGAGCTGGTTCTCGTCCCCCGCTCGGCAGCTGATGTTGCCGAGCGTCGCGGTGGAGACCATCAGGCCGCCACCAGGATTGGCATACCTAAGACATGAAGGCATATGGTTCAGGTCCGCACGGACCATCAACCGCTGCCACTTTCCAACTTCCGGGAGGGAGATCAGCCCGGCGGCCTCTTCTGCCTCAGCGGCGGTCGAAGTAAAGTGGCCAGCGGTAGACCACTTGACTCCGACCGCGGTCCACGTGCCGCCAACATGACCTCGCCTGAATGAACTCGGCTCGGTTTCTTTGTTCGTGTTAAAGGTCGGGAAGACACCGTACATCTTGCCCCACATGTTCGACTCGAGGTCATTCGGGTCAAACGTTGCATTGATCGTCGATGCGCTGGTTGCCGCGGCGGTGGCACCGGTCGCCCCGAAGGAGAGGCCGGAGGCGAGGGTCGCGACGGCGAGCGCACTGGCGCCCAGGCCCTTCGCGATGCGCTTCTTCTTGCTTGACATGGTGTGGTCCCTTTCGAGGGATCGGGGCCGCGTGCTCTCGCTCGGGACGATCGGGTCGCCCGCGGCTCGCGGTCATCGTGGTCGCGGGACACCCCGCTGCTATACCAAAATATCAAACACTGACGTGAAATACAACACTGTGCGATGAGATCACCTTGAGCCATTCGGACGCAACTTTCAGCTCCCAGAGTTGACGCGCCTCCAGTCCTGAGTAGAGTTGAGTCCATCGGACGCAAGTCCAACGACTTCAGCAAGACCCGCACCAACAGAAGGAGCACCCACACATGGGACGTGCAGTAGGCATCGACCTCGGAACCACCAACTCGGTCGTCAGCGTGCTCGAGGGCGGTGAGCCCACGGTCATCGCCAACGCCGAAGGCATGCGCACCACGCCGTCGATCGTCGCCTTCACCAAGGACGGCGAGGTACTGGTCGGCGAGACCGCCAAGCGCCAGGCCGTGACGAACGTGGACCGGACGATCGCGAGTGTCAAGCGCCACATCGGCACCGACTGGACGACGGACATCGACGGCAAGAAGTACACGCCGCAGGAGATCTCGGCCCGCATCCTGGGCAAGCTCAAGCGCGACGCCGAGCAGTACCTCGGTGAAGACGTCACCGACGCGGTCATCACCGTGCCGGCGTACTTCAACGACGCCGAGCGCCAGGCCACCAAGGACGCCGGTGAGATCGCCGGCCTGAACGTCCTCCGCATCATCAACGAGCCGACCGCCGCAGCACTGGCGTACGGCCTCGACAAGGGCAAGGAAGACGAGCTCATCCTGGTCTTCGACCTCGGCGGTGGCACGTTCGACGTCTCCCTGCTCGAGGTGGGCAAGGACGACGACTTCTCCACGATCCAGGTCCGTGCGACCTCCGGTGACAACCGCCTCGGTGGTGACGACTGGGACCAGCGCATCGTCGACTACCTCGTGAAGAAGTTCAAGGACGAGCACGGCGTCGACCTCTCGACGGACAAGATCGCCAAGCAGCGCCTCAAGGAAGCCGCCGAGCAGGCGAAGAAGGAACTGTCGTCGCAGATGTCGGCGAGCATCCAGCTCCCGTACCTGACGCTGACGGCCGACGGTCCGCTCAACCTCGACGAGACCATCTCGCGCGCTCAGTTCGAGCAGATGACCTCCGACCTGCTCGACCGCACGAAGAAGCCGTTCAACGACGTCATCAAGGAAGCCGGTGTCTCGGTCAACGACATCGCGCACGTGGTGCTCGTCGGTGGCTCGACCCGCATGCCCGCAGTGGCCGAGGTCGTCAAGTCGCTGACCGGCGGCAAGTCCCCGAACCAGGGCGTCAACCCGGACGAGGTCGTGGCCGTCGGCGCCGCGCTGCAGGCCGGTGTCCTGAAGGGCGAGCGCAAGGACGTCCTCCTCATCGACGTCACGCCGCTGTCGCTCGGCATCGAGACCAAGGGCGGCCTGATGACGAAGCTCATCGACCGCAACACCGCGATCCCGACCAAGCGCAGCGAGACCTTCACGACCGCTGACGACAACCAGCCGTCGGTCGCGATCCAGGTCTTCCAGGGCGAGCGCGAGTTCACCCGCGACAACAAGCCGCTCGGCACCTTCGAGCTCACCGGCATCGCGCCGGCTCCCCGTGGCGTCCCGCAGGTCGAGGTCACCTTCGACATCGACGCGAACGGCATCGTGCACGTGTCCGCGAAGGACAAGGGCACCGGCAAGGAGCAGTCGATGGTCATCTCCGGCGGCTCGTCGCTGCCGAAGGAGGACATCGAGCGCATGGTCCGCGAAGCCGAGGAGCACGCGGCCGAGGACAAGGCCCGCCGTGAGGCCAACGAGCGTCGCAACCAGGCCGAGCAGCTCGTCTACTCGATCGAGAAGCTCATCAAGGAGAACGACGAGAAGCTCCCCGCGGACGTCAAGTCCGAGGTGCAGGCCGACGTCGACGCCCTCAAGTCCGCGCTCGCCGGCGAGGACGACGAGGCCGTGAAGACCGCCTTCGACAAGCTCAACGAGTCGCAGGGCAAGCTCGGCCAGGCCATCTACGCCCAGCAGGACGCAGGCGCCCCGGCCGGTGAGCAGCCCACCGCCGACCAGGCAGCACAGGACGACGAGGACATCGTCGACGCCGAGGTCGTGGACGACGAGGACGACAAGGACAAGAAGTAACGATGACGGATCCCAAGGACAACGTGCCGAACGAGGACGAGCCCCAGGTCGAGGGCGACGCCACGAACGCGGCCGAGCCCGAGGACCTCATCGAGGCGGAGGGGCCCGACGTCGAAGTACCGACCGACGGCCCCGCCGCCGGGGGCCCGGCGGCGGACGCGGCGAACGACCTCTCCCCCGAGGACGAGGCACTCCTCGCCGACGCCGCCCGTGGCATCGCGGAGGACAAGCTCAGCACGGAGGACCGCGACCTGGTCGCCGAGATGCGCGCGGACATGCTCCGTGCGCAGGCCGAGCTGGTGAACTTCCGGAAGCGCGTCGAGCGCGACCGCGAGGCCAACCGCGAGGTCGCCATCGCCGAGGTCGTCCGGGCACTCCTGCCGGCGCTCGACGACCTCACCCGCGCCGAGGCGCACGGTGACCTCGCCGAGGGTCCCATGCAGGTCATCGGGCAGAAGATCCGCGGCGGCTTCGAGAAGTTCAAGCTCGTGCAGATCGGCGAGAAGGGCGAGTCCTTCGACCCGAACATCCACGAGGCGATCGTGCAGCTCCCGACACCGGGCGCCACCGGCCAGACCGTGGCGGACGTCGTCGAGCCGGGCTACAAGCTCGGTGAGCGCGTCCTCCGTGCGGCCAAGGTCGCGGTGGCGGTCCCGGCCTGAGCGCGGGGAGGAGGTAGGGATTCATGGCCAGTCAGGACTGGTTCGACAAGGACTTCTACAAGGTCCTCGGCGTCGACAAGACGGCGAGTGACGCTGAGCTGAAGAAGACCTACCGGAAGCTCGCGCGGCAGTACCACCCGGACTCCAACCCGGGCGACGCCGCCGCCGAGAACCGCTTCAAGGAGATCAGCGAGGCGTACTCGGTGCTCTCCGACAAGGAGCAGCGCCAGGAGTACGACCAGGTCCGCGCCATGGGCTCCGGCGCCCGCTTCACCGCGGGTGGCCCGGGCCAGGGCGGCGGCTTCGAGGACGTCTTCGGCGGCATGTTCGGCCAGGGCGGGGGCGGGCAGCGTGTCCGCTTCGGCCAGGGCGGAGCAGGTGGCGCCGGCGGCTTCGAGGACATCCTCGGCGGGATGTTCGGCGGTGGCGGCGGCTTCGGCCAGACCACCGGCGGCTACCGCGGCTTCGGTGGGCCGACGAAGGGCCGCGACGTCACCGCGACGACGACCCTCGACTTCACCACCGCGATCGCCGGCGACACCGTCAAGCTCTCGCAGGGCAACGGCCGTCCGGTGAACGTCCGCATCCCCGCGGGGGTCGCGGACGGGCAGAAGATCCGGCTCCGTGGGCGCGGCGAACCCTCGCCCGACGGCGGAGAGGCCGGTGACCTCGTGGTCACCGTCACCGTCCGCAAGCACCCGGTGTTCGAGCGTGACGGGCAGAACCTGCGGCTGGACGTCCCCGTGACGTTCGTCGAGGCGGCGCTCGGCGCGACGATCGAGGTCCCGACGCTCGGCGGCTCCACCGTCAAGCTGAAGGTCGCACCCGGCACGCCGTCGGGTCGCGTCCTCCGTGTCAAGGGCCGCGGTGTCGCCACCAAGAACGGGACGGGCGATCTGCTCGCGACCGTCCAGGTCGCGGTGCCGTCGCACCTGACCGACAAGCAGCGGGAAGCGGTCGAGGCCCTCGCCGAGGCCCTGCCCGACGAGGACCCCCGTGCGGACCTCCTCGCCAAGGCGCGCAGCTAGCCGCGCGCACCACCAGCAGTAGACCCGGCCTGGAGGCGCGGCGCGGCTCCGTCAGGAACGCGCGCCGTGCCTCCAGTCTGGTTTCCAGACCATGCGAACGACGGAAAGGAACACGCCATGACCGACATGGACGAGAACTCGCCCGTCTTCGCGATCGCGATGGCGGCGGAGCTCGCCGAGATGCACCCGCAGACGCTGCGGCAGTACGACCGGCTCGGCCTGGTCGTGCCCGGCCGCACGCGCGGCGGGTCGCGCCGGTACTCGATGCACGACGTCGCGCAGCTGCGCGAGATCGCACGCCTCGGGTCCGAGGGCGTCTCGCTCGAGGGGATCCGCCGCGTCCTCGAACTCGAGAACGAGAACCGCGCGCTCCGTGCGCGCGTCAGCGAGCTGGAGACGGCCCTCGCCGACCAGCTCATCAGCCGACCGGGCGCCCGCGTGTTCGCGGCGACCACCACCGGCGGAGCGGTGCCGCTCCGTGCCGGCATGCGGCCGCAGCGGAACACGCAGATCGTGCTCTACCGCGGGCCGCGCTGACCCGTCCCCACCGGGACCATCGGTACGCTGGCGCCGTGCCACCGGACTTCGCCGACTTCTTCCGCCGCCGCGACGATGACGCGCCGGACCTCATCGCGATCGACGGCACGGACCGCTTCATCCTCGACGAGGCGCCGCACGTGCACGGCGACGCGCTCCGGCAGCCCGGCGAGGTCGCCGTCGTCGACGACCGGTACGGGGTGCTGACCCTCGGGGCGATCACGGTGCACGGTGCGTCGGACGTCCGGGTCGTGCAGGACTCCCTCGTCGGGGTGCGTGCGCTCGAGGCCAATGCCGGCACCTTCGGACGCCGGGGCTTCCACCACCCCTCGTCGCTCGAGCAGGCGTTCCGCGACGTCCGGCTCGTGCTGCTCCGGCTGTCGAAGTCGAACGACCGGCTCGACGAGCTCGCCCGTGCCGTCGCCCGGTTCGCCGCGCCCGACGTCGTGCTGCTGTGCGGCGGAGTGTCGAAGCACATGAACCTCTCGCAGAACGACGTCCTGCGCCGGTACTTCGGCGAGGTGACGGCGTCCCGCGGCCGTGGGAAGTCGCGGCTGCTGATCGCGCAGGACCCGCTCCGCGCCCAGGCGACCCGGGCGGACGCGACGAACCCGTGGCCGCGGTCGGTGCACGTGGACGACCTCGGGATGACGCTCGTGGCCCACGGCGGGGTGTTCGCCGGGACCTCGCTCGACCAGGGCACCCGGGTGCTGCTCGACGCGATGGACGATGCGGTGCCCGGCGCTCGGACCGCCGTCGACCTCGGCTGCGGGAACGGGGTGATCGCCACCGCACTCGCGCGGCGTCGACCGGGCATCCGGGTGATCGCCACGGACGTGTCGCAGATCGCCGTGGCATCGACGATCGCCACGGCCGAGGCCAACGGCGTGGCGGACCGGGTGCTCGTCGTCCGGAGTGACGCCGGCGACGAACTCGACGAGGGCTCCGCGCAGCTCGTGCTCTGCAACCCGCCGTTCCACGCGAACACGACCGTGACCACGGACGCGGCCGAGGCGATGTTCCGGAACGCGGCCACGATCCTCCAGTCCGGCGGGGAACTGTGGTGCGTCTGGAACTCGCACCTGCGGTACCGGCCGGTGCTGGAGCGGTTCGTGGGGGCGACGCGGCAGGTGGTGCGGACGCCGAAGTTCACGGTGACGGCGTCGCGGCGAGCGTGACGAAGGGGCGACCGCTCGGCGGCCGCCCCTTCGTCGTGTTGCCCGATCAGGCCGGGACGTAGTCGAACGTGTCCGGGTCCGGACCCGTCCGGTGCCCCTTGTCGAGCGACGAGATCGCCGTCATGTCCTCGTCGGAGAGCTCGAAGTCGAAGATCGCGAAGTTCTCCTCGACGCGGGCACGGGTGACCGACTTCGGGAAGACGATGTCGCCGCGCTGGATGTGCCAGCGGAGGACGACCTGCGCCGCGGACTTGCCGACGTTGCCGGCGATGCGGGTGATCGTCTCGTCGTCGAGCACGAGGCCCTGCGCGATGGGCGACCAGGCCTCGGTCGCGATGCCGTGCTCGCGGTCGTAGGCGCGGAGCTCGTCCTGCGTGAGGTACGGGTGCACCTCGATCTGGTTCACGGCCGGGGTGATCGTGGTCTCGGCGGCGAGGCGGTTGAGGTGGTGGGCCTGGAAGTTGCTCACGCCGATCGAGCGGGCGGTGCCGCCGCGGTAGAGCTCCTCCATCGCCTTCCACGTCGGCACGAAGTCCGACACGGTGGGCAGCGGCCAGTGGATGAGGAAGAGGTCGGTGTAGCCGCCGAGCAGGTCGGCCGACTTCTTGCCGTTCTCCAGCGCTGCCTCGGGGTCGTGGAAGCCGTTGTTGAGCTTCGACGTGACGAAGATCTCCTCGCGCGGGATGCCCGACGAAGCGATGGCCTCGCCGACCTCCTTCTCGTTGCCGTACATCTCGGCGGTGTCGATGTGGCGGTAGCCGACCTCGAGCGCGGCCAGGGTGGCGGCCTTTGTCTCGGAGGGGTCGATCTGGAAGACGCCGAAGCCGAGCTGCGGGATGGTCTTGCCGTCGTTCAGGGTGATGTTCGGAACGGTCATGATCCGAGTCAACCAAAGGCCACCCAGCAGGCATTCCGGCAACGTTCAGCCCGGGCGAGCCGCCGCCGCCCGGCGTACCCCGCTACGCCAGCGCCGCCGTGATGTACGCCTGCAGGGCCAGCCCGTACGCCTCCGCAGCGTCGTCGGACGTGAAGGAACGATCAGCGCCGTCGACGGTCGCGACCACCGTGAACCCCGCCGACAGGGACACGAACGCCGGCCCGAGCAGCCCACGCAGCTGGTCCTCGCGCGGGAGCCAGAGGGACTCCGCGGCGTCGACCGAGTCGAGCGCCCACTCGGTCGTCCCGTTGAACCCGAGCACCGTCCCCGAGGGGTAGTCGTGCCGCTCCACGGTCATCTCGGACACCGTGTAGACGTCGTCGTCGACACCCGGCTTGTCGATCACGAACCGGTCACCGGTCGTCGGGTGCCACCGCAGGCCGGCGTCGCGCAGGGCGGTGGCGAGTGCAACACTGATCACGTCTTCCAGCCTGCCACTCGCAGTCCTGCAAGGTCGCCGTACTAGCATCGCCGAGCACCCCGACGCGCGACCGCACCAGCGTTCCGCGCGCGCGACGCGACGACGCCCGGGCAACCGGTGCCGCGCCTCCCGGCCGAGAACCCGGCCACGAGGCGGGCCCCCGGCCGGCGTCCCGACCGCAGCGGACACCAACCCGTCCGCCGAAGAGAAGGACCCGCATGACCCTCGAACGCGAGGAACTCCGCGACGGCTGGACCGTGACCATGGCGGGTGAGGCGCCGCCAGCAGGCGCGCCGGCCGACGTCGTGGGCCGGACCATCGGCGCCACCGTGCCGGGGCAGGTCCACACCGACCTCGAGCGCGAGGGGCTGCTGGCGGACCCCACGTTCGACCGGAACGAGGACGGCGCCAAGTGGGTCGGCCGGGCCGACTGGTCCTACCAGCGCACCGTCGACGTCGACCCGCGAGGCTTCGAGCGCGTGGACCTCGTGTGCGACGGGCTCGACACCGTCGCCGAACTCAGCCTCGACGGCGTCGTGGTGGGGACGACGCGGAACATGCACCGCCGCTACCGGTTCGACGCCCGGGACAGCACCGGCGGCGTCGGCCGCGGGGAGAAGACGCTCGAGCTCCTGTTCGAGTCGCCCTACCGCGAGGCCGGACGCGTCGCGGCGAAGGCCGGCAGCATGCCCGGGCCCTACGACGAACCGTTCCCGTACATCCGCAAGATGGCGTCGAACTTCGGGTGGGACTGGGGGCTGACGGCGGTCACGAGCGGCCCGTGGCGACCGGTCGCGATCGAGCGCTGGTCGACCGCCAGGCTGCGCGACGTCCGGCCCCTGGTCGACGTCGAGGCGGGCGAGGGCGTGCTGGACGCGCACATCACCGTCGAGCGCTCCGGGCTGAACGACCTCGACCAGGACGGCGAGGACGACGACCTCGTGCTCGTCGTGACGGTCAGCGGAGCGACGGCCGAGGGTGGCACCACCCGCCAGCGCTCCCGCGCACAGCTGACCCCGCGCGACGACGAGACCGTGGTCACCGTGCGGGTGCCGGAGGTCCAGCGGTGGTGGCCGCGTGGCTACGGCGCGCAGGACCTGTACGACGTCGTGGTCGAGCTGCAGACGGTCGACGGCGAGGTCCTCGACCGCTCGACGTTCCGCACCGGTTTCCGCTCGACGCGCATCGAGACGACGTCCGACAGCATCGGCAAGCCGTTCAACGTGCACGTCAACGGCACGCTCATCGACGTCCGCGGCGTGAACTGGATCCCGGACGACGTCATCGTCTCGCGGGTGTCGCGCGACCGGGTCGAGGACCGTCTGCGCGCGGCAGCGGACCTCAACGTCAACCTCGTGCGGGTCTGGGGCGGCGGGGTCTACGAGTCGAACGACTTCTACGAGGTCTGCGACGAGCTCGGACTGCTCGTCTGGCAGGACTTCCCGTTCGCCTGCTCGGCCTACCCCGAGGGCGAGCCGATCCGCAGCGAGGTCATCGCCGAGGCCCGGGACAACGTCGCCCGGCTCGCACGGCACCCCTCGCTCGTGCTCTGGAACGGCAACAACGAGAACATCTGGCTGCACGAGGTCGACGGCTGGGAGGCATCGCTCGAGGGCCGCGGCTGGGGCCTGGACTACTACCTCGACCTGCTGCCGACGATCGTCGACGCGGTCGACCCCTCGCGCTTCTACACGGTCGCCTCGCCGTGGTCGGGCTCCGAGTCGCTCCCCGCGAACGACGTCGACCACGAGACGCACCACTCGTGGGACGTCTGGAACCGGCTCCCGGACACCGCCTACCGCGACTCGGTGCCGCGGTTCGTCTCGGAGTTCGGCTGGCAGGCACCGCCCGCGTGGCGCACGCTGCGTGACGCGGTGCGGGACTCGCCGCTCGCAGTGGACTCGCCCGGGGTCGTCCACCACCAGAAGGCCGCGGACGGCATGGGGAAGCTCGCGCGGGGCCTCGAGCCGCGGTTCGGCTCCGTGGCGCCGGCCGAGTTCGACCGGTGGCACTACCTGACGCAGCTGCAGCAGGCGCGCGCCATCGCGACGGGCGTCGAGCACTGGCGGACGCACTGGCCGCGGAACACCGGCGTCGTCGTGTGGCAGCTGAACGACCTCTGGCCGGTGTCGTCGTGGTCGGCGATCGACTCGGCCGGGCGGCTGAAGCCGCTCGCGCACGAGCTGCGGCGGCTCTACGACGACGTGCTGCTGACGATCCGTCCGGTGTCCTCGGTCGCGGCTGTGGTCGCGTCCGGTCCGGCGGGCGGGTCGGGTCCGGCGGGCGGGTCGGGTCCGGCGGGCGGGTCCGCTCCGGCGGGCGCGTCCGGTTCTGCGGGCGAGCCGTCGGGGCAGCCAGGAGGCGCGGATCGCCCGACCACGTCGGCCTCCGTCGGTGAGACGGCCGATCTGGGCGATCTGGCGGACACGCTCTCGCTCGGGGTGTCGCCCGGGTCGTTCGGCAACGCGCCCATCGAGGTCGCCGTCCGCTCGACCCGCACGGGCCACGACAGCGTCGTCCGCGTGCGGCGGGTCACCCTCGCGGGGACGGTCCTCGCCGAGGCGTCGCTCCCCGTCCGCCCGTCCGCCGCCGGTGTCGCCGTGGTGGCACTGCCGGAGTCGGTCGGCGTGGTGGACGACCCGACGAACGAGCTCGTCGTCGCGGACATGGACTGGCGACGGGCGGTGTGGACCCCGGGACCCGACAAGGACATGCGCTGGGAGCCGGCACGGTACCGGACCGCCTTCACCGCGGCTCCCGACGGCGACGGCCTCGACCTCGTCGTCGAGGCGGAGGGCCTCGTGCGGGACCTCCTCTTCCAGCCCGACCGGGTCGCACCCGGGGGCACGGTCGACCGCGGGTTCATGACCCTGCTGCCGGGGGAGCGTGTCGCCTACCGACTGCGCGGCGTGACCGAGGCGGACATCCCGGCGCTCACTGCGGCTCCCGTGGCGTGGACGCTCGCGGACGTGCTCGACCATTGATATGCAGAACTCCAGCGTGATATTCTGATTGGAGTGCCGTTCCGTCCTCCCGCATGACGGCGGCACCCGGTCGGTCCTTCCCCGGCCGGTGGCCGACAGGAGGGCTCCCGATGTCACTCGCGATGCGACCGCTCAGCGCGGTGTCCCGTTCCGTCGAGGTCGTCGGGCGTCCCACCCGCAGCCGGACCCGCCGCAGCCGTGCGACGGGCTTCGGCCTGGCCGGGCTCGACCTGGGGTTGTTGCTCGTCGCGTTCGCCGTCGCCCACGTGGTCCGGTTCCCCGGTGAGCTCCCCGCGGGTTCGAGCGCTGCCGGGTGGACCGAGTTCGTGGTCGCCCCTGTGATGATCGTGGCCTGGATGGTCCTGCTCACGGTGTCCCGCAGCCGAGACCCGCGCATCGTCGGCGTCGGCGGCGACGAGTTCCGGCGACTCATCACCGCGAGCCTCGTCACCGTCGCGACGGTGGCCGGGGTCGCGTACGCCGTCCAGGTCGACCTCGCCCGCGGCTACGTCGCCATCGCGTTCCCGCTCGGGCTGCTCCTCCTCGCGATCGGTCGGAAGGCCGTCCGGACCGTGCTCGCTCGACGTCGCTGCCGGGGCGAGGGGCTGCAGGACGTCCTGCTCGTCGGCGACCTCGACGACGTGACCTACGTCGGACGGCGCATCGCGGCCACCCCCGCGGCGGGGTACCGCGTCCGGGCGGTCATCTCCGACTGTGTCCGGGCCGGGTCCCGGGTGCCCCTCGGGGACACGAGTGTCCCGGTGATCGACGGGGTCGACGCCGTCCTCGACCGGGCCCAGAGCGAACCCGTGGCCGCCGTGGTGGTCGCCGGCGCGATCCGGGGCGGGCACGAGCGACTCCGGCGGCTCGGATGGCAACTGGAAGCGCACGGCGTCGAACTCGTGGTGTCCTCGCCGCTGGCGGACATCGCTGCCGGCCGGGTGCACGAACGACCCGTCGACGGCCTGCCGCTCATGCACGTCGAGACGCCCGACTACCGGCGGCGGATCGGCAAGCGGACGCTCGACGTCGTCGGCGCCGGCATCGGTCTGCTGCTCCTCGCGCCGATGTTCGCCGTCATCGCCCTGGTCATCCGCGCAGACGACCGTGGCCCCGTGTTCTTCCGCCAGACCCGCGTGGGGCGCGACGGGCGGGAGTTCCCGATCCTCAAGTTCCGGACGATGTGCGTCGACGCCGAAGCCCGGATGGCCGCGCTCGAGCAGGCGAACGAGGGCGCGGGGCCGCTCTTCAAGATGAAGCACGATCCGCGCATCACCCGGGTCGGTGCGTTCCTGCGTCGGACGTCCCTCGACGAGCTGCCGCAGCTGTGGAACGTCCTGACCGGTTCGATGAGCCTGGTGGGCCCCCGACCCGCCCTCCCGCGCGAGGTCGCCCTGTACGAGGACTTCGCCGACCGTCGGCTGCTCGTGACCCCGGGCATCACCGGGCTCTGGCAGGTGAGCGGCCGCTCGGACCTCGACTGGGCCGACGGTGTCCGACTCGACCTGCACTACGTCGAGAACTGGTCCTTCGTCCACGACGTCGTCATCCTCGCCCGGACCATCCCGTCCGTGCTGCGCTCCCGAGGCGCCTACTGACCCGGTCGCGCCTGACCCGCGACCGGCACGCGCACCCCCGGGCTGCAACGGCAGTCCGGGGGTGCTGCCTGTGCGAACGGTGTCCGTTCGGGTGCCCGGCCTGGGTTTCCCGACCGGTGCGAGTTACGATGGGTGCACGACGGACTTCCGCCGCACGCGTCGACGGTGACTCGGAGACGGCGACCAGATCCAGATTCAAGGAGTCATGATGCTCGGAAACCTCGGTGGCGTACACCTGCTGATCATCCTCGGGATCGTCATCCTGCTGTTCGGTGCGACCAAGCTCCCGGCACTCGCCAAGGGCCTCGGGCAGTCGATCAACATCTTCAAGAAGGAGATGGGCGACGACGAGAAGAAGGCCAAGGGCACCGACCCCGGCGTGCAGACCACGACCGTGACCAACACCGCGGCCGAGCCGGCTCCGCAGCCGGTCGTCAACCCCGGCCCGTCGGTCCAGCCGAACTCGGACTCCAGGAACTAGGACCCCAGCCCCGTCCTGTCGGCAGCCCCCGCGACCCCATCGGTCGCGGGGGCTTCGTCGTGTCCGGCGAGTTGTCCACAGGTCCTCCCAGGGGCAGGCGGGACCGCGCGCGGTGGCGGAGGATGGGCACATGACGACCCCAGCCCCGGCGGCCACGGCCCCGCTCCGCGACGACCGCCGTGTCGTGCTCGTCGTCGCGATCCTGTCGTCCTTCGTCGTGGGACTCGACTCGAGCGTCGTGAACGTGGCGCTCCCCGCCATCCGCGACGAACTCGGCGGGGGGCTGGTCGTGCAGCAGTGGACGGTGGACGCGTACCTCGTGACGCTCGGTTCGCTCATCCTCGTGGCCGGCAGTCTGTCCGACCTGTTCGGCCGCGTCCGCATCATCACGTGGGGCCTCGTGGTCTTCGGGATCGCCTCGATCGTGTGTGCGATCGCCCCCATGGGCGAGGTCCTCATCGTCGCCCGGGCGCTGCAGGGCGTCGGTGGTGCGCTCGTGACCCCGAGTGCCCTCGCGCTCATCGTGGCGGCGTTCCGCGGTACGGCCCAGGCGAAGGCGATCGGCACGTGGACGGCGTGGTCGAGCGCGGCGACGATCCTCGGTCCGGTCGTCGGCGGCTTCGTCGTGGACGGCATCGGCTGGCGGTGGATCTTCGTGCTGACGGCGGTGCCGATCGCGGTGACGATCCCACTCGTGTCGCGGATCTCGGCGGACGTCCGGGTGGGGCCGCGGGCGCACGTGGACGTGGTCGGCGCGGTGCTGGCGGTCGTGGGGGTCGGCGGTGTCGTCCTCGGGTTGATCGAGCAGGAGCGCCTCGGGTGGGGCGCGCCGGTCGT
This sequence comes from Curtobacterium sp. YR515, assembly GCF_900113095.1. NCBI lineage: Bacteria > Bacillati > Actinomycetota > Actinomycetes > Micrococcales > Microbacteriaceae > Curtobacterium > Curtobacterium sp. YR515. The sequence continues at coordinate 860,165 of NZ_FOOD01000001.1, read as the reverse complement.
CCTCGCCGCACTCGTGCTCGGAGGGGCCGCGCTCGTGGCGTTCGTGCCGTGGGAGCTCCGCGTCACCCGCAGGCACGGTGCACCACTCGTCCCGCTCGAGCTCTTCCGTGCGCGGAACTTCACCGTCGGCAACCTCGCGACGCTGTCGATCTACGGGGCCCTCGGGATGGTGTTCTTCGTCGTGACGCTGTTCCTGCAAGAGGTCTGGCGGTTCCCGGCCTGGCTCGCCGGCCTCGCGACGCTGCCCCCGACCGTGATGCTCCTGCTCCTCTCCACCACGGTCGGGTCGCTGGCCGGCCGCTGGGGTCCGCGGTGGTTCATGGCCGCGGGCCCAGCGATCGCCGCGGTCGGGGCGCTCCTGCTGCTCTTCGCCGGTGACGAGCCGATCGGGTACTGGTGGTCGGTGCTCCCCGGTCTGGTGCTCGTCGGAGCGGGGATCGCGTTGATGGTGACGCCGCTGACGAGTGCGGTCCTCGGGTCGGTCCCGCAGTCCGAGGCGGGTGCGGGCTCGGCCGTCAACAACGCGATCGCCCGGATCGCCGGGCTCGTCATGGTCGCGCTCGCCGGGATCGTCCTCGGCGGTGCCGTGAGCGTCGAGGGACTCCACCGCGCGATGGTCGTGATGGCGCTGCTGCTCCTCGCCGGCGCGCTCGTGAGTGCCGTCGGCATCCGGAACCCGCGGCGGGAATCTCCCGCTGCGAACGCAAGTTGAGTGGAGTAGACTCAACTACAGGACCACCGCAACGAAAGGACGGAACGCATGGCGAACCTCCAGGGCGCTCCTGACTCGCAAGAGCGACAGAAGACCGCCCTCGAGCAGTACGGCGTCGACCTCACGGCGATCGCCCGCAACGGCAAGCTCGACCCGGTGATCGGGCGGGACGCCGAGATCCGGCGCGTCTCCCAGGTGCTGACGCGTCGCACCAAGAACAACCCCGTGCTCATCGGGGAACCCGGCGTCGGCAAGACGGCCGTCGTCGAAGGACTCGCCCAGCGCATCGTGGCGGGTGACGTCGCCGACTCCCTCAAGGACAAGCGGCTCGTGTCGCTCGACATGTCCGCCCTCATCGCCGGCGCGAAGTACCGCGGCGAGTTCGAGGAGCGGCTCAAGGCCGTGCTCAAGGAGATCAACGACTCCGACGGGCAGGTCATCACGTTCATCGACGAGCTGCACACGCTCATGGGCGCCGGTGGCGGCGAAGGTTCCGTGGCCGCGTCGAACATGCTGAAGCCGATGCTCGCGCGCGGTGAACTCCGGCTCATCGGCGCGACGACGCTCGACGAGTACCGCGAGTACATCGAGAAGGACGCCGCCCTCGAACGGCGCTTCCAGCAGGTCTTCGTGGGGGAGCCCAGCGTCGAGGACACCGTGGCGATCCTCCGCGGCCTCAAGGAGCGCTACGAGGCGCACCACAAGGTCACGATCAACGACTCCGCGCTCGTGGCCGCGTCGAGCCTGTCGAACCGGTACATCTCCGGGCGGCAGCTGCCCGACAAGGCGATCGACCTCATCGACGAAGCCGCGAGCCGGCTCCGGATGGAGATCGACTCGAGCCCGGTCGAGATCGACGAGCTCAAGCGCACGGTGGACCGGTTGCGCGTCGAGGAGTTCGCGCTGAAGCAGGAGAAGGACGACGCGTCGAAGGCCCGGCTGGAGACGCTGCGGGCCGAGCTCGCGAGCCGCGAGACCCTGCTCGGCGAACTCGAGCAGCGGTGGCAGGCCGAACGTGCCAGTCTCAACCGCATCGGTGAACTGAAGCAGCAGCTCGACGACCTCAACATGCGCTCACAGCGGGCGCAGCGCGAGGCCGACTACGAACTCGTGTCGCGCATCGAGTACAGCGAGAAGCCCCGGATCGAGGCCGAGCTCGCCGCCGCCGAACAAGCCGAGCAGGCCGACCGGATGGTGAACGACAGCGTCACCGACGAGGACATCGCCGCCGTCATCGCGCAGTGGACGGGCATCCCCCTCGGGCGCCTGCTGCAGGGCGAGACCGAGAAGCTCCTGCACCTCGAGAACGAACTCGGCCGACGGATCATCGGGCAGCGCTCCGCCGTCTCGACCGTGTCGGAAGCGGTCCGTCGCACCCGCGCGGGCATCTCCGACCCGGACCGTCCGACGGGCTCGTTCCTGTTCCTCGGCCCCACCGGCGTCGGCAAGACCGAGCTGGCCAAGGCGCTCGCCGAGTTCCTGTTCGACGACGAGAAGGCACTCGTCCGGATCGACATGAGCGAGTACGGCGAGAAGCACTCGGTCGCGCGGCTCATCGGGGCCCCGCCCGGGTACGTCGGCTACGAGGCCGGCGGGCAGCTCACCGAGACCGTCCGGCGTCGCCCGTACTCCGTGGTGCTGCTCGACGAGATCGAGAAGGCCCACCCCGAGGTCTTCGACGTGCTCCTGCAGGTCCTCGACGACGGCCGCCTGACCGACGGTCAGGGCCGGACGGTGGACTTCCGGAACACGATCCTCATCCTGACGTCGAACCTCGGGTCGCAGTTCATGACCGACCAGTCGATCACCGACGTGCAGCGCGAGGAGGCTGTCCGCGAGCTCGTCCAGCAGGCCTTCCGCCCCGAGTTCATCAACCGACTCGACGACATCGTGGTGTTCCAGGCGCTCACGCAGGAGGACCTCGGCCAGATCGTGTCGCTCTACGTCGACCGGCTCGCACGCCGGCTGACCGACCGCCGACTGGAGCTGGCCGTCACCCCGGACGCCCGGGCCTGGCTCGCCGAGCGCGGGTACGACCCGGTGTACGGAGCGCGTCCGCTCCGTCGGCTCATGCAGCGGCAGATCGACGACCGATTGGCGCGGGCGATCCTCGCCGGTGACGTGCGTGACGGGGACACCGTCCGCGTCGACGTCGCCGCAGGCGGCGACGAGCTGACGGTGGAGCCGTTCGAACTCGCGGAGATCGTCGAGGAGTAGGCGGCGCGCTGGACGTGACGGGCGGGGCCCACGCCGCCGGTTCCGGGCGGACGCGCCAGCGGCCGCTCGGCCGTGCCGGTGGGGAGAGGTGCGGTGCCGGTTCCTGGGACCGGTACCGCCTCGCTCGCGGGCTCGCTCGGCGAGACCGGAGCACAGCGCTGGCGCGCTGTGAACGCTCCGGTCTCGCCCGGCCTACGGTCCAGGGCATGCCTGAGATCCGAGCGTTCCGTCGCCTCACCGACGCCGTCGAGCACGCGAGCGTGCTCGACAAGGCCGTCGACATCGATCGTTCCGTGGTGAACGCCCTCGCGAAGCCGAAGGCACTGCGCCAGATGCTCCACGGTGTGCCGTTCGGGCACCCGCTGCACCCGCTCATGGTGCAGGTGCCGCTGGGTGCGTGGATCTCGGCGGCGGTGCTCGACCTGATCGGCGGGAAGGGGAACGCGCGGGCGGCGAAGACCCTCGTCGGTGTGGGGCTGGTGTCGTCGGGCAGCGCCTCGGTGGCCGGCTACGTCGACTGGTCGGAGCTCGATCGTGAGCAACTCCGCACCGGTTGGGTGCACCAGGCCGTGAACTGGGTGGGCATCTCGCTGTACGGGCTGTCGTGGATGCAACGGAAGTCCGGGAACCACGGGGCAGGCAAGCTCCTCGGGTTCGCGGGGCTCGCGGTCGTCGGCGTCGGCGGGTACCTCGGTGGGCACCTGGCCTACCGGCAGCGTGCGGGTGTGAGCCAGCACGGCGAGGTGCCGTTCGACGCCTGAGCGTGGGTGCTGATCATGCCTGGTCATGACCAGTTCGTCAAGCGCCGTCGATCATCCGTTCCACATCCGTGATCCCCCGGAAACATGCGGATCGCGATTGTCCACAGCCTGCCGATTCGTGGTTGACATCCCCGCGTGATGGGTCTTTACTCACCATTACGCAACGTCCTTTCATAAAGGTCGGACCAAGGGAGTCAACGTGACACGCACGCGTTTCGCCGCACTCGGTGCGCTCGCCCTCGCAGGCGCGCTCGCCCTCACCGGGTGCTCCGCCGGAAGCAACGGAGCTTCCGACGGCGGCACGAAGTCCATCGGCACACCCGATGGCAAGGGCAAGACCCTCACCGTCTGGATCATGAACGGCGACCTCAGCCCGAAGATCCTCGACGTCGCCGAGAAGCAGTTCACCAAGGCCACCGGCGCCAAGGTGAAGCTGCAGCTCCAGCAGTGGGACGGCATCACCACGAAGCTCACCACAGCCCTCGCGCAGAAGGACGCGCCGGACGTGGTCGACCTCGGGAACACGCAGGTGCCGGTGTACGCGGCGACGGGCGGCCTGATGGACCTCTCGCCGTACAAGGACGAGCTGGCCGACGGGCAGACGTGGCTCTCCGGGCTCGAGGGCCCGGCGACCGTGGACGGCAAGCTGTACGGCGCACCGCTCTTCGCCGGCAACCGCGCGGTGATCTACAACAAGAAGATGTGGGCCGACGCCGGGGTGACCGACGTCCCGAAGTCCTACGACGAGCTCACGGCCGACCTCGACAAGGTCAAGGCGAAGAACCCGCAGGCGGACTTCTCGGCGTTCTACATGCCGGGGCAGTACTGGTACGGCGGGCTCCAGTGGGTGTGGGACGCCGGCGGGCAGATCGCCACCGAGAAGGACGGCAAGTGGAAGGGCGCGATCGACTCCGCCGACGCCGTGAGGGGCCTCACCGCGTGGAAGGACTTCCAGAACTCGTACTCGGCGAAGTCCACGCAGGACATCAACACCGACAAGCCGGCCGAGTCCGACGTCTTCGCGCAGGGCAACACCTCGGCGATCCTCGGGTCAGCGTGGGAGATCGGTTCGATCACCACGGCGAAGCCCGAGCTCAAGGACCAGATCGGCACGTTCGCGATGCCGTCGAGCACCGCGGGCAAGACGCAGCCGGTGTTCCTCGGTGGCTCCGACCTCGGCATCCCGTCGAAGTCCGCCAACCAGGACCTCGCGCTGTACTACACGAAGATCCTCACCTCGAAGAAGTTCCAGCAGGACCAGGTGTTCGGGGTCGACGGCTGGGAGCCGAACTCCACGCAGCTGCTCGACGCGGTCGCCGGTGACGTGGACGAGCTCCACAAGCCGTACTTCGCGGCCGCTTCCACGAGCCGTCCGACGCCGGCGACCCCGGGCTGGGCGACGATCGAGGGCGACTCGACGTTCCAGACGATGTTCGCGGACGTCGCCACCGGTCGGAAGACGCCGAAGCAGGCAGCCGAGGGCTTCTCGGAGCACCTCACGACCGCGCTCAACGCGCAGCAGTAGTCGATGACCTCCACTGCGGAGCGGGTCCCCGGTTCGGCGCAGGCCGAGCCGGGGACCCGGCGTGGGTCGACGGGGCGTCGTGGTCCCACCGGGCCGGGCGGTCGCGCAGGACGTCGATCGCTCACCTCGTCCCGAGCGCCGCTGGTCTTGCTCGCACCGGCTGCGCTGCTGCTCCTCGCGCTCGTCGTCTACCCGCTCGTCCGCCTGGTGGTCATCTCATTCCAGGACTACGGGCTGCGGGCGATCTTCACCGGGCAGGCCGGGTTCGCCGGCTTCACGAACTACACGAACGTCCTCACCGACGCCAGCTTCTGGCCGGTCATGCTGCGCACCGTGCTCGTCACGGGCGCGATGGTGATCGGGACCATCGGCATCGGCATGGCGGTGTCCCAGCTGCTGACCCGGCTCGGTGTCGTCATGCGCACGGTCGTGAGCGTCGTGCTCGTGCTGGCGTGGGCGATGCCGAACGTCGCGTCGAGCCTGGTCTGGCAGTGGCTCTTCCAGCCCTTCTACGGCGTGCTCAACTGGCTCATCACCCAGCTCGGGGTGTTCGGCGACCACACGCAGGACAACTGGGCGTCGAGTCCCGGGCAGGCACTGACGATCGTGCTCTCGCTCGTGATCTGGCAGGCGGTGCCGTTCGTCGCGCTGACGCTCTACGCCGCGCAGTCCCAGATCGCGCCCGAGTACTACGAGGCCGGGGCGCTCGACGGGGCGTCCGCGTGGGCGATGTACCGCTCGATCACCCTGCCGGCGCTCGTGCCGACGCTGCTGCTCGTCACGATCCTCTCGGTGATCTGGGACTTCAACGTCTTCAACCAGATCTGGCTGCTCACCAAGGGCGGGCCCGAGGACACCACGCTCACCCTCGGCATCTGGACGTTCGTGAAGTCCTTCGTGTCGAACGCGTACGGGCAGGGCGCGGCGATCGCCGTCATCTCGACGCTGATCCTCGGGGCGCTCACCAGCTACTACATCCGCCGGCTGGTCCGGAGCGGGGAGGAAGACCTGTGACGACGACGACCACGCCCGGTGTCACCGGGGCGACCGCTTCCGAGACGCAACCCGACGTCACGGGGGCGGGGCGCGCCTCCAGGCCCGGTCCGATCGCGCCGGTGCGCGCGCGCCGACGCAGGCCGCGGGTCGTGGCGAACACGATCGCGGTGGTCTTCTGCCTGGTCTGGGTGTTCCCGATCTACTGGATGGTGAACACGGCGTTCAAGCCGTCGGACGAAGTGACGACCCTCACGCCGATCTGGCTGCCGCTGCGGCCGACGCTCGAGAACTTCACGCGGGCGCTGACGCAGGACGGGTTCCTCGTGTACCTGCGGAACTCCGCGATCGTGGTCGTGGCGGCCGTGCTGCTGTCGATCGTCGTCGGGTTCCTGGCGTCGGCGGCGCTGTCGCGCTTCCGGTTCCGTGGCCGGCGGGCGATCCTCGTGGCGATCCTCTTCGTGCAGATGATCCCGTCGGGTGCTCTGCTCATCCCGCTGTTCCTGTCGTTCCAGTCGCTCGGGCTGCTCAACAGCTACATCGGGCTGATCCTGGCCTACGTCGCGAGCGTGCTGCCGTTCTCGATCTGGGTCATGCGCGGGTTCTTCGTCGCGGTGCCGGTCGAGATCGAGGAAGCCGCGAAGGTCGACGGTGCGGGGACGTTCCGGATCCTGTGGAGCGTGCTGTTCCCGCTGGTGATGCCGGGGGTCATCGCCACGAGTGTGTTCGCGTTCATCGCTGCGTGGAACGACTACCTGACGGCCTACGTGATGCTCAAGGACCAGGGGATGTACACGCTGCCGGTGTGGCTCGCGGGGTTCTCGACGAACAAGGGGACGGACTTCGGCGGGCTCATGGCGGCGAGTGTGCTGTTCTCGATCCCGGTGGTGGTGTTCTTCCTCATCGTGCAGCGGCGGCTCGTGAGTGGGATGACCGCGGGGGCCGTCAAGGGCTGACGCGCTCGACGTCCGGGACGACCGCGCCCCGACCTGCCTCGGCGGGTCGGGGCGTCGTCGTGTCCAGGGTGTGTGTCGGGCGCGCGGGGATGGGGGCGGCGCCGAGGTCGCACGACCTGCCGTCTGCGTTCCGCCGAGGTCGCACGATGTCCCGTTCGGGGGGCGTGCGGGCGGCAGTTCGTGCGACCTCGGCCGTGGGTGGGACCGGCCTGGGTGGGATCGGGCGGGCCGCGGGCCCGCCGACCTGCGGCCGTGTTGGTTCCGGCACGGAACGGTTGCGTTTGTGTGGCATCCGGACGTACTCTTCTCGAAACCCACGGGAACGAAGGAGTTCGGGCATGTACGCAACCGAGCGGCACGACGCGATCGCAGCAGCGTTGCAGGACGCCGGCCGCGTGTCCGTGGCCGACCTCGCCGAGCACTTCGACGTCACGACCGAGACCGTCCGACGTGACCTCGACGCCCTCGAGTCCGCCGGCCTCCTGCGCCGCGTGCACGGGGGAGCGGTCCCGGTCGGACGATCGAGCGTCGTCGAGCTCTCCGTCGCCGAGCGCGAGGGGCAGCACAACTCCGCCAAGTCCGCCATCGCCCGGGCCGCGATGCGCCTCGTCCCGCCGACCTTCACCGGCTCGATCGCCCTCGACGCCGGTACCACCTGCGCCGCGGTCGCCGCCGAGCTCGCCCGCTGGGAGCCCGCGACGGCCGGGGCGACCCTCACGGTCATCACGAACTCGGTCCCGATCGCCGCGACCCTGCAGCACAGCGAGCACGTCGAGCTGCACCTGCTCGGCGGCCGTGTCCGCGGGGTGACGAGCGCCGCCGTCGGGACGGCCACGGTCGAGCAGATCGGCGCGCTGCGTCCGGACATCGCCTTCGTCGGGACGAACGGCCTGTCCGCGGGCTTCGGCCTGAGCACGCCGGACGAGTACGAGGCGGCGGTGAAGGGGGCGTACGTCCTCGCGGCCCGGCGCAGCGTGGTGCTCGCGGACGCGGCGAAGCACGGGGTCGAGGCGCTCATGCGGTTCGCCCGGCTCGACGAGATCGACACGATCGTCACCGACCAGGAGCCGCCGGCCGACCTCGCCGGAGCGCTCGCCGAAGCCGACGTCGAGGTGGTCGTCGCATGAACACGAACACGAACACGAACACGACACGCAGCAGCTTGAGCACCCGCATCGTCACGGTCACCCCGAACCCGAGCCTCGACCGCACGATCGAGCTCGCCGGCGAACTCCAGCGCGGCGCCGTCCAGCGCGCCACCCGCTCCACGGCCGAGCCCGGAGGCAAGGGCGTCAACGTCTCCCGGGTCGTCGTCGCGAGCGGCGGCGACACCGTGGCGGTGCTGCCCGGCGACGAGCTCGACCCGGTGCTGCTCGGCCTCGCGACGCGCGGGATCCCGACCGCGGCCCTCCCGATCGGTGCACCGCTCCGCTCGAACGTCACGGTGACCGAGCCGACCGGCACGACGACGAAGCTCAACGAGCCCGGTCCGTCGCTCGCGGGTCGCCTCGAGGACCTCGCGGCCCTCGTCGCCGACACCGCCGGTGCCACCGCGACCGGACCCGTCGCACGCTGGGTGGTCCTCGCCGGCTCCCTGCCCCCGGGGCTGCCGGACGACGCCCTCGCGGTCCTCGTCCGAGCCGTCCGGCAGCGCCACGGCGACGACGTCCGGATCGCGGTCGACTCCTCGGGCGTCCCCTTCACCGCGCTGCTGCAGTCGGGCGAGCGGATCGACCTCGTGAAGCCGAACGCCGAGGAGCTCGCCGAGGTCGTCGGCGGCGACCCGGACGAGTTCGAGCGGGACGTCGACGCGGCAGCGATCGCGGCGCAGCGCCTCCGTGACAAGAACGTCGGCACCGTGCTCCTCACGCTCGGCAGCGCCGGAGCCGTCCTCGTGACGGAGGACGGGAGCTACGCGGCCGCAGCACCCCGGATCGTGGCGCGCTCGACCGTCGGCGCGGGGGACTCCTCCCTCGCCGGCTACCTGCTCGCCGAGGTCGCCGGGCAGTCGCCCGAGCAGCGCCTCGCCCAGGCCGTCGCCACCGGAGCGGCAGCCGCCGCCCTCCCTGGCAGCGACGTCCCCGCACTCGACCACACCGACCCGTCGGGCATCGAGGTCCGAGCGCTCGAGCGAGCGCCCGAACCCGCCTGACCCACCCCCGCACACACACTCAACCCCGCAGCACCCGCGCCCCCAGCGCCATTGCGAAGGAGCAACCCATGTCCGTCAACACGAGTCCACGCCTCATCAGCGTCCAGCTCGTCGGTCTCGACGAGGACCTCGGCGCCACCTCGAGCGACGTCATCCGCGTCCTCGCCGACCGCGTCGCCGCCACCGGCCGCGCGGCGGACGGGGCTTCCCTCGCCGCTGACGCGATCAAGCGCGAGGCCAGCGTCGGCACCGGCGTCCCCGGTGGCATCGCGATCCCGCACGCCCGGTCCGCGTCGGTCTCCGAGCCGACCCTGGCGATGAGCCGCCTCGCCCGGACGGTGTCGTTCGGCGCCCCGGACGGCGACGCCGACATCGTCTTCATGATCGCCGTGCCCGAAGGGGCCGACAAGGACCACCTCACGGTCCTCTCGACCCTGGCCCGTGCGCTCATCCGCGAGGACTTCACCGCCGCCCTCCGCGCCGCCGCCACCCCGCAGGAGATCGTGGACCTCGTCGACCGCGAGGTGAGCGGCGAGGTCGCGCAGGCCGGCGTCGGCACCGCGAGCAGCGCCTCCAGTGCGACCGCCACCGGCCAGGAGGCGCGACCCGCCGCCGCCACGCACGCCGCGGACGGCGACGCGGCCGGGTCCACCGCCGGAGCACGCAAGGTGCTCGTCGGCGTCACCGCCTGCCCGACCGGCATCGCGCACACCTACATGGCAGCCGACGCCCTCGTCGCCGCGGCCCAGCGCGCGGGTGCCGAGATGCACATCGAGACGCAGGGGTCCTCGCAGGTCGAGCCGCTCGACCCGGCCCTCATCGCCCGCGCCGACGCCGTCGTCTTCGCGGTCGACGTGGACGTCCGCGACCGTGGCCGCTTCGCCGGCAAGCCCCTCGTGGCCGGCCCGGTCAAGCGCGGTGTCGACGAGCCGGACAAGATGATCGCCGAGGCCCTCCGTGCCGCTGACGACCCGAACGCCGCACGCGTGCACGGCAACGCGGCCGAGGCCGGCTCGAGCACCGCCAAGGACGAGCACTTCGGGCAGGCGCTCAAGCGCTGGCTGCTCACGGGTGTGAGCTACATGATCCCGTTCGTCGCGGGCGGCGGGCTCCTCATCGCGCTCGGCTTCCTGCTCGCCGGCTACGGCATCGCGCTGACCCACGGTGACTCCGGGCAGAACAACGCGGTCTACACGCTGACGAACTACACGCTCCTGAACCTGCCGCCGGAGGGTCTGGCGTACTACCTCGGCGCCGCCGCGTTCCAGATCGGTGGCGTGTCGCTCGGGTTCCTGGTGGCAGCGCTCGCCGGGTACATCGCCTACGCCATGGCCGACCGACCCGGCATCGCGCCCGGCTTCGTCGCCGGTTCGATCGCCGTCTTCATGAACGCCGGGTTCCTCGGTGGCCTGATCGGTGGTCTCATCGCCGGTGCCGCCGCCTACTGGATCGGCCGCATCCCGACCTGGCGTTGGCTGCGTGGCCTGATGCCCGTCGTGATCATCCCGCTGTTCGCGTCGATCATCGCCTCGGGGCTCATGCTGCTCGTGCTCGGCGGGCCCATCGCCTGGCTGATGACCCAGCTGACCGAGTTCCTCAACTCGCTGTCCGGCGCCTCGGCGATCCTGCTCGGCATCATCCTCGGCCTGATGATGGCGTTCGACCTCGGTGGCCCGGTCAACAAGGTGGCGTACGCGTTCGCGGTCGCCGGCCTCGGCGCCGGATCCGCGACGAACGTCGTCCCGTTCGAGATCATGGCGGCCGTGATGGCCGCGGGCATGGTCCCGCCGCTGGCCCTGGCGCTCGCCTCGACCGTGCTCTACCGCAAGGGGTTCACGAAGCCCGAGCGCGAGAACGGCAAGGCCGCGTGGCTGCTCGGTGCCTCGTTCATCTCCGAGGGTGCGATCCCGTTCGCGGCGGCCGACCCGCTGCGCGTCATCCCGGCGTCGATGGTCGGTGCCGCGGTCACGGGTGCGATCTCGATGGCTGCCGGCGTGACCTCGCGGGCGCCGCACGGTGGGATCTTCGTGTTCTTCGCGATCGGGGACGTGGCGATGTTCATCGTCGCGATCCTCGCGGGCACCGTGGTGTCGGCGCTCGTGCTCGTCGGGCTGAAGAAGTGGGTGCGGCGGGCGCCGGCGGCGGACGCAGCCGTGTCCGAGACGGCGGACGACCGCGTGGCGGTCGCCGTGTAGTGGTCGTCACCACCTGACGGACGGGCGCGCCCCGCTCAGCGGCAACGCGAAGCGTTGCGCGGGGCGCGCCGACCGAGCCTGCGAGGGAGGGGGGCCGGCTGGCACCGCGCCTCCCGTCCGTCCGTCAGTCCGTGGTCGCGACCACCGCACTTCGTGAGCAGGAATGGTCGGGTGGGCACGTACGACCCGACCGTTTCTGCTCACGAAACGCAGCGCCTGCGCGCGCGCGGGCGGCCGGGCCTCAGTCCGCGATGTTCGCGGTGACGGCGTCGATGTAGGCCGCACGCTCCTCGCGCGAGTGCGGCCGCCCCGGCACCCCCGGCCGCTGCTCCCACGGGAACGGCCCGGCGTCGTGCCGGTACTCGATCCCCATCGCCTCGAGCCGAGCGAGGTGCTCGGCGAGCCGCCCCCGGAACTCGGCGACGTCTCGGGGCCCGGTGACGTCGGCCGACCAGAGCGCCTCGGCGAGGGCGGTGACCCGCGGGAAGAGCTGGTAGTCGAGCTTGCGGGCGGTGTCCACGTGCTCGGTCCACATGTTGCCCTGGCCACCGATCACGTGGGCGCGCTCGGCGTCGGTGAGGTCCGCCGGCACCGGGTCGAAGGCGAACACGTCGTCGACGGACAGGACGATCGACACCGGGATGGGCTCGGTCTCGAGGTCGCTCTGCCGGTAGTCGAGGTACACCTGGTCGTCCGGGGCGGAGATCACGTCGTGGCCCCGCTTCGCCGCGGTCCGGGCGCCGGTGAGCCCGCGCCACGAGAGCACGGTCGCGGACTTCGACAGCGTGCCGCCCTCGAGGATCTCGTCCCACCCGAACGCCCGCCGCCCGTGCGACTCGACGTGGGAGGCGAGCCGGCCGATGATCCACGCCTGGAGCTGCTCCTCGTCGTCGAGGCCGAGCTCGCGGATGCGTTCCTGCGTGCGGGGGTCGTCCTCCCACTGGACCTTGGGGCACTCGTCGCCGCCGACGCCGATGTACTCGGAGGGGAACAGGGCGATGACCTCGTCGAGGACGTCCTGGAAGAAGGCGATCGTGGACTCCTCGGCGTTGAGGACGTCCTCGGCGATGCCCCACTCCGTCCAGACGTCGATCGGCTCGCCCGAGACGCCGAGCGACGGGTAGGCGGCGAGGGCGGCGCGGACGTGCCCGGGCGTCTCGATCTCGGGGACGACGGTGACGAACCGGTCGGCCGCGTAGGCGACGATCTCGCGGATGTCGTCCTGGGTGTAGTAGCCGCCGTGCGGACGGCGGTCGAACGCCGCCGGGTGCAGCACCCCGTCGGCGTCCGGCACGTGCGCCCCGACCTGCGACTCCTTCCGCCACGAGCCGACCTCGGTCAGGCGCGGGTACTTCCGGATCTCGATGCGCCACCCCTGGTCCTCGGTGAGGTGGAAGTGCAGTCGGTTGAGCCGGTGCGCGGCGAGCTGGTCGATCACCCGCATGACCTCGTGCTTGGTGCGGAAGTGCCGGGCGACGTCGAGCATGACGCCGCGCCAGGCGAACGCGGGGGCGTCCTCGACGGTGACCGCCGGGACCGTCCACGGGCCGGTGCCGACCCGGCCCTTGCGGTAGACGTCGGCCGGGAGCGACTGCAGGAGCGCCTGGACGCCGTAGAAGACGCCCGCCGGGCCCCCGCCGGTGATCTCGACCCGGTCGGCCGTGACCAGCAGCCGGAACGACTCGGAGCGGTCACCGGCCGGTCCGGTGGGGAGCGTGTCGTCGTCGGCGACACGGAGTGCGATCACGTCCGTGCGCGCGGTGTCGACCCCGGCCGCGTCGTCGGCGTCGCGCACCGGCAGCCCGGTCGACCCCCGCAGGGTCTGCTGCAGGTACAGTCGGACCGACTCGCTCGCGGCGTCTGCGGCGATGCGGGTCGACGGGGTGATCGCGAAGGCGTCGGCACCCGGTTCGGTGCGGCGCGGCCGTGGGATGAGCATGTCGGAGTCCACCATTCCTCAATGATCTTTCGTAATATGGAGGCTATGGCCGTGGACGAGACCGTGTCAACGCTTCCGAACGGTGTCGTCGGCAGCACACCGGGGATGCTCCGACTCATCAACTCGCGTGCGCTCCTCGCGGAGCTCTTCCGTGACGACGGCTCGCACACCGTCACCGAGCTCGGGCAGACCGTGGGCCTGTCGCGCCCCACGGTCGAGGCGGCGCTGGCCGACCTCGTCGACGAGGGGTGGGTCACCGAGGCCGAGGCGATCGCCACGCCGAACAAGGCGGGTCGCCGCGCGAAGCGGTTCCGCGCGGACGCCGGGGCCGGGTCGGTGCTCGGGGTCGACCTCGGTCTGCACGGCATCGTGGGGCTCCGCTCGGACCTCCGCGGTCGGCAGCTCGCCCGGGTCGAGGAGGTCTACACCGACCTCGCCTCCGCCGAGCAGGCGTGGGAGAGCGTGCAGGACGTCGTCCGTCGTCTGGTCGAGGGCACCGACCCGTCGCGGCTCCTCGCCGCCACCTTCGGGGTCCCGGCCGTCGTGGACCGTTCCGGCGAGATCGACTACACCGTCGCGGTCCCGCAGTGGGTCGAGCGACGGGTCCCCGGCCGGATCGGCGACCTGTTCCCCACGGCCACCACGTTCTTCGACAACGACGCCAAGCTCGCCGCCACCGCCGAGGCGATGTGGGGACGCTTCCGCGGCGTGCAGGACGGCCTGTACCTGGTGATGGGTCGCCAGATCGGCGCGGCCTACCTGGTCGACGGGTCCCTCGCACGCGGTGCGCGCGGGGCGGCCGGCGAGATGGGCGGCCTGGCATCGACCGGCTGGCCCGGCGCACCCGCCCGACTGGAGGCGCGGATCGCCCCCGGTACGGACGTCGAGTCCGTCATGGCGTCGGCCGGGCAGGGCGACCCGGACGCCGCCGCGGCCGTGCGGGCGCTCGCCGCGGACGTCGCGCCCGGGGTCGTGCAGCTCATCGCGACGATCGACCCCGAGGTGGTCGTCGTCGGGGGCGAGGTCCTGCCCGCGGCCCCGGTGTTCTGCGAGGCCCTGACCGAGATCGTCACGCCGCAGCTCCGGCACCCCGTCGAGATCGTCCCGTCGACGGTCGGCCGCGACGCCGTGGCCCGCGGCGCCCTCGCCCGTTCCCTGACCCACGTCCGGACGACGCACATGGGACTCGGCTGACGTCCAGGCTGCGTGCCGGGTCCTGACAGGGCACTCAGGCACCATCGGGGGATGACGACTGCCGTGGCTGCGCCTGCCCACACCATGACCGTCGCCGCCGGCGACTCCGCCGCGGACCCCGAGATGGGCGGGCTCTCCGGCCTGGTGCTGCAGCTCATCGACGCCCTGGGGGAGTGGGGCGTCGCGCTGATGCTCTTCGTCGAGACGGTCTTCCCGCCGATCCCGTCCGAGGTGATCCTGCCGTTGGCCGGGTTCCTGGCGGGTGCCGGCCGGATGAACCTCGTGCTCGTCCTGCTGCTCGCGACGCTCGGCTCCTACCTCGGCGCACTGGTGCTGTACTGGCTCGGCGCCGTCATCGGCTTCGAGCGGACGACGCGCTGGCTCGGCAAGCTGCCCCTCGTCGACGAGGACGACTTCCGCAAGGCGGCGGACTGGTTCCACCGGCACGGCAAGAGCGCGGTCTTCTTCGGCCGGTTCGTGCCGATCGTCCGCAGCCTCATCTCGCTGCCGGCCGGGGCGGACCGGATGCACCTCGGGACGTTCTCGGTGTTCACGATCATCGCGAGCGGGATCTGGAACAGCGCCCTGGTGCTGCTCGGAGCGGCCTTCGGGACCCAGTACGACAAGGTCGAGCAGTACACCGAGTGGATCGACCGGGTCCTCTACGTGGCGATCGCCGTCGTCGTGGTGACGTTCGTCGTCCGACGGGTCCGACGCATCCGGGCCGAGCGGAACCAGCGCACCGAGCACGGCGCAGTGGCTGCCCGAGGCCGTCGTCGCGCCGAGCCCGCCGGCGACTGAGCGCTCACGCCTTCGTCAGCGCCGACTCCTTGTGGGCGGCGCGCTTGCCGGACTTCTCCGACTCGACGATCCAGTACGGGTCGTCGTCGCTCGGCTTGAACGACTGGCCGTCGAACTCGAAGTCCGAGACCCGCTTCTGCACGAGCGTGCCGGTCGTCTTCCCCTGCGACGTGTTCCAGTGCACGGTGTCGCCCTTCGACAGCGCCATGGTGTCCTCCTTGCGTGATCGCTCACCTGTTCGGACGTCGGACTGTACCCCGATGCATCCGCATGAACACAGGGAAGTGGGCCGATCACGATGTCATAACGTCCGCGCGGATCACGGGGCGGCCGCGTACCGTAGTGGGTGAGTCACCACGTTGGCAACTGCCACGGAACACCGGCTCCGGACGGAACGACATCAGCCATGACCCTGCTGAACGACACACGGTCGGAAACGGTCCTCTCGGGCCGCTACCGCCTCGTGAAGCTCATCGGCACGGGCGGCATGGGATCCGTCTACGAAGCACGTGACGAGCACACCTACCGTGCCGTCGCCGTGAAGCTCTTCGCCACGCCCGAGTCGATGACCACGGCCGACCGGGTCCGCCAAGAGCGCGAGATCCGGCTGCTCAGCATGCTGTCGCACCCGGGGCTCATCCCGCTGTACGACGCCGGCACCCACGACTTCGAGGACGGTCCGCACCGGTACATCGTGATGGAGCTCATCGCGGACACGACGCTCCTGCGCCGGCTCGCCGGGGGCGCCCTGCACAACTACGAGGTGGCCGACCTCGGCGCCCAGCTGGCCGACGCGCTGGCGTACGTGCACTCGCGCGGCATCGTCCACCGCGACGTCAAGCCGGCGAACATCCTCATCAGCGACGAGGGCTCGTCGGGCTTCGCGCGCACCGTGAAGCTCACCGACTTCGGCGTCGCCCACTTCGTCGACGGCTCGCGCCTGACGAACGACGGCACCATCATCGGCACGGCCGCGTACCTCAGCCCCGAGCAGGTCGCCGGGGAACCGATCGGCTTCGCCACCGACGTCTACTCGCTCGGACTGGTGCTGCTCGAGGCCCTGACCGGCAAGCAGGAGTACTCCGGCACCCTCATCGAGGCGGCACTCGCACGGCTCCGCCACGACCCCGAGATCCCGGACGGCATCGCGCCGGAGTGGCGGGACCTCCTCGCGAAGATGACCGCGCGCAACCCCGACCGCCGCCCGACCGCGGTGGCGATCGCGAACGCCCTCCGCGGTGGTTCGGCCCAGATCACCGGTCCGGTGCCGCTGGGACCGCAGCGTGTGAAGCACAAGCGCGACCACCGCCTGCACCGTGCCGCGCACCGGCACGCCAAGCGCGGGACGTTCGTCACCGTGCGGCGCTGGCGGCGGCGCAACGTGCTCGTCGGGTCGTTCGCGGCCTTCGGCGTCCTGGTCGCCTGCGGGGCGTCCTACGTCGCCGGCACCCTGCACTAGGCCGGTCGCACGGCCGCCGCGCACCCCGTACCGGCGGCCGCTCCGCACCTCCGGGGTCCCTGGCAGGATGGACGGCATGACCGACCAGCGATGGATCAAGATCTGCGGCCTGTCGACCCCTGCGACCGTGGACGCCGCCATCGATGCGGGTGCGGACGCGGTCGGGTTCGTCTTCGCCGCCGGCAGCCCCCGGACCGTGACGGCGGACCTCGCGAAGGAGCTCGTCGAGCGGGTGCCGGACGGCATCGACGCGGTCGGGGTCTTCCGCGACCAGGAGATCGACGAGGTCGTCGGCATCGCCTCGGCCGTGGGGCTCACCACGCTGCAGCTGCACGGCGGCGAGTCGGCCACGGACTTCGCGCGCGCCCGCGACGCCGGGTTCTTCACGATCCGGGCGGTCGCGGCCGAGGACTACCTGGCCGAGACGCCGGAACAGCGCGCGTCGTACGACCACGACCTGCTCCTGCTCGACGCCGCGGTGCCCGGCAGCGGGCGGCTCATCGACCCCGCCTCGATCACGGGGAAGGTCGACGAGGCGTGGATCCTCGCGGGCGGGCTGACGCCGGCCAACGTTGTCGCGGCGATCGGGTCGCTCGACCCGGACGGCGTGGACGTGTCGAGCGGGGTCGAGTCCGAGCGCGGCGTGAAGGACGAGGCGAAGATCCGGGCGTTCGTCGAGGCGGTCCGCAGCATCCCCTGAGTGGTTCGCCGCGCCTCCCGTCCGTCGGCGCGTCAGCGCAGGGTGGGGATCAGCTCCGTGAGGAACGCGTCGGTGTCCTCCCAGCCCTCGACCGCGTGGCAGGGGACGCCGAGGGCCTTCACCGGGTAGTCGTTGCCCTCGGGGTCGAGGCGGTCGCCGACGAACAGCATGTCGTCGAGCGCGACGCTCGTGATCTCGGCCAGGCGCTGCATGCCGTACGCCTTGTCGATGCCCTTGCGGGTGATGTCGACGCTCGTCGAGCCACCGGAACGGACCTCGAGGTCGGGCAGCTCGGCCTGGACGCGCCGACGGAGCTCGTCCTTCTTCGCGCCCGTCGGGTCCCACTGCTTCTTCACGTCCACCGGAGCGGACTGGCCGAGCGCGGAGAACGTGATCTGGGAACCGCGGTCCTCGAGGATGGGGCCCCACGTCTCGGACTCCCAGAACCCGGCGGCCTTTGCCTCGGCCTCGACCGCGGCCAGGGCGCGCGCCTTCTGCTCGTCGGTGAGGTCCTCGGCGTACTGGAGCGCCCAGTCGTCGCCGGTCCACCGATAGTAGGCGGTGCCGCAGGTCGGCAGGAGGTGCAGGTCGTCGAGCACGAGCCCGTCGCGACGCCGCAGGGGTGCAACGAGCTGCTGCTCGAACTGCTGGAAGTTGCCGCCGGAGATCACCGCGACCGGCACGACCTCGAGCAGGGACGCGAAGGTCTCGAGCATCCGGGGGTCGAGCGCGGACTTCGAGGGGGCGAGGGTGTCGTCCAGGTCGAAGGCGACGAGGCGGGGCGTGGTCATGCCCCGATCCTGCCAGAGGCCCCCGATCACATGCCGGGTGCGATGCCCTGCCCGGACGGCGCTGCGCGATGTCTGCGGTGTCACGCGCGGTGCGTGGCGGGCACCCGGTCGCGGTCGTACGTGATGTCGGTGTAGCCGTGCGGCGCCGGGGAGCCGTCCTCGTCGAGGTTGACGAACACGACCTCGTCGATGGTGAGGATGCTGCGGTGCGTGAAGAGGTTCCGTGCCTCGGCCCGCATCGTCAGCGAGGTGCGGCCGAAGCGGGTGGCGACGAGACCGATCTCGACGATGTCGCCCTCGCGCGCCGACGACACGAACACGATCTCGGACATGTACTTCGTGACGACCTTGCCGTTGCCGAGCTGGATGATCGCGTAGACGGCGGCTTCCTCGTCGATCCAGCGGAGGAGGCTGCCGCCGAACAGGGTGCCGTTGGCGTTGAGGTCCTCCGGACGGACCCACTTGCGGGTGTAGAAGTTCATCTCGGGGCCGGGGGTGTTCGCGTCGTGCTGCATGTCAGTACATGCTACGCCCCGCCGCACACGGCAGCGGCCGCACCCCGGTGGGGATGCGGCCGCGTGCGGTGGTGCAGGACTACTCCTTGACGAGGACGACCTCGTCGAGGGGGAGACGGGTCCGCGGGGCGACCTCGCGCTCGGCAGCCTTGTCGTCGAGCTGCGACGGGTCGGCCACGGTGCCGATCGCGGTGACCGTGTAGGGCAGGAACCGCTCCGGCAGGTCGAACGCGGCACGGATGCCCTCGGCGTCGATGCCCGCCATCTGGTGCACGTGCAGGCCCTCGGCGTGCGCCTGGACGGTCAGGGCCGCGAGGGACTGGCCGAGGTCGTACTGGGCGAAGGGACGCTCGTCGCCGTCCTCGGTCACGGTCTCGAGCACGCCGACGACCAGGGCGCTGGCGCGGAAAGCCCAGGCGGCGTTGAAGCCGAGCAGGTTCTCGTTGATCTTCCGGAACGTCTCGGTGCCACGGCGGCCGGCGACGAAGCGGCGCGGCTGGAAGTTCATGGCCGACGGGGCCCAGCGAGCGGCTTCGAGGACCGCGTCGTACGCCGCGTCGTCGATCGTCGCGGTCTCGTCGTAGGAACGGGGGCTCCACCGCTCCTCGAGCAGGGGGACGAGGGGCTGGCTGGAGTCGGTCGAACGCGTGAGCGTGCTGGAGTTCGTCGAGGTCATGGTGGGCACAACGGTATTCGATGCGTTCGCATTTCCGGTCTGAGCAACGTCACATGGTGCAAGGATGGAGCCGATGGGTGGCGTGTTGACCGGGTTCGCGATCATCGGCGCGATCATCGCCGCCGGGTACGTCGTCGGACGCATCGGACTGCTCGGCCAGCACGCCCAGTTCGTGATGAGCCGGCTCGCGTTCTTCGTGCTCATGCCCTGCCTGCTCTTCCACACGATCGCCACGGCGGACATCCACGTCCTGCTGTCCCCGATGCTGTGGGTGTCCCTGCTCAGCGCGGTCGTGGTGGCCATCGGCGCCGGCGTGGTCTTCCGGGTCGTCCTGCGCCGGCCGCTCACGACCACGACGGTCGGGGCGCTCGCCGCGAGCTACGTCAACGCGAACAACATCGGGCTGCCGGTCGCCGTGTACGTCCTCGGGCAGGCCACCGCGGTCGTGCCGGTCATCCTGCTGCAGCTCATCGTGCTCGCGCCGATCGCGCTGACGATCCTGGACACCGCGACCTCGGCGGGCGGGAGCTGGTGGCGCCGGGTCTCGGGGCCGTTCCGGAACCCGATCATCATCGCCTCGCTCGTGGGCCTGGTCTTCTCGGCGACGGGCATCGACCTCCCGGCGCCCGTGCTCGAGCCGTTCTCGCTCGTCGGCGCGGCCGCCGTGCCCGTGGTCCTCCTGTCGTTCGGGATGAGCCTGCACGGTGCGACCCCGCTCCGCGACCCGGCGATCCGGACGGACGTCATCGTGGCGTCGGCGATCAAGCTCGTCGTGATGCCGGCCGTGGCGTTCGTGTTCGCCCGGTTCGTGTTCGGGCTGGGGGACCAGGACGTCTTCGTGCTCACGACCCTCGGGGCGCTGCCGGCAGCGCAGAACGTGTTCAACTACGCGCAGCGGTACGGGGCGGCGGTGCCGGTCGCGCGGGACGTGGTGCTCATCTCGACGATCGGTTCCGTGCCGGTGCTGGTCGCGGTCGCCGCGCTCCTGCACCCGTAGCCGCGTGACGCATCGGGGCGGCGCGTACCGTGGGCGCCACCGAACGGAAGAGGAGGTCCCCGATGGACACCATGGCGATGATGAAGACCATGTCCACGAGCGAGATGCCCGTGGCGATGGACGCTGAGCTCATGCAGGACACGATGATGGCGATGAACGCCGCGTCGATGGCCGCGACGATGTGCTCCGTGAGCGACATGCAGATGGGTGCCGACATGGCCACCTGTGCCGCGATGTGCTCGAACACGGCGATGATGGCCGACACCGGCATGCGGATGATGATGCGTCCGATGGGCATGGACGTCGACAGCATGCGCGCGATGCTCACGGCCTGCGTCGCGATGGGCACGGCGTGTGCCGCCGAGTGCCGCAGCCACGCGGACATGGACGAGTCGTGCCGCTACTGCGCGATGGCGTGCGACGAGATGGTCGCGAAGTGCGAGGCGATGATGGCCTCGATGACCGCCTGACGCGTCACGCGGTGCGCGCGGTGGTCTTCCGACCGCCGGCGCTGAGGATCTCCGCGGCCGGGTGGTGGGCGACCGGGTCGCCGACCGACACGAGCGTGTCGGCGTCCGCCACCCGCAGCTGCGTCACGCCGCCGTCGAGGAACGCGACCACCACGTCGGCGGGGCGTGTCTCGACGACGATGCCGTCCCTCCAGGCGCGGGGCGTGGCGTCGGCCATGACGCGCTGGATCGGAAGGATCGTCGACGGGGTCGTGCGGGACATGGCTTCACCTGCTCTCGAAGGGGTTCGGTGCAGGCAACGTACGTCGCTGGGTCCGCCCCGCTCAACGAGGGCGGACGCGGGGAGTAACAGAAGGCGTCAGAAGATCATCGGCCGGTCGTCGTCGAGCGAGGTCTCGAGGTCCAGGTCGACCGACACGGGGACGTGGTCGCTCGGCGCGTCACCCTTCCGCTCGTCGCGGTGGATGCGGGCGTCCGTCACGACGTCCGAGAACGCCTGCGAGCCCATGATGAAGTCGATGCGCATGCCCTCGTTGCGGGGGAAGCGCAGGGATTTGTAGTCCCAGTAGGTGTAGCCGTCCGGCACGATCGGGCGGACGACGTCCTGCAGGCCACGCGCCTCGAACTCCCGGAAGGCCGCGCGCTCGGGCTCGGTGACGTGCGTGTGCCCCTCGAAGACCGAGACGTCCCACACGTCGGAGTCGAGCGGCGCGACGTTCCAGTCGCCCATCAGCGCGAGCGGCTGCTCGGGGTGCGCGGTGAGCCACTCCGAGGTGCGGTCGGCCAACTGCCCGAGCCAGTCGAGCTTGTACGTGTAGTGCGGGTCGCCGACCTCGCGCCCGTTCGGCACGTAGAGGCTCCACAGGCGGACGCCGTCGACCGTGACACCGAGGGCGCGGGCCTCCACCGGGAGGTCGGGGCCCTCGTGCCCCTTGAGGAACCCGGGCTGGCCGGGGAAGTCGCGGGTGACGTCCTCGAGCGGGAGTCGGCTGGCGAAGGCCACCCCGTTCCACTGGTTCAGGCCGTGCGCCTCGACCTGGTACCCAGCGGCCTCGAACGCCTCGACCGGGAACTGCTCCGGCTTGCACTTGATCTCCTGCATGCCGAGGACGTCGACGTCCTCGCGCACCAGCCAGTCGACGATCCGACCCACTCGGGTGCGGACGGAGTTCACGTTCCAGGTCGCCACGCGCATGGGTCCGAACCTACCGTGCGCCGGCCCGGCGGGGCTCCGCGCGCCGGGCCGTGCTCCCGGGCGGTGCACGGCACGATGGTGTTCGCTGGACACCAGGACGAGACTGCATCGGAGGCACTCATGGCATCGACGACGAACCGCGTCGACGGGACCGCGACGACCGGCACCACGACGACGCAGGTCACCACCAAGGGCCGGACGATCATCGACGACACGGTCGTCGCGAAGGTCGCCGGCATCGCCGCCCGGGACGTCCCCGGCGTCTTCGCGCTCGGCGGCAACGCGGCCCGGGCGTTCGGCGCGATCCGTGACGCGATCGGCTCGAGCGCGCTCGGCCAGGGCGTCCGCGTCGAGGTCGGCGAGACGCAGGTCGCGGTCGACCTGACGATCGTCGTGGACTACCCGACGCCGATGATGGACGTCGCCACCGCGGTGCGCGCGGCCGTCACGACCGCGGTCACCGAGCTCGTCGGGCTCGAGGTCGCCGAGGTCAACATCGCCATCAACGACGTGAACATCCCCGCCCTCAACGGTGTCGTCGACGACGCCGAGGGCCGCGTCCGGTGAACGCCACCGTCGTCGGCATGGGCGTCGGCGCACTGCTCGCGATCGTCGCCGTGACGCTCGGCGCCTGGGCGTTCGTCGTGGTGGCCGTCTGCATGCTCGTGGGCGGGATCGTCGCCCGCATCGTCACCGGCGACGTCGACGTGCGCCGACTCCTCGACGTGCTGCGCGGACGCCGGAGCTCGTCGTGAGCACGCCCGCCGTCGCCGGTCCCGGCAGCGGCGGACGGGTCCCCGGCTCCGACCGGATCGGTTCGGCAGCCCTCGTGCACACCGCGCAGGCGGTCGCTGCGGAAGCACTCCGGGTGCCGTTCCAGGAGGCGCGTGCCCGGGTCGCCGACGACGGCCGCGGTGGGCTGGCGGTCGAGATCACCGCACCGCTCGCCGTCCCCGCGCTGGGGAGCCACGCGGTCCCCGACGAACCCGTCACCACCTCGGCGCACCGCGCCCGCGGCACGATCGCCGAGCGGCTCCGCACCATCACCGGCCGACAGGTCGAACGGGTGACCGTGACGTTCTCGTCGTCCGTCGTCGACACCCCGAGGAGGGTCCGGTGACCGAGCGTTCCCTGCCGGCCGGCCCGACCCACGACCGGGTGTACCGCCGGATCGTCCGCCGCGAGACGAACGCCTCGCGGTCGGGAGCGGTCGTCGTCGCGATGCTCGTCACCCTCGTGCTCGCCGCGGCCGCCGTGTTCGCCGCCGCACTCGTGTTCCTCGACCAGCGTGCGCTCGGTGTCGACCCCCGTGCGGTCGTGGACGCCGCCGCCCGAGCGCCCCGCGGGCTCGACGCGACCGTCGTGGTCGGCATCGCGGCGATCGTCGCGCTGGTCGGTCTCGTGTTCCTCGCGCAGGGCCTCCTGCCGCAGCGTCGCCCCCGGCACGCGATGTCGTCGTCGCGGCTCGCCGTGGTCGTCGACGACGAGGTGCTCGCATCGGCCGCCGCGCGGGCCGCACGGTCGGCCACCCGGCTCGGTCCGGACGCGGCCGTCGGCACCGTCGGCCGTCGGACCGTCGACGTCGTGCTCCGCCCACCCGCGGGTGCCGACGTCCCCGCGGTCGCCGCGACCGACGCCGTGACCGCGGAGTTCGCCGCGATCGACGCGCAGCCCGGCGTCACCGCGCGGGTCCGCGTGCAGCCGACCGGACGGGTGGACGGATGAACGCGACGAACCGCGTCGTCGGACGGACGGCGCTCGTGCTGGTCGGACTCGCGCTGCTCGTGCTCGGCGTCGGGGCGATCCTCGTCCAGACGCTGCCGTGGGCGGCCACGGCGTGGCACGAGCGTGCCGGCGTGCTCGACGCCCTGGGCGCGGATGTCCCGCGCGAGACCTCGGTGACGGCGTGGACCTGGGTCCTCGGCGGTGCGGTGGTGCTCGGGGTCCTGGCGATCGTGGTGCTGTCGACGCTCGGTGGCGGTCGGGTCGGCACCGTGGTCGAGGACGACGGGTCCGCCGGCGGGGTCGCCGGTTCGGTCCGGATCGACGCCGCCGCGGTGCAGCACGCGCTGTCGTCGGCGATCGGTGCCATGCCGCAGGTGGGCTCGCTCGCGGTCGACGTGTTCCGGGTCCGGGGCAGCCGGGCGATCCGGATCCGCGTCCGACCCCGGCGCGGAGCCTCGCCGCGCGACATCACGACCGGGGTGGAGGACATCGTCGCCGACCTGGACGCCCTGCTCGGGGACCGTCTGCCGGTCCTGCTCGAGATCGCCCGGGGTGGCGCGGGCTCCGGCCGCACGGACCGGGTGCACTGAGGTCGGCATGCCGCGCTCGATCGACGGACTGTCCCGTGCGCGGGGTGCCGTCGCGGTGCCCGCGGTCGTCCGTGGCGTCGCACGGGGTCGTCCGGTGCAGGCCGTGTGGGTCAACGAGATCGGTGGCCGGACGTTCCGCATCGGTGCGGACGGCCTGGCCGAGGAGTACGTCAAGGTGCTCCCGCACGCCTACGCGCCGTGGATCGTCGGCGAGGCCGCACGCCTGACCTGGGCCTCCCGGTACGCGCGGGTCCCGGAACTCCTCGACCACGGGGTCGACGACGAGGGGGCCTGGCTCCGCACCCGCGCGCTGCCGGGGTGGAGCGCGGTCGACCCCCGGTGGCACGACGAACCGCGCACGGCCGTGATCGCGGCCGGCGAGGGACTGCGGGCGCTGCACGACACCCTGCCCGTACTCGACTGCCCGTTCGAGTGGTCCACCGTGCAGCGGGCCGGACGGGCCCGCGCTGCCGGCGCCGACCCCGACGCGCTCGGTCCGGAGCCGCCGGTGGACCGCGTGGTGGTGTGCCACGGCGACCCGTGCACGCCGAACACCCTGATCGGCGCGGACGGTCGGTTCGCCGGGCACGTCGACCTCGACGCCCTCGGCATCGCCGACCGCTGGGCGGACCTGGGCGTGGCGACGATGGCGCTCGGGTGGAACTACGGCCCCGGGTGGGACGGACTCTTCCACGAGGCGTACGGGCTGCCCGTCGACGAGGAGCGGACGGCCTGGTACCGGGCGCTGTGGAACCTGGACGACGACGGCATCGAGACCGCGTCCGGCATCGAGACCGCCTCCGGCACGGAGACCGCCCACGGGACGAGCGCCGGACCGGATGCCCGACGGGACGGCTAGAAGGCCACGCCCCGCGCCTGCATGAACGGCACCGGGTCGACCGTGGCGCCGTTCACGTGGACCTCGAAGTGCGTGTGGCAGCCGGTCGAGTTGCCGGTGGAGCCGACGAGCGCGATCAGCTGCCCGGCCGACACCTGCTGGCCGGGGCTGACCCGGAACCCGCCGTTCACGATGTGCCCGTATGCCGTCTGGACCCCGCCGCCGTGGCTGATCCGCACGTAGTTGCCGTATCCGCCGTACCAGCCGGCGTAGTCGACCGTGCCGGCCGCCGCCGCGACGATGGGCGTCGAGCACCCGCTCGCGAGGTCGGCGCCGTCGTGCTTGATCACGGTGCCGTAGATCGGGTGCACGCGGTACCCGTAGGGGCTGATCACGTACCCGCTGGCCGGACGGACCCACCCGGTCCCCGAGCCGGACCCCGGCGAACCGCTGGAACCCGAGCCGCTGCTGCCGGTACCGCCACCCCCGCCGCCGCTGCCGGCGTTGGCCGCGTTCGCGGCGTTCTGGGCGGCGATGGCCCGGAGGTAGGCCTCGCGCGCGGCCTTCTCCTCCGCCGCCTTGCGCACGGCCTCGCCCTTGGCGAACTCGGCCTCGGTCCGGACCCGGCCGGAGGTCAGCGTCGCGAGCTGGGCGTCGAGCCGTGCCTTGTTGGTCTGCTGTTCGTCGTAGGCGGCCTGCACCTTGTCCGCCGCGGCCTGGGAGGCCTGCATGCGGCGCTCGGCCTCGGCAGCGAGGTCGTCGAGCGCCTCGGACGCACGGTCGGCCTGCGCGGTGAGGGACCGGGCGACGGCGGCGTCGGCGGTGGCTGCGGCCTCGACGCGTTCGGCCTGCTCGGAGAGCTTGCTGAGCGCACCGAGGTTGTAGAGGAGGTCGCTGGCGTCCTGGCCGCCGGAGATCACGGACGCGGTGACGTCGGCGCCCCCGGACCGGGCCATCTGGGCGGCGAACTGCCCCGCCTGGGCGGCGCTCTGCTCGGCGACCTCGGCGTGGTCGTCGGCGTCGGCGCGGAGCCGCTGTTCCTTCTCGGCGGCGTCCTGCGCTTCGCTCTGCGCATCGAAGAACTCGGTGCCGAGGCGCTCGGCCTCGGCCTCGGCCGCCTTCACCTTGCTCGACAGCCCGGAGATGATGCCGCGGATCTCGGTGATCTGGTCCTGCTTGTCGGACTCCTGCCCGCGCGCGGCCATGACCTCGTCCCACGAGGGGTAGGTCGCCGCGCTCGCCACCGGCGCGTCGAACACCACCGTGCCGACGAGGCCCGCGAGCGCGAGGCCGGTGGCGGCGAGACGGAGTCGGACGGCGGCACGGGGACGGGAGTGGCTGGTGGGACGAGTCACGGGCACGAGCCTATACATCCGTTCAGGCACGATCGGCCGTCGCCGCGCGGCTGTGGACAACTTCGCAGGGCGGTCGTTCAGAAGCCGCGTTCCCGCCGGACGGCATCGGCACTGTCGACGACGTCCCGCTGCAGGACGGCGGCGCCCGACGTCCCGGCGTAGTCGTACACGTCGAACCCGGTGCAGTGCGTGATCGTCGCGGGCGGGCCGAGGGAGTCCTCGACGGCGGTCGTCCAGACGTCGCCGGACCCGATCACCACGAAGGTCGGCGCGGCGTCGCGGTAGGCCCCCAGGTCGACGAGCCAGGGGTAGGTCGCGAATGTGTCCCGCACCTGCAGCAGTTGCACGTTCGTGGACGCGTACGTGGCGAGCGGGCGGATCGTCCAGAACTGCCCGACCCCGACGACGTCCCGCCCGTCGGCCCAGCGGTCGAGGCAGGCCGCCGGGTCGTAGCGGGCCTGTGCGACCGCGCGGGCGGTGCTCGGTGCGGTGGCGATCCCGGCGAGCAGCACCCCGGCGGCCGCGAGGGCGAGCACGGCCCGGATGCCGCGTCGCGGCCGGTGCACCTGGGTCCGGCGGACGGCGGTGCGGGCGAGCTCGGCGACCGCGACCAGGGCGAGCAGCGGCGCCGTCACGATCGGCTCGAGGTACCGCGGGGTCTCCGAACCCGCGACGACGACCCCGACCGACACCGCCACGACGGTGACGAGCGGGAGCGCTGCGGCGACGAGGACGGTCCGCGAGGTCCGGACCCGCCATGCCCAGACGGTCCCGCCGACCGACAGGAGCACCCCCACGAGCAGCAGGAGCAGCCCCGCGTCGCCCGCCGCCGACCCCGCGCGGTCGTCGGTGAGCGCGGCGAAGAACCCGAGCGTCTCGCCGGCCCGCGACGGCTGGACGTAGGTCGACGGGTCGAGGGACACGAACGGCCGCAGCGGGATCCGCAGCAGGTACCCGACGACGGACCCGAGGGTGAGCGTCGCAGCGAGCAGCCCGACCGGACGCCACGGGAGCCGGCGGGCGAGTGCCAGGAGCACGAGGGTCACGACGACCGGGGCGGCCGACCACGGGACGTACAGCGGGTTCGACGCCGTCGTGCACGCGGCGACGAGGCCGAGCACGACGAGGACCGTGACGGACGCCCGCCCGAGCCGCACCGCACGGAGCACGAGCACCGCGGTGCCGAGCATCGCCAGCACTGCGCCGTAGTAGTACGTCGTCGTGAGGAGCAGGGACGCGAGCTCCAACGAGGTCGCGGTGGCCGACGACTCGGTGAGCACCAGGAGCGTCACGAACCCGAGGGCGAGTGCGGACACCGCGATCCGGGCCGACCGCCGGGCCGCCGGCATGAGCTCGTTCGCCGCGGCCCGGACGAGCGCGTACACGGCGAGCAGCACGAGGACGCCGTTCAGCGCGAGCGCCTGCTGCGGCGTGGCCGTCACGAGGGAGCACAGGAGGTAGACCGGCAGCTCCGGGAAGAAGAACAGCGCCGGGGACATCGCCCACTCGAACGGCTGCCCGAGCTGCATCGACCGTTCGACGAGCGGCAGCAGCACCGAGTCCCCGTCGTACCAGAGCAGGGCGACCCTGGAGGTCGCGACGACGTGGCGCAGGGCGATGACGGCCAGGGCCAGCGCGACCAGGGCGCCCAGCGCCTCCTGGCCGACCGCGAGCCGTCGCGCGCGCCACCGCGAGCCGCCCGTCGGACGCACGACCTCGCTGACCGGGCGCGCGTCGGAGGACATGACCGGAGCGTACCGAGCGTGGCTCGCAGCGCACCCCACCCACACGGGGCAGCGCGCTGCGGGGACGACCGGCTACCCTTGTGGGCTGTGACCGACGCGCGCGACCAGCTCATCCAGTTCATCACGGACGAAGCGGTGTTCCACGGAGACTTCACCCTCACCAGCGGGAAGAAGGCGACGTACTACATCGACCTCCGCAAGGTGAGCCTGGACCACCGTGTCGCCCCGCTCATCGGTCAGGTGATGACCGACCTCATCGGCCAGGTGCCGGACGTCGCCGCCGTGGGCGGACTGACCATGGGCGCCGACCCCATCGCGAGCGCCGTGCTGCACCAGGCCGCCGCCCGCGGACTCGCCTACGACGCGTTCGTCGTGCGCAAGGAGCCGAAGGACCACGGCCGCGGCAAGCAGGTCGAGGGGCCGGACCTCGCCGGCAAGCGCGTGATCGTGCTCGAGGACACCTCGACGACGGGCGGCTCGCCGCTCAAGGCCGCCGAGGCACTCGAGCGCGAGGGCGCGATCATCGCCGCCGTGGCCGTCGTCGTCGACCGCGACACCGGCGCGAAGGAGAAGATCGAGGCTGCCGGGTACCCGTACTTCGCGGCGATCGGGCTGGCTGATCTGGGGCTGAGCGCGTGACCGAGGAGCGTCCGGACGACGCGCACGAGCCCGACCAGACCGCCGGTCCCGCAGACGGGGACGACGGACTGGAGGCACGGCGCGACTCCGCCCCGGACGCTCCGTTCCACGGTCTCCGCAGTGCCGCCGACATCTTCGGTGCGCCGCGGGGCGCGGACGACTGGCCCTCGCGCCGTGAGCGGCGCGAGGCAGAGAAGACCGCGCGCGAGACCGGCGCGCCCCTGCCGGACCCGTTCGAGCCGGTGGTGTCCGACGAGCCCGTGACCCCCGCCTCGCCCGCCTCGCCCACGTCTTCCGCTGAGGACGACTCCACGCAGGCGATCTCGATGCCCGAGCAGCTCGAGGCACCGTCCGAGAACCCCCAGGCCGACGCCGAGGCCGAGCGGGCCACGCTCTCCGACCGGATCCCCGCAGCGGCCCCGGTCCCGCCGTCGTCGACCGCACCGCACCCGTCGTCGATCAGCCTGCCGACCGCCCAGTCCCACCGCGACCAGCGTGCGGCCGAGAACCGCGCGATCGACGAGGAGCGGCGCCGCACCGACCCGTTCGGCGCCGGACGCGAGGACGTCGACTGGCTCGGTCGGGCAACGGGCTCGCAACCGGCCGACGCGCCCGCTGCCCCCGCTGCGCCCGCGTTCCCCGTCGTGCCGCAGCCGGTCGGTGTGGAGAACGTCCTGCCGGCCACCGACGAACCGCCGAGCTTCACGGAGCTGCTCCGCATCGCCGACGGCGAGGGCGAGGGCACCGGCGGGCAGGAGCGCCCGTTCGACTGGGCGATCCGCGACGACGAGGCCGGCGAGGTGCCGGCGACCCTGACCACGAACGCGTTCGACACGACGGCGCTGGCCGGCGGCTCGTGGAGCCTGGCGGACGACTCGGACGACTCGGACGACTCGGACGACCCGGACGACTCGGACGACCCGGACGACGTCGTCGTCGCGGGTGCGCTGCCGATCCCGGTCGGCGGGACGCCCGTCGTCGAGCCGACCACGGCGGTGGAGCCCGGGCGCCCCGACGACGCGACGGCGGCGCCGGAGGACGAGCCGCGCCTCCAGGCCGACGAACCGACCACGGCGCTGCCCGTCGCCGGCGGCCCGTGGTGGGCCGAGCCGGACGGCATCGTGCCGCCCACGGCTGCTCCGCCGCTGGTCGAACCGGCCGCGTCCGAGGCGGAGCCGAGCGCGTACCCCGCGCACCTGCCTCCGGCGGTCGGGCAGGACCTCGACGCCGTGATGGGTATCCGCGGTCACGAGCCGGAGCCGCTCCCGGCCGCCGCGCCGGACGACCTCGACCAGTCCGAGTGGGACGGTCGCGAGACCAGCGACACGAGTGCGATCAAGGACCTCTTCGGGACCGAGGCGGTCGGGCAGCTCGGTGGGACCGGGTACGACCCGCACGACACCGGAACGCGCATGATGCCGGCCGTCGGTGCCACGCCGGCGCACGCACCCGCACCCGAGCGCACGCCCGTGCCACCCGTGGCGCCGGTGCCGTCGGCCTCCGCGGGCGGGGGCGACCGCGACAACTTCATCAACGAGGGCTTCGCCAAGCTCCGGAACGAGGGACAGCGCGGGAAGCGGCTGCTCATCTGGGGCTCGGTCGCGCTCATCGTCGTGCTGCTCGTCGCCGTGTTCGCGCTGACGCGGTGGATCCTCGGCAACTCGATCGAGGAGCGCACGCCGGCGCCGACCTCGACGTCAGCGGCCTCGGCGGCGGCGACCCCGAAGGAGACGCCGTCCGCCGCGGCGTCGCAGCCTTCGTCGGCATCGACCTCGCTCGAGACGCTGCAGTTCGCGACGACGCCGGCGGCCCCGGGCGAGCACGCGTGGACCGACCTCGCCGGCGGGGAGTGCCTGTCGCCGTTCACGAACGCGTGGGCCCAGACCTACACGGTCGTCGACTGCCAGACGCCGCACGTCGCCCAGCTCACCGCGCGGCTGCCCGTCTCGGCGAACCAGTGGCCCGGGCCGGACGCGCTCGCGGCCCAGGCGGCCGAGCAGTGCCAGACCTCGGCGGCGTTGAACGCCTCGGCCGCGGCGGCGTACGGGGACGTGCAGGTGCAGGGGTCCTACGCGCCCGACCAGGCGACGTGGGACCAGGGGGACACGTTCATCTCGTGCTTCGTCACCCGGTCGTCGGGCGACACGATGACGGGGTCGGTCGCGCCGAGCGCGTGAGGGGTCGGGCCGGGCGGACCCGGAACGACATCACCGAGGTCGTACGACGTCGATGATGTCGTCCCGGGTCGACCGCGCCGGTGTCAGGCCGCGGCCGAGACCTTCCCCGACACGTCGGAGAGGGTCCGCAGCTCGTCGGCGCTGAGCTCCAGCTCCGCCGACGCCAACAGTGCCGGCAGCTGCTCGGTGTTGCGTGCGCTGGCGATCGGCGCGACGACGTCCGGCTGCGCCTGCAGCCACGCGAGGGCGACCGTCGCGACCTCGGTGCCGCGGTCCTGGGCGATCGTGGTGAGGGCGTCGACCACCGCGAGCCCCGCCTCGTTGAAGTAGCCGGAGACCTGGCCCTCGCGGTCCTTGCCGGCGAAGTCCTCCTTCGTGCGGTACTTGCCGGTGAGGAAGCCCGCCGCGAGGGAGAAGTACGGCACGACCCCGAGGTGCTCGGTGGCGGCCAGGGGAGCGATGTCCGACTCGTACGGTTCGCGGGTGACCAGGTTGTAGTGCGGCTGGATCGCGACGGGCAGAGCGAGGTCGTTCTCCCGCGCGATGCGGATCCACTCCGCCGCCCGCTCCTTCGAGTAGTTCGAGATGGCCGTGTACCGGACGAGGCCGTCGCGCACGAGCTGGTCGAACGCGCGCACGGTCTCCTCGAGCGGGGTCGACTCGTCGTCGAAGTGCGCGTAGTACAGGTCGATCCGGTCGGTGCCGAGCCGCTCGAGGCTCGCGCGTGCGGCCGCGGCGACGTTCGCGGCGGAGAGGCCCTGGAACTGCGGGTGCTGGGAGACCTTCGTGGCGATGACGACGTCGTCGCGCTTGCCGGACTTCGCGAACCACGAGCCGATGACCTGCTCGGACTCGCCGCCGGAGTTCCCGGGTGCCCAGGCGGAGTAGACGTCCGCGGTGTCGACGAAGTCGCCGCCGGCCGCAGTGTAGGCGTCGAGCACCTGGTGGGAGGTCTGCTCGTCGGCCGTCCAACCGAAGACGTTGCCGCCGAGGGCGAGGGGGAACACCGTGAGGTCACTGGTACCGATGCGGGGCATGGGGATCCTTTCGTGGTCGTGTCGAACGAACCCGCCCACGCTATGCCTCGCCCCTTGGCGGGCGGTCTCCGGACGTCACGCAGGACGGTGCGCTTGCATGGGGCCATGTCCGCGCTCACCACCGCACTCGCCGACCCGCGCTCGTCCGTCCGCCTCCGCGCCGTCATGGCCGCGGGGACGCACCCGGACCCGGCGGACCTCGACGTGCTGGTGGAGCAGTGCGCCGTCGAGCCGGACTTCTTCGTCCGCGACATGCTCACGTGGGCGCTCATCCGGCTCCCCGCCGACGCGGTCGTCCGTCGGGTGCTGCCCGAGCTCGACCGACCGCTGCCGCAGGCCCGGAGCCAGGCGCTGCACACCCTCTCGAAGATCGGCGACCCCGCGGTCTGGCCGTCGGTGCGGCCCCTGCTGCGGGACTCCGACGTCGGGGTCCTCCGAGCGGCCTGGCGCACCGCGGCAGCACTCGTCCCGGACACCGAGCGGGACGCCCTCGCTCGGACGCTCGCGGAGCACCTCGGCCGTGGCGACCAGGAGACCCGGCTCAGTCTGTCCCGCGCCCTGGTCGCACTCGGCGAGGACGCGGTGCGACCGGTCCTCGACGACGCCTCGGCGCGCGGTGCGGACGACGTCCGTGTGCACGTGGCCGAGGTCGACCGCCTGCTCCGCGACCCGGACGCCGCAAGCGCCCTCGCCGTCGAGCGCGCCCGCCGCGAGGTCGCCCTCGGCCGCACCCGCTCCGCGAAGGGGTAGCGCGCGCGGCGCGCGTCGCGCCGCGCGCCTCGCGCGCCGCGCCGCGTTGTTTCGTGAGCAGAAACGGTCGAGTCGGCGGGGGCGACCCGACCATTTCTGCGCACGAAACGCGGTGGGCGCGACCCGACGACGGACGGGAGGCGCAGTGCGGCGCCGCCACGCGCCTCCAGGCCGTTCCGGGGCGGGTCGGGGAACACCGGGATTCGGGATGCCGAACAGGCCGGATCGGCTTGCGCACGCGGATCGGAGCGCGCCAAGGTGGGTGGCGAAGGGGAGTAGCTCCCAGCGCGTGCATCGACACACTGGCCATCACGACGATCGGCCCGGTGCACGTGGCCCTCGAGGCGAGCGAGACCTTCGGCCGTTCCGCCATGGCCGAAGCCGCTCCCGTGTGTGCAGCGTCATGGCTCGACCACGAGGACCACCATGACCGACACCCTGTCTCCTGCTCCGACGCCCGGCGTCGTGGCGTCCCGGATGGGCGCCAGCGCCTGGGGCCGCATCGCGATCTGCATCGCCATCGCCCTGCCCGCCGTCGTCTTCCGGATCGGCGGGTTCGCGCCGAACCCCGTCGTCGACCTGCTCGTCTTCGGCGGTGCCGTCGTCGCCGCCTCGTTCCTGCTCGCCTGGGCCGCCGAGGCCGCGCAGAAGGACATCGCCGGCGCCCTCGCGATCGCGATCCTCGCCCTGATCGCCGTGCTCCCCGAGTACGCGGTCGACCTGTACTACGCGTTCCGCTCCGGGTACGACCCCTCGTACGAGCAGTTCGCCGCGGCCAACATGACCGGCTCGAACCGGCTGCTGCTCGGGTTCGGGTGGCCCCTCGTGGTGATCATCTCGCTGCTCGTGGCGCGCCGGTTCGTCCGGACCGGGTCGCTCCCCGCCTCGGCCACCCGGGTGCTCGAGCTCGAGCGGTCCTCGCGACTCGACATCGGGTTCCTGGCGCTCCTGGCCCTCGTCGCGTTCCTCATCCCGCTGATGGGCTCGATCCCGATGTGGTTCGGGTTCGTGCTGCTCGCCGCGTTCGTCTGGTACCTCTGGCGGGCGTCGAAGGTCGAGGACGGCGACGACGACGAGGAGGAGATGGTCGGCATGGCGGGCAACATCGCCTCGATGCCGCAGCGTGGGCGTCGCTGGACGATCGCGGCGCTGTTCGTCGTCGCCGCGGCCGTGATCCTGTCCTCGGCGGAGCCGTTCGCGGACGCGCTCGTGCAGTCCGGCAGCGCGCTCGGGATCGACAGCTACTTCCTCGTGCAGTGGCTCGCGCCGCTCGCCACGGAGGCGCCGGAGTTCATCGTCGCCGCGCTCTTCGCGCTGCGGGGGATGGGTGGGGCGGCGATCGGCACGCTCATCGCGTCGAAGGTCAACCAGTGGTCGCTGCTCGTCGGGTCGCTGCCGATCGCGCACGTGCTCGGCGGTGGCACCTCGGGCGGGCTGCCGCTCGACGGTCGGCAGGTCGAGGAGTTCATGCTGACCGCGTCGCAGACCGTGCTCGGCGTGGCGATCATCATCGCGCTGCGGTTCCACCGGTGGTCGGCGATCGGGCTCGCGGCGCTGTTCGCGGTGCAGTTCTTCGTGACGGACACGAACGGGCGGTGGGTGCTCAGCATCGTGCACCTCGTGGCGGCGGGGGTGGTGTTCTGGATCAACCGGCGGGAGATCCTGCCGACGGTCACGGCGCCGTTCCGCCGGGCGTCGTCCCCCGCGTTGCGCGGCTGACGCGCGGGCGCGTGGGGCGTACGGCGCGCGGGGGCTGGCACGCCGAGCGGGCGGGATGTGTCACGCTCGGCGCCGCCGGGCGGCACGTCGTGCCCGCTCGGCGGACGTGAGCGGCGGGTCGTGCCCGGTGGGCGGCGGTGGATTCCGCCCGCTGGGACGGGAGGCGCGGCGCGGGCTGGCACCGCGCCTCCCGTTCGCCCGGTGGGTGCGTTCCCACGAGCGGGCGCGACATGCCGTCGGCCGCGCGCCGAGTGGGCAGAAAACGTCTCGCTCGGCGTCGCCGGGCGGCACGTTGTGCCCGCTCGGCGGACGTGAGCGGCATGTCGTGCGACCGCGGTGCGGCGCAGCCGCGAGCGGCGGACGGGCGGGCGGGCGTCAGTCGGCGTCGGGGGCGAGCCAGATCGCGGACGCCGCCGCCGCGGGCAGGTCCACGAGGGACTCCGACCCGTCCGACGACCGCCGGGACACCGCGATCACCCCCGCGTAGTCCCGCACCTGCTCCACCCGCAGGTGCGTCCCGAGCCCGACCCCGAGCTCGTCGAAGTACCGCAGCAGCGAGGGGTCGTCGTCGGACACCCGGTCGACGGTGCCGCACGCCCCGGGCTCGATGGCCCCGAGCAGGGTCCCGGGGGAGTCCGGCACGGTGCCGTCCGCGCGCGGGATCGGGTCGCCGTGCGGGTCGTGCGTCGGGTGCCCGAGGTCGGCGTCGACCCGGTCGAGGAAGGTCTCCGACACCGCGTGCTCGAGCGCCTCGGCCTCGGTGTGGACCTCGTCCCACGAGTACCCCAGCCGCTGCACGAGGAACGTCTCGATCAGCCGGTGCCGCCGGACCATCGCCACGGCGACCTGATGGCCGAGCGGGGTGAGCACGACGCCGTAGTACGGGGTGTGCTCGATGAGGCCGTCGCGGTCGAGCTTCCGGAGGTTGCCCGAGACCGTCGACGCGGACACCTTGAGCGCCGCGGCGATGTCGCGGGTGGCCAGACCTGTCCCGCCGCGCTCACTCGCCTTCCAGACGAGCTTCACGTAGTCCTCCGCCATCGTGGACAGGGAGGGCAAGCGCATGCCCCAATGGTACAAACGGCAGGTGACCGCCGCCGACCCCTCCCGCCGCCGCCGCTGGCCCGTTCCGCCGTCGCTGCTCGTCGGCCTCGCGCCGCTCGTGGTGTTCGCGGCCGTCAGCGCCTGGCGGGCCCGGCCGAGCGACGACTACCCGACCCTCGGGCAGACGGTGGACAGCGTCGTCCGGTCGCTCGTCGTCCCGGAGGGCATAGCCGCCGTCGCACTCTGCCTCGTCGTGACCGGACTCGGCTGGTGGCGCATCGCGACCGTCGACCCGACGCGCACGCGCCTGCGGTGGACGATGGTGGCGCCGATCCTCATCGCGGTCGTGTGCATCGTGCGGCTGCCGC
This sequence comes from Curtobacterium sp. YR515, assembly GCF_900113095.1. Taxonomy (NCBI): domain Bacteria; kingdom Bacillati; phylum Actinomycetota; class Actinomycetes; order Micrococcales; family Microbacteriaceae; genus Curtobacterium; species Curtobacterium sp. YR515. The sequence goes on along the minus strand of NZ_FOOD01000001.1, from coordinate 823,930 downwards.
TCGTGGACTGGTCGGCGCTGCCGGTCCGCTACTTCCTCCTGCTCGCCGTGGGGGTGCTGCTCGTCGGGGTCTTCGAGGAGCTGATGACCCGCGGCGTCCTGCTCGTCGGGCTCCGGCGGCGCCTGCCCGAGTTCGGCGTGTGGATCGCGTCGTGCGCGCTGTTCGGGGTGCTGCACCTGCTCAACGCCCTCGCCGGGGCCGGTCTCGGGGTGACGCTCGTGCAGGTCGTGTTCGCGGCGTCGTTCGGCTCGACGCTCTACGTCGCGCGTCGGCTGACCGGGAACCTGCTCCTGCCGGTGCTGCTGCACGCGTTCTGGGACTTCGGGTCGATCGGCCTCTCGGCGACGACGGACGTGCAGGACCCGTCGAAGCTCGCCGTCGTCGGCGTGATCGGGCTGCTGTCCTTCGCGGTCCTCGCGTTCGGGGTCGTCGCCGGCGGGGTGATCGCGTGGCGGGACGACCGGCCGCGCCGCCTGCGGCGCCGGTGGCGGACCGTGCCGCCCATGGGGGCGTACGCGGTGCTGGGCGACGAGCCGCGCCTCCCGTCCGCCGTGTGGTGACGACGGACGGACGGGAGGCGCGGGCTGCGAGTGCGCACAGGCTGCGGTCCGGTTCACCTCGGCTTGGTGCACCGTTCCCCGCTCGGCAACCACCCGTCCTTAGCGTTCGGCGCATGCACAGATCAGCACTCCGCGGGGTGACCGTCGCCGCCGTCGCGACCGCCCTCGTCGTCGGCTCGCCCCTCGTCGCCACCGCGGCGGGGTACCCGAGCGACACCGCCAAGCCCGACCTCGTCTCCCTGCTGAGCGGGTACGACCAGTACTGGAAGTCGAGCGGGACGAACGACCTGCACGGCACCGTGCTCGATGCCGGGACGCTGGCGGAGAACGACCGGCTGACCTCGTGGATCAACCAGCACGCCACGAAGGTGCAGCAGCTGAAGGCGCTGCAGGACTCCGAGTACCAGAACGCCACGAACACCGCCTACGACCAGTCGATGACGGTGTCGCAGGGGCTCGGTCCGGCACTCGAGAAGATCTACGTCGAGGGTCGGAACGCCGGGAAGCTGCCGCTGACCTCGGCGGTGGTGAACTCCTCGAACGGCACGAGCGGCGCGTACGTCAGCACGGGTGACGCGAAGGCGCACTACAGCTACCCGCGGCCGTACCTGCCGGCGAGCAGCACCGCGACGCTGCCCGCGACCGACGACCAGACCGGCTGCGCCCCGGCGAAGGTGAACGCGTCGTCGCTCGCCGCGAACCGCGCCGGCAAGGCCTGGGCATCGGCGGACGGGACGCTCGACATCACGCGGGTGCCGGTCGTCACGGACACGTCGCACGAGTTCTCGCCGAACGACGTCGTGCTCGACCCCGGGTACGGCACCGCCGGCATCTGCACGGGCGGCTCGTACCCGAGCGGTCACACCACCACGGCGTACCAGGCGGGCATCACCCTCGCCACCCTCGTGCCGGAGCTGGCACCCGAGCTGCTCGCCCGCGCTTCCGAGGCCGGCAACGACCGCATCGTGCTCGGCGTCCACTACCCGCTCGACATCATGGGCGGGCGCATCGACGGCGAAGCGGCACTCGCGGCCCGCTGGTCGGACACCCAGTACCGCACCGAGGTCCTCGAGCCGGCGCGGAAGGAACTCGTCTCGTACCTCGAGCAGCAGTGCGGCGACACGCTCGCGAACTGCATCGCCCACTCGACGGCGTACTCGGACGACCCGTACGGCGGGGCCGCGATCCCCGGTGGCACCGCCCAGGTCGTCACCGACCGCGCCTCGGCCGCGGCGGTCTACCGCGAGCGGATGACCTACGGCTTCGCGGCGACCGGCACCACCGGGCTCGCCCCCTCGGTGCCGACCGGTGCGTCGAACCTGCTCCTCACCGCGTTCCCGACCCTGACCGACGCGCAGCGCACCGCCGTGCTCGCCCAGACCGAGATCGCGTCGGGCTACCCGCTCGACCAGTCCGGCTCCGCAGCGGGCTCGTGGGAGCGCCTCGACCTCGCCGCCGCCACGAGCGCCACCGTCGCGGTGTCGGCCGACGGCACCGCGAAGGTCCTCTCGACCGGCGGCACCGCACGCGTCGTGACCGGCGTCCTCACGGCGCCGAAGGGCACCTCGGTCGCTGCCGGAGGGTCGCTCGCGCTGGCCGGCACCGGGTTCACCCCGGGGGCCTCGGTCCGGGTCGTCCTGCACTCCACCCCGGTCACGGTGGGCACGCTCACCGTCGCGGCGGACGGCACGGTGTCCGGCAGCGTCACCATCCCGGCCGGCACGGCCACGGGAGCGCACACGATCGACGTGGTCGACGCCTCCGGCGCCTCGGCGCTCGTCGCACCGCTCGCGATCACGGTGACCCCGGCCGCTGCCGGGTCGGGCACGGGCACCGGTGGCACGGGAGCCGGGACCGGCGGCACCGGCACCGTCGTCGACCCGGGGACGGGCATCCACCTGCCGGTCGTCTCCGGCTGATCGCGGGCCGGCCGGCGTCCGTCCCGTGCGGCGCCGGCCGCCTTCCCGTTCCCGTCACCCCTGGAGCACCCCCCCCATGCGCACTCGCACCCTCTGGACCGCGACCGGCATCGCTGCCGCGGTCGTCCTCGCCGGGGCGGTCGCCGTCCCGTTGCTCGGGTCCACCTCGGTCGCCTCGGCACCCGTTCCGTCGGCGTCGGCGACGCGGTCCCACGTCGCCCCGGCCGTGCCGCACGTCGGGGCCGCCGCGCTCGCCGCACTGCCGGAGGCGCAGTACTCGGCGGTCATCGGCGGGCTCATGCCGTTCGACCGGACCATCACCTCGGACACCGTGTTCCAGCTCCGGGCCGACGCGCCCCTGTTCGGCGCGGCGCGGACCACACCGGTCGCACGGTTCGCCGCCTCCGACTTCCTCCGCCAGCCCACCACGGTCGTCGGGGTCGAGCGCGACGGGGACTGGGAGCGTGTCCTCACCCCGGCGCGCCAGCAGCTGCCCTCGGCCGCCGGGGGATCGGCGGCGGCGCAGACCTCGGCGTGGGTGCCGGTGGCGTCGCTCCGGGAGGTGTCGACCCCGACCTCCCGCGTCGTCATCTCGACGACGGACCAGTCCGTGTCGATCGTCTCGTCGGACGGCGGGGCCGTGCAACGGTTCCGCGCCGGGGTCGGCACGGCGGACACCCCGACGCCGACCGGGGTCACCGGCTACCTCGAGCAGCGGTACGTCGACCCCGCGCAGGGGACCGGCGACCACCCGATCCAGCTGACCTCGCTGCACTCGAGCGCGGCGGACGAGCCGTACGGCGGGCACGACGGCGGGCTGATCGGGCTGCACTGGAACGCGACGACCTCGGGCGCGGTGTCGCACGGCTGCGTGCGGCTCGACGCCGAGGCGGTGGCGGCGGTGGACGCCCTGCCGCTCGGCACCCTCGTCACGGTCGAGTAGGGCGCCGAGCGGCGGCGATCAGCCGGTGGCGCCGCCGATGATCGCCGGACGCTCGAACGGGTCCGCGGTGACGAACGTGACCGCCTGTGCGCGGAACTGGTCGACCCCCGCCGTCGGCAGCCTGACGAAGTCCGTCCACGTCTCGCCCGCGGCGACGAACCGCGAGGCCTGCTGCTCGTCCACGATCACGTGGTCGTCGGGCGTGCCCGAGAACGCCGTCGCGTCGACGACGACGGTGCGGGCCTCGGTGCACTCGATCGTCCAGTGGACCCAGCCCTTCAGGTGGTCGGCGACCATCGTCGTCGTCGAACAGCCGGGGGCTGACGGGTCCCGAGGACCGGGCGCCGAGGCAGACGCGGCGGTGGGCAGTGCAGCGACCGAGAGGCCGAGCGCCATCGTGCCGACCGCGGCGACCGAGAGGATTCGCTTCATCGTGGAACTCCAATCTGATGTTTCAGGAGTTCCGAGTCTGGTGGCGGCGACGCGGTCGAGCAAGCAGGTGGCAACGCGTTGCCGCGCCCGGTGGGCAGCGGCGATCACGGGGTGGGGATCAGGGCTTGCGGCCGACGGCGAAGACCCGCCGGAACGGGTACACCGTGCCGTGCGCCCCCGCCGGGTACGCCGACCGCAGCGCCGCCGCGTACTCCGCCTCGTACGCCCCGGTCAGGGCGCCGGACGGGTCCGCCGCGTCGAGCGCCTGCAGTGCCGGACGGAGCCCGGTCCCGCGCACCCAGTCGAGCACCGGGTCGACGCCCGGCAGGAGCTGGGCGTAGGTGGTCTCCCACGCGCGAGCCTCGAACCCGGCGTCGAGCATGATGCCGAGGTAGCCCGCCGGGTCGAGCACCGGGTCCTCGCGGAGGACACCGGCCAGCGCCGGCGCCCACGGCCCGGAGGCGGCGACGGACCGCATGAGCGCGTGCGACGGCGACCCGAAGTTGCCCGGCACCTGCATCGCGAACCACGACCCGGACGGCATCGCGTCGAGCCACCGCGGCAACAGGGACACGTGCGACGGCACCCACTGGAGCGCCGCGTTCGTCACGACGACGTCGTCCGTGGGGCCGGGTGTCCAGTCCTCGATCGAGCCCAGCTCGAACGACAACCCGGGGCCGGTCGGCGCCGACGCCAGCATCTGCGCCGAGCTGTCGATCCCGACCACCGACGCGGAAGGCCACCGCGCTGCCAACGTGGCGGTGAGGGTCCCGGGGCCGCAGCCGAGGTCGACGACGCGACGTGGCGCCTCCTGGCCCGCACCCGCCGGCCACGCGATCTGCGCGACGAGGTCGTGGAAGGGCCGCGCGCGGTCGTCCGCGAAGGCGGCGTACCGCGTCGGGTCCCAGCGCATCGCTACAGCTCCACCTCGAAGGGTTCGGTGCGGACGAGCTCGTGGACGCCGGAGATGACCTCGCTCGGGCGGAAGGGGTAGCGGTCGATCTCGGCCTGGTCGCTGATGCCGGTCATGACGAGGACGGTGTGGAGTCCTGCTTCGATGCCGGCCTGCACGTCGGTGTCCATCCGGTCGCCGATCATGCCGGTGTTCTCGGAGTGGGCGCCGATCCGGTTCATCGCCGAGCGGAACATCATCGGGTTCGGCTTGCCGACCACGTACGGCTGCTTGCCGGTGGCCTTCTCGATCATCGCGGCGATGGCGCCGGTCGCCGGGAGGACCCCCTCGGCCGACGGGCCCGTCGCGTCGGGGTTCGTGACGATGAAGCGGGCACCGTCGCGGATGAGGCGCACGGCCTTGGTGATCGCCTCGAACGAGTAGTTGCGGGTCTCACCGACGACGACGTAGTCGGGGGCGGTCTCGGTCATGATGAAGCCGGCCTCGTGCAGGGCCGTGGTCATGCCGGCCTCGCCGATGACGAACGCGGAGCCGCCGGGCATCTGGGACTTGCAGAAGTCGGCGGTGGCGAGGGCGCTCGTCCAGATGCGCTCCTCGGGGACGTGGATGCCGGACCAGCGGAGCCGGGCGCTGAGGTCACGCGGGGTGAAGATCGAGTTGTTCGTCAGGACGAGGAACTCCGTGCCCTCGTCGAGCCACTGCTGGATCAGTTCCGGCGCCCCGGGGAGCGCCTGGTTCTCGTGCACGAGCACGCCGTCCATGTCGGTCAGCCAGCACTCGACCTCGTCGCGGGTTGCCATGCCCCTCACCCTAGTGCGCGCCCGTGACGGCCCGGCTCGGCGTCGGCTCGGAGAAGGCCGGGAGGCACGGATCGGCTCTTGCGCGCCGGTCGCGGACCCGAGATGGTCGAGACACCGAACGCCGGTCGGCTTTGCCCTAGGCTTTTCGGGACACGTACTGGAAGAAGGAGGACGCCCCGTGCTCGTCGAACCCGGAACCCCGCCCGTCGCACCCCGGCCCGTCACGGCGCCGGAGCAGGCCGAGGCGACTCCGCGACGGCGCCGTGGCCGCCCCAACGTCCTCAGCCGCGAGCAGGTGATCGACGCCGCGACGACCATCGCGAACGAGGACGGCCTCGACCGGCTGTCCTTCCGCGCGCTCGGCGTCCGGCTCGGCGTCGCGCCGATGACCGTGCACCGGACGATCGGCGGCCTCGACGACCTGCACGCCGAGCTCGTCCGCCGCACGGTCGACGAGTTCACCGCGACGTTCGTCTGGCCGGACGAGTGGCACGCGGTCGTCCGGACGTTCGCCACGACCTTCCGCGACCTCATGCTGACCCACCCCCTCGTGCTCGAGTCGCACAGCCGCCGCGGGGCCCTGGTGTCGACGGAGTCCGACGCCGTCGTGGCGAAGGTCGTCGGTGCGCTCCGGTCGGCCGGCCTGCCCGACGCCGAGGCGATGTACGCGTTCTTCGTCGTGTACGACTTCGTGGTCGGGCACACCGGCGTGCAGGTCGGCCGGGGCTCGGCCGCGGCCGGTCGTCCGGAGCGGCACGAGCTCGTGGCGGAGATCCTCGGTTCGCACTCGTACGAGGACCGGTTCGCGCTGGGGCTCGACGTCCTCATCGCGGGGATCGAGTCCCGGATCCGGTGACCGGCGACCCCGCCGTACGCTTGGGGGCGTGACCGCAGTCCCCGAACCGTCCCACGAGCGGACGACGAACGGGGTCGGGCCGCACCCCGAGCCCTGGCCGGACGACCCGCGGCTCGACCCGGAGCTCCTGGCGACCGGGGACACCCGCAACGTCGTCGACCGGTTCCGATACTGGTCGATGGACGCCATCGTCGCCGAGCTCGACACGCACCGCCACGCGTTCGACGTGGCGATCGAGAACTGGCAGCACGACCTCAACATCGGGTCGATCGTGCGGAGCGCCAACGCGTTCCTCGCCGGCACCGTGCACATCGTCGGGCGCCGTCGGTGGAACAAGCGCGGCGCGATGGTCACCGACCGGTACCAGCACGTCCGGTACCACCCCGACGTCGCCGCCTTCCTCGAGGCCATGCGCGACGAGGGTCGCCCGGTGATCGCGATCGACAACACCCCCGGGGCGTCCCGCATCGAGACGGCGCCGATCCCGGAACGGTGCGTGTTCCTGTTCGGGCAAGAGGGCCCCGGGCTGACCGACGAGGCCGTCGCCGGGGCGGACGGACACCTCGAGATCACGCAGTTCGGGTCGACGCGGAGCATCAACGCCTCGGCGGCCGCGGCGATCGTCATGCACAGCTGGGTCGTCCAGCACGCCGCCACCGACTGAGGGTTGTCCCCCGAACGGGGTGAATCGCAGGGTGAAAAACCCCCGTTTGCGCGACGGGTGTCAGAGAAGCGACAGAAGATCGACAGGACGACCTGTGAGGCGGTCGTCACATCCCTGATCCCACCAGGCAGCGTGGACCCGACCACTCCCAAGGGTCTGTTCGTCGTGCCCGGAAGGTCACTGCTTGCTGCTCGCACCCCGTCCCCGCCACCGCGCGGAGACCATCGCCCGTCCCCGCTGGTTCCGTGGGATCGCGATGGCGCTCGCCGTGCTCATCCCCACCGCGGGCGTCGCACTCGGCACCGAGGGCGTCGCCCAGGCCGCCGTCGTGCAGTGGGGCACCGGCTCGGACCAGTCGCCGAACTACCAGGCGACGGTCAACGGCGACTTCACGATGACGGGCAACGGCGTGCTCGCCTGCACCGGCTCCGCGCTCACCGCGACGAACACCAGCGGCAGCTGCACGGACCTGCACGCCAACAACCCCGGCACGGGCGTCTCCACGTCGTACAACGACTACTTCAAGATGGTGAACTCGAACACCGTCTCCGGCTTCACCACGAACTCGTCGACCGGCGCGCTGACGATCCCGGCCGGCGCCACCGTCGCGAAGGCGTACCTGGACTGGAGCGCCAACACGGGTGTCTTCACCGGCGCGGGCAACGTGACCTGCTCGGGCAACTCGGCGAACGGCTCGCAGTGGTACGCCACCCGACCGGACGCCGCCGCGGGCTACCGGACCCAGGGCGTGCAGTTCAAGGTCGGCTCCGGCGCGATCCAGACCGTCGCGCCGCAGGCCCTGCTCGAGGACCCGGCGTCGCAGGCGAGCGCGCTGTACTACTCGGCCTCCGCCGACGTCACGAGTGCGTTCGCGAACGCCACCACCGGGTCGGCCCTCACCATCAGCGCCGGCAACATCTGGGCAGCGGTCGGCGCCGGCTGCTACGCGGGCTGGTCGCTCACGGTCGTCTACGACTACGGCAAGTACGTGCCGGGCAACGCCGCGAGCGCCCCGCACCGCGTCATCTACTACCAGGGCCACGTGCGCGAGGCAGCGTCGGACAGCCCGCTCACCGTCAACTTCACCGGGTTCTCGGCGCTGCAGCCCGGTGTGAAGTTCGGCTACACGCTGTACGAGGGCGACCGCGGCATCACGGGCGACTACATGCGGTACACCCCGCAGGGCGGCAGTCCGACCGAGGTGCTCAACACGAAGAACGCCTCCGGCAACATCGGTGTCGGCCAGGCGGACGGGTCGGTGCGGTACACGCAGACCGGCGACACGTCGACCTTCACGAACCAGAGCGTCGACGTGCACACCCAGACGCTCAGCGGGGTCGACAAGGGCGACACGTCGATGACGCTCACCGTCGGCACGAGCGGCGACTCCTACCTGCTGCAGAACGCCGTGCTGTCCGTCCCGACCGCGGCGCTCAGCGTGGTGAAGACCCTGGACGGCAGCACGAACGACCAGTACCGCACCGCGACCGAGAACACCTCGTTCACGATCACGGTGACGAACAACGGCTCGGTGTCGCTGTCGAACATCCAGCTGACCTTCCCGGACACCGAGTCCTGCACGCCGTCGACGACGATCGCGGGGCCGCTCGCCTCCGGAGCGACCGCCACGGTCCGGTGCACGGGTCCGCCACCCACCGCCGCGTCCACCACGAGCTCGGTGACCGCGACCGGTCAGGTCACCAGCGACCCGACGATCACCGTCACCGACACGAACGCGACGAACACGTACCTGTCGTCGCTCGCGCTCACGAAGACCTCCGCCCTCGCCTCCGGCGCCACCGGCAAGGCGGGCGACACCGTGAACTACTCGTTCACCGCCACGAACACCGGCACCTCGCCGCTCACCGGCGTCGCGATCACCGACCCGCTGTCGGGTCTCTCCGCGCTCGCCTACGGCACCTGGCCGTCCGGCACCAGCGGGACGCTCCAGCCCGGCCAGGCCGTCACCGCGACCGCCACCTACACGCTGACGCAGACCGACGTCGACGCCGGCTCGGTCGCGAACACCGCCACCGTCACCGGCACCGACCCGGACGGCGGCCCGAAGCCCAGCGCGACCGCGTCGCGCACCCAGCCGCTGACGGCCGCGAACGCCCTGACGCTGACGAAGGCCGGCGCCCTCGCGTCCGGGAGCACCGGTCGCGTCGGCGACACCGTGAACTGGACCTTCCGCCTGACGAACTCCGGCGCGCAGACCATCACCGGAGCCGCGATCACCGACCAGCTCGCCGGCGTCTCCGCCATCGCCTACGGCACCTGGCCGTCCGGCACCACCGGCCGACTCACCCCCGGGCAGACCGTCACCGCGACCGCCACCTCGACGCTCACCCAGGCGCAGGTCGACGCCGGCACGCTGACGAACACCGCGACCGCCGCCGGTCGGAGCGCCACCGGCAGCACCGTCACGGCGCCCACCGCCACCGCCACCGTCGCGATCCCCGCCGCGAACGCGCTCGTCCTGACCAAGAGCGGCGCCGTCGCCGCCGGGTCCACGGGCAAGGCCGGCGACACCGTGAACTGGTCGTTCACCCTGCGCAACACCGGCAACCAGACCGTCACCGCCGCGTCGATCACCGACCGGCTCGCCGGCGTCTCCGCGCTCACCTACGGCACCTGGCCGTCCGGCACGAGCGGCACGCTCGCGCCGGGGCAGACGGTGACCGCCACCGCGACCTCCGCGCTCACCCAGACCGACGTCGACGCGGGCAGCGTCGTGAACACCGCCGGAGCCGCGGCGAAGGGCGCCACCGGCGGCACCGTCACCGCGCCGGACGCGACGGCGACCGTGGCGGTGACCGATGCCTCCAGTCTGACCATCGTCAAGGACGGGACCCTGGCGTCCGGCGCGACCGGGCGGGCCGGTGACACCGTGTCCTGGACCTTCACCGTGACGAACGCGGGCAACCGCACCCTCACCGGCGTCACCATCGCCGACCCGCTCGCCGGGATCTCGGCGATCACGTACGGCACCTGGACCTCCGGCACGACCGGCAAGCTCGCGCCGGGCCAGTCCGTCACCGCGACGGCCACCTCGACGCTCACGCAGGCGCAGGTGAACGCCGGCTCGATCACGAACACCGCGACCGCGAACGGCAGCAACCCGTCCGGCACCGCCGTGACGAGCGGCCAGACCTCGAAGACCGTCAACATCGCGGCCGCGCAGAAGATCGCCGTGACGAAGACCGGCGCGCTGGCGACCGGCGCCTCCGGCAAGGTCGGCGACACCGTGAACTGGCAGTTCAGCTCCACGAACACCGGCAACACCACGCTGTACGGCGTCGCGATCGCCGACGGGCTGAGCGGCATCTCCGCGCTGACCTACAGCTGGCCCGGCACCACCGGACAGCTCGACCCGAACCAGACCGTCACCGCGACGGCCACGTCCACGCTCACCCAGGCCGACGTCGACGCCGGCAGCGTGGTGAACACCGCGACCGGTGCGGGCAACACCCGGGCCGACGGCTCCGGCCAGCCCGCGTCGTCGACGACCTCCGCCACCGTCGCGGTGTCGCGCGCACCGGGCATCGCGATCGCCAAGACCGGCGCGCTGGCGTCCGGGGCGACCGGCGCCGTCGGCGACACCGTGGACTACACGTTCACGGTCCGGAACTCCGGCAACACCACCCTCACCGGGGTGACCGTCGCCGACCCGCTCACCGGGCTGTCGACGATCGCGTACTCGTGGCCGGGCACCGCCGGGCGACTCACCCCCGGGCAGAGCGCCACGGGGACGGCGACCTACAGGCTGACCCAGAAGGACGTCGACGCCGGGTTCGTGCAGAACACCGCGACGGCGACCGGCACCGCCCCGAACGGCACCACCGCGACGAACGCCGCCACCGCGAGGACGACCGTGCCCGCGACGCCGGGGATCGCGGTGTCGAAGACCGGCGCGCTGGCGTCCGGCGCGACCGGTCGCGCCGGTGACACCGTGGACTACACGTTCACCGCGCGGAACACCGGCAACCAGACGCTCACCGCCGTGCGCATCGGCGACGCCCTCGCCGGTGTCTCCACGCCGGTGTACGGCACCTGGCCCTCGGGGACCGCGGGCACCCTCGCTCCGGGCCAGACCGTCACGGCCACCGCGACGTACACGCTCACCCAGGCCGACGTCGACGCGGGCAGCGTGGTGAACACGGCCCGCGCGACCGCGACCACGCCCGCGCAGGGGTCCGTCACGGCGAGCAGCCCGAACACGCTGCCCGTCCCGTCGTCCGGCGCCCTGTCGTTCACGAAGACGGGTGCCGTCGCGGGGTCCGGTTCGCCGACCGCCGGTGGCACCGTGAACTGGACGTTCAGCGCCCGGAACACCGGCAACGTCACGCTCACGGGCGTCGCGATCACCGACCAGCTCGCGGGGCTGTCGGCGATCACGTACTCGTGGCCGGGGACCACCGGACGCCTCGCGCCGGGGCAGACCGTCACGGCCACCGCGACCTCGACGCTGACCCAGGCGCAGGTCGACGCCGGGACCGTCCGGAACACCGCGACCGTCGCGGGCACCACCCCCGGCAACACCCTGGTCTCGCAGGCGACCGCCGCGTCGGTGTCCGTCGACCGGACCGTCGCGATCAGCGTCGCGAAGTCCGGCGCGCTCGACGCCGGGTCGACCGGCACCGCGGGTGACCGCACCACCTGGACCCTGCGCATCACGAACACCGGGACCACCACCCTGACCTCGGTCGGGGCGACGGACTCGCTCGCCGGGCTGTCCGGGCTGACGTACTCGTGGCCCGGGACCGCCGGCACGCTCGCCCCGGGGCAGACCGCGACCGCGACGGCGACCGGCACGGTGTCCCAGACCGACCTCGACGCCGGCTCGGTGACGAACACCGCGACGGCGACCGGTTCCGGCCCGTCGGGCACCTCGACCGCCACCGCGCAGGGCTCCGGCACCATCCCGCTCACCGGGTCGCCCGCGCTCGGGTTCACCAAGTCGGTCGCCACGGGCACCGGGTACACCGGCCGCGCGGGCGACACCCTGGACTACACGTTCCGCGCCACGAACTCCGGCAACCAGACCCTGACCGGCGTCGCGATCACCGACCCGCACGCGGGGCTCGGGACGCTGACGTACACCTGGCCCGGTGCCGCCGGACGACTCGCACCGGGGCAGTCCGTGACGGCCACCGCGTCGTACACGGTGACCCAGGGCGACGTCGACGCGGGCACCGTGGCGAACCGTGCGACCGTGTCCGGCACCACGCCGCAGGGGACGGGTGTGTCCACGCCCGCGACCGCCGCGCAGACGATCACGCCGGCGCCGGGCATCGCGGTGTCGAAGAGCGCCGTCGTCGGGGGGACCGGCGCCGCGGGCGACACGGTCACGTACCGCTTCGACGTCGCGAACACCGGCACCACCACGCTCACGGGCGTCGGGGTGCGCGACCAGCTGGCCGGGCTGTCCGGGATCACGTTCGGCACGTGGCCGTCCGGCACCACGGGCACCCTCGCACCCGGGCAGACCGTGCGCGGGACCGCGACCTACGCCGTCACCCAGTCCGACATCGACGCCGGCAGCATCGTCAACACCGCGACCTCGGCGGCGACCACCCCGACCGGCGGCACCGTCCGGGCCACCGGCGCGGCCACGGTCACCCCGGCCTCGGGTGCACCGGCGATCTCGCTCGCGAAGACCGAGCGCCTCGCCACGAGTGCCACCGGCGTCGCGGGTGACACCGTCCGGCTCGGGTACACGATCACGAACAGCGGCAACCAGACCCTGACGAACGTGACCCTGACCGACGAGCAGTCCGGCCACTCCGCGTTCACCTACGGCACGTGGCCGTCCGGCACCGCGGGGACCCTCGGCGTCGGGCAGTCCGTCACGGTCACCGCGACCTACACGCTCACCCAGGCGGACGTGGACCGGGGCACCGTCTCGAGCGACGCCGCCACCACGGCTGTGTCGCCCGGTGGCACCACCGTCCGCGCGACCGACACCGGCTCGGTGGGCACGAAGCGCACCCCGGCGGTGTCCCTGACCGAGACGGGGTCCGTCACGAGCGGGTCCGGCGGCGTCGGCTCCGTCGTCACGTGGACGTACCAGGCGACGAACACCGGCTCCGTCACGCTCACCGTGCCCGAGGTCGTGCACGCCCTCGGCGGGACGGTGACGTACGCCTGGCCGAACGCGCCGAACACCCTCGCACCCGGCCAGACCGTCACCGCGACCACCACCTCCACCGTCACCCAGGCCGACGTCGACGCCGGCGCCCTGGTCGACACCTCCTCGGTCACCGGCACCGCACCGACCGGCACCGACCCGGCCACCGTGTCCGCCACGGCCGCCGCGACCGTCCCCACCTCGAGCGCGGCACCGGGGCTCGCCGTCACGAAGGCCGAGACCTTCGACGCCGACGGCTCGACGACCCGCGCAGCGACCGCGGGCGACCAGGTCGACATGCGCTACGTCGTCACGAACACCGGCAACGTGACGCTCACCGTCGTCGGCGTGCAGGACGCCCAGCGCGGCATCTCGAGCGTCGTCTTCGCCGACGGCGACACCACCATCACGCTCGCCCCCGGCCGCTCGGCGACCGCCACGGCGACCTACACGCTCAGCCAGTCCGACGTCGACGCCGGCGGCATCCGTTCGGCGGCGACCGCGTTCGGCACCACCCCGGCCGGCACCCGCGTCACCGCGACCGCGACCGACGGCGTCACGATCACGCCGACCCCGGCCATGACGCTGACGAAGACCGCCCGCTACGGCCAGTCCGCCGACGGCGCCGTGCAGAGCGGCCGGGTCGGCGACACCGTCGTCTTCTCGTTCCTCGCGACGAACACCGGTTCCGTCACCCTGAGCGGTCTCGCCCTGCGCGACCAGCTCATCGGGCTCGGCGCCTCGACCCCGGTCACCGACGCGGCGGCCGCCGGCCGGCTCCGCGACCTCGAGTGGTCCGGCGGCACGGCCGGGTCCCTCGCACCCGGCGAGCGGCTCCGGGCCACCGCGCGGTACACGGTGACGCAGGCCGACGTCGACGCCGGCGCGATCACGAACACGGCGACCGTCACCGGCACCACGCCCGCCGGAGCCACCACGAGCCGCGACGCGACCGTGACGATCGCCACCGACGCCGACAACACCGCCGCGATCGGCATCGTCAAGGACGCGTCCGTCGCGGGCTCTGGTGGTGCGCCCCGCCCGGGCGACCCGGTCGACCTGGCGTACACCGTGACGAACACCGGCGACTTCACGCTGACCGGCGTGGGCATCACCGACGCCGGTGCCGACCCCGGCGACGGCGCCGTGACGTACGGCACGTGGCCGTCCGGGACCACCGGCACGCTCACCCCCGGCCAGACCGTCACCGCCACCGCCGTGCACACGCTGACACAGGCGGACATCGACGCCGGGTACGTCACGAGCCCGGCGACGACCCGCGGCACCCCCTCCAACGGCGGCGCGGCCGTCACCGCGACGAGCTACCGGACGGTGCCCGTCACGCAGGTGAACACGTTCGACTTCACGAAGTCCGGCGTGCCCGCGGGCAGCAGTGCGGCTCTCGGCGACGACCTCCGCTTCACGCTCACCGCGCGGAACACCGGCAACACCACGCTCGACCTGCTGCAGATGACCGACCAGCTGCAGGGCGTCGGGGTGCTGTCGTACACGTGGCCGGACCCGTCCCGCCCCGGGGTGGTCGGACCGGGCGAGGTCGCCACGGCCACCGCGGCGTACACGATCAGCCAGGCCGACGTGGACGCCGGCAGCGTCGTGAACACCGCGAACGCCGTCGCCAGCCCGCCCGCGGGCGCCGCGATCACGAAGACCGCCACGAGCACCACCGCGGTCGACGCGAGCGCCCCGACGATCACCCTCGACAAGACCGAGGCCGTCGCCGACGGGTCCGCGGGCGTCGCCGGTGACACCGTGCGCTTCGGGTACACGATCACGAACACCGGTACGACGACGCTGACGGGCGTCGGGCTGACCGACGAGCAGCAGGGGCTGTCCGGCATCGTGTTCGGCGCCTGGCCCTCCGGGACGACCGGCACGCTCGCCCCGGGCCAGTCGGTGACCGCGACCGCGAGCCACCGGCTCACCCAGGCGGACGTCGACCGTGCCGCGGCGGACACCGACGGCCACGTCGCACTGTCCAGCGGTGCCACCACCACCGCGACCGACCGGCGCAGCGGTGCCGCGGTCTCGGCGACCGACGACGGCAGCGTCGTGCTCGACCCGACCTCGGCCGTGTCGACGCGCAAGACGGCCGCGGTCGTCGGCGCCGGCGACGTCGGTGCCGTTCGGGTCGGCGACGTCGTCCGGTACACGGTCACGGCGACGAACGCCGGGCAGACCACCCTCACCGCCGTGACGGTCGACGACCCGCTCGACGGGCTCGGCACCCCCACCACGACGTGGCCGAACGCCACCGCAGGGACCCTCGCGCCCGGCCAGGCGGTCGTCGTCACGGCGGACCGCACGGTCACGCAGGACGACGTGGACGCCGGGTCGATCGCGAACACCGCGACCACCACGGGCACCACTCCCGCCGGCACGACCGTGTCCGGATCGGGGACGCGCACCGTCGTCACGACGACCGGAGCGCCGGGCATCGGGATCCAGAAGACCGAGACGAACCGGGGAGCGGGCGCCGCCGGCGACACCGTCGACCTCACGTTCACGGTCACGAACACCGGCGACGTCACGCTCAGCGGCGTGGGGGTCACCGATTCGCAGCAGGGTCTGTCCGCCGTCCGGTTCGACGCCTGGCCCGGTGGCACCGCCGGACGCCTCGCGCCCGGGCAGTCCGTCGTCGCCCACGCCACGTACACGCTCACGCAGCAGGACGTCGACCGCGGCAGCATCGCGAGCACCGCGACGACCACGGGCACGCCGCCCCGCGGCGCCGACGTGGCCGCGTCCGACGACGGCGGCGTGACCGTGGCACCGCGCGGCGCCCTGTCGATCGACAAGACCGGCAGCCTCGGCGGCTCGACGGGTGCGGTCGGCGACACCGTCCGCTACACGTTCCGCGTCGCCAACACCGGCACCGTCACCGTCAGCGGGGTCGAGGTCGCCGACGTCCTCGCCGGGGTGTCCGACGTCGAGGTCGCCGACTGGCCGACCGCCGCCGGACGGCTGGCCCCCGGGCAGGTCGTCACCGGTACCGCGACGTACCGCGTCACCCAGGCCGACGTGGACGCCGGCAGCGTCCTGAACGACGCCACCGTCACCGGCCGCACCCCCGCGGGCGACACCGTCACGGCGTCCGACGCCGCGACCGTCGCGCTCGCCACGGCCGTGCCCGGCATCCGGCTCGACAAGACCGAGCAGCTCGCCGGCGGTGCGACCGGCACCGCGGGCGACACCGTGCGGTTCGGGTACACCATCACGAACACCGGCACGGCGACGCTGTCCGCCGTCGCGCTCGAGGACGCCCAGGCGGGGCTGTCCGACATCGTGTTCGGCACCTGGCCGACCGCCGTCGGCACCCTCGCGCCCGGCGGGTCCGTCACGGCGACGGCGTCGTACACGCTGACCCAGGCGGACGTGGACCGCGGCAGCGTCGCGAGCACCGCGACCACGACGGGCACGGGCCCGACCGGCACCCGGGTCGGCGACGCGGCGCAGGGTTCCGTCGCGCTCACCGCGGCCGCGGGCGTCGGCGTCACGAAGCGCGCCGCGTACGTCGACGGTGGCACCGGCCGTGTCGGCGACACCGTCCGCTACACCTTCACCGTCACGAACACCGGCCAGGTCACGCTCGGCTCGGCCCGCGTGACGGACCGCCTCACCGGACTCGGCACGATCACGGTGGGGGCCGGCCCGAACGGCGACGGCTCGCTCGCACCGGGACAGTCGACCACCGCGACGGCCGGCTACACGGTGACGCAGGCCGACGTCGACGCGGGCACCGTCGTCAACCAGGCGACCGTCACGGCGACGCCGGCGCGCGGCGCGGACGTCGCGGCATCCGACAGCGCGACGATCCGCACGGACGACGGAGCGCCCGCGATCGCGCTGACGAAGACCGAGCAGCGCACCACGACCGGCACCCCGGCCGTCGGTGACACGGTCCGGCTCGGCTACACGATCACGAACACGGGGAACCAGACGCTCCGGGGCGTCGTGGTCGCGGACGCCCAGACCGGCACGAGCGCGGTCACGTACGGCACGTGGCCGGGCACCGCGGGCACGCTCGCTCCGGGCCGGTCCGTCACCGCGACCGCGACGTACGCGCTCACGCAGGCGGACCTCGACGCGGGTCGCGTCGCGAGTGCCGCCACCGCCACCGGCACGGCACCGACGGGAGGCACGGTGCGAGCCACCGACACCGCCGGCGTCGACCTCGCCCAGGCTCCAGGGCTCACCCTGCTCAAGCAGGGTCGGCTCGCGCCCGGTGCGACCGGGTCCGCGGGCGAGGGCATCCGCTACACCTTCACGGCCACGAACACCGGCAACGTGACGGTCACGCTGCTCGACCTCATCGACCGCATGCCCGGTCTCAGCGACCCGACCGTCGACGAGTGGCCGGGAGCGGTCGGCGTCCTCGCCCCGGGCCAGACCGTCACCGCCTCGGCGACGTACACGATCACGCAGTCCGACGTCGACGCCGGCGCCGTCACCAACACCGCGACCGTCGTGGGGCGTGCACCCGACGGCTCCGACGTGACCGGGACCGACGGCACCACCGTCGAGACCGCCGCGTCCGGCCCGCGCATCGGCGTGGTGAAGACCGCGGCGCTCGCGAGCGGGGCGGCCGGTGTCGCCGGCGACCGCGTCGAGTACACCTACGCGATCACGAACACCGGCAACGTCACCCTGACCGGCGTCACCGCCCGCGACGACCAGACCGACGCGTCCACCGTCGTGTACGACACGTGGCCGGGCACCGCCGGGCGCCTCGCACCGGGGGAGACCGTCACCGCGACGGCGTCCCACGTGCTCACCCAGGCCGAGGTCGACCGCGGCACCCTGACGAGCACCGTCACGGCCACGGGCAACGCCCCCGGCGGCACCGGCGTCAGCGACGCCGACACCCGCTCGGTGACCATCGCCCCGTCGCCGTCGATCACGCTGTCGAAGACCGCCGCGTACGCCGACGGGGGGACCGGTCGCGTCGGCGACACCGTGCGCTACGCGTTCCGCGCGGAGAACACCGGCAGCGTCACCCTCACCGGGATCACGGCGTCCGACCGGCTCGCCGGGCTCTCCGCGATCGACGCCGACTGGCCGGGCACGGCGGGGACCCTCGCGCCGGGCGCGGTCGTCACCGCGACGGCGACGTACACGGTCACCCAGGCCGACGTCGACGCCGGCAGCGTCGTCAACCAGGCGACCGTCGTCGGCAACCCGCCGACCGGCGCACCGGTGACCGCGACCGACGGCGCGACGATCCGCACCGCAGACCCGTCCGACGCGATCGCGCTCGTGAAGGACGAGCGCGTCACCTCGGGCACCGGGGTCGCCGGTGACACCGTCACGCTCACGTTCACCGTCTCGAACCCCGGGAACCGCACGCTCACCGGCGTCACGCTCGACGACGACCAGACGCGCCTCGGCGCCGTGACGTACGGCACCTGGCCCGGCACCGTCGGCACGCTCGCGCCCGGGCAGTCCGTCACCGCGACGGCCACGTACACGCTCACCCAGGCGGACGTCGACCGGGGCTCGATCGCGAGCACCGCCACGACGACGGCGACCGTCCCCTCCGGCGAGGTCGTCACCGCCACGGCCGACGGCGGTCTCGACACCGTCCGCACCGGGTCGTGGACGTTCGACAAGACCGGCGTGCTCGCGGACGGCGACCGGGGCGACCTGGGCGACCGCATCGACTGGACGTACCGGGTGACGAACACCGGCACCGTCACGCTCACCGACGTCTCGGTCGCGGACGCCCTGCCCGGGGTCTCCGCGCCCGTCGTCGGGACGTGGCCGAACGGCACCGCCGGGCAGCTCCTGCCCGGGCAGTCGGTGACCGCCACGGCACGCTCGACCGTCACGCAGTCGGACGTCGACGCCGGCAGCGTCGTGAACACCGCGACCGCCGACGCCACCGTGCCGACCGGCGTGAGCGACCCCGGTCCGCAGCGGGACGCTGCGACGGTCGCGCTGCGCGCCTCGACCCAGCAGATCGCCGTCACGAAGACCGCGAGCCTGGCCGACGGCGCGACCGGCAGGGCCGGCGACACGGTCGAGTTCGGCTACGTCGTGACGAACACCGGCACGTCGACGCTCCGCGGTGTGACGCTCGCCGACGCGCAGACCGGCACGTCCGCGATCACGATCGCCTGGCCGGGGACCACCGGGGTGCTCGCACCCGGGGAGTCCGCACGCGCCTCCGCGACCTACGCGCTCACGCAGGCCGACGTCGACGAGGGGACCCAGGCCTCCCGGGTCACCGCGACCGGCACCGCACCCGGTGGCGCGACCGTCGACGCTGCCGACACCGCCGCCGTCGCGATCACCGCGCGACCAGCCCTGGAGCTGGCCGAGCAGGGTGCGCTCGCACCCGGCGCGACCGGCGCCGTGGGCGACACCGTGCAGTGGACGTACACCGTGACGAACTCCGGCACCGTGTCCCTCGACCGGACTGCGATCGCCCAGCAGCTCCAGGGCACCGGCGACGTGACGTTCGGCACCTGGCCCGGCACCCCGGGCGCGCTCGCACCGGGGCAGACCGTCACCGCGACGGCGACCTCGACGATCACGCAGGCCCAGTTCGACGCGGGACGGGTGACCAACCCGGCCACCGCCTCCGGGACCGCGCCGGACGGTGCCGTCGTCACCGCCGACGCGACCGCGACGGTCGAGACCGGCTCCGCCGACGCCCGCATCGGGATCACGAAGACCGCCACGCTGCCGGACGGCGACACCGCCCCGCGGGCCGGCGACGTCGTGACGTTCACCTACCGGGTGACGAACAGCGGGACGTCGACGCTCTCCGGCGTCACGGTCACCGACGCGCAGGACGGCGTGGGCGCCGTGTCGTACGACTGGCCCGGGACCCCGGGCACGCTCGCACCGGGGCAGGTCGTCACCGCGACCGCGACGTACACGCTGACCCAGGCGGACGTCGACCGCGGGAGCACCGGCAGCGCGGCGACCACGAACGGCACGCCGCCGTCCGGCACCGACGTCACGGCCAGCGCGGACGCGACGCTCGTGCTGCCCGGCGCCCCGGCGCTCACCGTCGGCAAGGACGGCGCGCTCGCGGACGGTGCGGCCGGGTCCGTCGGCGACACCGTCGACTACCGCCTGACGATCCGGAACACCGGCACCACCACCCTGCGCGACGTCGCCGCCAGCGACCCGCTGCCGGGGCTCGGCGCGCTGGCGTACCCGGACGGGTTCGACGGCACGCTCGCCCCCGGGGCCGACGTCGTCGCGACCGCGGCGTACACGGTCACGCAGGACGACGTCGACGCCGGCAGCGTCGTGAACACCGCGACGGCGACGGCGAACCCGCCGACCGGTGGCCCGGTCTCGGCCGCGGGCAGCGCCACGGTGCCCCTCGCCGCGGCCGACGCCGGCATCGACATCGTGAAGACCCAGCGCCTCGCCGACGGTGCCCCGGGGCGTGCGGGCGACCAGGTGGCGTTCACGTTCACGATCACGAACACCGGGGCCGCGACCCTCCGCGGGGTCACCGTCGCGGACGGCCAGCCCGGCCTCGGCGCGATCTCGGTCGACTGGCCTGCGACGCCCGGTGTCCTCCGACCCGGGCAGACCGCCACGGCGACGGCGACGTACACGCTGACCCAGCAGGACGTCGACCGCGGTTCGGTCTCGAGCACGGCGACCACGACCGGCACGAGCCCGGCCGGGGCGACCGTGCGGGCCTCGGACGCCGGGTCGACCACCGTCACCGGGACCCCGGCCCTGACCGTCGCGAAGTCCGGCGCACCCGCGTCCGGGACCACCGCGGGCCGTGGCACCGAGCTCCGCTGGACGATCGACGTCCGGAACAGCGGCACCGTCACGCTCACCGGGGTCGCGGTCACCGACGACCTCGCCGGCTTCCGGACCACCGACACGGCGTGGCCGGCGGCGGAGGGCACCCTCGCGCCGGGCGAGACCGCTCGGGTCACGGGCACGAGCACCGTCGGCCAGGCGGACGTCGACGCCGGCGGGGTCGTGAACACCGCACGGGCGACCGGCACGGCACCGGACGGCGTCGTGGTGGACGGCGGCGGCGCCGCGACGGTCCCGACGGGCACCGCGGCCGCGGGGATCTCGATCGTGAAGACCGCGACCCTGGCCCCGGGGACGACCGGCGCCGCCGGCGACACCGTCCGGTACCACTACGTCGTCACGAACGGCGGGGACACGACCCTGCGCGGCGTCACCGTGCGCGACGCCGGAGCGGGGGTCTCCGCGATGACCTACGCCTGGCCGGGCGAACCGGGCGTGCTCCTGCCGGGGGAGACCGTCGAGGTGGACGCGACCGTCGTCGTCACCCAGGCGGACGTGGACGCCGGGTCGCTGTCCTCGCCGGCGACGGTCGTCGGCACCGCTCCGGGTGGCAGCACCGTCACCGACACCTCCGAGGCCGGGGTCTCCCTGCCGAACGCGCCGCACCTGACGCTCGACAAGCGCGGGGTGCTCGCGGCCGGGGCGACCGGCGCCGTCGGGGACCGCGTGGACTACACGTTCACCGTGACGAACGACGGCTCCGCGCCGATCACGGGCGTCACGCTCGACGACGGCCTCGCCGGGCTCACCGACGTCACCTGGACCTGGCCGGGCACCGCCGGCACGCTCGCCCCCGGTGAGCAGGCGACAGGCACCGCCGGCTACCGCATCACCCAGGCGGACGTCGACGCCGGCGGCGTGGTGAACACCGCGACCGTCGGTGGCACCGGACCGGACGGCACCGACGTCACGAGCGGGGCCTCCTCGGCCACCGCACCCGTCGCCGGCCGCGGCTCGCTCACGATCGACAAGACCGTGCAGTACGCCGCCGGGACCGACGGCGCCGTGGGGCAGCAGTTGCAGTACGGATTCACGCTCGTGAACACCGGCACCGTCACCCTGCGCGGCGTGCACGTCGACGACCGGCTCGCCGGGCTCTCCGACGTCGCCTACGGGCAGTGGCCCGGCGCCGCGGGCGTCCTCGCCCCCGGGCAGCGTGTGACCGCCACGGCGACCTACGTGGTCGGTCAGGCCGACGGCGCTTCGGGTAGCGTCGAGAACAGCGCGACGGCGATCGGGACGCCGACGCCCGGGACCCTGCCCGGCACCGGCCCGATCACCTCAGCGCCCGACACCGTCCGGATCGCGGTCCACCCGGCCGCGGGGGTCCCTGCCCTCGCGTTCACCGGGTCCGACCCCGTGCCGGCAATCGCCGTGGCCGCACTCCTCGTGGCACTCGGCATCGCAACGGCGGTCATCGGGAGCCGCCGTCGCCCCAGGAAGGAACACCGATGACCCTGCGCCCCTCGCGCTCCCTGTCCGTCCGGCTCCTGGCACTCGCCGGGGTCGCCGCCCTCGGCGTCGGCCTCGCCGGCTGCTCGGGCGGTGACGGCCCCGACGGGAAGCCCTCGGCGTCCTCGACCACGGCCGCCACGGAGCGTCCGGCGATCACCGACGTGGAGACCCCGGCCGGTGGCACCGGTGACTTCGTGGGCGCGAAGTCCGACGTGCAGGTCACCTCGTGCAAGCGCTCCGGCTCGTCGTGGGCCGTCGCCGGGACCGTGAAGAACCCCGAGAAGACGGGCCAGGGCTACCGCATCTACGTCTCGCTGCTCAAGGGGCAGTCGGACACCCGCGCCGTGAAGGAGGTCGACGTCGCCGCCGTCGGCGCCGGTGCGTCGGAGGACTGGGACACCACGATCGACACCTCGGAGAGCGGCCTCTCCTGCGTGCTGCGCGTGGAGCGCTTCGCGGCCTGACGGCCCGTCCACCGGTGGTGCCCCTCCCTCGCCCGCACGCGACCGCCCAGGTGGGCGGTGTCCGTCGCGCCACGCCGCTCCTCCACCGCGCGCGGCTGGTGTCGACGATCGAGCGAGCCGTCCGCGCCGGCGGGGTGGTCGTCGTCGCCGGCCCACCGCGGTCCGGCGTGACGACGCTCGTCGCCGACTGGGCGGACCGGACGTCGGTGCCGGTCGAGCACGCCGCGGGCGCCGCGGGGCAGCTCCGGCAGGTGGCCGACGACGAGCGGGCCAGGAGGCGCGCCCTCCTCGTCGACGACGCCCACCTGCTCGGGCCGGCCGGCACCAGGGCCCTGCTCGCCGCCGGCGCGGAGCGTCCCGTCGTCCTCGCCGGACGGCCGGGGGCCGTGCTCGACGCCGTCGCCGACGAGACGCACGCCACCGTGATCGGCCCCGGGGACCTCGCGTTCGACGCCGCCGAGACCGCCGCCCTGCTCGGCCGTGCGGTCGGTGTCGTGATCGCCCCCGCGTTCGTCGCCCGGACCGCTGCCGAGGTGGGCGGTGTCGCGGGCGTACTCGCCGCTGCCGCCACCGCGGTCGCCGACGAGGACCGGCCACCCGTCGACCTCGCCGCGCGGTTCGACCACGCGGCGACGGCGGCGACCGGTGCGTGGGTCCGCGAGACCGTGCAGGACCCGTGGCTGCGGACCTTCGGGGAACGGGCCGCGGTGGTGCCGTCCGCCCCGGACGAGTTCCTGGCCGAGCTCGGCGGGGACGCAGACGTCGACCTCGCCTCGGTGCACCGGGCAGCCGCGGACGCCGGCCTCGGACAGCTCGACGACGACGGGTTCACCTGGTTCGACGGCATCGCCCGGGCACTCCGGGCCGCCGGTGCCGCGACGGACGCCGAGCGCCACCGCGAGGTCGTCCGTCGGGCCGCGGCGTGGGCGATCACCCACGACGACACCGTCACCGCCATCGACGCGGCCGTCCAGCTCGACGACCTCGACCTGCTCTCCGACGTCCTCACCGCCGCGTGGACACGGATCACCGGCCCAGGGGCCCCGGCGATCGCCCGGCTCCTCGACCCGATCCGTCCGAAGCGCGCGGCACGGCACCCCGTCGTGCTCGCCGCGATCGCCCGGTCGGAGTCGGCCGCCGACCGGCACCACGCACGAGCCTCCCGGGTGAACGCCGCCGTCATCCCCGCGGTGGCCGCCGTCCTGCCCACCGCCCCGCCCGCCGACGCCGTGTTCCTCGCCGCGATCGACGCACAGGCCCGGCGGATCGTCGGCGACGACGTGGGCGCCGTGGCGGCGGCGACCACGGCCCGGACCCGGCTCGACGCGCTCGACGCGACGTCTGCCGACCGACTCGCACCGCGCCTCCCGTTCGTCCTCCAGCAGATCGCGGCCACCGAGCTGGCGGACCGCGACGGCGAGGGGGCACTCGCCACCCTCGCCCGCATCGAGCCCGTCGAGGGTGCCGACGGCGACCTGCAGCGTGCGGCCGCCGAGGGACTGACGGCGCTCGTGCACGCCCTCAGCGGCGAGGTGGACGTCGCGCGCCGGCTGCTCGACGGCGGACGACCGCTCGACGTGCCCACGGGCGCCCTCGCGACGGCGATCGTCGCGCTGGAGCAGGGCGAGCCGGACGAGGTGCAGCAGATCCTCCGCAGGGTCGACCCGCTCTTCGGCGCGTTCGAGCACTGGCCGATCGTGCTCGCCCTCCGCGCCCGTGCCAGCACCGTCGCCGGGCGGGTCCCGCCGGCCGACCAGCTCGCCGCGCACGACGCCGGGGTGCAGCGCTACCGGCAGCGCAGCACCGCCGGGGGCGTCGGCGCTCGGATGCTCGCCCTCGCCCGGGTGCGGCTCCAACTCGCCGCCGGACAGCTGTCGCAGGCCGAGCGTGCGCTCGGGGCGCTCGGGCCGGTGCAGGTCTGGAACGCCGCCGAGCACATGGGCCTCGCACTCGCCCGGGCCGAGCCGGAGCGGGCACTCGCCATCGTCAACGCCGTCACCGTGCACGGGGTCTACCAGGCCCGCACGACCGCGCTCCTCGTGCTGCTGCGGGCCGTGGCGCTCCGACGGACCGGTGACGTGCTCGGCGCGGTCGCGGCCTTCCACGAGGCGATGGACCTGTTCGACCGGCACGGCCTCCGTGGGGAGCTGCTCACGCCGCCGCGGGACGACGTCCGGCAGCTGGTCGAGGCGTCGGGGGACGAGCGGGTGCGGGCGCTGTGGGCGTCGCTGAGCGGGCTGCGGTCGGTGTTCCCGGGGCCGGACGTCGGCGTGGTGCTGTCCGAGCGGGAGTCGGTCGTCCTGGGGCTGCTCGGGGAGCCGTTGAGCGTGCCGGGGATCGCGTCGGAGCTGCACGTGTCGGTGAACACCGTGAAGACCCAGGTGCGGAGCGTGTACCGGAAGCTCGGGGTGTCGACGCGGCGGGAGGCCGTGGAGCAGGGGCGGTCGCTCGGGTTGTCCGGCGCGTAGGCGTCAGCGCGCCGCGGTGGTGCGCGGGTCGTCCGGCGCGTCGGCGTCAGCGCGCAGGGGCGGTCGCTCGGGTCGTCCGGGGCGTCGGCGTCAGCGCGCCGCCGTGGTGCGCCGCGCGACCAACCGGGGCTCGACCAGGACCTCGGTGGCCGCCGACGTCGGGTCGGCGATCCGCGCGAGGAGCCGCTCGCCGGCGCCGCGCCCGATCTCGACACTGCGGTCGTCGATGCTCGTGAGCCCCACGTACCGCGTCGCCGCGAGCGGGGTGTCGTCGTAGCCCATGACCGACACGTCCTCGGGGACGCGCAGCCCACGCTCGGCGAGCTCGGACAGGGCGCCGAGCGCCATCACGTCGTTCGCGGCGAAGACGGCCGTCACCTCGGGGTGCGCGTCGAGGAGTTGCGCCAGGGCGCGCGACCCGGCCTCCTCGGTGGGCTCGCCCGGGAGCACGACCGTCGTGACCTCGGCGCGGCCGTCGACACCGGCGCTGAACCCCGTGCGTCGTTCGTCGGACGCGGCCGACGAGGCGCCGACGAACCCGAGGCGCGTGTGGCCGAGGGCGAGCAGGTGCTCCGCGGCCATCGCCCCGCCCGCGCGGTCGTCGTTCGCCACGGTGTCCGCGCGGGGGATCGCGACGCGGCCGCCGGCGATGACGAGCGGGGTCGAGGCGGGGATCGCGAGGTCGGTGTCGGGCTCGCCGGCGATGACGATCCCCTCGACGCGCATGGACAGGAAGCCCTCGACCGGCGAGGCGTCGAGCCCGGTGTTGAGGAAGCGGTCCGCGACGACGAGCCGGTGGCCCTGGTCCTGCAGTGCCTCGCGCAGGCCGGTCAGCAGGTCGACGAACCACTGGTTCCGGAAGTCGTCGAGGACGACGCCGATCGTCCGGGAGCGCGTACCCGCGAGCGACACCGCGGCCGTGGATGGGCGGTAGTCGAGCTCCTGGATCGCCTTGAGCACCGCATCACGCCGCTGCTGGCTCACCCGCGGGGAGCGCTGCAGGACGAGCGACACGAGGGACTTCGAGACCCCGGCGCGCGCGGCGACGTCGTAGATGGTCGCGGGTTTGCCGGCTCCCATGATCTGCATCGACCTCCGTGGCTCTCCCGTCGATGGTAGCGGGGGTGGCGCGCGTGAGGCGCGCGTGCGGCGCGCCGGGCGCGCGGCCGCTTCGTGAGCAGAAATGGTCGGGTGCGTGGTGCCGACCCGACATCTTCTGCTCACGATCTGCGCGTGGTCACTCCTCCACACGGGAGGCGCGGTGCGAGTTCTGCACGAGTGCTTCCGTTCGGGGGTGGTGCGGGAGCGCGGGGCGCGAGGGTGACCGCATGCGACCACGCCCGCTTCCGCCCGCGCTCCGCAACCGCGCGTTCGACGTCCACGCCGCGGACCGCGCAGGAGTCTCCCGACAGCGACTCCGTCGGAGCGACCTCGTCCGGCCCACCCGTTCGATCCGGTGGGCCCGCGACCGCCCACCCGACGCCGTGCACCGGATCCGAGCCCTCCGGCCGGTCCTGCTGCCCGGACAGTTCGTCAGCCACGTCTCCGCCGCCGTGCTCTGGGGGCTGCCCGTCCCGGTCGACGACGAGGCGCCGGTGCACGTCACGAGTCCGATCCCGACCGCCCAACCGCGTCGCACGGGCGTGGTCGGACACCGGATCACGCCCGACCGAGCGGACGTCGCCGAGCGGTGGGGCATGCCCGCGAGCACTCCCGCAGCGCTGTGGGTCGACTGCGGCGCGATGCTGACGACCGACGAGCTCGTCGTGCTCGGCGACGCGATCGTGACCGAGCCACGGTGTCGCACGACGATCGACGACCTCCGGACCGCACTCGTCCGGGCCGGAGCCCGAGCAGGCGTCCGGAAGCTGCGGACGGCGATCGAGCTGGTCCGGGTCGGTGCCGGCTCGCCCCAGGAGACGCGGGCGCGGCTCGCGATCGTCCGCGCGGGCCTTCCCGAACCGGAACTGCAGGTCGAGATCCGAGACGAGGCAGGGTCCTTCGTCGGTCGGGTCGACATGGCCTACCCGCGGCACCGCGTCCTGATCGAGTACGAGGGCGACCACCACCGCACAGATGCCGCGCAGTGGGCCAGCGACCTCCGTCGCTACCGTGAGGCCGAGCGCCTCGGCTGGGTCGTCGTCCGGTGGTCGCGCTCGGACCTCACCCGGTACCTCGCCGAGGCCATCGGACACCTGCGGTCGGTGCTCACACGCCGGGGGTAGCGTCCGGGCAATGGCGACGCTGCTCATCACCGGGGCCGCAGGACGGATCGGCGCTGCACTCCGGCCCCGACTCCTCGCGGCCGGTCACGACCTCGTGCTGTTCGACGAGCGCACGCCGGACGACCCACCGACCGGTGGTGAGCGCTTCGTGCCCGGGTCGGTGCACGACGCCGATGCCCTCGACGACGCGCTGATCGGCGTCGACACCGTCGTCCACCTGGCGGGCATCCCGACCGAGGCCGCGTGGGACGACCTCGTCGCGGCGAACCTCACCGGGACGAAGAACGTGCTCGAGCGAGCGGCCGCGGCCGGGGTCCTCCGGGTCGTCCAGGCGAGCTCGATCCACGCCGTCGGCCGAGTGCCCGAGCCGCTCGACGAACCGGGGAGCGTGCCCGGGGACCGGCTGCCCCGGCCGGACACGTACTACGGCGTGACGAAGGCCGGGATGGAACTCCTCGGCAGTCTCTTCGCCGATCGGTTCGGGATGTCGATCGTCTCGGCACGCATCGGGGCGTTCGGCGAGCAGCCGTCGTCCGGTCGTGCGCTCCTGATGTGGAGCTCGCCGGACGACCTGGTGCGGTTGGTCCTGGCGACGGTCGCGCTCCGGGACCCGGGGCACCACGTCGTGTGGGCGCTGTCCCGGAACACCGGGTCCCCGGCCGACCTCACCGCGGGGGAGCGGATCGGCTTCGTGCCGGTCGACGACGCCTCGGGCGTGCTGGACCCCGACGCCCGTGCGGCCCTGCCCGCCGAGGACCTCCGCTACCTCGGTGGCGACATGGTCGAGCTGCCGCTCGGGCGGAGCACTTCGTGAGCAGAAATGGTCGGGTTCCCTGAGGTCACCCGACCATTTCTGCTCACGAAGCGGCGCGGCGGCGCGCGCCCGCCCCCCGCTACCCGATCAGGCTCGGGCGCAGGTCGCGCAGCGTCCGCGACCGGGTCTGCCGCGCCGTCACGACGAACGACACCAGGAGCGCCCCGAGCAGCCAGCACGCGAGCACGCCCGCGTCCGACCACGCCGCACCGAGGTCCCCGCCGTACATCGTCTGCCGGATCGCGTCGACCGAGTACGTCATCGGCAGCGCGAAGTGCAGCGCCGCCAACGGCCCCGGCAGCGTCTGCCACGGGAACGTCCCGCCGGCGGTGACGAGCTGCACGAGCATGAGCACCAGGCCGAGGAACTGCCCCACCGAGCCGAGCAGCACGTTCAGCGCCATGATGATCGCCGCGAACGTCGCCGATGCCAGTACCATGACCCCGATCGTCGCCCCGGCGTGCACGACGTTCAGGTCGAGGGCGAACCGGACGATGAAGAACAGTGCCACCATCTGCACGAGTCCGAGCAGCGCCGGCGTCAGCCATCCGCCGAACACCACCGCGAGGGGCTTCCGCACCGCGGTGATCGCCCGCTTCGAGATCGGCTTCAGGATGAGGAACAGCGCGTACATGCCGATCCAGGCCGCGAGGGAGATGAAGAACGGCGCGAGACCGGCCCCGTAGTTGTCCGCCGCCGCGACGTTGTCGTCCCCGACCTTGACCGGGTCCGAGATCACCGACGCCTGGTCCTCACGCTGCGAGGCGTTCGACGCCGGGATCTTCGTGCGGCCCTCGTCGAGCTTCGAGGCGAGCTCGGACGAGCCGCTCTGCAGCTTCGTCAGCCCGGACGCCAACGACTTCGCGCCGTCGTCGGCCGAGGCCGCTCCGGACGCCAAGGAAGCCGCACCGGACGACAGCGTGGGCGCGGCCGACGCGAGCTGCGAGGTGCCAGAGGCCACCTGCGACGAGCCGGACGCCAACTGCGCGGCACCGTCCGCAGCGGAGGAGACCCCGCCGGCCAGGGTGGGGGCCGCCGTCGCCAGGGCGGAGGTGCCGGCCGCGACCTGGGCGGACCCGTCGCGCAGCTGGTCGACGCCCTCGAGCGCGGCCTTGGCCTTCGCGAGATCAGCCTTCGTCTTCTCGTCACCGAGCTGCGCCTCGACGGTGGAGGTGATGACCGCCTGCACCTCCGGCGTCAGTTCCACCCCACGGTCCGCGGCGGCCTTCGTGATCGCCGCCGTCACGGTGTCGGGGGAGAGGCCGTTCAGGGCGTCGAGCGCTGGGTCGGTCTGGTCGGCCAGTGCCCTGTTGCCGGCCGCGACCTTCTGGGCACCCTCGTTCAGCTGCGCGGTCTGCGCCGGCAGCGACGCGGTCTGCTGCTTGGCCGTCTGCAGCCCCGAGGACAGCGTCGCCGCCCCGGAGGCGACCTGCTGGGCGCCCTGGTCGAGCGCAGCGGTCTGCGACGGCAACGCGGCGGTCCCGTCCGCGAGCGTCGCCGCCCCGGAAGCGAGCTTCCCGGTGCCGTCCGCGAGCGTGGCCGCGCCCGACGCAGCGGACTTCGCACCGGAGGCGAGCTGCCCCGCGCCGTCGACCGCGTCGCCCAGGCTGTCGCGCACGTCGGCGAGCCCCACGAGCAGGGTCTTCGCCGCCTGCTTCCCGACCCGCTCGGCGACGGCGGTGCGCATCGTCTTGCCCGCCTGCTCAGCGATGGTCGAGGCGAGGTACGAGTTCGTGTCCGCCGTCGTCATCACGAGCTCGGCACGCTTCGGGTCGTCGGACTGTGCGGAGACGAGGGACTCCGAGAAGTCGTGCGGGATCGTCACGACGAAGTCGTACGTGCCGTTCCGGACGCCGGAGCGCGCGTCGGCCGCGGTCGTCTT
This sequence comes from Curtobacterium sp. YR515, assembly GCF_900113095.1. Taxonomy (NCBI): domain Bacteria; kingdom Bacillati; phylum Actinomycetota; class Actinomycetes; order Micrococcales; family Microbacteriaceae; genus Curtobacterium; species Curtobacterium sp. YR515. The sequence continues at coordinate 793,587 of NZ_FOOD01000001.1, read as the reverse complement.
CGTCCACTTGAAGTCGGCGCCGTCGATGGCCTCCTTCGTGACGTCCTTGCCGTAGTCGACGTGGTCGCCGTCGAGCGTCGCCCCGGCATCCTGGTCGACGATGGCGGCTGGGACCTGGTCGAGCTTCGCGTACGGGTCGCGGTTCGCCCAGAGGTAGGCGCCGCCGTACAGCAGCGGCACGACCATGAGCGCGATGAACGCGAGTCGTGCGAGCGGGGTCGCGGTGAGTCGCGCCAGTTCGGCGCGGACGAGCGAGGTGGTGGTCACGCGGTCGCCTCCGTGGGCAGGTGGTCGGTGTCGGACTGGAGGCGCGGGTCGTCTCCGTCAGGTCGGGCCACGTCCTCGGGGTCCTCGGTCTGGATGGTGTCGAGCAGGTGTTCGACGGTCGCGGCTGCGGCCTTGGAGGTCACGAGCACGACGGTCACGCCGCGGCGGGCGACGTCGCGGACGACCGCGAACCACCCCTCCACGGCGCCGCCGTGCCGTTCGGGCGAGGTGATGACGAGCCCGGTCACCCCGTCCCGCAGCAGGGCGAGTTCGACGAGGAGCCGGACCCGCACGTCGGTCGGGACCCGCTGCACGTGCGTGTCGGCGTAGTCCCGCAGCCCGAGCTCGTCGAGCACGGTGTCGACGTGCTCGCGGGAGGGCCGCTGTCCGGCGAAGGCGAGCTCCTCGCGCACGATGCGCTTGACGCTCATCACGGGGAAGGGCTCGGCGATGCCCGGCGTGTCCACGAGGGCGAACGTCCTCCGGACCGCCGCGGCGTCGTCGTGCCCGTCGAGCAGCACGCGACCGGTCTCGGGCCGCATGCGCCCGCCGGCGACGAGCGAGGCGAGCACGGGTGCCTGCTCCGTCTCGACGGCGACGACACCGGGGCGGCCGGGGGCGGCGACGGCGGAGACGACGGGCAGCGCGGCACCGGGCTCGTCGCCGATGCCGACGTGGTCGAGTTCGAGCGTCATGCGCGGTCCTTCTCTGTGGAGACCTTCGTGGTGGAGGCGGCCGGCTCGGAGAGCGAAGCGGTGCGCCAGTCGATGCCGGCCATCCCGAGCGCCGAGAGGACGACCATGCGGCGTCCGTCGTCGTCGGAGGTGCCGGAGCGCGTGGCTTCGTCGAGCACGGCGATGCAGGCGCCCTCGACGAGCCGGCCGAGCGTCGCGGGGTCGACGTCGTCGCGCATGGTGCCGTCGGCGATCCCGAGGGCGCACGCGTCGCGGACCTGGGCGCGCAGGGGTGCGAACACCGCGGCCACGGACTCGCTGAACGGGCTGCGGATCGCGACCCGGGCCATCGATCGGACGTGGGACACCTCGGACCACAGCGTCACCGCGATGGCGGCGAGCCGAGCGGCCGGTGGGAGTGCGCCGAGGTCCGCCGCGGTCGGCATCGCACCGGCGACACGGGCGGCTCCGGCGGTGACGACCTCGCGCACGAGGTCGTCACGGGAGGGGAAGTGTCCGTAGACCGCACGCCGGGAGAGTCCCGCGGCGGACGCGATCGTCTCGAGCGAGACGTCCGGGTCCGCCTGGAGCGCGGTCTTCGCCGCCTCGATCAGGGCAGCCCGGTTCTCCGTCGCGTCCCGACGGGGAGCGCGTGCGGGCTGGTCAGGAGTGGTCACGCACCCCATCGTAATAACGTGCACACACGTGTGCAAGTTATCAGTTCCGGCACCCCCGACCGAGGGTGGTCCCCCAAAGTGCCGACTGCGCTCCCTGAGAGCAAGCGCATAACTTCACAGCAATTCCATGAAGAACACGGACGGAGCCGGGAGTGCGCCTTTTGAACCGTGCAACACCGAACGACAACCCGAACCCGAACCCCCATCGCATCGCACGCGTCCTGACCGCCGGCATCGCCGCCGCGGCCCTCGCGTGCGGTGGGCTCGCCGTCGGTGGGGCGGCCTCCGCGGCCCCGTCCGGCCTCTCGCCCGCCGACCTGAAGATCGCGCAGCCGCTGCGTGACGCGAAGCCCCAGAAGACGATCGCGGCGTTCGTGCGCACGACCGGCCAGGGCGCCCTCGAGGTCGACGCGAAGGCCAAGGGCGGCGACTTGACGAAGTCGAAGACGCAGTCCTCGGCCGCGAAGCAGCGCGTCAAGGCGATCGGCTCGACCGTCGACGCGGTCCGCGCTGCCGTCAAGCAGTCCGACGCGGACGCCACCGAGCTCTACTCGACCGAGTACACCGTCCCGGGCATCGCCGTCGTCGCCGACGTCGAGGCGCTCCGGAAGGTCGCGGCGCGCTCCGACGTCGCGAGCATCATCCCGCTCACGCCGAAGAAGGTCGTCGAGCCGACGGTCAACGAGGACGCCTCGGCGGCCCCGTCCGGCGTCGACCCGAGCCTCGCGAAGCCGGGCGCGGACGGCGTCAGCCCGAAGAACGCGGCGAGCGACGTGTACACGCGGGCACTCAATGCGTGGCAGCAGACCGGCCACACCGGCAAGGGCGTCAACGTCGCCGTGCTGGACACCGGCCTCGACTACACCCAGGCGGACTTCGGCGGCCCCGGCACCACGGCGGCCTACGACGCTGCCCTCGCCTCGACGAGTGCGCCTGCTCAGGGCTCGTACGACCCGCAGAAGTTCCTCGGCGGGTACGACTTCGCCGGGCCGACCTACAACGCGGACCCGACCGACCCCGACACCTACCAGCCGGTGCCCGCGCCGGACGACAACCCGATCGACGGCAAGGGCGGCGACCACGGCACGCACGTGTCCGGCACGATCGCCGGCTACGGCCTCGACGCCGACAAGCAGACCTTCGACGGCGACTACACCAAGCTCACCACGCAGCAGGTGCAGGACATGTGGATCGGTCCGGGCACCGCGCCCGAGGCCGGCCTCTACGCCCTCAAGGTGTTCGGCGACGGCGGCGGCTCGACCGACCTCACCGGTGCCGCGCTCGACTGGGTCGGCCAGTCGCTGACCGAGGGCAAGGACATCAACGTCCTCAACCTGTCGCTCGGTTCCGACTACGGCGCACCGGACGACCCCGACAACGCGAAGATCGACGCGCTCACCGCCCGCGGTGTCCTGCCCGTGATCGCCTCGGGCAACGCCGACGACTTCACCGACATCGGTGGCTCGCCCGGGAACGCCGAGGGTGCCCTGACGGTCGCCGCCAGCGCCACCGGCCAGTCGCTCTACGACGGTGTCCAGGTGACCGCCCCGTCCGCCGTCGCGAAGACCTACCGCGCGCAGTACTCCCAGAACTTCCAGGGCACGCTGCCGGTCGAGGGCGACGTCGTCGTCCCGACCACGAACGTCGACGGCTGCACGCCCTTCACGGGTGCGGACGCCGCGGCCGTCGCAGGCAAGGTCGTCTGGCTCAAGTGGACCGACGCCGCGCTCGAGTGCGGGTCCGGGGTCCGGTTCAACAACGTCCAGGCCGCCGGCGGCGTCGGCGTGCTCCTCGCGGGCACGATCAACACCTTCAGCTCGGGCATCGCGGGGAACGCGACCATCCCGGGTGCCGAGCTGACCAAGGACAGCGTGACGAGCCTCCTGGCCTCTGCCAAGGCCGGGACCCTGCACGTGAAGTTCGCCGACGAGCTCAAGGGCTTCGAACTCGCCACCGACCCCGAGGCCGTGAACACGCTCGCGTCGTTCACCAGCCGCGGTGTCCACGGTTCGTTCGGTGACATCGTCAAGCCGGACATCGCCGGCCCCGGGGTCAACGTGGTCTCCGCGGCCAACGGCACCGGCGACGACCGCATGTCGATGAGCGGCACGTCGATGGCGACGCCGGACGTGGCGGGCATCGCCGCGCTGACGTTCGAGTCGCACCCGACCTGGTCGGCCCCGGACGTCAAGGCCGCGCTCATGAACACGGCCACGCACGACGTCAAGGACGGCTCCGGCACGGCGACCCTGCTGCGCCAGGGCACCGGCCGCGTCGACGCCCTGCAGGCCGTCACCGCCGACACCACCGTGAAGAGCGTCGAGAACGGTCAGCTCGTGACCGCCTCGTTCGGTGTCGTCGAGGTCTCGGGCAAGACCAGCGAGACCCGGTCGCTCCTCATCGAGAACACCGACTCCACGGCCCACACCTACGACGTGGCCTACCAGCCGCAGGTGTCCCAGCCGGGTGTCGCGTTCTCGCTCAGCACGAAGCGCGTCACCGTCGGCCCCGGTCGAGGTGCCGTCGTGGACCTGACGTTCACGGTCGCCGACCCGACGCAGCTCCGCCGCGTCATCGACCCCACCCAGGAGTCGGTGCAGCAGGGCTACCAGCGGGAGTTCGTCACCGCCGCGACCGGTCTCGTGACCTTCACCCCGACCGACAAGACGCTCGACCCGCTGCGCCTCGGCACGTACGTCGCGCCGAAGCCGGTCAGCGCCGTGCGCGGTTCGGGTGTGTCGTTCACCGGGTCCCAGAAGACCGCGAACCTCGCGCTGAGCGGCCGCACGGTCGACCAGGGCGGCCTGACCTCCGGCTACCACGCCGCGGTCGCACCGTTCGTGCTCGGCGGGACGGACGGCGTGGAGTCGTTCCCGACGGGTTCGGCGTCGCAGTCGCTCAAGGCCGCTGACGTCCGTGCCTACGGCGTCAGCTACGACAAGGCGTCGGACACCCTCGCGTTCGGTGTGCAGACGGCCGGTCCCGACGCCAACCCGGGCGCCGTGACCAACGTCGAGGTGTTCATCGACACGAACGGCGACGGCAAGGACGACTACCTCGTCTACGACGCGAAGTCGTCCGTCGTCGACGCGACGCTCGTCACGACGATCGACCTCGCCAAGGCTGCGCAGGCCGTCGACGACCCCGACATCGACCCGGTGGTCGACGCCTTCCCGCTCAACGGCGGTGCCCCCGGCCAGGACGTCAACACGTTCGACAGTGCCGTCAAGGTGCTGCCGGTGACGGCCTCGGCGATCGGTGCCGCGGGCAAGACCATCTCGTACCGGGTGGAGACCGAGTCGGCGTACGCGCCGGGTGCGGCCACCAGCGGGTCCTCGGTGGTCGACGTGACCTCGACGGCGAAGTTCAACCTCGCCAAGCCGACGCTCACGTTCGCCCAGGGTGGTCAGGGCGGCACGCTGTTCGCCGACAAGGGCACGCTCCAGGTCACCCGCGGCGCCGGTGTGGCCAGCGCCCGGATCCTGCTGCTGCACCTCGGCAACGCGGTCGGCAGCCAGGCCCAGAGCGCCGCGGCGACCTGGGTGGCCCCGGCACTGACGCTCGTCAAGGGCAGTGCGGTCTCCATCAGCGGCAAGCCGACGGTCGGCACGAAGCTCAAGGCGAACCACGGCACGTGGAACGGCTCGGGCGTCACGTACTCGTACCAGTGGCTCCGTGACGGCAAGGCGGTGAAGAGCGCGACGAGCTCGTCCTACAAGCTCGGCACGTCCGACGCCGGCCACACCTTCTCGGTGAAGGTCGTCGCGACGGCGAAGGGCTACCAGGACGGCACGTCGACCTCGAAGTCGACCGCCAAGGTCGCTCGCCGCTAGGCACCGACACCACCACTCGGGCCCCGTCGCACCCCAGCGGCGGGGCCCGCAGTGCGTCAAGAGGACATGTAGTTAGACAAACTAGTTATCCGGTGGGAGGGTTGCAGCATGCAGACGCAGACCACCCTGAAGCAGCTCCGGGCCAACCCGATGGAGTGGCGTCGCCGTGGGCTCACCCCGCCGGACGTCATCCAGTCGATGATCGAGGAACGCCTCGCCGAGCCGGGCCACTCGGCCCCGGTGGGCGACCCGTCGTACCAGGACTTCTTCCGCAGCTGAGCGCGCGAGCGCGACCCGCTCGGGGACTGGAGGCGCGGTGCCGGCTGGCACCGCGCCTCCAGTCCGTCTCCGGTACCGTCCGTCGGTCCGACGGCGGGCGCCGCGTCGGCCGCGCCAGGCGACCGGCAGGTAGCGTGCCGGTGGCCGTCCGATAGACTCGGGTGGACCACCGGCCCGACTGGTCGTGTGAGGTCCTCCGCCAACGTGAGGAGAACCAGATGCCCGCTGCAGTGATCATCGGAGCCCAGTGGGGCGACGAGGGCAAGGGGAAGGCCACCGACCTCCTCGGGTCCCGCATCGACTACGTCGTGAAGTTCAACGGCGGCAACAACGCCGGGCACACGGTCGTCGTCGGCGGCGAGAAGTACGCCCTGCACCTGCTGCCCTCCGGCATCCTCACACCGGGCGTCACGCCCGTCATCGGCAACGGCGTGGTCGTCGACCTCGAGGTCCTCTTCCAAGAGCTCGACGCGCTGAAGGCCCGCGGCGTCGACACCTCGAAGCTGCTCGTGTCGGCGAACGCCCACGTCATCACGCACTACCACCGCACGATCGACAAGGTGACCGAGCGGTTCCTCGGCAAGCGCCAGATCGGCACCACCGGTCGCGGCATCGGCCCGACCTACGCCGACAAGATCAACCGCGTCGGCATCCGCATCCAGGACATCTTCGACGAGAACATCCTGCGCCAGAAGGTCGAAGCGGCCCTCGACCAGAAGAACCACCTGCTGGTGAAGGTCTTCAACCGTCGCGCGATCGACGCCGACGAGGTCGTCGAGTCGCTGCTGTCCTTCGCGGACCGCCTGCGTCCGATGGTCGCCGACACCGGGCTCGAGATCCACCGTGCGCTCGAGCGCGGGGAGACCGTCCTGTTCGAGGCCGGCCAGGCCACCATGCTCGACGTCGACCACGGCACCTACCCGTTCGTGACCTCCTCGTCGGCGACGGCGGGTGGCGCGGCGACCGGTTCGGGCATCGGCCCGGGCAAGCTCGAGCGCATCATCGGCATCGTCAAGGCGTACACGACCCGCGTCGGCGCCGGTCCGTTCCCGACCGAGCTGTTCGACGAGTCGGGGGAGTTCCTCCGGGCGAACGGCTTCGAGTTCGGCACCACCACGGGTCGCCCGCGCCGCTGCGGCTGGTACGACGCCCCGATCGCCCGCTACACGGCGCGCGTCAACGGCGTGACGGACTTCGTGCTCACGAAGCTCGACGTCCTCACCGGGCTGTCGACGATCCCCGTCTGCGTGGCGTACGAGGTCGACGGCGTCCGCGTGGACGAGGTCCCGGTCAACCAGTCGGACTTCCACCACGCCAAGCCCGTCTACGAGGAGTTCCCCGGCTGGACCGAGGACATCACGGGTGCCCGCTCGTTCGAGGACCTGCCGAAGAACGCGCAGGACTACGTGCTCGCGGTCGAGGCGATGTCCGGGGCGCGGATCTCCGCGATCGGTGTCGGCCCCGGTCGTGACGCCATCGTCGTGCGGCACGACCTGCTCGGCGACACCGCAGCCTGACGATGCGCGTCCTGTTCGTCTGCAGCGGCAACATCTGTCGTTCGCCGCTCGGCGCACAGGTCCTCACGGCGCGACTCGGCCCGGACGCACCCGCGTTCGTGGTCGAGTCCGCCGGCACCATCGCGCAGGACGGCGCTCCGATGGACGATGCCGCCGCGGCGCAGTCCGTGCGGCTCGGCGGGTCGCCCGACGGGCACCGTGCGCGGTACCTCACCGCGGCGATCGCGGGGTCGGCGGACCTCGTGCTCACCGCCGAGCGCTCGCACCGTGCGGCCGTGGTCTCGCTCGCGCCCCGGACGGCGAAGCGCGCGTTCACGGTCAAGCAGTTCGCCCGGGTGCTCGACGGGCTCGAGCCGGCCGAGCTCGCCGGCGTGTCCACGCCCGAGGAGCTCGTCGCACTCGTGGCCCGACTGCGGGGGACCGTGCCGCCGCTCGCGGACCCGGCGGACGACGACGTCGACGACCCGTACCGCCGGTCGATGGCGACGCACGAGCGGGTGGCAGACGAGATCGCCGCGGCGCTCGTGGTGGTCGCGGACGCGCTGCGCGCCGTGCGCTGACCCGCGGGCGCCCTGCGCCCCGGCGCGCCGGCCGCCCGCCGCTCAGCGCCGCGCCAGCACCTGCCGCTCGCGACTCGCGGCGACGCCCGCCACGAGCTGCACCCCCAGCAGCGCCAGCAGCACCACGACCGGCACCGTCCAGCCCCCGGTCGCCGTGTGCAGCAACCCGATCCCGAGCGGTCCGAGCCCCGCGAGCAGGTACCCCGTCCCCTGCGCCATCGTCGACACGTGTGCGGTGTGCCGGGCATCGGGCGACCGCCACACGATGTAGCTCAACGAGAGGCTGATCGCCCCACCCTGCCCGAGCCCGAGCAGCGTCATCCACACCCACGCCCCGGCGGCCGGAGCCACGAGCAGCCCGACGAACCCCACCGCGCAGAGCACCACGACGACGACGACCGGCACCCACGTCGGTCGCAGTCGCCGCGCGATCGCGGGTCCGGTCACCCCGGTGACGATCCCGGGCAGGCTCGAGTACGCGAGCATCAAACCGGCCTCGTGCGCGGTCACCCCGGCGTCCTGCAGCACCGTCGGCACCCAGGTGAGGAACGCGTAGTACGACAGGCTCTGCAACCCCATGAACCCGGTCACCGCGATCGCCACGGGGTCGCGGAACAGGCGGGCGAACGTCGGCTCGTCGGCCGCCTCGACCGGAGCGTCGTCCACCGTCCGCGAGCGCCCGGTGTGCCCCGGGTTCCGCAGCGCCCGCGGCAACCAGACGAGGAACGCGACGACCGCCGGCACCGCCCAGAACGCCAGCGCCGGTCGCCACGACCCGAACGCGGCCGCGAGCGGGACGACGGCCGCCGAGGCGATCGCGGCACTGAGGAACAGCGCCGTCGAGTACAGCCCCATCATCAGCCCGACCCGGTGCGCGAAGTCGCTCTTGATCGCCGCGGGCATGAGGACGTTCGCCACCGCGATCGCGGCGCCGGCCAGCACGGTGCCGCCGTAGAGCGCCCAGCCGTGGGGCTCGATCCGCAGGGCGATGCCGACCGCGAGCACGGCCATGGTCAGGCCGAGCAGCCGGTGCAGCCCGATCCGGCGGGTCAGCAGCGGCGTCAGGAACGCGAACGCCCCGAACGCGAACACCGGGACGGTGGTGAGCAGGCTCGCCGCCGACGGCCCGAGGTGCAGGGAGCGCTCGACGGCACCGAGGACCGGACCCACCGACGCCACGCCCATCCGCAGGTTCAGCGCGACGAGCAGGAGTCCGGCGCCGACGTACCAGGCGGCCAGGAGTCGCCGGCGGGGTCTCGTGTCGGGCACGGTGGCGGAAGCGGTGGTCATGCTCCGATCCCACCACCCGGCGGGACCGGCCCGGAACACGTATGCTGCCGCTCGATGTCGGTTTCCAGCCACGCCCACGAGCGGATCGTCGACGACCGCACCGAGGCGGCGTACCGCTTCGAGCACGCAGAGACGGTCCCGCCCCACGCGCACCCGCTCGGTCACCTCGTGCACGCAGCGTCGGGCGTGCTGTCGCTCATCACCGCCGACGGTGCGTGGATCGCGCCGTCGAACCGGGTCGCGTGGGTGCCGGCCGGTGCCGAGCACCGGCACCGGGCCCACGGGGTGACCGACATGCGGATCGTGTACCTGTCCGCGCAGGCCGCCGCGCGCCTCCCGTCCGGCCCTGCGGTCCTGTCCGTCTCACCGCTCGCACGGGAGGCGCTGCTCGCCCTCACGACACCGGCGCCGCGCTCCGAGACGGCCAGGTCCCACCTCCGTGCGGTCGTCGTCGACGAGGTCGCGTCCGCGCCGGAGCAGCCGCTGCACCTGCCGGAGCCGCGCGACCCCCGGCTGCGCCGGGTGGTGCGACGGGTCGAGCGCGACCTGTCGACCCCGCTGTCGCTCGCCGAGCTCGCGGCCTGGGCGGGGCTCGGGGAACGGACGCTGACCCGGCTGTTCCGGCAGGAGACGGGCACGGGGTACCGGCAGTGGCGCCTGCAGCTCCGGGTGCACCGTGCGCTCGTGCTGCTCGCGGGAGGACACAGCGTCACCGACGTCGCGGCGGCCTGCGGCTGGGCGACGACGAGCCAGTTCATCGAGCAGTTCACGCCGCTGGCCGGGATGACACCGGGGACGTACCGCCGGGCTGCTGGCCGAACGAGCGCCTGACGGTCCTCCATCGGATTGGCCGGAGAACGAGTACCCCGATCTGTCCCCTGTACCCCGGAAGTGCGACGCCCGACCCCGGAAACCCGGGCTTCGCCGATGGGGCGCATTGACGGATCCCGTGAATCGGCGGGCGTCGCTGGCGGGTGGAGGGGTCGGTCTCGTAGCGTTCTCATGTCAGCCGATGTACCCCGGATCGCGAAGGAGAGCGACATGAGCACCACCGTCAGCACCGACACCCGAGCCGAGGTCACGCTCGACACCGAGACCGTCGACACGATCGCCATCCTCGAAGCCCAGGCTGAACCGCACGCCCGCCCGGCCCGCGCCAAGCTCACCTGGACGCAGGAGGACGACGGCGAGTGGGTCGCCAACTACGGCGGGTACTTCGGCGGATCGGTGGACAAGCGCGACGACCGCTACGTCGCCTCGGACACGTTCGGCCTCGTCGTCGGCGACTTCGCGTCGCTCGAGCAGGCACAGGCGAAGCTCGCGGACCAGCTGCACGTGATGCTGCCGTCCGTGATCCGCCCGGTCGACTAGCACGTCGCTCCCCGGAGCACCGCACCACCCTGCACCACCCTGCACCACGGAACGCCGCACCACAGCAGCACGCACCAAGAGGAGCACGACCATGAGCACGCCCGTCGACCACCACCAGCACACCGAGGTGACCGTCGACACCGCCACCATGGTCGCGATCACCGGCATGGACGCCCACGTCGACCTCGTCGTCGACACCGACGTCGACGAGCCGGTCCACCCGCGCATCCTCTGGTCGCGGCCCGACACGGGGCTCTGGGCGGCGAACTACGGCGGCTACTACGGCGGGACCGTCGACCGCCAGGGTGCGCACTACTTCGTGTCCGACACCTTCGGGCAGTACGTCGGCGACTTCCGGTCGCTCGAGGAAGCCCAGCTGCGGCTCGCCGAGCGGCTCCACGTGCTCTTGCCGGACGTGCGTCGCGACGGCGCCTGACGCTCTGGACTGCGGGCCCGGACCACGTCAGCCGATCGGCTGACGTGATCCGGGCCTCCTGTCTGTCATGCTCTCGACGTGGGCCGACGCTCGGCCCGGACCGGGGGGACCATGACGTCGGACGAGCACGCGACCATCCCGCACCGAGCGGGCCCGTCTGCACGCGCGGTGCTGGCGACGTGCGTCGTCGCGGCACTCGTCCTGCTCGCCGGGCTCGTGGTCGTCACCTCGTCGCCCGCGCCGCTGCGCGCGCTGGGCGCGAGCGGCGTCTGCGGCGGGTGGTCGGACGACGAGGCCGGACGCGACGAGACCCGGATGTCCGCCGGGTTCGTCCTGCGGAACCCGTCCGACCGGCCCGTCACGCTCCGGGGCGTCCGTGCGACGTGGGACTCCGGGCTCCGCTCGGTGCGCGTCGTCCTCGCGGAGAAGGTCCGGGGATCCGGCACGGGCGCACTGATGGGCGACACCGCGAGCGTCGTCGACGGCGCGCAGGTCCTCGACGCCGACGGCACGGTGATCGCGCCGCACCACGACGTCCGGGTCGTCGCCGAGATGCGCTCGAGGAGCCTGGCGCACGGCGGACACCTGACCGGGCTCCGGGTGACGACGACCGGGCCGCTGAGGACCGTGCGGACCCAGGAAGTGTCGGACGTGACCGTGGGGATGACCACGCCGGGGTCCGACGTCTGCTGAGCGGCGTGGCTAGGCGACCCGCTCGATGAGCTGCGGCCCGTCGTTCCTGACGCTGTTCACCGCACGCGAGACCTCGTACTGCTCGAGGCCCGCCGCGACCGTCAGCGACTCGTGGTCGAGCAGGGCGAGCAGGTCGTCCTGTCCGAGGCCGCCCTGATCGGTGTCCAACCAGGCGTCGTAGCCGTCCGGGGTGAGGAACGCCGGCATGCGGTCGTGCACCTCGCCCGGGGCCACGTGGGCGTCCCGCGTGATGATCGCCAGGGACAGCCGCCACTTGTCCGGGTCGCCGTCGGGCTTCGTGGGGTCGGGCCACGCGCTCACGACGCCGGCCATCGCGAGGGCACCGCCGGGTTCGTGGACGAAGTGCGGTTCCTTGCCGTCCTCGCGCACGACCCACTCGTAGTAGCCCTGGGCGGGGACGATGCAGCGGTTCGTCGCGAACGCCCGCTTGAACATGCCGCTCGTCGCGACGGTCTCGATGCGGGCGTTGATCGGCTTCGGGCGCTGCTTCTGGAAGTCCTTCGCCCAGCTCGGTACGAACCCCCAGCTGATCTGCGGGAGTTCGCGCTGCCCGTGCCGCTGCCGGACCGCGAAGACCGGGTCGGTCGGTGCGACGTTCCAGCTCGGGACCAGGCCGGTGCCGACCACGCCGGTGTCCTCGTCGACGTGCTCGGTCCGGTCGGCGAGCTCACCGATCAGTTCCGGCAGCAGATCGGCCGTGGTGTCGGAGACGACGAACCTTCCACACATGCGCCCAGTGTGCTCGGTGCCACCGACACGCGCTCAGGCGCTCACGCGCTCACTCGCCCGGGAGGGCCAGCTTGCTGCCGCTCGGGCTGTCGGGGCGGCCTCGGCGCGGCGCGGGCGGCACGGGCGGCAACGCCTCGGCCTCGACGCGGAGTTGCTCCTGGCGCCCGAGCGTCCGGATGCCGATGACCCCCGTGCCGCTCGTGACCACGATGGAGAACAGCCAGACGCCCGGGAACAGGATCACGGTGTCGCTGCCCACCGACGAGGCCACGTCGAACACCAGGGTGCCGAGGACGATGCCGATCCACCCGCCCGTGAGGAACAGCGAGCGGTAGGCCGCGCGGACGAGCAGGTCGCGGGTCGCCGGCATGCCCTGCAGCACGGCGTCGCGGTGCTCCGGCGCGACCGGCGGCGGGTTGCGCCGGGAGTACCGGGCGATCGCCTCCTGTGTACGCCACCCGATGCCGGGCACGGGCGGGAGGGCCCATCCCCGGGGGCCGATCGGCGTGAGGGCGGCACCGACGCACCCGATGCCCGCGGCGACCAGGAGCGCCACGACGACCCCGGCTGCGACCGGGACGGCTCCGTCGAGGCGCTCGACGAACGCCCCCAGGAGCAGCAGCCCGGCGAACGCGACGACCGCGACGACGATCCCGACGCGGACGGCACGGCGGTGGTGGCGCCGGTCGACGAGCTCGGGGAGCCGCTCGCGGTACACCTGCCACCCGGTGCGGAAGACGGTCCGGGGTTCCTGCTCGCGGGCCTCAGTCACCGGGCAGCCGCACCTTCGAACCGTCGACCCCGTGCTTCCCCGTATCGACGCCTCCGGCCGGCGGATCGACCGCGAGGGCTGCGAGCCGCGCGCGCTCCGAGCGGCCGAGCCGCACCACGAGGTCGGGCAGCGTGCAGACGTACACCGCTGCCCACAGCAGCGCGATCGGCCGCACGTCGCTGCGCGCGAAGGCCGCGATCCCGAGCAGTGCGACCCCGCCGAGGAGCGGGGCGAGCCGCGTCAGCCGCCGGACCAGCCCGCGCTGCAGGAGTCCGACGTCGGTCAGCACCGCCGCACGGTCCTCGGGGGTCACCGGGAGCTGCCGTCTCGCCAGGTAGGGCTGCACCGACCACCGCACGCTCATCTGCCAGTCCGGCCGGACCTGTCGCCCGTTGATGGTCGCTGCCGGGTCGAGCGGACGGTCGGTCCGGAAGCCGGAGAACACGATCGATCCGAGGCCGAGGGACACGAGCGCGATGACCACGACCGGTCGGACGGCCCCCGTACCGGCCCAGCCGAACGCGAGCTGCAGCACGACGGCGCCGACCAGCACGACCACGGAGCACGCGGCGGCGATCCACGCGGCACGACGGGTGCGTGCGGGATCGACCACCGTGGGGATCCGCTCCCGCAGCACCTGCCACCCGAGTCTGAACACGAGGTTCCGTCTACTCCGTGAAGCTGACAGCGGTGGGGCCGGACACGCCCGACGCGTCCTCGTCGACCGACCGCCGCCGCCCGCCGTTGCGCCCCGCTCCAGCGGTCGTCCAGGAACGCACGATGCGCTCGTGCCATGAGTCTCGACATCGTCTACACCGCCGCCGCCCACGCCACCGGAGGCGGCCGCGACGGACACGTGCGCAGCGAGGACGACCGCCTCGACCTCGACACCCGTCCGCCGAAGGAGATGGGCGGCAGCGGCGAGGGCACGAACCCCGAGCAGCTCTTCGCCGCCGGGTACGCCGCGTGCTTCCTCGGGGCGCTCCACGCCGCGGGCCGGGAGCTCGACGTCGACACGACCGGCGCCGAGGTCTCGGCCGAGGTCGGCATCGGCGGCACCGGCAACGGGGGCTTCGGCCTCGCGGTCGAGCTCGACGTCTACGCGCCGGTCGCCCGACCCGAGCAGCGCCAGCGTCTCGCCGAGCGCGCGCACGAGATCTGCCCCTACTCGAACGCCACCCGCGGCAACATCACCGTCGCGCTGTCGATCGTGGACTAGCGTTCCGCCCGTGGTCACCGACGAGTCGCGCTGCCCCTGCCTGAGCGGCAACCCCTACGGCGAGTGCTGCGGCCCGCTGCACGCGGGCGCCGCGGCCCCGACCGCCGAGCGGCTCATGCGGTCGCGGTTCAGCGCGTTCGCCCTCGGCCTGCCCGAGTACCTGCTGCAGACGTGGCACCCGCGCACCCGCCCGGCGAGCCTCGAGCTCGACCCGGCCCAGCGCTGGACGCGGCTGGACGTCCTGTCGACGGAGTCCGGCGGCCCGTTCGACTCCCGCGGCACCGTCGCCTTCCGCGCGTGGTGGCGCACCGACGACGAGCGGGGCACACTCGAGGAGACGAGCGACTTCGTGCGCGAGCACGGCCGGTGGTCCTACGTGGACGGCACGGTGTCCTGAGCGCCTCCGTCCCCAGACAGGAGCACACCGTGCCGGACCGTGACCTCGCCGCCTTCGGCGCCCACACCACCGCCGCCGAGGTCGTGGCGGGGCTCGACCTCCGGGGACGGACCGCCGTCGTGACCGGTGCCGCCTCGGGCATCGGCGTCGAGACGGCCCGAGCGCTCGCCGGGGCCGGCGCGACCGTGACCCTGGCGGTCCGCGACGTCGAGGCCGGACAGCGGGTCGCGGCGGACATCGCCCGCACCACCGGGCGCACGGCACCCGACGTCGCCGAGCTCCACCTCGACCGCCCTGCCTCCGTGGAAGCGTTCGCGGCGTCGTGGTCCGGGCCCCTCGACGTCCTGGTCGCCAACGCCGGGGTGATGGACAGCCCGGAGTCGTACACCTCGGCCGGGTGGGAGACGCAGTTCGCCACGAACCACCTCGGGCACTTCGCGCTGGCCCTCGGGCTGCACGAGGCGCTCGCCGCGGCGTCCGGTGCGCGGATCGTCTCGTTGTCGTCGAGCGGGCACGGCAGCTCGCCGGTCGTGTTCGAGGACCTGTTCTTCCGGCGTCGCCCGTACGAGCCCGGACTCGCCTACGCCCAGTCCAAGACCGCCAACGTCCTCTTCGCCGTCGAGGTCGGACGACGATGGGCCGCCGACGGGATCACGGCGAACGCGTGCATGCCCGGAGGGATCTGGACGGGGCTGCAGAAGCACTGGGACCCGGAGGTGCTCGCGGCGACGAAGGTCTCCGCGGCGGACGTCGTCAAGTCCCCGGAGCAGGGCGCGGCGACGTCGGTGCTCCTCGCCACCGCTCCGGAGCTCGACGGCGTGAGCGGCCGGTACTTCGAGGACTGCCACGAGGCCGCCGTCGTCGACCGCATCACCGACGGACTGCACGGCGTGCTCCCGTGGGCGCTCGACCCGGCCGCCGCCGAGCGGCTCTGGGACGTCTCGGTCGCGTTGCTCGACGCCGAGGCACGAGCTCGACGCTGACCGAGGCTCAGGCCCCGATGGTCTCCGGCAGGCCCACGGAGGCGCGCATCGCCCTCCGCACGTCGGCCTCGGCCGGCAGGAGCTCGTCCTGGTCACCGCTCAGGAAGAACCGGATCTGCCCGAGGGCCTGCTCGGCGAGCATGTCGAGCCCGTTCAGCACGCGCCCGCCGGCGTCCGCCCACCGCGTGGCGACGGCGGTCGGCCAGGGCTCGTAGGCCACGTCGAAGAGCACCGCGTCCGGCCCCGACGGCACGAGGTCGAGCATGTCCGCCGCACCCCCGGGCAGCGTCGAGACGACGAACCCGTGGCGGGTCCCCGGCAGCTCGGTCAGCGGGAGCACCTCGAGCGAGACCCCGAGCCGCACGGCCAGGTCGACGAGGTGTCCGGCCTTGGCGGTGTCGCGGAGGAACACCCGCACGAGCGACGCCCCGAGCCGCACGGCCGCGGTGAGGGCGCTCGCCGCGGTCGCACCGCCGCCGAGGACGGTCGCCTCGCCGGGGAGGTGTCCGAGCGCCTCGACCGGGCGCACGATCCCCTCGACGTCGGTGTTCGCGCCGGACCGCAGGACGGTGTCGCCGACCGTGCGGAACGCGATGGTGTTCGCGACGCCGAGCTCGTCGACGAGCGGGGTCGTCCGGTCGAGCATCGGCAGGACCTCGCGCTTGAGCGGCATGGTCAGGCTCAGGCCGCGCCAATCGGGACCCAGCCCCGCGACGAACGCGTCCAGTCCGCCGGACGCGACCTCGTGCCTCCCGTACGTGAACGGCACCCCGAGCACGTCGTAGGCCGCTGCGTGCAGCGTGGGGGAGAGGGAGTGGGCGATGGGGGAGCCGAGCACCGCGAGGCGGGTCCGGGAGGGGTCGGAGTACATGTCCCCGTCAGCCTATCCAGGCGTGTTCCGCGCCGAGCGCTTAGGTTAGGCTTACCTTCGTGATCCGAACTCCCTCCCGCTTCCGCCGAGCGCTCGCCGCTGCCGGCGCCGTCGTCGCAGCGTCCCTCGTCCTCGCCGGGTGCGCCTCCGGCTCCGGTTCGTCGTCCGACGACGCCGCGACCACGTCCGCCGACGGCCAGTTCCCGGTGTCCATCACCACCGCCCTCGGCACCACGAAGATCGACTCGCAGCCGAAGCGCGTCGTCGCCCTCGGCTGGGGCGACGCCGAGACCGCGCTCGAACTCGGCGTGCAGCCCGTCGGCGCGAGCGACTGGCTCGCGTTCGGTGGCGACGGCGTCGGGCCGTGGCTCAAGGGCGCGTACACGAAGTCGCCGAAGATCATCCAGACGCTCGAGCCGAGCTACGAGGACATCCTCAAGCTCAAGCCCGACGTGATCCTCGACGTGAAGTCGTCGGGTGACGAGGACCGCTACGCGAAGCTCTCCGCGATCGCACCGACCGTGGCGATCCCGAAGGGCGGCGAGAACTACCTCGCCTCGACCGAGCAGCAGACCACGATGATCGCGAAGGCGCTCGGCAAGGAGGCCGCGGGCAAGAAGCTCCTCGCCGGCCTCGACGACGCCTACGCCGCCGCCCGCAAGGCGCACCCGGACTTCGAGGGCAAGTCGGCGGTCGTCGGCGCCTACACATCCGAGGGCTTCGGGGCCTACGCCTCGACGGACAGCCGCTCGACGTTCATGCGGAACCTCGGCTTCACGATCCCGAAGGCGATCGACGAGCAGGCCGGCAAGGCGTTCTCGGTGCACCTGTCGGACGAGAACCTCGACCTGCTGGACGCCGACCTCACGCTGATCCTGCCGATCTACGTCGAGGCGTCCAAGGCCGAGTCCGACCCGCTCTTCCAGAAGGTGCCGTCGGTCGAGGCCGGGCACGCCATCGTGTTCGACGACCCGGACGTGTCGTCGGCGTTCTCGATGGGGACCACCGCCGCGATCGAGTGGGCGCTCGAGAAGCTGCCGGACGAGTTCCAGGCGAAGCTCGGCTGACGCCGACGCTGCAGACGGGAGGCGCGGTGCCAGCTGGCACCGCGCCTCCCGTCGTCCTGTGATCGCGTCGCGAGCCGGCGACCGGCCCGTCGGGACGCTGCGGTCAGGCGCCGAACGTCGAACCGAGGAACGCGAAGAGCAGGGCGATCAGCGGGAACGACCCCTGCACGAACGCGGAGTTGAGGTACCGGCGACCCGTGCCGAGCAGGACCACGGCGGCACCGAGCATCGACGCCGTCGAGAACACCACGAGCGTCCACCCGGTGGCCCCGTTGCCCGTGACGGCGAGCACCACACCGAGGATCGCGCCGATCGCGAGGAACAGGTTGTAGAAGCCCTGGTTGAACGCCATCGAGCGGGTGGCCTGGACCTCGGTCTCGGACGACAGGCCGAAGATCTTCCGCACACGGGGACTCGTCCACGCGACGGACTCGAGGAAGAAGATGTACACGTGCACGAGGCCCGCGAGGACCGCGAACACGCACGAGATCACGAGCAGGACCGACATGGTCCCCATTCTCGCAGTTCCGAAGCCGTGCTCAGTTCCCGCTCAGGTTCCGGCCGCGGGCCGCCGACGTAACCGACACCTGCCGAGCGGTCGCGGCCGTTAGGCTCGGGGCATGAGCGACGACGACACCACGCCCCAGTACGACCCGGCGGCCGTCGCCGAACTGGCCAGCATCCGCCAGAGCATCGACAACATCGACGCCGCGGTCATCCACATGCTCGCCGAGCGCTTCAAGTACACCCAGCGGGTCGGTTACCTCAAGGCAGCCGCGGGGATGCCGGCGGCCGACCCGGGGCGCGAGCAGATCCAGGTCGCACGACTCCGCTCCCTCGCCGCCGAGTCGCACCTCGACCCCGCCTTCGCGGAGAAGTTCCTGAACTTCATCGTCGCCGAGGTCATCCACCACCACGAGCAGATCGCCGGCGGCGACGAGTGAGCGACGCGCTCCCGACGCTGCTCGTCGGCTCGTACACGGCCACCGGCGGCGGGAACGCGACGGGCATCTCGATCGTGCCCGGCGGACCGGTCGGGGGTGCGGACGGCGGCGCGCCGACGGCTCGCACGGTCGCGGTCATCGACGACCCGTCGTTCCTGGCCGTCTCCGGTGACCGGGTCTACGCCGTGTCCGAGACGGCCGACGGCGGTGTCTCGGCCTTCCGACTGGGCGGCTCGTCGCTCGAGCACCTCTGGGACGCTCCGGCCGGCGGCGACGCCCCGTGCCACGTGCGCGTCGACCCGTCCGGTGCGCTCGTCGTCACCAACTACGTCTCCGGTACCGTCACGGCGGTCTCGCTCGCCGCAGCGGAGTCGCACGCTGCGTCGGTGCTCGGCAGCGACGGGCTGATCGGCGCGCACGGCAGCGACGACCAGGTGACGGTGCCCGCGTCGGCGCTCGTCACCGAGGTCCTCCCCGACGCCACCGGCCCCGTCGAGGACCGGCAAGAAGGCCCGCACGCCCACCAGTCGACCGCGACGCCGGACGGCACCGTGCTCGTGGCGGACCTCGGCGGCGACGCCCTGCACGAGTTCCGGATCACGGATGCCCCGAGCATCGAGCAGGTCCGCGTCCACCACGTCACCCCGGGTGTCGGACCGCGGCACCTCGCCTGGTACGAGGGCGACCTCATCGTGGCCGGTGAGCTCGACGGCCGGGTCCACCGCCTCCGCCGCGACGGCTCGGGGTCGTTCGTGTCGGTGGCCTCCGCGGCGACCTTCACCGGCGAGGTCGGCGAGTCGCTCCTCAGCCACATCGAGGTCGACGACGCCGGGCGCGTGTACGTCGCGGTGCGCGGGCGCGACCTCGTGGTGGTGCTCGACGCATCCGACGGCGGGCTGTCGCTCGTGGGCTCGGCGTCCTCCGGTGGGGTGTGGCCCCGGCACTTCGCCCGGGTGCCCGGCTTCCTCCTCGTGGCGAACCAGATGTCCGACGCGATCGCGGTCCTGCCCCTCGGCGAGGACGGTGTCCCGGGCGAGGCCGTCGCGCAGATCGCGGTCGGCACGCCGGCGTGCGTCGTCCCGGTCGTCGTGCCGGTCTGAGACTGACCCCATGGACGCGTCCTACACCCTCGTCCCCGGCCCGCCTCCTCTCGACGACTACCTCCGGCTGCGCCGTGACTCCGGCCTGACGCCGAAGGACGCCGACCAGGGCGCCGGGGCGATCGCCGGCAGCTGGTCCGCCTGCCACGTCCTCGATCCCGACGGGCGGCCCGTCGCGATGGGCCGGACGATCGGCGACGGCGGCTGGTACTTCCACATCGCCGACATCGCGACCGACCCGGCGCACCAACGCCGGGGGATCGGTCGTGCGGTGGTCGCCTGGCTCGTCGCGGACATCCGCTCCCGGGCACCCCGTGGCGCGTACGTCACCCTCGTCGGCGACCCGCCCGGGCAGCGGCTCTACCGATCGCTCGGCTTCGACGACGTGGCACCGAGCCTCGGGATGGCGCTGCTGACCGACTGACCGGCCGGCCGGGTGGTCAGGACTCGATGACGTTCTCGAACGGTCGGCCCTCGGCCAACGCGGCCACCTGACGGCGCATCAGCTCGATCGACCGCGGCACGCTGAGGTCCGTGTTGCCGCCGACGTGCGGCGTCAGGACCGTGTTCGGCGTCGTCCAGAGCGGGTGCCCGTCGGGCAGCGGTTCGGGATCGGTGACGTCGAGCGCTGCCGAGAGCCGTCCGGACCGCAGCTCGGCGACGAGGGCATCGGTGTCGACGACCTTGCCGCGGGCGACGTTCACCACGAGGGCGCCGTCGGGCAGCGCGGCGAGCAGATCGGCGTCCACCAGCCGTTCGGTCTCGTCCGTCAGCGGGGCGATGAGCACCAGGACGTCGGTGGTCGCGGCGAGCTCCGGGAGCTCGCCGAACGCGTGGACCTGCCGGCCGTCCTGCTCACGCGCGGTCCGCGCCACCACGGTGACCTCGGTGCGGAACGCCTCGAAGCGGGTCGCGATGGCGGACCCGATCGCGCCGTAGCCGACCACGGTCACGCGACGGTCGGCGAGGGACCGGGTGGTCCGGGCGTCCCAGACGCCGTTCGCACGGTCGGCCTGGAACGCCCCGAGCTCGCGCAGTGACGTCAGCGCGAGCCCCACCGCGAGTTCGGCGGTCTCGTCGTCGTGGATGCCGCGGCCGTTCGCGAGCTGCGCGTGGCCGGGGACGTGCGGGACCGCGTGCTCGTACCCGGCGCTCGGCAGCTGCAGGAGCCGCAGGTTCGGCAGGTCGTGCACGTACTGCCACCGGTGCCGCCCACCGAAGTAGAACGGCAGGAACGCGATGGCCACGTCGTCGGGGCGTCCGTACGGTGCCTCGACGTCCCACACGTCGAGCTCGATGCCCTCCGGCACGGGGCCGAAGCGATCGACGAGTCCACGGAACGGCAGGGTGACGACGGGCATCAGTCGGTGCCCGTCGTCGTGGCGCTCCGGTCCGACCCGTTCAGGAGTCGGTCCGCGGCGAGAACGAGCCGTGGTCGTCGAGCGGACCCCGACCGACGTAGCCCTCGGTCACGTCCTCGACGATGACGTCCCCGAACCGGCTCGGGAGCGTGGCGCCGTGGGTGCCGCGCAGCTCGTCGATCGTCGCCTCGAACGCACCCTGGACCTCGAGCGACCCGCTCGTGGCGTCCGTGACACCGATGCGGAGCACCGGGAAGCCGCGGCCGTCGCAGAGGCCCTGGAAGCGGACGTCGTCCTCGCGCCGGACGGTCACGATGACGCGGCCGGTCGACTCGGAGAACAGCGCGGTGGCGGTGTCGACGCCGTCGCGGGCCTCGAGCTCGTCGAGCACGACGCGGGCGCCGAGCCCGAACCGGAGCACCGACTCGGCGAGTGTCTGGCCGAGGCCGCCGTCCGCCAGGTCGTGGGCGCTCGTGAGCAGCTGCTCGTTCGCCGCGGCGTGCAGGAGGTCCGCGAGGGCCTTCTCACGCTCGAGGTCGACCGCCGGCGGACGGCCACCGAGGTGGCCGTGCACGGTGCCGGCCCAGGACGACCCGTCGAGCTCGAGCGACGTGGTGCCGAGCAGGTAGATGTTGTGGCCGTCGTCCTGCCAGCCGGAGGGCACGCGCAGCGCGACGTCCTCGATCACGCCGAGGACACCGACGACCGGGGTCGGGTGGATCGGGGTGGTGCCGGTCTGGTTGTAGAACGACACGTTGCCGCCCGTGACCGGGATCCCGAGCTCCATGCAGCCGTCGGCGAGGCCCTCGACCGCTTCGGAGAACTGCCACATGACCTCGGGGTTCTCGGGGGAGCCGAAGTTCAGGCAGTCGGTCACGGCGGCCGGGACGGCACCGGTGACGGCGACGTTCCGGTAGGCCTCGGCGAGGGCCAGCCGGGCGCCCTGCTTCGGGTCGAGCTGGCAGTAGCGGCCGTTCGCGTCGGTGGCGATCGTGACGCCGAGCCCGGTCTCCTCGTCGACGCGGATCATGCCGCCGTCGTCGGGGAAGGAGAGCGCCGTGTTGCCGAGCACGTAGGTGTCGTACTGGTTCGTCACCCAGTTCTTCGACGCCAGGTTCGGGGAGCCGAGCAGCTGCAGGAACTGCGCCTTGAGGGCGGGGCCGTCGGCCGGGCGGTCGAGCGATGCAGCCGAGTCGGCCTGCAGCGCGTCGATCCAGGTCGGGTAGGCCACGGGGCGGTCGTAGACCGGGCCGTCGACGGCCACCGTGCGCGGGTCGACGTTCACGATCTCCTGGCCCTGCCAGTCGATGACGAGCCGGCCGGTGCCGGTGACCTCGCCGAGGACGCTGGTCTCGACCTCCCACTTGCCGACGACGCTGAGGAACTCGTCGAGCTTCTCGGGGCGGACGACCGCCATCATGCGCTCCTGGCTCTCCGACATGAGGATCTCCTCGGCGGTGAGCGTGGGGTCGCGCAGCAGGACGTCGTCGAGCGAGATGTGCATGCCGCCGTCGCCGTTCGAGGCGAGCTCGCTCGTGGCGCACGAGATGCCGGCGGCACCGAGGTCCTGGATGCCCTCGACGAGTTCCTTCTGGAACAGCTCGAGGCAGCACTCGATGAGGACCTTCTCGGCGAAGGGGTCGCCGACCTGGACGGCGGGACGCTTGGTCGGGCCGCCCTCGGTGAAGGTGTCGGAGGCCAGGATCGACGCGCCGCCGATGCCGTCGCCACCGGTGCGGGCACCGAAGAGCACGACCTTGTTGCCGGCACCCGAGGCGTTCGCGAGGTGCAGGTCCTCGTGGCGGAGGACCCCGACCGCGAGGGCGTTCACCAGCGGGTTGCCCTGGTACACCGGGTCGAAGTAGGTCTCGCCGCCGATGTTCGGCAGGCCGAGGCAGTTGCCGTAGAACGAGATGCCGCCGACCACACCGTGGACGACGCGCTGCGTGTCCTCGTGGTCGATCGCGCCGAAGCGGAGCTGGTCCATCACGGCGACCGGGCGGGCACCCATCGAGATGATGTCGCGGACGATGCCGCCGACACCGGTCGCGGCGCCCTGGTACGGCTCGACGTAGGACGGGTGGTTGTGCGACTCGACCTTGAAGGTCACCGCCCAGCCGTTGCCGACGTCGATGACACCGGCGTTCTCGCCCATGCCCACCATGAGGTTCTTCGTCATCTCCGGCGTGACCTTCTTGCCGAACTGCCGGAGGTAGTTCTTCGAGGACTTGTACGAGCAGTGCTCGGACCACATCACGGAGTACATCGCCAGCTCGCCCGAGGTGGGGCGGCGGCCGAGGATCTCGCGGATCTTCGCGTACTCGTCGGCCTTCAACCCGAGCGCCTCGTACGGCTGCTCCTTGTCGGGTGTGGCTGCGGCGTCCTGGACGGTGTCGGGCTTCGGGCGGACGTGTGTCGTCACGGTGGTGTCGTTCCCTGTCACTGGAGTCGTGTTCGTCGGCGTGGTCGTCACTTGACGAGCGTCGACTCGATCACGGAGGTGAAGAAGGTGAGGCCGTCCGTGCCGGAGGCCATCGCCGCGGGGGTGTCCGGGCCGAACCCGGGCTCCGTCGCGTGCTCGGGGTGCGGCATCAGGCCGACGACGTTGCCGCGCTCGTTGGAGACGCCCGCGATGTCGTCGATCGACCCGTTCGGGTTCACGCCGACGTAGCGGAACACGACCTGGCCGTTGTCCTCGATGCGCTTGATCTCGTCGGCGTCCGCGACGAAGCGGCCGTCGGCGTTCTTCAGCGGGATGGTGATCTCCTGCTGGGCCGTGAAGCCGCTCGTCCACGCCGTGGCGGTGGTCTCGACGC
The DNA here is from genome assembly GCF_900113095.1 of Curtobacterium sp. YR515. Taxonomy (NCBI): domain Bacteria; kingdom Bacillati; phylum Actinomycetota; class Actinomycetes; order Micrococcales; family Microbacteriaceae; genus Curtobacterium; species Curtobacterium sp. YR515. The sequence goes on along the minus strand of NZ_FOOD01000001.1, from coordinate 769,710 downwards.
GGAGCTTCTGGTCGCGCCGGATGAACTGCTGGTGCGCGTTGCGGGTGTGCGCGCCCGGGACGAGTCGCGCTTCGGCGAGCATCTGGAAGCCGTTGCAGATGCCGAGCACGGGCATCCCCTTGCCGGCGGCGTCGATGACCTCGGCCATGATCGGGGCCTTCGCCGCGATCGCACCGGCACGCAGGTAGTCGCCGTAGGAGAACCCGCCGGGGAGGACGATCGCGTCGACGCCCTGCAGGTCGTGGTCGCCGTGCCAGAGCGCGACGGGGTCGGCGCCGGCGAGACGGACCGCGCGCTGGGCGTCGCGGTCGTCGAGCGAGCCCGGGAACGTGATGACGCCGATGCGCACCGGTGTCACTCGCCTTCGACCGTCACGGACACGACGTCCTCGATGACGGCGTTGGAGAAGACGTCGGCGGCGATCTCGCGGACCTCGGCCAGCTTCTGGTCGTCGACCGGGCCGTCGACGGCCACCTCGAAGCGCTTGCCGATGCGGACGTTGGTCAGGTCTGCCTTGCCGAGACGGGCGAGGGCGTTGCCCACCGCCTTGCCCTGGGGGTCGAGGATCTCGGCCTTCGGCATGACCTCGACGACGATCGTTGGCACGTGTTCACTCCAGCACTTCGGGGATGGGTGGGACGCGAACAGTCTACGGGGCGCGCGCGGCGCGTCGGACGCGCTTGCGCTCGGTTGTTCGAAGGCGTACATTCCACTTGGAATAATCGGTACGGACCAGTCCAGGAGGCACGGATGGCGTCGCTCACGCCCCTCGCGTTCGCCGCGCTCGGGCTCCTCGCGGAGTCACCCATGCACCCCTACGAGATGTTCCAGACGATGCTGCAGCGTCGCGAGGACCAGAACGTCAAGGTCCGACCGGGCACGCTCTACCACCAGATCGGTCGCCTGGTGGACCTCGGCTACGCCGAGGCGCTCGGGACCGCGCGCGAAGGCAACCGACCGGAACGCACCACCTACGCGATCACCGACCACGGGCGCACCGCGCTCGAGGACGGCCTCCGCCGGATGATCGCCGAGCCCGCCGACGAGTACCCGGAGTTCCAACTCGCGGTCTCGCACGTCGACAACCTGAGCGCCGAGGACGCGGCGACCGCCCTGCGCGCCCGCGCCCGCGCACTCCGGACGGAACGCGAGCAGTACGACGAAGCCGCCACGGGCCTCCAGGCCAAGCGTCTCGCGGACCGCTTCTGGCTGGACGTGTCGTACGTCCGTGCCATGCTCACCGCGCAGATCGAGTGGCTCGACGCCGCGGCCGACCGGATCGCGAGCGGCGACATCCCCTGGGACGGCCCGGCCGTCCCCACCGACACAGGCACCACCACGAACAGCAAGGAACCCACTCGATGACCTCCGTCTCGACCACCACCGAGAAGAAGCCGTGGCCGGCCCTCTGGGCCCTCGTCGTCGGCTTCTTCATGATCCTCGTCGACTCGACGATCGTGTCCGTCGCGACGCCGACCATCGCCGCGAAGCTCGACGCCAGCATCAACTCCGTCATCTGGGTGACGAGCGCCTACCTGCTCGCCTACGCCGTGCCGCTCCTCATCACCGGCCGGCTCGGTGACCGCTTCGGCCCGAAGGTCATGTACCAGATCGGGCTCGTGGTGTTCACGCTCTCGAGCCTCTGGTGCGGGCTCGCCGGCTCGATCGAGGTGCTCATCGTGGCCCGCGTGGTCCAGGGGCTCGGTGCGGCGATGATGACGCCGCAGACGATGGCCGTGATCACGCGCATCTTCCCGCCGCAGAACCGCGGCGCGGCGATGGGCCTCTGGGGTGCCGTCGCCGGTGTCGCCTCGCTCGTCGGCCCGATCGTGGGCGGCCTGCTCGTCGACGGCTTCGGCTGGGAGTGGATCTTCTTCGTCAACGTCCCGGTCGGTGTGGTCGCGTTCGTGCTCGCGCAGCGCTTCGTCCCGTCGTTCGACCGGCACGGGCACCGCTTCGACACCCTCGGCATCGTCCTGAGCGCCGTCGGCATGTTCCTGCTCGTCTTCGGCATCCAGGAAGGCGAGACCTACGACTGGGGGACCATCACCGGCCCGATCTCGGTCTGGTCGCTCATCATCGCCGGCATCGTCGTGCTCATCGCCTTCGTGGTGTGGCAGGGCGTGCAGAAGGGTGAGCCGCTCCTGCCGCTCGGCCTCTTCAAGGACCGGAACTTCACGCTCGCGAACATCGCCATCACCGCGGTCGGCGTCGCCATCTCGTCGTTCGCCCTGCCGATCATGCTCTGGGCGCAGGACGTGCTGACGTTCAGCCCGACCCAGGCGGCGCTGCTCCTCGTCCCGCAGGCCGTGCTCTCGGCCGGCCTCGCCCCGCTCGTCGGCAAGAACCTCAACCGGTGGAGCCTCCGCTGGGTCGCGGCGTTCGGACTCGCCTGCTTCTCCGGCGCGCTGTTCTGGTTCGGGTCGCTCCTGGCATCGGGTGCCGACTGGGGCTGGGTGCTCCTGCCGTCGACGCTCCTCGGCCTCGCGAACGCCTGCATGTGGGGGCCGCTCTCGGTCTCCGCGACGCGCAACCTGCCGCCGAAGCTCGCCGGCGCCGGCTCGGGCGTCTACAACACCACGCGGCAGATCGGTGCCGTCCTCGGCTCGGCCGGCATCGCGGCGCTGATCGAGGCGCGGATCACGGCCAACTTCCCGGCGTCCACCGGCGGCACGAGCGCCGGCGGTGCGGAGCAGCAGGTCGGGGCGCTCCCGGCCTTCCTGCAGCAGCCGTTCGCCACCGCCATGGGGCAGTCGCTCGTGCTGCCGGCCGTGGTGCTCGGCATCGGGATCGTCGCCGCGCTGTTCCTGGCGAAGCCGAAGCAGACCGTGGCGTGGCAGCAGACCGGCGGCACGTCCGACGGGTCGCCCGCGTCTGCGTCCGACGGCAGCGTGCTGGGGTCCGAGCAGCGGCACGGCGTCCACGCCGCGGCACCCGCGCCGGAGACCGCCGAGGCCGAGCTCGCCGCGACCGACCACCACGGGCGGCACGCCGACGCCTAGTCCGAGCCAGCCCGGAGCCCCGTGTCGCACTCGTGCGGCGCGGGGCTCCGTCGCGTGCGGGGCGTCTTCGCGACAAGACACGTCGTGATCGACTCGTGGAATGTCGTTCTCTGCGCGTGCATCCACTGCGTGTGCATCGGTCGACAAGACACCCGTCGATCGACCGGCACGATGTCGATGTCGCGGCGTCACGACCGACACCGACACCGACACCGCGTCACCCGCGGCGCTGCAGGTGCGCCCGGGTGAGCTCCGCCATCTCCTCGTCGGTGAGGGCGTCGACGGTGCGGGCCTCGCGGCGATCGGACCGCTGCCACCGGACGAACAGCGAGATGAGCACCGGCACGTCCGCGACCTCGGCGATGAACCACAGCAGGTCTCCGGCGAGGTGCTGGTCGCGCAGGGGCGACGGGAACCACGGCTGCCCGACCGCCGCCGTGACCGACCCGTCGAGCACGTGGTTCGTGATCCGGAGCACGATGCCCGGGATCGCGTCCGCCATGAGCTCGACGAACGCGAGCAGGAACTCCATCGTGACGAACGTCGACGAGCGGAGGATCCCCGGCTCGGACAGCGGGGTCAGCAGGGCGAACCCGAGCATCGGCACGAACACCGTGATCGCCGTCGCCCAGACCGGGGACTCGCGGATCGTCGCCGAGAACGGAGTGAGCAGCACGCAGAACAGCGCGAGGGCGATCAGCGGCGACACGACCGCGTTGCCGAGGACCCGTGCCGGACGCGATGCGAGCGCTGCGGAGGCTGCCTGCGCGAGGCGAGCCGGGCCTCCCGAGCGGAGCAACGAGACGGGCGCGGCGAACGCGGCGAAGGTGGGGACCGCGAAGAAGAGCAGGGCCAACCGCAGCACGAACGCCCACCGGAGGTCCTGGTCGTGGATGCCGACGATCCCGAACTGCAGGATGCCGAACAGGACGAGCGCCCCGACGAAGGCGAGCGTCCGCCACCACGGCCACCGGGTGCCCCGCCTGGCGGCACCGACGACCCACCAGCCGTAGGTGACCGCGGCCACGGCGATGAGGACGGCCGCGAGCGGGTCGAGGTGCCACGTGCTCCAGAACTCGGGTGTCGACGGCGTGGGGTGCCTCCTCGAGGATCGTGCGGCCGACGACAATCCTCCGCCCGGCACGCGCCCCGGAGCAGCCCCTGCCGGTGAGAACCGGTTCAGATCCGGGCGGCGCTCCGGGTCGGCACGGTCCTCGTCAGGAGCCGGACCCCCACCGGCACGGCCAGTGCACCGAGCAGGGCGACCCCGAACGACAGGTGCAGCTGCATCACCGCGAAGGCCGGCCCGATCGTGCAGAGCGCCGCGACGGCGAGCACGGGCCAGGCCGGGCGATCGGTGCCGGGGACCAGCCGGGGGAGCGGCCGGTCGAACCGGCGCAGCGCCCGGGCGGTGCCGAGGGCGACCGCGAGGAGGACGACGAGGGCCACCCCACGGGTCGCCCACCACGTCGGCGACCCCGGCGCCGGGAACGGAACGCCGACGAGCAGGGCGACCCCGTTCAGCGCGATGAAGAGCGGCAGGTGCCAGAGGTAGATCGTCATCCCGTCCCGGCCGAGCAGGAACACGGCGCCCTGGGCCGCGCGGGTGCGCATCAGCCGGGTGAGCGGGGCGTGCACGACCTGCACGAGGCAGGCCTGGGCGATCGCCAGCACGGCGAGCGGGAGCATCGGCGGGTTGAGGTCCTGCAGCATGTCCGGAGCCCAGAGCCCGTTCGACGTCAGGGGCACGAGCACGCCGTACCCGGCCGCGGCGACGGCGACGAGCAGCACGCGCGATCGTCGGGCGAACCAGCCGTCGGCCCAGAGGAAGCCGAGCTGCTGCGCGAAGAGCCACACCGGGCCGAGGTTGAGGAGACCGACCTCTGCCGTCCCGGTGGCGAACCGCACGCCGTCGACGGCCGCGGCGAGCACGAGCAGTGCGCCGAGCGTGCGCCACGGAGCGCGTTCGTGGAGTCGCATCATGACCGGCACGCAGCACTGGGTGATCCCGTACGCGGCGAGGAACCAGAGCGGGGAGCCGATGCCGAACGCGACCTCGGCGAGGAGCCCCGGCGGCGTGCCGAGCAGCGTGGCGACGCCCAGGCCGATCGCGAGCACCGCGAAGAGCGGGATCGCCGGCCGGAAGAGTCGCACGAGCCGCGTCGCCACGAAGTCCCGCGCGCCGCCGCCCCGCGCGACCGTGGAACGCCACCCCACGGCGCTGGCGAAGCCGCCGACCACGAAGAAGAGCGGCATCACCTGGCCGATCCAGGTCGCGGCGACGTACCAGGGGAGTTCCTGGAGCGGACTCGTCACCGTGATGCCGTCCGCCCCCGCGGCGACACCGACCATCGTGACGTGCACGAAGACGACGAGGACGACGCAGGCCGTCCGGATGAGGTCGACGACCAGGTCCCGCTGCGCGATGATCCCCCGGACGTCCTGAGCGCTGTGCGCCTGCTGCGGCAGGCCCTGCTGCATGGACATGTCGGGACGGTAGCGCGGGTTCCCGCCCTCCCAGCGTCGTTCCAGCCGATCGCGACCGGATCGTGACACATCGTATTCCGGCAGGGGCATGCGACTGGCATGCGTCCGGCATGCGTCCGGCACGTCGCGCCGGTGCGGACGTGCTCCGGGAGGCGCGGGTCGAGCCGGTCGCCCGGCCCGCCCGCGTCCCGGGTCGGCTCAGGCCCGCGGTGCGTCGAGCTCCACCGTCGCGTCGTCCGCGCGTGACGTCCGACCGATCCGACCGATCGCTCCCGCGACGACGGCGCCGAGCACGGGGAAGACCAGGAACACCCACCACTGCGCGAGCCAGTCCGGCCCGGCGAACACCGCGGTGGCGAACGACCGCGCCGGGTTCAGCGACGCGTTCGAGATCGGGATGAGCGTCAGCAGCAGGACCGTGAGGGTCGCGCCGATGACCACAGGCGCCGGGACCGCGCTCCCGCGGGCTCCGGTCACGCGGAGGATCACCGTCACGAAGACGGCCGTCGCGATCGTCTCGGCGAGGGCGACGCCGAGCAGGGTGGAACCGCCGGGACTCTGCGCGTCGAAGCCGTTCGAGGCGAAGCCGCCGTCGAGCGTGCTCTGCAGGGCGGTGGCCGGTCCGAGTCCGGCGAACAGGACGAGGACGGCTGCCCCGGCCGTGCCGCCCACGAACTGGGCGACGAGGTACGGGACGACGTCCGCCCACCGGTGCCGGCCGGCGACCGCGAGGCCGATCGTCACCGCGGGGTTGAAGTGGCCGCCACTGACGGGACCGAACGCACTCGCGCCGATCATCACCACGAGGCCGAGGGTGAGCGCGACACCGAGCAGCCCGATCCCGAGCGTGTTGTGCTCGTCGGGGAACACGGCGGTGGAGGTCGCGGCGCCGACGAGGGCGAACACGAGCAGGAAGGTCCCCGCGGCCTCGGCGACGAGGCGGGCGGGGAGCGCGGCGGGGACGGGAGTGACTGGTGGTGCATCTGTCATGACCCACCGTTCGCGCTCGACCATCGGATCGCCTGGTGTACAGTGGCGGTGTTGTCTTGATCTCTGCAAAAGAAAGGCTCAGCATGGACGTCGACGCCGACCTGCTCCGCGCCTCCGGTCTCCGGGTCACGACACCACGCCTGGCGGTCCTCCGCGCGACGGAGACCATGCCGCACGCGACCGCCGACGACATCGTCACCGCGCTCGCCGCCGAGCTGCCGACCACGAGCCACCAGGCGGTGTACGGCGTCCTCGCGGCACTGACCGGCGTCGGACTGGTCCGGCGCATCGAGCCCGCGGGCAGCCCCGCCCGCTACGAGCGACGGACCGGCGACAACCACCACCACATCGTCTGCACGATGTGCGGCGCGATCGAGGACGTCGACTGCGCCGTCGGCCACGCGCCCTGCCTCACCCCGTCCGAGACGCACGGCTTCGCCGTCACCACGGCCGAGGTCACCTACTGGGGCATCTGCGAACAGTGTGCCGCCGCCGAACGCGACGACACCGTGGCCGTCCCGGCCTGACCGCCGACACCCCGACCCGGGGACGACCGCAGTCGTTCCCGCTCCCGGCACCGAACCGGGACCACGAGCAACCCGAGCACCCCTGACCGAACCAACCGTTCCACCCAAGGAGGAACCGTGTCCGACCAGAACACGACGCCCGGCCAGCCGGCCGGCACCCCCACCACGACCACCAACTCCGGCGCGCCGGTGTCGAGCGACCAGCACTCCATGGGTGTCGGCGCCGACGGCCCCCTCGCGCTGCACGACCACTACCTGGTCGAGAAGCTCGCCCAGTTCAACCGTGAGCGCGTCCCGGAGCGGGTCGTCCACGCCAAGGGCGGCGGTGCCTTCGGTACCTTCACCGTCACGCAGGACATCAGCAGGTTCACCCGTGCCGCCTTCCTGCAGCCGGGCAAGCAGACCGAGATGCTCGCCCGCTTCTCGTCCGTCGCCGGCGAGCAGGGCTCCCCGGACACCTGGCGCGACCCGCGCGGCTTCGCGCTGAAGTTCTACACCGAAGACGGCAACTACGACCTCGTCGGCAACAACACCCCCGTGTTCTTCATCCGCGACGGCATCAAGTTCCCGGACTTCATCCGCTCGCAGAAGCGCCTGCCGGGTTCGCACCTGCGCGACCACGACATGCAGTGGGACTTCTGGACCCTGTCGCCCGAGTCGGCCCACCAGGTCACGTGGCTGATGGGCGACCGCGGTCTGCCGGCGTCGTGGCGCGAGATGGACGGCTTCGGCTCGCACACCTACCAGTGGATCTCGGCCTCGGGCGAGCGCTTCTGGGTGAAGTACCACTTCCTCACGGAGCAGGGCCACAAGACCCTGACGCAGGAAGACGCCGACCGCATCGCCGGCGAGGACGCGGACTTCCACATCCGTGACCTGCACGCGGCCATCGAGCGCGGCGACAACCCGCGCTGGACCCTCAAGGTGCAGGTCATGCCCTACGCCGACGCCGAGGGCTACCGCTTCAACCCGTTCGACCTGACGAAGGTGTGGCCGCACGCGGACTACCCGCTCATCGAGGTCGGCACGATGGAGCTCAACCGCAACCCGGAGAACTACTTCGCGCAGATCGAGCAGGCGACCTTCGCCCCCTCGAACTTCGTCCCCGGCATCGCGGCGAGCCCCGACAAGATGCTCCTCGCGCGCATCTTCAGCTACGCGGATGCGCACCGCTACCGCGTCGGCACGAACCACGCGCAGCTGCCCGTGAACGCCCCGAAGAACGAGGTGCACTCGTACTCGAAGGACGGCGCGATGCGCTTCGACTTCCAGAAGTCCGAGGTCCCGGTCTACGCGCCGAACTCGCTCGGCGGTGCGCTCGCCGACCCGGCCGCGACCGACGAGACCCCCGGCTGGGAGTCCGACGGCGCGCTGCAGCGCTCCGCCGCGACCCTCCACCCCGAGGACGACGACTTCGGTCAGGCCGGCACCCTGGTGCGCGAGGTCCTCGACGACGCCGCCCGTGAGCGCTTGGTCGGCAACATCGCCGGGCACGTCTCGAAGGTGACGCGCGACGACCTCCGCGAGCGGGTGTTCGCCTACTGGACGAACGTCGACGCCGAGCTCGGCGCGCGCGTGCGCGCAGCGGTCGCGCCGAGCGCACCCGGTTCGAACGAGGACCCGGAGAAGGTCGCGGTCGAGGCGTAAGCCCCGCTCTCACCAGACGGGAGGCGCGGTGCGGGTCGAACCCGCACCGCGCCTCCCGTCTGTCGTCCCGTCCTAGACCTGCTGGCCGTTCAGCCAGATCGGGCCGGCCGGCCAGTCCTCGAGCCGCTCGGCCACGGGGAGCACCATCCAGCCGCCCTGGTCGGTCATCGGCAGCCCGGCGCCCTCGGCCGTGAACGCCGTGTAGTCCGCGACGACGTCGTCGAACACGTGCCAGCCGAGGTTCGCGTAGAACGGCACCCGGTTCTCACCGGCACCGAGGAACCCGTACGGCACCGCCAGCCCCTCGAGCACGGCGTGCGCACGCTCCATCAGGTCGCGGCCCTTGCCGGTGCCCTGCAGTCGTGGCGACACCGCGACGAGGCCGGTGTCGCCGACGAGCACGTCCCGGCCGCCGACGGTGATGAACATCCGGCGGATCCCGACGTGGGCGAGGACGACGTCGTCGGCGTCACGGGCGAGCACGCGCCGCTCGGGCTGCATGCCCGCCCAGCTGCGACCGCCCACGTACCAGTGCGACCAGTCGGGGAACGCCTGCCCCAGGAGCGCTGCGATCGCCTCGTGGTCGGGGAGCGACAGCGTGCTCTCCTCGACCACCTCCCACCGGATGTCCTCAGTCACGGGTCCATCCTGCCGGAGACCGTCCGTCCCGGTGCGGTGGGGTCAGCCGCGACCCGGCGCCGTGACCTCGATCCGGTTCGCCCACGGGTCCTCGAAGGCGACCGTCCGACCGTCGTCCGCCGACCGCACCCCGGAGTCGTGCATCCGCTCGACCAGGGCGCCGAGGTCGTCCGCGCCGGGGACCTCGATCCGGACGAGACCGAGTCCGAGCGCGAGCTGGCGGCGTCCGGCACCGCGCGAGTTCCACGTGTTCATCGCCATGTGGTGGTGGTAGCCGCCGGCGCTGACGAACAGCGCTTCACCCCAACCGGCCGTGGTCGCGAAGCCGAGCCGGTCGACGTAGAACTCCTTGGCGGTGGCGACGTCCCCGACCGACAGGTGCACGTGGCCGACACGTCCGGGGCGTGCTGCTGCGCCGTCGAGGGCGTCCTGCGTGAGGTGCTCCTGCAGGAAGGCGTTCGGGTCGACGGAGATGGTGGCCATGTCGACCATGCCGTGCGTCCACGACCACTCGGTGCGGTCGCGGTCCCAGTAGAGCTCGACGCCGTTGCCCTCGGGGTCGGTGAAGTAGAACGCGTTGCTGACGAGGTGGTCGGCGCTGCCCGTGAAGGTCTGCGGGTACCGGGTCGCGACGGAGTAGAGCGCGGCGGCCAGGTCGGCCTTCGTGTCGAACAGGATCGCGGTGTGGAACAGGCCGGCGTCGTGCGGCCCGGCGTGCTGCATCGACGGCGCGTGCTCGAGGATGACGATCGGGGTCGTGCCCCGCCCGAGCACCGCCACACCGCCCTCGTTCGACAGGAGGGACAGCCGCACGCCGTCGCGGTAGTAGCCGATCATGCGGTCGAGGTCGGCGACCCGGAGCGTCACGGCGCCCATCGAGGTGTCGGCGGCGAGGAGGTCCTGCGTGGTCATGCGACCAGTGTGCGCCCGTTTGGTTGACGCGTCAACCAAATGGGCGCAGCGTGCCATCGCACTCGGTGTCCTGTCGGCTGCGCGGCCCCGGGCAGGGCCAAGATGGAGGGATGCCACGCTCACGACGACTGCCGGACCGAGCGGGCGGGCGCGGTGGTGGCCGTCCGGACCGCCGCAATCTGCCGATCGACCAGATGCGCGACCGGATGTCGTCGTACGTCTACGGCAACATCACCGTGCTCGCCGCCGCGATCGCCGTGGACCCCGCCGCGATCCACCACGGCTCGGCGGTGTGGGCGGTCCTCGGCACCGCGGTGCTCACGTACCTCGCGCACGTGCTGTCGCACCTGGTCGCGCACGGGCTCGGGGACGACGACGCGTCCGACGACGTCCGTCGCGAGTCCGTGGTCACCATCGTCCGCAACGCGAACCCGATCGCCACGTCCGGCCTCATCCCCGCGGTGCTGTACGCCGTCGCGTGGATCGGCTGGCTGCCCGCGTCGTGGGCGCAGACGGCCGCGCTCGTGATCCTCGTGGTCCGCATCGGCATGGTCGGTGTGTTCATGCAGCGGTTCAGCGGCAAGCGGCCGACGTTCCTCGGGCTCTGGGGCGGCATCGTGCTCGCCGCCGTCGCGTTCGTGATCGGTGTCGTCAAGGTGGTGCTGACGCATTGAGCGACGAAGCCGTCCCCGAGCCCCGCAGGCGTGCCCGCTGGAAGTTCCTCCGTGACCTCGCGATCATCGTGGTCGTCGCGCTGCTGGCGTCCTTCCTGGTGAAGTCGTACCTCGTCCGGTCGTTCTTCATCCCCTCGCTGTCGATGGCGAACACGCTCCTGGTCGGCGACCGGGTGCTCGTCAACGAACTCGTCCCCGGAGTGGTGCCGCTCCGACGCGGCGACGTCGTCGTCTTCGAGGACCCGGGCGGCTGGCTCGGACCCGGGCAGGGGAACGACCTCATCAAGCGGGTGATCGGCCTGCCCGGCGACACCGTGTCGTGCTGCGACGCGCAGGGACGCCTGTCGGTGAACGGTCACGCGGTCGACGAGTCGTACGTCGTGCTGCAGCCCGGCTCCGACCGGGTCGCCCTGACCGACTTCTCGGTGACCGTGCCGAAGGGCCGGCTCTGGGTGATGGGCGACAACCGGTACGACTCAGCCGATTCCCGGGCGCACGGGACCGTCCCGGTGTCGGACGTCGTCGGTCGGGCGTTCGTCACGACCTGGCCGGTGTCGCGGTGGGCGGTGCTGTCGCGGCACGGCGACGTCTGGGACGCGGTCCCGGAACCGTGATCGACGGCGAACGGCCGACCCGTTGCGCGACGCGGACGGGGGTCTCGCGTGCGCCGGACGGTCACGGTAGCGTTCGGTGGCCCGCCGGACCCGGCGCGCGGATCGTCGAACGGAGGCTCTCGTGACGTCCTCCGACCAGCCGTTCGACTACCGCTCCGGCGGCGACGAGCACGTCTCCCTCCGGAAGATCCGCACCGGTGGGCCGCAGGCCGGTACGATCGGCCCCCGCCCCGACCACGTCGTCTTCGTACTCGCCAACGGCCGGGCGACGCTGACCGCCGACGACGGCAGCGAGTGGGACGTCGGGCCCGGACGACCGATGATGCTGTCGGCACCCGTCGCGTACGCGTTCGACACCGACGCGACCGCGATGACGCTCCTGCACGTCGCGCCCGCGATGCTCGGCGACGCCGAGGAGCCGTCGGAGTTCGTGCAACCGGACGCCGCCGACCCCGGCGTCGAGCCCCTGCTGACCCTGTTGCGCGAGGTGACCGACCGCATCCTCGACCCCGACCTCGACGCCACCGAGCGGGCAGCGCTGAACCGGCGGGTGGCCACGGTCGTGCTGTCGACGTTCACCCGGTCCCGCTCCGACGTCGAGCACCGGCTGCGTCGCGCCATCCGCTTCGTGCACGACCACGCGGACGAGGACCTCGAGGTCGCGGACATCGCCGCCGGCGCGGAGCTCAGCGAACGGGGTCTGCAGGACCTGTTCCGCCGCCGCCTCGCCGTGACGCCGATGCGCTACCTCCGCGAGGTCCGCCTGGACCGCGTGCACCTCGAACTCACGTCCCGCCGGGGCGGGGTCGTGACGGTCCGCGACATCGCGCGGCGCTGGCGCTTCGCGCACCTCGGCCGGTTCGCGGCCTCGTACCGGCAGCGGTTCGGCGAGAGTCCGCACCAGACGCTCCGGCGGTCGGGCCGTTCCGAGGGCTGACCAGCCGGACCCCGTCCAGGAGGCGCGGTGCGGGTCTGACCCGCACCGCGCCTCCTGTGCGTCAGCAGCCCGTCGTCGTCAGCGTGACCGTCGCGACCTCGCCGTTCGACACGGTCGCCTCCTGCGGGCAGAGCTCGTTCGCCCGCACGGTCACCTTGCCCAGCGGTACGCCGGCGAAGTCCGCGGTGCCGCCCGGGAACACCCGCTGGTGCTCGGAGAGCTTCCCGGTCTCGGCGGTGAAGACCTTCACCTCGTAGGGGTGGTCCGCGGCGTTGGCCGACACGGTCACGGACAGCTGCCCGGTGGAGTCGTGCGCACCGCAGCCGGTGAGCGTCAGGACCGCGGCGACGCCGAGGACGAACACGGGGGCGACACGTCGGAGCACGTCGGCAAGGCTACGCCGTCCCGAGCAGCCAGCCGTTGTCCGCCGCGACCCGGAGCGCCTCGGTCGCGTTGCGCGCGGCGGTCTTCCCGATCGCGGACGACAGGTGGTTGCGGACCGTGCCCTCGGACAGGTGCAGCGACCCGGCGACCCCGGCCACGGTCGGCGCCGTGCGGAAGGCGATGAGCACGTCGGTCTCCCGCGGGGTGAGCGGGGACGGGCCGGCGGCGAGGGACTCCGCGGCGAGCACGGGGTCGACGACCCGGAACCCGCCCGCGACGCGTCGGACGGCGTCGGCGAGCTGCTCGGCGGGGGTGTCCTTCACGACGAAGCCCGCGGCCCCCGGCCTCCAGCGCGCGCCGGAGGTACCCGGGCCGGCCGAACGTCGTCACGATGAGCGATCGGCACGTGGGCAGCGCGCGGGCGAGGGCAGCGGCGGCGGTGAGCCCGTCGGCGCCGGGCATCTCGACGTCGAGCAGGGCGACGGTGGCGCCGGACGACCGTGCTGCTTCGAGTACCTCGTCGCCGCGGGCCACCTGGGCGACGACCTCGATGTCCCGCTCGAGCGACAGCAGGGACGCGAGCGCACCGCGGACGAGCGCCTGGTCGTCGGCGAGGAGCACACGGATGGTCTCGGTCATCGTCGGTTCCTCTCGACCCGCAGCCGGAAGCCGCCCAGGTCGCTCGTGCCGGTGGTCAGGGTCGCCCCGACGGCGTCGGCACGCTCGCGGAGCCCGCGCAGCCCGTTGCCCGGGGTGGTGGAGGCGGCGTCCGGGTCGAGCAGGCCCGTGCCGTCGTCCTCGATCGTCAGGGCGGACCGGGTGAGCGTGACCCGGACCCGACTGGCGGCCGCGTGGCGGATGACGTTCGTGACGCCCTCGCGCAGGACCCACGCGAAGAGGCTCCGGACGTCGTCGGCCGCCGCGTCGCCGTCGCGGGGGAGCACCGCGTCGATCGCCGCGGCCTCGAGCGCCGCCCGTGCCGACACGAGTTCGGCGTCGAGGTCGGCCTCGCGGTAGCCGCTCACCGCGCGCCGGAGCCCCTGCAGGGCCTCGCGGGAGAGCCGCTCGACGTCCTGCATCTCGGTCTTCGCCCGTGCCGGGTCGACGTCCACCAACCGTGCGGCGAGCTCGGACTTCATCGCCACGACGGTGAGCGAGTGGCCGAGGACGTCGTGCAGGTCGCGGGAGAACCGTGCGCGCTCCTCGACGACGGCGAGCCGGGTGATCTCGTCCTGCGCGACGCCGAGCCGCTGTTCCGCTTCGCGCTGCCGGCCGAAGAAGAGCATCGACGCTCCGACGGACACGGTGATGACCGGGGCGAACAGGATGCCGCTGTTCACCGCCGTGTCCCAGCCGGTGCTCGCGGCGACGAGGAACTGTGCGCCGAGGATCGCGAGCACGACCACGCCGGCGACCCAGAACCGTTCCGCGACGAACCCGGACAGTGCGGCGACGAGCAGCCAGGTCCAGACGGCGAGCGGCCCGACCACGAACAGCAGCAGCCCCGCGAGCAGGGCGACCCCGGCGAGGACGACCACTCGTCCGCGCAGGCTCCGTCGCCACATCAGCTCCGGTGCGAACAGGTACGCCGCGTAGACGACGGCGAGGGCCACGGTGGAGAGGACGTGCGCCCGGAGGCTCCGGCCGTCGCTCCAGACGGCGATGATCTCGAGCACCTGCCAGAGGAGCGCGAACACCGCGCCGGTGTACCAGCGGCGCCGCCCGATGCGGATGTCGTCGTCGCTCGCGCCCGGTGGGACGGCCCACGGGAACGATCGGGGTGACGGGCGGGACGACCTGGAGGCGCGTGGTGCGTGCTCCGCACCGCGCGCCTCGGTCGTGCTGGTCGCCTCGGACATCGGTGCCAGCGTAGGACCGTCGGTCACTGTCGTGCGGCGTCGCGGCGGTAGCGCCACACGATCACCGCGGCGAGGACGATCGCCCAGCCCGCCAGGACCATCGCCGGCTCGGTCATGCCCGAGGACCCGGTCGCCCCGGCCCCCATCTGCCCGATCCGGTTCAGCCAGTACGAGGGCAGCAGGTGCGCGACGCTCCCCATCCAGCCCGGCATCACCGACAGCGGGACCCAGAGGCCGCCGAGGATCGCCAGGCCCATGAACACCACCATGAAGAGCGGCTGCGCGAACGACGGCTTCGCGAACTGCCCGATGAGGATCGCGATGAGGGCGAACGGGATCACCCCGCACCAGATGCCGAACCCGGCGGCGAACCAGTGCAGCGGGTCGAGCGAGGCGTGCAGGACCACGGTCGCGACGAGCACCGTGATGACGATCGACACCGCGGAGAAGGCCATCGCGGCGATCACCTTCGACACCATGAAGCCCCACCCGGACAGCGGCGTCACGCGGAGCTGCCGGTTCCAGCCGATCGACCGTTCGTTGACGATCGCGAACGCCTGGCTGAGCGCGGCCATCATCGCGCCGTACGACGCCATCTGCAGCGTCGTGACGGTGAGGTACTGCAGGTGCGTCGTCGGGTCGGTCTGGAAACCGAATGCCGAGCCGAACACGAGCAGCATGATCACCGGGATGGCGAAGGTGAACACCATCGCGCGGACGTTGCGGAGCTGCCGCTTCGTCTCGAGGTACACGTAGCGGATCGGCAGGCGGCCG
Source organism: Curtobacterium sp. YR515 (assembly GCF_900113095.1). Lineage (NCBI taxonomy): Bacteria > Bacillati > Actinomycetota > Actinomycetes > Micrococcales > Microbacteriaceae > Curtobacterium > Curtobacterium sp. YR515. The sequence continues at coordinate 754,264 of NZ_FOOD01000001.1, read as the reverse complement.
GAGGCGGTGGCGGTGGTCATGCGAGGACTCCTTCGGGAGCGGTGTCGGTAGCTGCTGCGGCGGGGTCGGCGGTGAGCGCGAGGAAGGCGTCGTCCATGGTCGAGGCGACCACCTGGATGTCGTGTGCCTGGGGGAACGTGGCGAGCAGGGCCCTGAGGGTGTCGTCGCTGCGGTCCGAGCGGAGCGTGACGGAGTCGTGCCGCGCCTCCAGGGAGACGACTCCCGGCAGACCGCGCAACGCGACGTGCGCGTCGGCGCCGAGCCCGGAGAACCGGACCGCGCGCGTAGCGGTGATCGCCTTGATCTCGGCGGGCGTGCCGTCCGCGACGATCCGGCCGGCGCGCATGATGACGATGCGGTCGGCGAAGGTGTCGGCCTCGTCGAGGTAGTGCGTCGCGAACACGACCGTGCGCCCCGCGTCGGTGAACTCGCGCATCGAAGACCAGAACGTGTGCCGGGCCTCGACGTCCATCGCCGCGGTCGGCTCGTCGAGCACCAGCAGGTCCGGGTCCGAGACCACGGCCACGGCGAACCGTGCGCGCTGCAGCTGCCCGCCGGAGAGCTTGTTGACCCGGCGTCCGGCGATCTCGGTGCAGCGCGCTCGCCGGAGGGCCTCGTCGACCGGCATCGGACGCCGGTGTGCCGCGGCGACGAGCGCGACCGCGTCCCGGACCGTCGTGTCCGGCAGGAGTGCGCCGCCCTGGAGCATCGCGCCGACCCGGCCGGCGACGACCGCGGCGCGGGGCTCCTCGCCGAAGAGCAGGGCACGGCCGGTCGTCGGCGTGGACAGCCCGAGCGCGAGGTCGACGGTCGTGGTCTTGCCGGCGCCGTTCGGGCCGAGGAGGGCGACGACCTCGCCCGGACGGATCGTCAGGTCGACGCCGTCGACCGCGGCCACGGCGCCGAAGCGCTTGCGGAGGTCGCGGAGCTGGATGACCGGTGTGTCGTTCATGGCTCCGAGCCTGGCGCGTCGTGCGGACGTACCCCTCTGCGGTGCGTCACGGATCGGGCATGACATCTGTCACGGCCGACCCCGGCGTCCTCCGTACTGGGGACGGCCACTGTCCGGTAGGCGCGTTAGCGTGGGTGTATGCACCACGAGCCCGTCGTCACCGACCGACCCGCCACGGACGCCGTCCGGCGGGCAGCGCTCCTCGCCGCGCTGGACGTGGTCGAGGGCGGGCCCGAGGAACGCTTCGAACGGATCACGCGGATCGCGCGCGAGGCGTTCGGCGTCACCGGCTCGTTCCTCAACCTCGCGGGGGAGTCCGAGGTCTTCATCAAGTCGCAGCAGAGCGACACGGTGTTCGGCCCGACCATCCCGCTGCACGACACGTTCTGCGGCCGGACCCTCGCGGTCGACGGCCCCGTCGTGGTCCCCGATGCCCGCGCCGACGTCCGGTACTCCGACATGCCGATGGTCGTCGACGACCCGAACGTGCGGTTCTACGCCGGGGTGCCCCTGCGTGTGGGCGACGACGACGTCAAGGTCGGCACGCTCTGCCTCATCGACCCGGCACCGCGCACGCTCGACGACGACGACCTCGCGCTGCTGCAGGAGCTCGGCGTGTGGGCGGAGCGCGAGCTCGCCGCCGGCGCCGACGAGGACCGTCTCCGCTCGGTGCTCGCCGGACTCGAGCCGGCCGGTGTCGACCTGCCCGGGTACCGCGTCGGCGGCATGTCAAAGCCGCACGGGGTCGTGTCCGGTGACTTCCACGACTGGCACGTCGACGGGGCGTCGCTCTCGGTGACCGTCGCCGACGTCATGGGCAAGGGGATGTCCGCCGGGCTCCTCGCCGCGACCATCCGTGGTGCGCTGCTCGCCCGGGGGACGTCGTCGTCCCGCGATGCCGTGGCGGCGCTCGAGGCCCAGGTCGCCCCGGACCTCGGTCGTGCCGAGTCCTTCGCGACGCTGTTCCACGGCCGCCTGACGACCTCGACCGGGCGGATGGAGTTCACCGACGCGGGGCACGGTCTCGTGCTGCACCTGCACGCGGACGGCACCGAGACCGTGCTGCGCTCGTACGACCTGCCGATCGGGCTGCACCCGGTCGGTGCCGCGCGGGTCACCGGGACGCTCGAGCTGGAGCGCGGGGACGTCCTCATCGTCGTGAGCGACGGGGCGCTCGAGCTGTGGGACTCCACGCTCGCGTCCCTCGGTGCGCTCGGGGCGATGTGGCGGGACGCGCCGGAGCTCGACGTGTTCTTCGGGCGGGTGCGGGCGCGTGCGGCGACGCACGACCCGGGGGACGACCTGACGGTCGTCGTCGTCGCGCGCGACTGACGGGGGCGGGCGGGCGGGGCGCCGAGAGGGCAATATCTGTCGCGCTCGTCGCCGCGGGGCGGCACTTCGTGCGCCCTCGGCGGACGTGAGCGGCGTGTTGTGCCCCCTCGCGGCGGCGTCCGGCGCGCGTGCGGCCTGGAGGCGCGGGTCGGCCTGGCGCCGCACCTCCCGCCCGGCGGTCGCGCGGGTCGATGCCGAGAGGGCAAAATCTGTCGCGCTCGGCGCCGGCGGGCGGCACTTCGTGCGCCCTCGGCGGACGTGAGCGGCGTGTTGTGCCCGCTCGCGGCGGCGTCCGGCGCGCGTGCGGCCTGGAGGCGCGGGTCGGCCTGGCGCCGCGCCTCCCGTCCGGCGGTCGCGCGGGTCAGGCGCCGAGAGGGCACTTTCCGTCGCGCTCGGCGCCGGCGGGCGGCACTTCGTGCGCCCCCGGCGGACGTGAGCGGCGTGTTGTGCCCCCTCGCGGCGGCGCCGCGCGGGCGCTACGCGCCCAGGCGCTCGATGAGCTCGCGGTAGCGCTCGGCCGTCCGCGCCACGATCGCCTCGGGCAGCACCGGCGGCGTCCCCTGCCGATCCCAGTTCGCGCTGAGCCAGTCCCGCACGATCTGCTTGTCGAACGACTCCGTGCGGTTCCCCGACCGGGCGTCCCAGTAGCGGCTGGAGTCGCTCGTCAGGACCTCGTCGGCGATCCGGATCTGCCCCGACGCATCGCGCCCGAACTCGAACTTCGTGTCCGCGATGACCACCCCGCGGCCGAGCGCGATCGCCGCCGCCTCGGAGTAGACGCGGAGCGAGAGGTCCCGCAGCTGCGTCGCGACGTCGGACCCGACGAGGTCGACCGTCTGCTCGAACGAGATGTTCTCGTCGTGCTCGCCCTGCGGCGCCTTGTACGCCGGCGTGTAGATCGGTTCGGGCAGCTGGTCGCCGTTCGACAGACCGGCGGGGAGGGGCACGCCGCAGACACTGCCGGACTGCTGGTACTCGGCCCATCCGCTGCCGACGAGGTACCCGCGGACGACGCACTCGACCGGGAACATCTCGAGCGGCATGACGTGCATGGAGCGCGACGCCACCGACGACGGCACCGGGGTCCCGCCGGCGGACGGCGCGATGAGGTGGTTCGGCACGTCGGCGAGCTGGGTGAACCAGAAGCGGGACAGCCGGGTGAGGAGCTCGCCCTTGCCCGGGATCGGCGGCTCGAGCGCGAAGTCGTAGGCGCTCACCCGGTCGGATGCGACGAGGAGCAGCTCGGTGGCGCTCGCGACGTCGGCGGTGCCGGTGGGGACGTAGAGCTCGCGGACCTTGCCGGAGGAGACGTGCTGCCAGCCGTCGAGGACGGGCGCCGGGCTCATCGGGCGACCTTCGCGGCGATGTCGGTGCGGAACTGCGCTCCCTCGAGCGTGATGTCACCCAGGCCGGCGTACGCGCGGTCGCGGGCCTCGGCGAAGGAGGACCCGGTGGCGACGACGCTCAGCACCCGCCCGCCGGTCGCGACGAGCTGGTCGTCGAGGACCCCGGTGGCGGCGTGCGCGACGGAGACCCCCTCGCGCGCGTTCGCGGCGTCGATCCCGGTGATCGGCCGACCGGTCTGCGGGTTCTCCGGGTAGCCCTCGCTCGCGAGCACGACCGTCACGGCGGCCTCGTCGCGGAACGACGGCGCCGGGGTGCCCCCGAGCTGCCCGGTGGCCGCGGCGAGCATCAGCCCGCTCAGCGGGGTCGCCAGGCGGGGGAGGACGACCTGGGTCTCCGGGTCGCCGAAGCGCGCGTTGAACTCGATGACCCGGACGCCCTGCTCGGTGACGATGAGCCCGCAGTAGAGGAGGCCGACGAACGGCGTGCCCTCGTGCTCGAGCCGACGGACGGTGGGGAGCGCGACCAGGTCGGTGACCTCGTCCACGAAGGCCTGCTCGGACGCCCAGCGGTCGGCGAGCCAGGGCAGCGGCGAGTACGCGCCCATGCCACCGGTGTTCGGCCCGACGTCACCGTCGCCCAGTCGCTTGTAGTCCTGTGCGGGGCTGAGCGGTCGGACGTCGTGCCCGTCGCTCAGGAAGAACAGGGAGACCTCTTCGCCGTCGAGGAACTCCTCGACCACGACGTGGCCGTGCTGCAGCCAGTAGGTGGCGTGGTCGATCGCTGCCTGGCGGTCCTCGGTCACGAGGACGCCCTTGCCGGCGGCGAGCCCGTCCGCCTTCACGACGTAAGGGGCCCCGAGCTCGTCGATCGCGGCGACGGCCTCGTCGACGGTGCCGGCGTACACCGGGCGCCCGGTGGGCACCGCCGCCTCGGACATGATCCGCTTCGCGAAGGCCTTGGAGCCCTCGAGCTGCGCGGCGGCCTTGCTCGGACCGAACACCGGGATGCCCCGCGTGCGGACCGGATCGGCGACACCGGCGATGAGCGGCGCCTCCGGACCGACGACGACGAGTTCGACACCGTTCTCGAGCGCGTACTCGGCGACGAGGGCACCATTCGTCGGGTCGATCGAGACGGTCTCGACGTCGGCCGCGATGCCGGCGTTGCCCGGCGCTGCGGTGATGACGTGACCGGCCTGCTCCGCGAGGAGGGCCGTGATGATCGCGTGCTCGCGGGCACCGGAACCGAGGACGAGGATTCGCACCCGATCACCCTACCGATCTCGACTCGCCCGTTGCGATGCGACGGCTAGCCTGTGGACATGCCACCCAGGAGGATCGAGGACGCGGAGGGCCGCGCCGCGCTCACCGCCGTGCAGCAGGGGGCCACCGCTCGGCCGACCCTGGCAACCGCGGTGCGGTGGTCGTTGCAGCGCCTCGCGGAGGACGTGCCCGGCAACAGCGTCGAGGTGCGGGTCCCGCCGTTCGCGGCGGTCCAGGCCGTCCCCGGCCCCCGACACACCCGTGGGACGCCGCCGAACGTGGTCGAGACGGACGCGGCCACGTGGCTCGCGCTCGCCACCGGCGAGCTGCGCTGGGACGAGGCCGTCGCGCAGTCGCGCGTCAGCGCGTCCGGGTCACGTGCGGACCTGACGGACTTCCTGCCGGTGCGTCTGGCCGTCTGAGACGGCCGCCGACACGGGACAGCAGACGGCCCCGAATCGGGACAGCGGACGGCCCCGAATCGGGACAGCAGCCGGTCGCGTGTGCCGGACGGGAGGAACGGTGCCAGCCCGCCCCGCGCCTCCTGGTCCATACGGACGCAAGTACTTAGACGGCCTCACCGAATTAGGTAGTACCTACTGATGTGACGTCACCGACCCGGCGAATACCGTGGAAGTCGCCGGGATTCGGACCCGACCCGAACGGGTCCGAACCCGGCGACAGGGTCAAAGGTACGCGACATTCCGTACATCCTGTCAACCGTTCCGGCGAGTCGTGCTGCATTCCGCAACGAACCTGCGGCTTCCGGAGGCGCGGTTGCGCCCGGACGACTCGCCGATCAGAGCAGCTCGGCGAGCTCCGTGCGCGCGTGCAGGTCCCACTTCGTGAAGACCCGTGACAGATGGGCGTCGATCGTGCGCACGCTGAGCCCGAGCACCTCGGCGATGCGGCGGTTGCTCATGCCCTGTGCGGCGAGCTCCGCGACCTCGTACTCGCGGTTGGTCAGCGGTGGCTTCACCCGTCCGGCCGACACCGCCATCCCGTGCGACGCGAGCACGCCCTGGGCCGCGATGATCCGGGTCCGCTCGTCGGCGCGGATCGCCTCGGCGTACTCGACGATGGCTCCCGCGAGCGGTCCGTCGACCCGGGTGGCAGCGTCGCGCATCCGCTCGAGGGACGCGGCGGAGTCCCGCCCGTTCAGCATGTCGTTCGTGTAGTGCAGCGTCTGCGCGTACATGACGTGCGTCCAGGACCCGCTCGCCGTCCCGCGCTCGATGATGTCGTCCGCGTGCCGCAGGCCCGCCGGGTTGCCGAGCACGGCCTCGGTCCACGCGATCGTCACCGCGATCTGCTCGCCGATGATCCGCATCGCCCGGAGCGGCGTCGACCGGGCGCGTTCGAGCGCTGCGGACGCGTCCTCGGCGCGGCCGGCGTAGGCGTACGACATCGCGAGCCGTGCCCACGGGTAGGCCGCGAACCCGCCGTGGTCCGCCACGTCGTACCGCTCGCAGGCGGCGGAGAACGCGGCGATGGCGTCGTCCCAGCGCCGCTGGCCGAGCGCGAGGTTGCCCTCGCCGATGAGCTCGAGCGTGAAGTCGTACTTCAGGTAGGGACTGGACCGGCGGACCGGGACCTCGGTGATGAGGTCGGCGATGTCGCCCCGCCAGACCTGCAGCTGGTGCAGCACGGAGACGATCTCGCCGACGCTCCAGGGGGCGTCCTCGAGGTGCTCGACCGCGGTCGCCAGGCAGGCCCGGCCGAACGCCGCCGCCTCGTCCAACCGCCCTCCGGTCGCGAGGGCCATCACCGCGCACGGCGCCAGGCAGAGGAAGGCGAACGGCACCGTCGCCGCGTGCACGATGCCCGAGCGCTCGAGTTCGGCGCGGACCTCGTCGAAGCTGCCGCCCCACCCGAGGTGGGCGAGCCGCAGCAGCCGGAGCCGTTCGACGGCGTCGCCGGAGACGAACCGTGCGGCGACGTCGGTGAGGGCCACCGCGGCGAGGACGTCGTCGTCGTGGAACTGCCGGATGTTCGCGAGGGTCTCGCACGCCTCGATCACGGCGTGGTCGTCGACCTCGGTCGGGGCCGAGCACACCACGGCCCAGGCAGCCTCGGCATCGGCGCGACCGGCCTCGCGACCGGTGCTGTACGAGTGCGCGAGCGACCGCAGGCAGTGCGCGGCGACCCGTTCGCTCGGGCTGAGCGTGGTGCGCAGGGCCGCCGAGGCGAGGGCGATGCCGCTCTCGTGCTCCTGCAGCCGGACGGCGACCTGGGCGGCGTCGAGCAGCTGGTCGACCGGGGGCAGTACACCGCACTCCAGCGACCACAGCGCGGCACGGAGCCGGGCCGCCGGCGGGGCGCCCTCGGGTCGGTCGGTGCGGAACGCGTTGGCGCGGGCGAACAGCGCCGTGCGCCGGGCGACCGGGACGAGTGCCCGGACGACCTCGCCGACGAGCGGGTGCGACGGACGGACGACCGCGGCGCCGTCCTCGAGCGAGTCGATCCGGACGAGGCCGAGCGCCACCACCCGGTCGACGTCCCCGCCGCTGACGAGCCCGATCAGCCGCGCGAGGGGGATCGGGTCCGCGAGGGCGACGATGTCGACCACGTCGCGGAGGTCCTCCGGCAGCGAGCCGAGCTCGGTCCGGTACATGTCGGCGAGGCTGTTCGACGCCGTCACCCGGCCCCGCCAGTACCAGCCCGTCGCGGTCTGGTCGAGGGCACCGGAGGCGAGTGCGGACCGGACGACCTCGCGGATGTAGAGCGGGTTGCCGGCGGTGGCGCGGTGCACCCGCTCCGCCGACGCCGTCTCGAGCTGGGCACCGAGCGCCTCGGCGATGAGCGACGAGGTCTCGTGCAGGTCGAGCGGTTCGAGGTCGATGCGCTCCAACAGGTCGTCCTGCCACAGGGCGCGCAGGGGCTCGGGGAGCGCGGTGAAGTCGCGGCACGTCAGCACGAGACGGGCGCCCTGCTCACGGACGAGCCACGCCACGTACCGCGCCGAGATTGCGTCGAGGTGGTCGGCGTCGTCGACGCGCAGGAGGACGTCACGGTCGGTGAGCTCCTCGCTCTCACGGAGGCGCTGCTCGGCACCGCCGGCACCGACGAGCTCGGCGAGCGACCCGGGAAGCTCCCCGAAGCGCTCGGCCACCGCGCCGAACGGCATCGAGCGGCTGGCGGCGACGGCGGTGATCGGCACGACGAGGGTCCGACCGGAGGTGTCCCGCCCGGAGACGCGGTCGGTGACCCGCACCGCCGCCGAGCTCTTGCCGAGACCGGGAGCCCCGACGAGTGCGACGCTCCACCGGTGCTCGGCGACGACCGAGACGGCTCGGTCCTCCTCGCGACGCTGGAGGATCGGCCAGCCGATCCGCGCCGGGATCCGGGAACCACGAGTGGTCCGTTCGCGCATCTGCCGTACCTCCTCCCCGTGGATACCGATCGGTAGGGACCATCCTCTCCCGGATCGACCTGGCCGCACAGACCGGAGCACGTCCCACAGTGGGGGACAATGGGACCGTGAGCAACACCGATCGACCCGACGAACGACCGGCTCCGGCGCCGAACGCCGTCTCCTCCTCCGACGAGGTGACGATCCGTCGCGCCCCGAAGTTCGGCGTCTTCATCGTGGGCGGTGCGGTGCTCGGCTTCATCGCGACGCTCATCGTGGTGTCGCTCACCATGGACATCGACCGCGGGGACACGCAGGAGACCGCGAGCTTCGGCAGCCTGGTGGGGTACTTCAGCCTGTGGGGCGTCACGATCGGCGCCTTCGTCGGCGCGGTCGTCGCCGTCGTCCTGGACCGCGTGTTCTCGCGCCGTGCGGCTCGCCTGACGGCGGAGCGCGTCGAGGTCGAGCTGCCGCCTGAGACGGTGGACGGCGAGATCGAGGACCACGGCGACCAGGCGCGGTAGACGCGACCGGACGAACGGACGGGAGGCGCGGTGCCAGCTGGCACCGCGCCTCCCGTCCGTTGCTGGGTCGCGTCCGCGACCGTCGCTCAGCTGAGCTGGTTGGCCTCGACCCAGGACAGGTACTCCGGGCTGACCGTGCCCGTGACGTACTCGCCCGTGAAGCAGCTCATCTCGAGGTCCGTGACGTCGGAGCCCTCGATGATCGCGTCGCGCATGTCGCCGATCTCCTGGTAGATCAGGTGGTCGCTGCCGAGCACCTTGTTGATCTCCGGGATCTTCCGGTCGTGGGCGATGAGCTCCGCGCGGGTCGGCATGTTGATGCCGTAGACGTGCGGGTACCGGACCGGGGGAGCGGCGCTCGTGAACGTGACCTCGTTTGCCCCGGCGGCGCGGGCCATCTCGACGATCTCGCGGCTCGTGGTGCCGCGCACGATCGAGTCGTCGACGATGAGGATGTTCTTGCCCTTGAACTCGGACGACATCGCGTTGAGCTTCTGGCGCACCGACCGCTTGCGCTCCGCCTGCCCCGGCATGATGAACGTGCGGCCGACGTAGCGGTTCTTGTAGAAGCCCTCGCGGTACTCGATGCCGAGCTTCTGCGCGACCTGCATCGCGGCCGGGCGGCTCGAGTCCGGGATCGGCATGACCACGTCGATGTCACCCGTGGGGGCGTACTGCGCGATCGTGTCCGCCAGGCGGTTGCCCAGCCGGAGGCGGGCGTCGTACACCGAGATGCCGTTCATGACGGAGTCGGGACGGGCGAGGTAGACGTACTCGAACGAGCACGGCACCAGGCGCGGGTTCTTCGCGCACTGACGGGCGTGCATCTGGCCGTTCATCTCGATGAAGATCGCTTCACCGGGGGCGACGTCGCGGACGATCTCGTAGCCGCCGGACTCGAGCACGAGGGACTCGGAGGCGACGACCCACTCCGGCTTGCCGGCCTCGTCGAACTTGTGCCCGAGGATCAGCGGGCGGATGCCGAACGGGTCGCGGAACGCCAGCAGCCCGTGCCCGGCGATGGTCGCGATGGCGGCGTAGGAGCCCTCGACCCGCTCGTGCACGCGCTCGACGGCGTCGAAGACCTGCCCGGGGTCGAGGTCCTTGCCGCGCACCTGGCCCTGGAGCTCGTGCGCGAGCACGTTCACCAGCAGCTCGGTGTCGGAACTCGTGTTGAGGTGCCGCCGGTCGATGTCGAACAGCTCACGGGTGAGTTCCCGCGTGTTCGTCAGGTTGCCGTTGTGCACGAGGACGATGCCGTAGGGCGCGTTCACGTAGAACGGCTGGGCCTCTTCCTCGTTGCTGGCGGCACCCTTGGTGGCGTACCGGACGTGCCCGAGGCCCATGGTGCCCAGCAGGGCGCGCATGTCACGGGTGCGGAAGGACTCCCGCACGTGACCGCGGGTCTTGTGCATGTGGTGGATGTGACCCTCGACCGTGGCAATGCCCGTCGAGTCCTGTCCCCGGTGTTGCAGGAGGAGCAGTGCGTCGTAGATGGATTGGTTGGCGGGGCCCTGTGCAACGAGGCCGACGATGCCGCACATTCGCGGGTGTGCTCCAGACCGTAGAATCGGGGGGTACCGAACAAGTCTGCCATGTCACCGCGAAGGACTCAGCATGCCCAACCCGTACGCCGAAGCCGGAGTGGACACCGCCGCCGGTGACCTGGCCGTCGAACTCATGAAGTCCGCAGTCGCGGCCACCCACACCCCGTCGGTCATGGGCGGCGTCGGTGGCTTCGCCGGGCTCTACGACGTCTCGTTCCTGAAGGACTTCTCACGGCCGCTGCTCGCGACCTCCACCGACGGCGTCGGGACGAAGGTCGCCATCGCGCAGGCGATCGACAAGCACGACACGATCGGGCAGGACCTCGTCGGCATGGTCGTCGACGACATCGTCGTGGTCGGCGCCAAGCCGCTCTTCATGACGGACTACATCGCCTGCGGCCGGGTCGTCCCCGGGCGCATCGCGGACATCGTCGCCGGCATCGCCCGCGGCTGCTCGGAGACCGGCACTGCGCTGGTCGGGGGCGAGACGGCGGAGCACCCCGGGCTGCTCGGGCCGGACGACTACGACGTGGCCGGTGCCGCGGTCGGCGCGGTCGAGGCCGGGTCGCAGCTCGGCGCGCACCTCGTGCAGGACGGTGACGTCGTCGTGGCGATCGAGTCCTCCGGGCTGCACTCCAACGGGTACTCGCTCGTGCGGCACATCCTGTCGTCGCGCGGCGTCGGCTACACCGACTCGTTGCCGGAGCTCGGCGGCCTCGTCGGGGAAGCCCTGCTCGAGCCGACGCGCCTCTACACGTCGCCGCTGCTGTCGCTCATCGAGCAGCACCCGGGCGCCGTGCACTCGCTGTCACACGTCACGGGTGGTGGCATCGCAGCGAACCTGGCGCGCGTGCTGCCCGTCGGGTCCTGGGTCGAGGTCGATCGCTCCACGTGGGAGCCGCTCCCCGTCTTCCGTGTGCTCGCGTCGATGGCGGGCACTCCCATCGAGGACACCGAGGGCACCTGGAACCTCGGCATCGGCATGTTCGCGGTGGTCTCGGCCGCTGCGGCGTCGGACGTCATCGCGTCGCTCGGGGCCGCCGGGCTGCCGTCGTGGGCGGTCGGGATGATCTCGACCTCGGCGCGTGACCTCGACGGGTTCGAGCAGGGCGCGAAGGGCGTCGACGGCGGCGCGGTGCGGCTCGTGGGGGCGTACGCGGGCTGAGCGCCGGCGCCGCGCGCGCCGCGCGCGCCGCGGGCTCGAGGTCGCACGAACTGCCGTCCGGACTCCTTCCGGGCGGCAGTTCGTGCGACCGGGGCGGAACGGGCGCGGCAGGTCGTGCGACCTCGGGTTGGTCGTTCGTTGCGAGCGCGGGTCGTTGCGGGTGCGCGGGTGCGACATCGTCGCTGTCGTACGACGTCGGCTTTGTCGTTCGTTGCGTGCGCGGGTCGTTGCGGGTGCGCGGGTGCGACATCGTCGCTGTCGTGCGACCTCGGGGTGGTCGTTCGTTGCGTGCGCGGGACGTTGCAGGCGCGCGGGTGCGACATCGTCGCTGTCGTACGACGTCGAGGATGTCGTTCCGGGTCCGCGGGGCCCCGGCCGACGTCAGACGCGGGCGGCTGGCGGCACCGAGCGGCACGCACGACGAAACGCCGCGCTGCCCCGGAGGGTGCGCGGCGTCGTCATCGAGCCTGGGTCAGGCGGACTTGTTCTGGTCCTGCTGCGGTTCGAACTCGTCGTCTTCTTCGAGCTGGTCATCACCGTATTGGTCTGCCCAGCGGTCGACGTAGGAGTTCTCGTCCGAGTGTTGCCCGGCGGAGAGCTCTCGTTCGAGCGCACCGTAGTTCGTCTCCGGGCTGAAGTACTTCAGTTCCCGGGCGACCTTGGTGTGCTTCGCCTTCTGACGGCCGCGCCCCATGCGTGACCCCCTCGTGATCGGCTCTGGTCCGGTCCTGGCGGGAGAGGAGTCACCCGGGGAACCGAACGGTTTCGTGGTTTGAAATCTGCCGATCACTCTACCATGTACCCCGATCTGGACGTCGCCGCGACGGCCCCGCCCACAGCAGAATCGAAGTGATGACAGACGACGCGCAGGCCTCGGCCGAACAGCACGCCCGGGTCGTGGTGATCGGGGCGGGTCAGGCCGGCCTCTCGGTGGGATACCACCTCCGCCGGCTCGGCCTGACGCCGGGGAGCGATCTGGTGCTGCTCGACCGGGCGCCGAGCACGGGTGGCGCCTGGCAGTTCCGGTGGGAGGCCCTCCGCCTCGGAGCCGCGCACCGCGTGCACGACCTGCCTGGGATGAACGCGATGGGCCTCCGGTTCGACGACGCCGACCGGTCGCGACCGGCGCGGGACGTCGTCGGCGAGTACTACCGGCGCTTCGAGCAGCACTACGACCTGCGGGTCCGTCGCCCGGTCTCGGTGTCGTCCGTGTCGCGCATCGGGGACAGCCCCGGAGCGTCCGGAGGTCTGTGCGTCACCGTCCGGACCGCCGACGGGCGCACGAGCCGGATCGGCGCCGAGGTCGTCGTGAACGCCTCCGGGACGTGGGGCACGCCGTTCGTCCCGTGGTACCCGGGTCGCGATGCCTTCGGCGGTCGGCAGCTGGACACGACGGAGTACCGGAGTGCGGCGGAGTTCGCCGGTAAGGACGTGGTGGTCGTCGGCGGTGGCACCAGCGCGATCGGGTTCCTGCTCGAGCTCGACGGCGTCGCCGCGCGGACCCGGTGGTTCACCCGGCGGCCGGTGGTGTGGTCGGAGTCGGCGGCGCTCGACCTCGAGTCCGCGGTGGCGGCGGTCGACGAGCAGGACCGGGCCGCCAGGGCGGGGGAGACCCTGCCGAGCATCGTCTCCGGCACCGGTGTCCCCGTGTCGCGCCGGATCCGTGCCGGGCTCGAGCGGGGTGTGCTGCGGGACTCGCCGATGTTCACCCGGCTCGACGAGACCGGTGTGGTCACGGCAGACGGTGAGCACGTGCACGCCGACGCCGTGATCTGGGCGACCGGGTTCCGTGCGGACCTGCGGCACCTCGCGCCGCTGCACCTGCGGACCGCGGCCGGCGGCATCGTGGTCGAGGACGGTCGGTCGGTGGACCAGCCGCGGTTGTTCCTCGCGGGGTACGGGCCGCAGGCGTCGACCATCGGGGCGAACCGTGCCGGGCGGCGGATCGCCCGGCAGGTGATGGACGTGCTCGCGGGTGACGATGCGGGGTCGGCGCCGGCGGTCGGGTCCGACTGACCTCGCACGGTGCGACCTCGCCGACGCACCGTGCGAGGTTCCGCGCCCGGTGCGGGGCGGAGGCCGTCCCACGGAGCGCGGAACCTCGCACACTGGCGGGGGCGTCAGGCGGGCAGGGGCTCCTCGACGCCACGACGCCGGCGCGACGCCAGCAGGAACACCGCGTCGAGCGAGAACCGCCCCGGCCCGGTCAGCGCCACCGCGAGGGACGCCACCGCGAGCACGAGGACGTACTCGAACCCGCCGTCCTGCGAGTAGAACCCCGCGGACGCGTGCGCGAGCAGGCCGGCCACGACCATGTCGACCGCGAGCAGCACGCCCACGATCCGGGTCGCGACGCCGAGCACGAGGAACACCCCGCCGACGAGTTCGAGCCCGGCGACGAGGGGCGCCGCGACCTCGGCGAGGGGGACGCCCATGCCGGAGAAACCCTGGGACACGGAGCCGATCCCCTGCGCGAACTTCTGGGCGCCGTGGGCGATGAACACCACGCCGAGGACGATGCGGAGCGCGGTCAGGCCGATGGAGGTCGATGTCGTTCGCATGCCGTCGAAGCTAACCGGTGACGCGTCATCATCCACCCCCGTCCGGGGGACTTCCCGGACATCACCAGAACATGCCCAGGCCCGGGTCCGCAGAAGCGCGGACCCGCGTTCAGGAATCGGCGCCGCGTCCGGTCTGCTGCTGCAGGCGGTCGATGTGCTCCGAGGCCTCGGCCTTGGTGAGGTCGGCCGGGAGTTCCTCGCCGGCCTCGCGGGCGAGGGTGTCGAGGTAGCTGCGCTGCGGCCCGGTCATGGGCTCGTCACCGGTGACCCACTGCTCGGGGTCCTTGCTGGCGTCGGTGCTGGGGTCGGGGCGGGCGCCGCCGAGGGTCTCGGGCTGGTCGGTGCGGTCGTCGATCGGGTCTGCGTCACTCATGGCGTGGACGCTACGCCGCACCCCCGACCGGAAACCCCACCGTGGCGTCCCCCGGACACGCGGCGCCCACGCCCGCGGCAGCGCCCACGCCCGCGGGAGCGCCCACCCGCGGCAGCGCCCGCGGTCAGTCCGCGACCGCGGTGTACCGCACCAGGTCCGGACCGACCGAGCTCACCGCGATCGGGACCGACCGGTCCTCGCGGCGGATCCAGAGCGTCGCGGCACGCTCGTCGATCCGCTCGACCTCGTGCAGGGTGCCGTCGATCAGGACGGCAGCGCGGACCAGGACGTGCCCGGTGCCCGAGCGCGGCGGCAGCCCCACGACGTCGTCGCCGAAGGCCGGGTACCGACCGGGCGACAGGAACGGCGACACCGGGGTGGTCACGATCTCGAGGCCCTCGTCGACCGCGCGCACCGCCACGAGCCGCACCGCCTGGTCGGTGGGGAGCGGCACGTCGACGACCGGGGCGTCCGCGGAACCCGCCAGTGCGCGGAAGGCGGGCCGACCGTCGGGGGCGAGCCGCGCCTCCAGGCCGTCGATCCGGACCCGACCGCGACCGCGCGAATCCGCGTACGTGCCGGGCTCGATGCCGGACCGACGCGCCTCGATCCGGGAGACCACCACGCGGTCCGGGCGGTACCAGTCGCGGAGCGTCGCCGGGTCGACCCAGCCGATGCGGTGCGTCGAGTCCTCGGCCGCCTGCTCGTCGAGCGCACCGAGGGGGTGCGGGCCGCGGACGGCGACGAGTCCCTCGTGCGGGCCGCCGGGCGTCGGCTCGTGGTCGAGCACCTCGACGCGCTTCGAGACCTTGCCGCCGTGCCCGTCGAACGTGGCGAACGTGCGCAGGTCGGAGATCGTCATGACGACAGATGCTACGACGAGCGACCGTCGCCGCGTGGAGGCGACGGGACGAGGACGTGCATCTCACCGGTGCACTGGGTCGGGTCGACGCCCTCGGCGGGACCGGCCGGACGGGTCGCGCGGCGCGGCTGCAGGCTGTTCCGCTGGGCCGACCGGAGCAGTCGGTCGTCCTCGGCGTCGTGCTGGACGACGCCGTGCGGGGAGCGGCGGAGTGCGGGGCGGATCGGCTCGCCGCGGCGCTCCTGACCGGGGAGCGGGCGGGAACGCCGGCCGTACAGGAGTTCGGAGGAGTCGAGCAGCCAGGGCACCAGCGCGACGGTCACGCCGTGCACGAGCAGCAGCTTCTTCCGGATGCGGCGACCGCGGTGGTTGTGGAGGAAGGTCTCCCACCAGTGCCCGACGATGAAGACCGGCGTGTAGACGGTCACGACCTCGGAGCCGTGCTCCATCCGGTGCGCCTTGATGTACTTGATGAGCGGCATCGAGATGTCGCGGTAGGGGCTCGGCACGATGGTCAGAGGGACCTCGATGCCGTACTCCTCCCACTGCGCCCGGAGCCGGGCCGCATCGGCGTCGTCGATCGCGACGTGGAGGGCCTCGAAGCTCGCGTGCTTCGCGGCGATCGCGTAGTCGAGGGCCTTGAGCACGGGCTTCTGCAGCTTGTTCACCAGGACGATCGCGTGGTCGCCGGTCGCGCCGAACCGGGTCTCCTCGTCGGCCTCGATCTCGTGCGAGACGTCGCGGTAGTACCGGTTCACGCCGAGCATGAGCACGAACAGGATCGGCATGATCAGGAACACGAGCCAGGCGCCGTGCGTGAACTTCGTGATCGTGACGATGACGAGGACGACGAACGTGAAGGTCGCGCCGGTGGCGTTGATGGCGCGGGAGCGCATGACCTGCCCACGGTTGACCGGACCGTCCGCGGTGCCCGCCCGGTCCGCCCGCAGCAGCCGCGTCCAGTGCACGATCATCCCGGTCTGCCCGAGCGTGAACGACACGAACACACCGATGATGTAGAGCTGGATGAGGCTCGTGACGTTCGCCCGGTACACGATCAGCAGCGCCGCCGCGACGAGGGCGAGCACGATCACGCCGTTCGAGTAGATGAGCCGGTCGCCGCGGGTCGACAGGGCCTTCGGGGCGTACGAGTCCCGGGCGAGGATCGACCCGAGCAGCGGGAAGCCGTTGAACGCCGTGTTGGCGGCGAGCAGCAGCACCGCGGCGGTGGTCGCCTGGATCACGAAGAAGAGGACCGTGTTGTCGCCGAACGTCGCGGCCGCGATCTGCGCGATCAGGGAACGCTGCGGCGTCGTGGCGCACTGCGCGAAGCCCTGCAGGTCGCACGCGCTCTCGGCGTAGTGCACGCGGGAGATGAGGGCGAGCGTGATGAGACCGACGAACAGCACGATCGCGATCGACCCCATGAACACGAGGGTCATCTGCGCGTTCTTGATCTTCGGGCGGCGGAACGCCTGCACGCCGTTCGCGATCGCTTCGACACCGGTCAGCGCCGAACAGCCGGACGCGAACGCGCGGAGGAGCAGCAGGATGAACGCGGCCTGCGTCGTGTGCTCGACGTTCTGCACGGTGTAGGCGGCGGACTCCGCGACCGGGGCGTTGCCGACCGCGGCCCGGACGAGCCCGACGACGACCATCACGAAGACGCTCGCCACGAAGAGGTAGGTCGGCACGGCGAAGGCCTTGCTCGACTCGCGGACACCCCGGAGGTTCGCGGCGGCGAGGAGCACGACGAACACCAGGGCCAGTTCGACCCGGAACTCGTTGAGGAACGGGAGCGCGGAGATGATGTTGTCCACGCCGGACGCGACCGAGACCGCCACCGTCATGACGTAGTCGACGAGCAGCGCGGAGGCCACGACGAGCCCCGCCCTCTCGCCGAGGTTCCGGTGTGCCACCTCGTAGTCGCCGCCGCCGGACGGGTACGCCTTGATGAGCTGTCGGTAGGACGCGACGACCACGACGAGCAGCAGCACGACGAGGGCGGCGACCCACGGGGCGAACGTCAGGAAAGCCATCCCACCGAGCAGCAGGATCATGAGGAGTTCCTGCGGCGCGTACGCCACGGAGGACAGCGGGTCACTCGCGAAGATCGGCAGTGCCAGGTGCTTCGGGAGGAGCTGTCCCTCGAGCTTCTCGGAGGGGAGGGGATCCCCGATCAGTCGCGCTTTCAACGACCGGATCTCGTTCGTCACGAGCGGCAAACCTACTCATTTCCGGGCGCGAGTCAACACGGCCGACCCCGGTGGTATTCCCCGTCCGTGCCGGTTCGGGTCGGGCGCACCCCGGAAACCCCTTGCGGTTGACGCTGCGTCAACCTCTACCGTGGCCTGCATGAGGGATTCGACAGACACAGCAGCCGCAGCTGCGAAAGCACCGCACGGCATCGCCGACGTGGCGCGTTCCGCCGGTGTGTCGAGCCGCACGCTCCGGCACTACGACGCGATCGGCCTGCTGCCCGCGACCGCGGTCGGCGAGGGCGGGCTCCGACGCTACGACGACCGCGCGCTGGTCCGGTTGCAACGGATCCTCCTGCTGCGCGGGCTCGGACTCGGGCTGGCCGACGTCGGCCGGGTCCTCGACGGCGAGCAGGACGACGTCACGGCCCTCACGGCGCACGTCGCGTGGCTCGAACGCGAGCGCGACCGGCTCGCGCGGCAGCTCGCGGCCGTGCGGACCACCATCACGAGGATCGAGGAAGGACAGGACATGAACGCCACCGACACGTTCGACGGGTTCGACCAGACCCGCTTCCGGCAGGAGGTCGAGGAACGCTGGGGGCCCGCGGCCTGGGACCGAGGCGCACGCTGGTGGGAGTCGAAGGACCCCGCCGCGAAGGAGGCCTTCCAGGCGGAACAGCGGGCGATCGCGCAGGACGCCGCAGCGCTCGCCGCGTCGGGCGCGGGTCCGGCATCGGAGGCCGGCACGGCCCTCGCGCGGCGCCAGTTCGCCTGGCTCGCCGAGGCGACGCCCCCGGCCGAGCTCACCGCCGACCGGTTCCGCACGCTCGGTGACATGTACGTGCAGGACGAACGGTTCACGCACGCATACGAGTGGGCGGGCGCGGGTGCCGCCCGCGCCCTGCGGGACGCGATGCACGCCCTGGCCGACCGCGGTCTGTGACGGACGACCCGCGCCTCCTGGCGGACTGCCTGGAGGCGCGGGTCGTCACCGTCTGTCGGCCGCCGGTCGTCAGAGGGACTTGCGCAGCGCCTCCAGGCCGTCGCGCAGACGCGTGACCGTGTCCGCACCGAGCGTGCCGCGAGTCGCCCGACGGCGGAGGTCCGCGCGGACCTGCTGCCGGAACGACGACAGGACCATCTCGACCTCGCGCAGGGCGCGGGCGCCCTCGGACGTGACGTCCACGGGCTCGTCGGCGGTCCGGCCCCGCGGTGCCTGCGCGCTCGCCGCGAGGTCGGCGCGGAGCGACCGCATCGCCTCCCCCACCGAGGCGCGGACGCCGTCGGCCAGGGACTTCACCGAGTCGTTGACGCCGTTCTCGACCGCGGCGATCTCGTCGGCACGGGCGTCGAGCTCGGCACGGCCTGCGTCGGTGATGGCGTAGACGGTCTTCCGGCCGTCGGCGGACTTCGTGACGAGTCCCTCTTCCTCGAGCTTGGCGAGCCGCGGGTACACGGTGCCGGCGCTCGGGACGTAGGTGCCGCCGAAGCGGTCGCCGAGGGCCTGGATGACCTCGTACCCGTGCATCGGGTGGTCCGCCAGCAGCACGAGCAGGTAGAGGCGCAGGTGGCCGTGCGCGAAGACGGGGCTCATTCGGGCACCTCGCCGTCGTTCACCGGGGCCGCGGGCGTGGTCGGTGCAGCCGGCGCGGGCGGTGTCGTCGGTTCCGTCGGTGCCGTCGGCTCCGCGACGGGTGGGGCGTGCAGGACCGCGATGTCGCCGGACACCGAGTTCACCTTGAGGTCGAGCCACTGCCCGGACAGCTCGCCGCCCTGCTTGACGTAGGACCCCCGCACGCCGCGGATCTCCGAGTCGTCGAACTGCAGCTTGCCCGAGGCGGTGCTGACGGTGCACTGGTAGGGCACGCCGTCCTCGAGTCGGACGCTCACCGCACCGGACACCGTGTTGACGCGGGCCTGGTCGGGGGTGCCGTGCAGGTCGAGCACCACGTCGGCGCTCACCCCGTCGGCCGAGAACCGCGGGATCGCCCCGGTCGCCACGACGTCGCCGGACACGGTGTGGACCGTCAGTGCACCGTCGAGCTCGCGGATGGTCGTCGTGCCGGACACCGCGTTCACGGTGACGTCACCCGCGACGTCGTCGACGACGAGGTCGCCGGACACCGTGTTGAGCGTGGCGCCGCGGTTCGTGCCGGACAGCAGGGCCCCGGCCGAGACGACGCCGAGGGTGACGATGGCGTCGCGGGGCACGAGGACGCTGACGTCGGCGTGGGCCTTGCCGCGGAACGACTTCAGGAAGCCGATCGGGTCGTCCCACCGGACCTGCGGGTGGTCGATCGTGAGCGTGTCGCCGTCGAGCTCGATCTTCATCGGCTTGCCGGACACGCTGTGCACCTCGACGCGGGCGGTCGGCTCGTCGTGCGCGACGACGTCCACCTGTCCTCCGGCGAGTCCCACGCGCAAGCGGCGGACGATCCCGGTGTCGATCACCTTCGGCTCCTCGACGAGCCACTTCTCCTGGGCCATGTTGCCTCCTCGAACTCGCGATGTATCGCGTCTGTGGCAGACACGTTATATCGCGACCTGGACGCACGCAAGGGCTCTAGGCGACCTCCGAGGCGGCGGCGACCCGCGCCTCCTGGACCGGTGTGGCGGCACGCGTCCGTTCCGGGCTCCACGGGAACCGGCGGAAGACCGGCATGAGCGGCTGCACCATCGGACCGATCGCGAACGCCGCGACCACGGTGCCGGCTCCGACGTCGCCGCCGAGGAACCAGCCGACGATCACGACCGAGACCTCGATGACGGTCCGCGCCACCCACACCGGCCAGCCGAGGCGCTCGTGCAGGCCGACCATCAGGCCGTCACGAGCGCCCGTGCCGAAGCCGGCGCCGATGTAGAACGCGGTGGCGACCGCCAGGAGCACCAGCCCGGCGACGAACAGGAGGACCCGGCCGACGAGTTCCGACGGCGTCGGGACGAGCCAGAGCACGAGGTCGGCGCTCGGTCCGATCGCCAGGGCGTTGAGCAGCGTCCCGATGCCCGGCTTCTGGCGGAGCGGGATCCAGAACAGCAGGATGACGCCGCTCGACACCACGGTGATGACGCCGAAGGACCACGGCACCACGTTCTCGAGCCCCTCCGTGAGGACCGTCCACGACGAGACCCCGACGACCGCACGCACCTGCAGTGCCGTCGAGGCGCCGTAGAGGAACAGGCCCACGAAGAGCTGGACGAAGCGGAGCGTGAGGGCGGTCGAGCGGGGCATGGCTCGATCGTCGTGGAGATTGGACTGCGGGTCGAGAGCCAATTCCGCTACCGTGGATCCATGACCCCGGTCCTGCTCAGTGCCCGATCCGCAGCGCTCCTCCTCACCGACTGGCGCGCCGGTACCGACGCCCCCGCGTACGAGGCGCTGTCCGACGCGCTGCGCGTGCTCGTCATCGACGGCCGGATCCCGCAGGGCGTGCGGCTGCCCGCCGAGCGCGGCCTCGCCACCGCGCTGGGCGTCTCGCGCACCACCGTCGCGAACGCGTACTCGAGGCTCCGGTCCGACGGCTTCGTGGTGTCGCTCCGGGGGTCCGGCAGCGTGGTCCGGCTCCCGGCCGGGCTGATCGGCCGACCGGACCCGGAACGGCTCGGCGGTGTCGTCGACGACGACCTGCTCGACCTCCGCAAGGCCGCACTGCACGCGGCTCCCGGGATCGCCGAGGCGGTCGAGCGCGCGGTGCGGCACGTGCCCGCGGCGCTCGCCGGCATCGGGTACGACACCGTCGGGGACCCCGGGCTGCGCGCGGCGATCGCCGAGCGGTACACCGAACGCGGCCTGCCCACCGACCCGTCCCAGGTCGTCGTGACGATCGGGGCGCAGCACGCGATCGCCCTGCTCGCCCGGGTGCTCGTCCGCCGGGGCGACGCCGTCCTCGTCGAATCCCCGACCTACCCGCACGCGCACGAGGCCTTCCGCGAGGTCGGCGGTAGACTCGTCGGCGTGCCCGTCGACGCACGGACCGGGTGGGACGCCACAGCGCTCGAGACCACGATGCGCCGTACGGCGCCGGCGGTCGCCTACGTCATGCCGGAGCTGCACAACCCCACCGGAGCGACGATGTCCGCGTCCACCCGGGAGCTCCTGCTGTCCGTCGCTGCGTCGACCGGGACGACGGTCATCGCGGACGAGACCATGGGCGAGCTGCGGATCGAGGGCTCGCCGTCCCTGCCGCTGGCAGCGGCCGACCCGTCCGGGGCATCGGTCGTGATGATCGGGTCGGCCGACAAGGTGTTCTGGGGCGGCCTGCGGATCGGTTGGATCCGCGCCGCACCGGCGCTCCTGCAGCGGCTGCTCCTCGCCCGGCCGACGGGCGACCTCGGCACGCCCGTGCTCGACCAGTTGGTCGCGCGGGAGCTCGTCCCGCGGACGGCGGCGGTCCTGGAGGCGCGGCGCGAGTACCTGCGCCAGGGTCGCGACGACGTCGTGGGTGCGTTGCGCGCGCGGCTCCCGGAGTGGGACGTGCCGTCGCCGGCGGGCGGGTTGACGACGTGGGTCGGGCTCGGGCGCCCGGTGTCGAGCGCGCTGGTGCTCGCCGCGCGCGCCGAGGGCGTCGTGCTCGCGTCCGGCGGGGTCTTCGGCCCGGACGGTGGGTTCGAGCGGTTCCTGCGGGTGCCGTTCACGATGTCCCCGGCCGACCGGGTGCGGCTCGTCGACGTGCTCGAACGGTCGTGGGCGCGGATCGGTGGCGACGCCGCCGGCGTGCGGGGGTCGCTCGCCGCGGTGGTGTGACGCGCCCTCCTCGCTCGGCAGTGTCATCCTCCGGGGTGACGCCCCTCGTGCGATCTGGCTCTGCGGAGTGATGCGTGCGACGCCCGGCCACCGGGATCCTGGTCCCATGGAGACGACCATGCACGCCGGCACGACGGCCCGTCCGGCGCCCGCTCCGACCCACGCGGTGCCCGCCGCCGCCCGGGTCTCGATGGCGCTCACGGGGGCACTGCTCGCCGGGGTGCTGACCTCGTTCGGGCAGGCGGTGCCCGGACTCTCCTCCGTCGCGAACTCCGCCGGACCCTGGTTCGTCGTCGCGGCTGCGCTGTGCCTGCTCGCCGGTGTGCGGTCGGGGCGCTGGGCGTCACCGGTCGCGATGGTGCTCGGCGTCGTGCTCCTCGAGCTCATGCACGTGGGGTACTGGGCGGCGACGAACCTGCGTGGCTACCCGGACGTGCTGTCGATCACGAACTTCTGGGTCCTGATGGGCATCCCCGCCGGGGTGCTCGCGGGTGCGGTCGCGGTGGCACTCCGGTCCCGGGACGTCGGGTGGCGCGGGGCAGCGCTCGGGGCGACCGCCGCCGTGCTCGTCGGCGAGGGCGTCCGGGCCCTGCTGCAGGTCGCGGACACCACTGGGCCGGTGACCTGGGTGGTCGAGATCGTCGTCGGTCTGGCGGTGCTCGTCGTGGCGGTCGTGACGGCACGGACCCCGCTCGGCCGGATCGTGGCGCTCGCGACCGGCGTGCTCGGGACCGTGGGCGTGCTCGGCGCGTACCTGCTCCTCGGCGGCTGAGCGCGTCGAGGGACGCCCTGCAAGGATCAGGGTGTGCACCTCCTCTCGGTCTTCAGCCTCCGCAACCGGGCGCTCATCGCGCTCGTCACCGTCGTCGTCGCGGTGTTCGGCGGCATCGCGCTGACGAGCCTCAAGCAGGAGCTCATCCCCAGCGTCCAGTTCCCGCAGGTCGCCATCGTCAGCGCGTACCCCGGTGCCACGCCCGAGGTCGTGTCGAACGACGTGTCGACGAAGATCGAGCAGGCGATCCAGGTCGTGCCGAACCTCGAGTCGACCACCGCGACGTCGTCGACCGGGCAGAGCGTCGTCTCGGCGTCGTTCGACTACGGATCGAACCTCGCCAGCGCCGAGGACAAGATCCAGACCGCGGTGAACGCCCTGTCGCTCCCGGACACCGTGCAGACGCAGATCGTCACCGGGTCCTTCGACGACCTGCCCGTGCTGCAGCTCGCCGTCACGGGGAAGGGCGACCAGGAACAGCTGGTCGACCGGCTGAACGCCACGGCGATCCCCGACATCGAGAAGCTCGACGGCGTCCGGCAGGCCGACGTCTTCGGCAACCCGGGGCGCCGCGTCGTGATCACCCCGGACATCGACGAGCTCGCGTCGCGGGGTCTGAGCACCCAGTCCATCGCGGACGCACTCGACGACAACGGGACGCTCGTCCCCGGTGGCACGATCACCCAGGACGGCACGACGCTGTCGGTGCAGACGGGGGAGCGGATCGCCTCGATCAAGGACATCGAGGGGCTGCCGTTGACCGCGTCGTCGAGCGGCGGGTCGTCGTCCGGGGCGGGATCCTCCGGCAGCTCCTCGTCCGGCGGTGCGGCGGACGCCGGGGCAGGCGCGACCGGCGGGGCGGGCTCGACCGGGGCCGTGGACGCGACCAGTGGGACGGCGGCTGGCGGTGCGGCGGGAGCGAGCGGCGCCTCCAGTGCGACCGCCGGTGCCGGGACCGCCGCGACGACGCCGACCACCATCGGCGACGTGGCGAAGGTCGCGATCGAGGAGTCGCCGCGCACCTCGATCAGCCGCGTGAACGGCGAGACGGCACTGACCATCGCGATCACCAAGACGCAGGAAGCGAACACCGTCGACGTCTCGAAGACGGTCCGCGACGCCCTCCCCGGCATCGAGGCGAAGGTCGCCGGCGACCCCCGGTTCACCGTCGTGTTCGACCAGGCGCCCTACATCCAGCAGTCCATCGACTCCCTCGCCGAAGAGGGGCTCCTCGGCCTCGGGTTCGCCGTCGTCGTGATCCTGCTGTTCCTGCTCTCGGTGCGGTCGACGATCGTCACCGCGATCTCGATCCCGACCTCGGTGCTCCTCGCCGCGATCGGCATGCGGGCGACCGGGTACACGCTGAACGTCATCACGCTCGCCGCGCTCACCATCGCGATCGGGCGCGTGGTGGACGACTCGATCGTGGTCATCGAGAACATCAAGCGGCACCTGCAACCCGGGGTGGACCGGACCCGGGCGGTGCTCGACGCCGTCCGCGAGGTGGCCGGCGCCGTCACCGCGTCGACCCTCACCACCGTCGCCGTCTTCCTGCCGGTCGCGTTCGTCGCGGAGCTCGTCGGCGAGCTGTTCCGGCCGTTCGCCCTGACCGTGACGATGGCGCTCGTGGCCTCGCTGCTGGTGTCGCTGACGATCGTCCCGGTGCTCGCGTACTGGTTCCTCCGGACGCCCGCCGCCGGTGGCACCGTCGCTGGTGGCGCTGCCGCCGCGGGTGGCGCCGCCGCCCGTGGAGCCGGTGGCGCTGCTGCCGACGGGTCCGCTGCGACCGCCGCGCTGTCGTCCGCCGAGGACCTGCACGACGCCGGCACGTCCGACCGGCTCCGGCGCGGGTACCAGCCCGTGCTGCGATGGGCCATCGGTCGGCCGGCGCTCGTGGTGGTCCTGGCGGTCCTCGTGCTCGGCGGCACCGCGGCCGCCGTGCCGTTCGTCAAGACGAACTACCTCGGCGACTCCGGGCAGAACACCTTCACCGTCACGCAGGACCTCGAGCCGGGGACGAGCCTCGACGAGCAGTCCGACGCGGCGCAGGAGGTGGAGCGCGTGCTCCGCGGTGTCCAGGGTGTGCAGACCGTGCAGACCACCATCGGGACGAGCGGGCAGTCGATCCAGGCGGCCTTCGGAGGCGGGGCGTCGGCCTCCGTGCAGTACAACGTCACGACGGACGCCGGCGACGACCAGACCGCCATCCAGTCCACCGCGCGCGACCGCATCGACCGGATCGACGGCGTCGGCGAGGTCAGCCTCTCGTCGGCCGGTGGCGGCTTCGGCGGCTCGAGCGACATCGAGGTGGACGTCACCGCGCCGACCCAGGCAGAGCTCCGGACCGCGGCGGCGTCGGTGCTGCGCGAGATGCGGAAGGTCGACGGCACGACCGGCGCGACGAGCAACCTGTCGGCGTCCGAGCCGTACCTCGCCGTCCGGGTCGACCGGCAGGCGGCCGCCGAGCGCGGGCTGACCGAGACGCAGGTCGGCGGGATCGTCGCCGCGGCGGTCTCGCCCCGCGACACCGGCACGATCGAGATCGACGACGCGACGCTCGACGTGTACATCGCCGACCCCGAGCCCCCGACGACCGTCGCAGCACTGCGGTCGCTGTCCATCCCCACCTCGACCGGGTCGGTGCCGCTGTCCGACCTGGCGACCGTCGAGCAGTCCGAGGGGCCGACGTCCATCACGACGTCGAACGCCGTCCGGACGGCCACGATCACGGTGACCCCGGACTCGACGAACCTCGGCGCCGCCGTGCAGAACGTGACGGCGGCCGTCGACGGCCTCGACCTGCCGCGTGGCGCATCCGCCGAGATCGGCGGTGTCGCCTCGAGCCAGTCGTCGGCGTTCAGCCAGCTCCTGTTGGCCATGCTCGTCGCGGTCCTGATCGTCTACGTGATCATGGTCGCGACGTTCCGGAGCCTGCGGCAGCCGCTGCTGCTGCTCGTGTCGGTGCCGTTCGCGGTCACCGGCGCGCTGCTCCTGCAGATCGTGACGGGGATCCCGCTCGGTGTGGCGTCACTGATCGGCCTGCTCATGCTCGTCGGCATCGTGGTGACGAACGCGATCGTCCTCATCGACCTCGTCAACCAGTACCGGCGCCGGGGGCTCCGCGTG
Organism: Curtobacterium sp. YR515; assembly: GCF_900113095.1. Classification (NCBI taxonomy): domain Bacteria; kingdom Bacillati; phylum Actinomycetota; class Actinomycetes; order Micrococcales; family Microbacteriaceae; genus Curtobacterium; species Curtobacterium sp. YR515. The sequence continues at coordinate 728,147 of NZ_FOOD01000001.1, read as the reverse complement.
CACGATGCCCTGATCGAGGGTGCGACCAGACGACTCCGGCCGATCCTGATGACCGCCCTGGCGACGATCTTCGCGCTGCTCCCGATGGCCGTCGGGCTGACCGGCCGGTCCGGGTTCATCTCGCAGCCGCTCGCGCTCGTGGTCATCGGCGGGCTGGTGTCGTCGACGCTGCTCACCCTCGTGGTGCTGCCGTCGCTGTACGCCCTCGTCGAGGGGCTCTTCGAGCGGCGGGCCGACCGGCGGGCGGCGCGCGAGGCCGCGGCGGGGGAGGCCACTGCAGGGGATGCCGCTGCGCGTGGGGCCGCGGCGGGGGAGGACTAGCGGCGGTACTCCGCGTCGATCGCCGAGATCGGGTCGACGACGGAGGCAGCCGGCGCCGCCACGGGTGCCTCCTCGCGCTCGACGGCACGGAACCACGACACGAGGACGCACGTCAGCGTCACGAGGAACACCACGCCGGCGCCCTGCGACAGCACGGTCATCCGTCCCGTCACGGCCGCGTACCCGCCGAAGGCGACCGCGGCGGTGAACGACAGACCGAGCAGGAGCTCGGCGAACGTCTGCAGCGAGGAGTGGCGCTCCCAGCGGGAGGCAGTCGCGTGTGCAGGGCGCATCGAGGTGTCGGTCACCCCCGAAGTCTGCGGTGCGCGGGCGCCGAGCGGCAGTCCCGACTCCGGGTGCCACCCGGCCGGGGCACGTGCGTCCGGTGCCGGTGCCGGTGCCCGAGTCTCGGCCCCGCGGACACTTTCGCGTCCGCACCGCCCGAGGAACGTCCGCCGAACCGAGACTCGGGGCCGCGGCGGCCACCAGCCACGCGCGGCCCCGACCGCGCCTCAGTCCAGGTGCTCCCGCAGGAAGCTCGCCACGCGCTTGCTCATCGCCTCGTCGAGCTGCGCGATGGAGTGCGCCGACCCCTCGACCGCGACGAACGTCACCGGCACGTCATGTCGTCGGAGCGTCGCCGCGAACTCCTGCGACTCCCACAGCGGGATGAACTCGTCGGTGGAGTGGCCGATGAAGAACGGCGCCGTGTCCGAGGTCACGTGGTACTCCGGCGACGCCCGGGTCGCGGCCGGACAGTCCGAGTAGGTCCGGCAACCGAGGTACAGCAACTGCTTCCGCTGGAACGCGGCTGAGACGCCGTCGGCCTCGGTCGAACGGGTCGTCAGGTTCGTGGGGCCGCTCAGGTCGACGACGGCCCGGATCCGGTCGCCTTCGGCGTAGGCGGTCGAGTCGTGGTCCGTCACGGCGAGCATCGCCGCGAGGTTCCCACCGGCGCTGCCCCCGAACACCCCGACCCGCTTGCTGTCGACGTCGTAGGTGGACAGCGTCGTCGGACGGAACACCCAGTCGAGTGCCCGTCGGACGTCGTCCAGCCCGGCCGGGAACGGGTCCGTCGGGGCGAGCCGGTAGTCGACGTTGAAGGTGACGAAGCCCTCGGAGGCCAGGTACTTGCACACCGATCGGTACGCGGCGGTGGCCTTGTCGCCGTGGGACCAGCTCCCGCCGTGGATCATCAGGACGGCGGGACGCGCGCCGCTGGCCGCCTCGGCGAGGGCGGCGTCGCCGGCACCGGTCCCGTCGGCGGCTGCCCCGGCCCCCGCAGCGGCGACGCCGGCCCCGGAAGTCCCAGAAGCCCCGGCACCACTCGTACTCCCGCCCCCGGCCGCGTCGGCCCCGACATCGTCCGCCGTCGCGGAAGCCGTCCCGCCCGGCGTCGGCGTCGGGGTCCTCGTGGTGTCCGGCGCACTGTCCGCCGGCAGGCACACGTCGAGCCGCTGCAGCGCGTCCGACCCGTACGGCACGTCGGCGACGACGTCGATGCCGTGGTACCGGAGCGACAGGGGGTAGATGACGGGTCCGGCGGTCACCGTGCGGTTCTCGTCACCGACCGGGTCCGTGCTGCACGACGCGACCGCGCCGAGCGCCACGACCGCGGCGACGAGCGCGAGCAGCGTGCGACGGCCTGACCTCATCGGATCAACGGTAACCCGGTCCCCGCACGCCGTCGTCCATCCACGGGAGGAGCCGACCCGCCCCGAGGACCACCGCCGGACGAACCCGCCCGGCGGTGCCAGGATGGTGACGACCCCGCAGGAGGACCCGTGAGCCGTCGCAAGGCCTGGAACGCCGACCCCGAACCACTGCTCCGCGTCGAGGAGGGGTTCCGCCTCGACCGGGTCGACCCCGACGGCACCCCGGGCTTCCCGGGGCGGAAGATCGACGGGCTCGAGGCGCTCGCCGCCGGGGCCTCCCGACTGTCCGCGCTGCAGGAGCGACTCTGGGCAGCCTCGACCGCCGGTGACCAGCGCCGTGTGCTCCTCGTACTCCAGGCGATGGACACCGCGGGCAAGGGCGGGATCGTCTCGCACGTCGTCGGCGCGGTGGACCCGAACGGCGTGCACTACGCGGGGTTCAAGGCGCCGAACGCCGAGGAACGCGAGCACGACTTCCTCTGGCGCATCGAGCGACAGCTCCCGGGCGCCGGCCAGCTCGGCGTCTTCGACCGCTCCCACTACGAGGACGTCCTCATCCAGAAGGTCCGCGCGTTCGCCCCGCCGGAGGAGATCGAGCGCCGCTACGGAGCCATCGTCGACTTCGAGGACGAGCTCGCCGCGTCGGGCACGAGCCTCGTCAAGGTCATGCTCCACATCTCGAAGGACGAGCAGCGCGAACGACTCGGTGAGCGCCTCGACCGACCCGACAAGCACTGGAAGTTCAACCCCGGCGACATCGACGAGCGCCTGCTCTGGGACGACTACCAGGCCGCGTACCAGACGGTGTTCGACCGCACCTCGACCGCCACGAACCCCTGGTACGTCATCCCGGCGAACCGCAAGTGGTACGCCCGGCTCGCCGTGCAGCAGCTCCTGCTCCGCACGCTCGAGGACATGCAGCTCACCTGGCCCGCAGCGGACTTCGACGTGGCCGAGCAGCGGCAGCGGCTCGCCGAGTCCTGACCCGCGAACGGTCCAGGAGGCACGGATCGCCCCCGCCTCGCAGCCCCGGCCCGGCGGTGGGCTGGCCAGCGACGGTCCGATCGCGTAGACTCACTCGGTCGGCCTTCGACGCCGTGACATTGCGATCACGGAGTTTTCGTTTGGGTGTGTGTTGCTCGAGGGCTGGATTCACGTCGATCCGCGACGGGAAGAACCCCCTCTCCGCACGCAAGCCCCCGCCGATGTCGCTGCCGGGCGCTGCGGTACGTCTGCACCCCGAGAAAGTAGCCATGGCCCCGTACAACAAGGGCGGCGCGGACAACCGCGCCTCCGACCGCGTCCGTCACCCGAACGGCACCCCCGCCGCTCGCAGCAGCAAACACCGCGGTTTCCGCGCCGCCGAACCGTCCGCTCCGCGGCAGAAGCAGCGTTGGGACGCCGAGGAGCGTCGCGGCCGCGCGGCGCAGGGCGAGCGCCCGAGCCGTCCGAACTGGGAGCCGCGCGACGGTGGCCAGGGCCGCCCGCAGCGTGATGACCGTGGCGGCCGTCGCTTCGACCGCGACGACCGCTCCCCTCGTCGCTTCGACCGCGACGACCGTGCGCCCCGTCGTGACAACGACGACCGTCCGCGTCGTTCGTTCGACCGGGACGACCGTGCCCCGCGTCGCTTCGACCGCGACGATCGTGCCCCGCGTCGCTTCGACCGTGACGACCGTGCGCCCCGTCGTGACGACGACCGCGCCCCGCGCCGGTTCGACCGTGACGACCGCGCTCCCCGCCGGTTCGACCGGGACGATCGTGCGCCCCGCCGTGACAACGACGATCGTCCGCGCCGGAACTTCGACCGCGACGACCGCGCTCCCCGCCGGTTCGACCGCGACGATCGTGCGCCCCGCCGTGACGCCGACGACCGTCCGCGCCGGAACTTCGACCGCGACGACCGCGCTCCCCGTCGTGACGACGACCGCGCTCCCCGCCGGTTCGACCGCGACGACCGTGCGCCCCGTCGCTTCGACCGCGACGACCGTGCGCCCCGTCGTGACGACGACCGCGCCCCGCGCCGCTTCGACCGCGACGACCGCGCCCCGCGCCGCTTCGACCGCGACGACACCGAGCGCAAGCCCTTCGTCCCCGCCGACGACGTCAAGCTCGAGAAGCTCCAGGCCGAGGCGACCCTCGCGGCCGACGTCGAGGGCGTGACCTTCGCCGACCTCGGCATCGGCGGCAACATCTCCCGCGCCTTGGCCGAACTCGGCGCCACGAGCCCGTTCCCGATCCAGGCAGCGACGATCCCCGACGTGATCGCGGGCAAGGACGTGCTCGGCCGTGGCCGCACGGGCTCCGGCAAGACGATCGCCTTCGGCGCCCCGCTCGTCGAGAAGCTCATGGAGAACGGCGGCGGCACGAAGCGCAAGATGGGCCGCGCCCCGCGTGCGCTCATCCTCGCGCCGACGCGTGAGCTCGCGCTGCAGATCGACCGCACCGTGCAGCCGATCGCCCGCTCGGTGGGCCTCTTCACGACGCAGATCTACGGCGGTGTCCCGTACGGCCGCCAGGTCGGTGCGCTCGAGCGCGGCGTCGACATCATCGTCGGCACCCCGGGGCGCGTGCAGGACCTCATGAACAAGGGGACGCTCGACCTCAGCGAGGTCGTCATCTCCGTGCTCGACGAGGCCGACCACATGTGCGACCTCGGCTTCCTCGAGCCGGTGCAGGAGATCCTCTCCGCCACGGCCGAGGTCACCCCCGAGGGCAACCGCGCCCAGAAGCTCCTGTTCAGCGCGACGCTCGACGCCCAGGTCGCGTCGCTCGTCGAGCAGTTCCTGCACGAGCCGTCCGTCCACGAGGTCGCCGGTGAGGACCAGGCCTCGTCGACGATCGACCACCGCGTGCTCGTGGTCGAGCAGCGCCAGAAGGACCAGCTCCTCGAGGAGCTCGTCGCGGGCGCCGGCAAGACGATCGTGTTCGCCCGCACCCGCGCCTACGCCGAGCGGCTCGCCGACCAGTTCGAGGACGCCGGCATCCGCGCGACCTCGCTCCACGGCGACCTGAACCAGTCGCGCCGGCAGCGCAACCTGCAGCTCCTCACGAGCGGCCGCGTGAACGTGCTCGTCGCGACCGACGTCGCCGCCCGTGGCATCCACGTGGACGACGTGTCGCTCGTCGTGCAGGCCGACGCGCCCGACGACTACAAGGCGTACATGCACCGCTCGGGCCGCACGGGGCGTGCCGGCAAGGAGGGCACCGTCGTCACGATCGTCCCGCGCAGCCGTCGCCGCAAGATCGAGGGCATCCTCGAGCACGCGGAGATCGAGGCGGACCTCGTCGACGCCGCCCCCGGTGACGGGATCGTCGCGGAGCTCGCCGCGCGGTAGTCGCGAGCAGACGCAGGACGGGAGGCGCGGTGCCAGCTGGCACCGCGCCTCCCGTCCGTGACATGGTGAGCAGAAGCGGTCGGGTCGCCGCCGCCGACCCGACCCATTCTGATCACGATGCGCCGCGTCAGCGGTTGAAGAAGAGCAACCCGCGCACGTACCCGGCCTGTCCGGCGTGCTGCGTGCAGTCGTCGAGGATGCTGACGAGTCGCGCGCCCCGCGTGACGGGCGGGTCCCACGCGTCGTCGACCACCGGGTCGAAGTCCGCCGGCTCGAGCGTGCCGACGTACGCGACCGTGCGGTCGTGCACCGCGCGGAGGTAGCCGACCAGCAGGTCCGCCGAGGCGCGGACGCGTCCGACGTCGTCCCGCGACATGCCGTAGCCGAGCGCCTCGGCGGGGAAGGGCAGTCCGAACCGCTCCACCCAGCCGTCCGCCGTCCACACCTGCTCGGTGCCCGCGAGGTCCGCGATCTGGGCGTCCTGCCCGCGCGCGATGTGCCACGCGAGCCAGGCGAGGGTGTTCGCACCGGCGGCCGGACGTGCGGCCAGCTGGTCCTCCGACAGCCCGCTGACGGCGCGCTCGACCGTGGCGGGGACGCGGGAGAACGCTTCGATGAGGAGTTCTGAGGGGGTCATGCCGGCAACGCTACGCGCGGTGTCCGACACCGTTCGTCACGGCTGCAGGCCGGCGATCGTCCCCGCGACGGAGACCGATCGCGAGTGGCGTTCGAGCGCAGCGCCGAGCCGGTCGAAGGCGTCGGCGAGGCCGGCGCGGTCGCCGGGGGCGATGACCTCGCGGAACGCCGACGAGTAGACGGCGCCGATCTCGCGCGCCACCTCGGACCCGGACGGGGTGAGGTGGAGGAGGATGCTGCGGCGGTCGTCGGGGTTCGGGCGACGCTCGATGTGGTCGCGCTTCTCGAGCCGGTCGATCAGGCTCGTCATGGCACCCGTGGACAGCTCGAGGTACTCGCCTGCCTGCTTCGGGGTGATGCCCTCGCCGTCGGCGGACGCGAGGAAGAACACGAACCGGGCGTCCGTGGCGTTCAGCCCGCGGGTGGAGCTCTCGTGGTGCAGGACGCGCGCGTGCTGCATCTGCAGCACGCGGAACGCCGTCATCAGCTTCGCGACGTCGCCGTCCGGGTCGACCTCGGGGATGCTGACGGTCGGCGACACGGGGGCAGGGGGGAGCTGCGCGGCGTCCAGGGGTCGCGCGAGCGCGGTGGTGGTGTCCGTCATCGGGCGGCTCTTCTCGGGAGGGTGATCGGTTGCGCGATCGGCGGGACGGCACGGGTATGCCGTCGTGCTGCTCATTGAACAAGTATCTCACCGATTGAAGTACCCCCAACTGTGGGGGTGTAGCTTCCCTTGTGAGCCACACGGCGCTCAAGTAGCTTGATCGTCGTAGCAACCACGGCGCCGTCGCGACCAACCACCGCGGAACCCCGGCGCCCCTTTGGATCAGGAGCTCCGTCATGTCCCGTGTCACCCCGCGCGCTGCGCGTCTCGCCGCCTGGATCGCCATCCCCGCCGCTCTCGTGGCCTCGGGTGTCGTCGTCTCGACCGCGTCCTACTCGGCCTTCTCGGCCACCACGGTCAACCCGACCAGCAACTGGACGGCCGGCAGCGTCGCCCTCACCGACGACGACAACAACACCGCGCTGTTCAACGCGACCGGCCTCAAGCCCGGCTCGACCGGCGCGAACTGCATCACGGTCACCTCGACCGGCACGCTGCCCTCGACCGTGAAGCTCTACGGCACGAACGCGGCCACGACGAACGCCCTCGCGTCGAACATCAACCTCACCGTCGAGCAGGGCACGGGCGGCGGCTTCGGCTCCTGCACCGGCTTCACCGCGGCGTCGACCAACGGCACGCTCTACAGCGGCACCGTCGCGGGCTTCGGCACGGCCTCGACCAACTTCGCCACGGGTGTCGGCAGCTGGGCCCCGACCGGCAGCGGCTCGGAGTCGCGCGTCTACCGCTTCACCTACACCGTCTCGAGCACCGCACCGAACACCGTGCAGGGCGGCACCGCGGCCCTCGGCTTCACCTGGGAGGCCCAGAACAGCTGAGCCGGCGACACGGGAGCGTGATCGACGCTCCCGTGTCCACCGCGTGACGTCCGGGACCGAGCCCGATGCGGGCCCGTCCGTCACCGTCCGACAACGCGCCCCCGGTCGAAGGCAGTCATGGTCAGCATCGAAGTGCACGGCGGTCCCACGCCGCACGACGTGCTCCGTGACGCCGTCGACTGGGGGCGCGTGGTCGTGGCCACGCTCGCCCGCGGCGTCGTCGCGACCCTGCTCGGGCTCGCGCTCTGGGCGGCTGCTCCCGCCGTCATCGGCTGGCAGCCGACGACGGTGATGACCGGATCGATGGAGCCGCGGCTCACCCCCGGCGACGTCGTGGTCTCCCGCCCGGTGTCGGCCGGTGACGTCCGCATGGGCAAGGTCCTGCTCGTCGACGACCCGGACCAGCCCGGGCACCTCCGCATGCACCGTTACGTCGAGGACGGTCCGCGCGGCACGATCGTCACGAAGGGCGATGCGAACCCCCGGCAGGACTCCACGCCCGTCGAACCCTCGGCCGTCCACGGAGTCGCGTTCCTGCGGGTCCCGTTCGTCGGTGCGCCGATCGTCTGGCTCCGTGCGGGGGAGTGGGGCAAGGTCGGGATGCTGGCACTCGGGCTGGTCGCGGTGCTCGCGCTCTGCACGATCGACGGATCGCTGCGGCGGTTGGTCGGTCCGGCGGGGCGCTCGTCGGAGGACGATGCGTCGCGCGACGCGGGTGGCGGACCGGACGGCGTTGGTGACAGCGGCGTCGGCGCCGGTGACGGCCAGGAGGCGCGGGTCGACCCCGCCCCGCGCGTCGCCACGGCCCCGACCACCGCCCCGACCGCCGTCGTGAGCCGCCGTACCCTCCGTCGCGCGGACCGCCGAGCGCGTCGGTTCCGCCGGCTCGGCGGCGCGGCCGCCGTCCTCGTGCTCGCGGGCGGAGCCGGGTTCCTCCTGCCGGCGGAGGCCGTCGCCGGACCGTGGTCGCGGACCACCGTCACGTCCACCTCGTTCGACGCTCTCACCGTCCCGCAGGCCACCGCGCTCGCCTGCACTCCGAACGGCGACGGCTCCGTGAACATCGGCTTCACCTACGGTGGGCCGGCCGCGACCTCGTTCTCGGTGATGAACGGGACGACCGCACTCGCCACCCAGTCGACCTCGCCCGTGCGCGTCGTCGGCTCCGGTCTCCTCAACCTCGGCCAGGTGTACACCGTCACCGTCCGCGTGAACTACCTCGGGAACTGGACGTCGACGAGCACCGCGACCGCCCGGATCCAGACGGCCCTCATCGGTACCAACCTCAGTTGCGCCTGAGTTCTCCACAGGTCGCCGCGGGGCACCCGGCGATGTCCCCGGCCGGCGCTACCGTGACCGCATGCGCATCCTGCACACCGGCGACTGGCACCTCGGCCGCACACTGCTGGGTGCCGACCTGCTCGAGCACCAGGCGGCCTTCCTCGACTGGCTCGTCGACCAGGCACGGGCGCGTGCGGTCGACCTCGTCGTCGTCGCCGGGGACGTCTACGACCGTGCCATCCCGCCGGTCGACGCCGTCCGGATGCTGTCCGGGGTGCTCGAACGGCTGGCCGAGACGGCCACGGTCGTCATCACCCCGGGCAACCACGACTCCGCCGCACGACTCGGCTTCGGTGCCGGCGTGATGGACCCGCGGGTGCGGATCCTCGCCGAACCCGCAGGCATCGCCACCCCGGTCCTCGTCGATGACGCCGACGGGCCCGTCGCGGTGTACGGCATCCCGTACCTGCACCCCGACCTCACCCGGTACGCCCTCGCGGCGGTGCCCGACGAGCCGCTCGCCCGCTCGCACCAGGCCGTCGTCGGTGCGGCGATGGACCGCGTCCGCGCCGATCTCGCCCAGCGGCCCGGTACGCGCAGCGTCGTCGTGGCCCACGCGTTCGTCGGCGGGACCGAACCGAGCGACAGCGAGCAGGACATCCGCGTCGGCGGTGTCGACCGGGTGGCGCGTGCCGTGTTCGACGGCATCGACTACGTCGCGCTCGGGCACCTGCACGGGCCGCAGCGCGTGGGGGACGGCGACCGCGTGCGGTACGCGGGCTCGCCGCTCGCGTTCTCGTTCGGCGAGCGGCACCAGCAGAAGTCCGTCACGGTCGTCGACCTCGACGACTCCGGGCAGGTGACGGCCGAGCTCGTGCCGGCGCCCGTGCCGCGGCGGCTCGTCGACGTCCGGGCCACGATCAACGAGATCGAGTCCGGGGCGCACCGGTCGGCGGCGGACGCCTGGGTCCGCGTCGCCGTGACGGACACCGTCCACCCGGAACGGATGTACGCCCGGGTGAAGGACCACTTCCCCCACGCCCTCGCCATCACGCACGAGCCGGCCGACCGCGCCGAGCGTGCCGCCGCCCGCGCGGTCACGGCGACGTCCGACCCGGTCGAGGTGGCAGCCGACTTCGTGTCGTTCGCCACCGGCACCGTGCCGGACGACGACGACCGCGCGATCCTGACCGAGGCGTACGAAGCTGCTGCCCTGGCCCTCCAGCGTGAGGGGGACCGCTGATGTACCTGCACCGGCTCGAACTCCGCGCGATCGGCCCCTACCCGGACCTCGTGTCGATCGACTTCGCCGCGCTCGCCGCCTCCGGGGTGTTCCTGCTCGAAGGGCCGACGGGTTCCGGTAAGTCGACGATCATCGACGCCGTGGTGTTCGCCCTCTACGGTGGACTGGCCGGTGCCGACGCGAGCGACGACCGGTTGCACAGCCAGCACGCCGACCCAGCGGTCGAGCCCTTCGTCGAGCTCGTGTTCGAGACCGGTGCCGGTGTGTACCGCGTCCGACGCACGCCGCAGTACCAGCGCCCGAAGCAGCGGGGGACCGGCACCGTGAAGCAGCAGGCCTCCGCGCAGTTGTTCCGCCTCGCCGGGCCGGCCGACGTGGCCGGTGAGCCGATGTCCTCGCGCATCCCCGAGGTCGCGGTCGAGATCGCCCGGATCATCGGCCTCGACAAGGCGCAGTTCCTGCAGACCGTCGTCCTGCCCCAGGGCGAGTTCGCCCGGTTCCTGCGGTCTCCCGGCGAAGACCGCCGCAAGCTGCTGCAGTCGTTGTTCGGCACGCAGGTCTACGACCGGACGGCCGACGAACTCGCTGTTCGCCGTCGCGCCGTCCTGGCCGAGGTCGAGGGCGCCGACGCCCGGGTCCGCGACGCCCTGAACCGGTTCGCCCAGGCTGCGGGTGTCGACGAGCCGGACGAGTCCGACGTCCCCGCGACCGTCGCGGCACTCCGAGCGACCGCCGACGCTGCCGAATCCGCTCGCGCCACCGCGTCGCGCGCGGCCGCTGCTGCGGCGGCGCACGAGCAGTCGGTCACTGCTCGTGCAGCCGCACTGAACCGCCGCGCCGTCCTCGTCGCACGTCGTGCGGAACTCGACGCGGATGCCGACGGGGTCGCCGCGGCCCGCGTGCGCCTGGCGTCGGGCGAACGCGCTGCCCGCGTCGCGGTCGTCGCCGACGGGCTCGACGCCGCACGCGCCCGCTCCGACCACGCCGCCGCGGCGGCGGACGCCCTCCGCGCACAGCACGGCGTGACGACCGACCGAGACGCCCTCGCCCACCAGCGGACCGCCGTGACCGAGTGCCTCGCCGCGGTCCGGCACCGCATCGACCTCGAGCAGGCGCTCCCCGGCAGGCGTCGGGCGATCACCGACGCCGTCGCTCGCGGAACTCTGCTCACCGAACGCCTCGCCGAGCTCGACACCGCGCTCGATGCCCGCCCCGCCGAACGCGCCCGCATCGTCGAGGACGCCCGGGCCGCCGCCGCGCTGGCCGCCGGGTCCGAGGCCGCCCGGCTCGAGGTCGAGCGTGTCCGTGCACTCCGGGCCGACCTCGTCGCCCGGGCCGCGTCCGAGCGGCGCGTGCAGGGTGCCGAGCAGACCGTCATGGCCGCCCGCGCCACCGCCCACGAGCTCGTCCGGGTCGAGCAGCAGTTGCGGGAGCGCCGCATCGCCGGACTCGCCGGAGAGCTCGGCGCCGCACTCCTGCCGGGCGACCCGTGCCCGGTGTGCGGGGCGACGGAGCACCCGGTCGTCGCGACACCGCAGGACGACCACCCCACGACCGAGGCGATCGAGGCCGCGGCCGAACGTGCCCGACGTGCCGAGCGCGCCCTCGGTGACGCCGCGACGGCCCTCGCACTCGAACGGGCCGAACTCGCCCGGCTCGTGCAGGTCCTCGGTGACGTCGACGACGACACCGTCGACGCCCTCGCGGCTGCGGCCGACGCAGCCGTCACGGCGGCGCACGACGCGGCCGTCCGCGTGCGCGACCTCGAACAGCAGCGGGCCGCACACGACGAGGGGACGCGCACCCTCGAACGGCAGCGGAACGAGGTCGACGCCGAACGCGCCGTCCTCGCCGGAGCAGCCGCAGCCGATGCCGAGCGCCTCGAGCAGGACGAGTCGGCGGTGTCGGCCGCGATCGAACGCGTGGCCGAACACCTCGACGATGCGCCGGAGACCCTGCGCCAGGGGGTCGAGTCGCTCGACGCGCTCGTCGGTCGACTCGACGCGGTGCTCCAGGCCGACAGCCGCGCGGACTCGGCAGCAGCCGACGTCCGCGAACGTGCGGCCGAGGTGGACCGGGTCCTCGCCGAGCAGGGGTTCGACGACGTCGCCTCCGCCCGCGCCGGGGTCCTCGACCGAGCGGACGCCGAAGCACTCCGGGCCGAGGTCGCCCGTGCCGACCAGGCACGGGCGGTCGTCGACGCGGGACTCGCCGAACCGGCGGTCGTCGCTGCGGCCGACGATGACCCGGCAGCACTCGACCTCGACGGAGCCCGCGCAGCACGGGACGCCACCGCAGCCGCGGCCGAAGCAGCCGTCCGCGCGGCCACGTCGGCGGTCGACCAGGCCGTCGCGTCCGAACGGTGCGCAGCCGAGCTGGACGCCGCGGTCCGTGCCCGCGACGACACCTCTGCGCGCAGTCGGGCCGTGGTGCGGCTCGCCGACGTCGCGGCCGGGGTCGCAGCAGCCAACCCCACCGGGATCACCCTCGGCACCTACGTGCTCATGCGCCGGTTCGAGGACGTCGTCGCCGCGGCGAACGACCGGTTGCGGGCGATGCTCGCGGGCCGGTTCACGCTCGAGACCTCCGACGAGCGGGAGTCCGGCTCACGTGCACGGCGCACGGGCCTCGCGCTCGCCGTGCACGACCAGACAACCGACACCGTGCGCGATCCCCGCAGCCTGTCCGGCGGCGAGACCTTCACGGTGTCGCTGTGCCTCGCGCTCGGTCTCGCCGACGTCGTCCAGGCCGAGGCTGGCGGGGTCTCCCTCGGCACGCTGTTCGTCGACGAGGGGTTCGGCACGCTCGACCCCGAGACGCTCGACGACGTGATCGGGCAGTTGTCGCGCCTGACCGCGGGCGGCCGTCAGGTCGGGATCGTCAGCCACGTCGAGGAGCTCAAGCAGCGGATCCCGGAGCGCATCGCCGTGCGGCGCACGTCCGACGGCGGATCCCGGGTGACGACCACGGTCTGACGCGCCCGCCCCCGCGCCCGCGCCCGCCCCCGCGCTCGCGCCCGCACCCGCTCCGCCCCCGCCTCGCCACCGTGCGAGGCCCCGAGCTCGGTGCGAGGCCCCCGACGTCCCACCGTCAGCGAAACCTCGCACGGTGCGGACCCAGGACGCTGCGCAACCCCGCGCGTCAGGGCGACGGCGACACGTCCACCGTGCCGTCCGGCGGCGGCAGGATGTCCGCAGCGACCCACGGGAACACGAACGTGAACAGGACCCACACGATCGCCGCGAGGAGCACGAGCAACTCGATCACCTTGAGCGCCGCGGGGCCGGGCAGGATGCGCCAGACGAACGGGAAGATCACTTCGACGTCTCCGAGAGTTCCTTCGGGGTGCCCTCCGACGCGGGCATCCAGTAGTCGAGCTTGGCGTGCGTGACGTACCGCTCCTTCGCCGACCACATCGGGTGGCACGCGGTCAGGGTCAGCCAGCGGTCGTCGGCCGTCGGCTCGACCCCGGGCTTGTTCGGCACCGGGGCGATGGTCTCGACGTGGTCGGGCGTGACGATCTGCGAGTCGGTGACCTTGTAGACGTACCAGACGTCGAACTTCGTCTTCGCATCGGTCACCCGCACCACGACGTCGTCGCCGGTCTTGAGCTCGGCGATCTGGTTGAGCGGCTTGCCGTAGGTCACCCGGTGCCCGGCGACGGCGAAGTTGCCCTCGGCGCCCGGCATCGCGGTGTCCTGGTAGTGCCCGAGGCCGATCGTGTTGAGGACCTTCTCGCGGTCGGTGCCCTCGCCGATCGGGCGCTCGTAGTCCTTGCCGAACCGGGGGATCTGCATCGTGCCGAAGACATCGGTGACGTTCGGCGGCTCGGCGAGCACGGGAGCGGGCCCGCGGTGCTCGGTGCCGGTCCCCGAAACGTCCTTCTGCCCGAGGCCGTCGACGAGCTTCGTCTGCTCGTTGACCGCGACGACGTCCGTCCACCACGCCGTCCACACCACGTACAGCCCGGTGCCGGCGCCCGCGATGATGAGCAGCTCGGCGATGAGCGAGACGATGGCGCCACCCACGGTCTGGCGGCGACGCGGTGCTCGCCGTGCAGCACCGGCCGCACCGTCGCGGCGGTCTCGGCGCGACGGGAGTGTCTCGTGTGCGGTCACGGGGCTCCTGATCCGGATGGGGTGGTCGGACAGGTCTATCAGATCACGACGACGACCCCGTGACGAGGTTGTCCACAGCACCGTTACGGTGAAGTGATGCAGCACGTCCTCCGCCGGTTCGACCCGGCCGACACCGAAGCCGTCGTCGCCCTGTGGCAGGCCTGCGGTCTCGTCCGTCCTTGGAACGACCCCCGTCGCGACATCGCCCGCAAGCTGACCGTGCAGCCGGAGCTGTTCCTGGTCGCCGAGGACGCCGAGGACCCCGCCCGTCCGGTCGTCGGAGCGGGCATGGCCGGGTTCGACGGGCACCGCGGCTGGGTGAACTACCTGGCGGTGCAGCCGGACCTGCAGGGCTCGGGGCTCGGGCGTGCGTTCATGGCGGAGTTCGAGCGACTGCTGACGGACCTCGGCTGCCCGAAGCTCAACCTGCAGGTCCGCGCAGGCAACGAGCAGGTCATCGGCTTCTACGAGGCACTCGGCTACACCGACGACCGCACGGTCTCGCTCGGCAAGCGGCTCATCCCCGACGCCTGACGCCCGCTCCGGCCGCCCCGAGTCTCGGCTCCGCGGACAGTTTCGCGGCCCTGCGAGCACGAAACTGTCCGCCCAGGCGAGACTCGCCCAGTGCGGCGCAGCGACCCCCTACGCGAGCGCCAACCCCACCGCGGCGCCGAACGCCAGCACGATCCCGGCCCACTGCACGGGCGTCAGCCGCTCCCGGAGCACGATCCCGGCGAGCACGACCGTCCCGATCGGGTACAGCGCGTTGAGCACGCTCACCACGGGCAGGGTCGCCGGGTCCTCACTCGAGTGCAGCCCGGCCTGGATGAAGACGTTCGCCGCGGCGTCGAGGACGCCGCAGGCGACCACCGTCCACACCAGGCGAGCCGGCCAGCGTCCGCCACCACGGATGCCGGGAGGCGCGGCAGACCCCGGAGCGTCGGCCGACGTCGCGGGGTCTGCCGCGCCTCCAGGGCCCCGCCCCGCGGCCTGCCCCGTGACCGCGGCCCGCCGCGTCACCACGACCGCCGCCGTCCCGAGCAACACCGCCTGCAGCACCCGCGACACGACCAATGGCGCCACCCCCGCGTCCGACGGCGTCATGTCGTACGCGAGCACGATCCCGCCGAAGCCGCACCCCGCGACCGCCGCCGTCACGAGCCCCACCGCGGTCACCCGCGCACCCGACGTGTCCCGCACCGATGCCACCAGGACCACCGCGAGGACCGCCACCACCAGCGCGACCACCGCGAGGCCCGACAACGCCGTCCCGCGCAACACCGCCACCAGGACGGGCACGACGGCGGCGAAGACGGCGGTCAGCGGCGAGAGCACGCTCATCGGGCCGATCGCCAGCGCGCGGTAGAGGAGGAGGACGCCGACGCCTCCGGACACCCCGGCGATCGCGCCCCACAGGACGGACTCCGCGCCGAACGCACCCCCGACCACGACGAGCCCGACCAGCAGGGGCACGATCCCGACCGCCGCGGCGACGGCGGCGACCGTCACCGCACGGACTCGACGTGACGCGAGGCCGCCGAGGAAGTCGGCGAACCCGTAGACGAGCGCGCCGGACAGGCCGAGGACGACGGTGAGCACGGCTCCCATCCTGCCCGGCCCGGTAGCCTGCGTGGCGTGAGCGTTCCCTACCACCGCCTGCCCCGCGTCGACGCACGCTGGAGGTGGTGGCGCCCGCTCGTGGCGCTGGCGTTCCTCGCCGGCTGGTACTTCGTCTCGCAGGTGATCATCGCCGTCGCGTACTTCGTGCCGATCGGCGCGAACCAGGGGCCGCAGGGGGTCATCGACCTGCAGAACGACCTCGCGAGCGGGGCGCTCGACCCCACCGACCCGGTGGTGCTGTCGCTGTCGCTCGTGTCCCTCGTGGTCCTGCTGCCGGGCATCCTGCTCGCGGTGAAGATCGCGCGCGTCGGTCCCGCCGGGATCCTGTCGTCCACGCGGTTCCGGGTGCGCTGGGGCTGGACGGCCTGGTGCCTCATCCCGACGCTCGTCATCGCGGCGATCATGTTCGTCGTCCAGACCGGGCTCTTCTGGGACGGCGGGATGATCACGACGGACGGTGGCTTCGCCTGGAACCACGCCGCGATCGGCCAGTCGACGGTGTCCCTCGGCACGCTGACCACGACGCTCGTGCTCGTCATCGTGCTCGTGCCGTTCCAGGGCGCAGCGGAGGAGTACATCTTCCGCGGCTTCCTCATGCAGACCATCGGCTCGTGGATCCCGGTCCGCATCGTGGGCACGGTCCTCGCCGTCGCGGTGTCGACCGTCGTGTTCGCCCTGCTGCACATCCCGAACGGCTACAACGTCTGGGGCATCCTCGACGTCGGGTCGTTCGGCCTCATCGCCGCGATCATCGTGCTGCGCACCGGCGGCCTCGAGGCGACCGTGCTGCAGCACGCCTTCAACAACATCATGATCTTCGTGCTGCAGGCGCCGGGGTGGTCGCGGATCGACCTCTCGTCGCAGGACGCCAACGGGACCATCGGCGGCTGGCTCGTCACGCTCGGTACCTCGCTGCTCTACTGGGGCATGGTCGAGGTGCTCGCGCGGTGGCGCCACCTCGACCGCCGGTTCGCGGGCGCGGCCGCACCGCGGTTCCGTGGTCCGGCACCGGTCTGGGCGGGTGGCACGCGCTGGTTCGGTCCAGGAGGCACGGGCTGGGCGAGCGCCCCGGCCCGCCTCGACGAGACGGCCGGCTCGGCCGACGGGGCGGACGCAGCGCCTGTGGACAACGCCGTGGGTGTCGTCGGTCGGCCGTAGGCTCGTGGCATGAGCACCACGCCCGCGCCCGCCGCCGTGTCTGCTTCCCGAGCCGCCGCGCTCGACGTCCTGCACCGCGTGTGGGGCTACGACGACTTCCGGGGCGAACAGGCCTCGATCATCGACCAGATCGTCACCGGGGGCGACGCACTCGTCCTCATGCCGACCGGCGGTGGCAAGTCGCTCTGCTACCAGGTGCCGGCGCTCGTGCGGGACGGCGTTGGCGTGGTCGTGTCGCCGCTCATCGCGCTCATGCAGGACCAGGTCGACGCCCTCGCGGCGAACGGCGTCAAGGCCGCGTTCCTCAACTCCACGCAGGGGCCGGACGAACGTGCCCGGGTCGAACGCGCCGTGGTCTCGGGCGAGGTCGACATGCTCTACCTCGCGCCCGAGCGGCTCCGGCTCGAGTCCACGCGCGCACTGCTCGACCGCGCGCGGATCGCCCTGTTCGCCATCGACGAGGCGCACTGCGTCGCCCAGTGGGGCCACGACTTCCGGCCGGACTACCTCGAGCTCAGCGTCCTGCACGAGCGCTGGCCGACCGTGCCGCGCATCGCCCTGACCGCCACCGCGACGCCGCAGACCCACCGCGAGATCTCCGCCCGCCTCGGCCTCGACGACGCCGCGCACTTCGTCGCCGACTTCGACCGGCCGAACATCCAGTACCGCATCGAACCGAAGACCGGGGCGCTGCAGCAGCTCCTCACCTTCATCCGCACCGAGCACAGCGGCGACGCCGGCATCGTGTACTGCCTCTCCCGCAACTCGGTCGAGCGCACCGCGGCCGCGCTGTCCGAGCAGGGGATCCCGGCGCTGCCCTACCACGCCGGTCTCGACGCCAAGGTGCGGGAACGGAACCAGTCCGCGTTCCTGCGCGAGGACGGCGTCGTCATGGTCGCCACCATCGCGTTCGGCATGGGGATCGACAAGCCGGACGTCCGGTTCGTGGCGCACCTCGACCTGCCGAAATCGGTCGAGGGCTACTACCAGGAAACCGGTCGTGCCGGGCGCGACGGGCTCCCCTCGACCGCCTGGCTGGCGTACGGCCTGAACGACGTCGTGCAGCAGCGCCGGATGATCGACCAGTCCGAGGGCGACGCCGCGCACCGTCGGCAGCTCAGCGCGCACCTCGACGCGATGCTCGCCCTGTGCGAGACCATCGAGTGCCGGCGCGTCCGGCTGCTCGCGTACTTCGGGCAGGAGAGCACGGCGTGCGGCAACTGCGACACGTGCATCGCCCCACCCGAGTCGTGGGACGGCACGGTCCCGGCGCAGAAGTTCCTCTCCACCGTGGTCCGGCTCGACCGTGAACGCGGGCAGCGCTACGGCGTCTCGCACCTCGTGGACATCCTCGTCGGCAAGCAGTCGCCCCGCGTGCAGGAGCTCCGGCACGAGTCCCTCGCCACGTTCGGCATCGGCAGCGACCTGGGCGAAGCGGAGTGGCGCACCGTCGCCCGACAGCTCCTCGCGCAGGGCTACGCGGCGGTGTCCGGCGACGGGTTCGGCACGGTCGTCCTGAGCCCGACGAGCGCCGACGTCCTCGGCGGCCGCGTGCAGGTCCGGATGCGGCGCGACCCGGTGAAGGCACCCCGGGCCTCCCGCAACCGCCGGACCGTCGTGACGGACATGCCGCAGGAAGCCCTCGGGCTGTTCGAGGCCCTGCGCGCCTGGCGTGCGGCCCAGGCCCGCGAACAGGGCGTCCCGGCGTACGTGGTCTTCAACGACGCGACGCTGCGGGGCATCGCGGCGGTGAAGCCGTCGGACGAAGACCAGCTCGCCGAGATCTCCGGCGTCGGCGGGGCGAAGCTCGAGCGCTACGGCCGTGCGGTGCTCGACGTCGTCGCCGCGGCCGAGTGATCGCGACACATTCCGTGGCGGGCATGCGATCGGGGTCGTGATCACTACACTCGGAGACTCCCGTCACGAGGAGGCCCGTGTGTCCGGATCGTCGAAGTACACCACGCTGAGCCGTGCCTTCGTGGCACCGCTCGCTCGCATGATCTGGCGGCCGCGGATCATCGGTCGGAAGAACATCCCGAAGCGTGGCCCGGTGATCCTCGCGAGCAACCACCGCTCGTTCATCGACTCCCCGACGATCGGCCTCCTCGCCCCGCGGAAGGTGTTCTTCCTCGCGAAGAAGGAGTACTTCACGGGCAAGGGCTTCCGGGGCTCGGTGACGCGGGGCTTCTTCGAGGGCATCGGCGCGATCGGTGTCGAGCGGGGTGCGGGCTCGGCGGCGCAGGAGGCCCTCGACCTCGGGCTCGAGCGGCTCCGGGCCGGCGATGCGTTCGCGATCTACCCCGAGGGGACCCGGTCGCTCGACGGCCGCCTCTACCGGGGCCGCACCGGAGTGGCCTGGCTGGCCCTGACGAGTGGTGCACCCGTGGTGCCCGTCGCCCTCACCGGTACCCAGGACGTCCAGCCGGTGGGGTCGCGCGTCCCGAAGCTCGCGAAGGTCACGGTCGAGTTCGGGACGCCGCTCGACCTCTCCGGCTTCGGCGAGGCCTCGTCCGGCCGGGCCCGTCGCCACGCGACGGACGCCGTGATGGCGGCGATCCAGGAGCTCAGCGGACAGGAGCCCGCGAACGCCTACAACAACCCGCCGGCGACGATCGTCGAACGGGTGCGGCAGGTCCTCAGACGCGACGACCCGACGGCCGCGGTCGAGCCCGACTGACGAGCGCATACACGAAACATGCTATTGCACATCTGAAATACTGGTGGTTGAATGGAGTCGTGCCCAGGGGCACACTCCGACCGCGTCCCGCCCGAGAACGGGACGCCCGACCACCTGATCGGAAGGCAAGCAGCATGTCCTCCACGCCGCTCTTCGACTCCATCGCCCGCCGTGCCGAACGGCCGACCCCCGCTCCGGCGGCACCGGCAGCTCCGAGCGCGCCGACCATCTCCCGGGCCACCTTCGCCCCCGCGCCGACCTCGCCGATGACCGCTCCGGTCGAGCCGCAGGGGCCCGTGTTCGTCCCGGCGTCGCTCGTCGCCGCGATCGAGGCCATCCCGACGCGCGTGGTCGCCGCGACGACCGCCCACGCGGTGGCTCCGGAGCAGCTCGTCCTGGTCGAGGCCGTCGCCGACGCGATCACCCGCGCCGTGGTGGACGCCGTCGTGACCGAGCTCGACCGCATCGCCCGCGACGGCGTCGTCCGCGCCTGAGCCGGCCCTCGACGAAGCCGATGTCCACGACGACGGACCGCCTGCCGATGCGCCCGCGGGGCGCCGCTCGCCACGCGGCCAACGCCCCGGCCGGGGTCGAGCCGCTGCCCACCCGTCGTGCTCGCCGTGCGGCAGAGCGTGCGGCGGCGGACCCGACCACCGCGCCCGGCACCGACACCCTCACCACGACGCCGCGCGCCGCTGCTCCGAGCATCGAGGTGCCAGGCGTCGACACTCCGGGCACCGCCAGCCTCCGGCATCCCGATCTCCCCGCGGCGTCGCCCGCGCCGACACCCCCGGCGTCCGAGCCGTCGACCCCACCGGCAGCCAGACCGTCGGCCCGGCGGGCTGCGTCGGCCCCGCCGGCCGTCCCGGTCGTGTCCCCGACCGTGACGACCGGAGCCGTCACCCACTCGACCACCGGGGCGGCGGTGTCCCCTCCCGCCGCCCCGGTCTCCACCAGCGCAGGGAACCCGCAGCCCCTGCCGTCGCGACGGACGCTGCGCACCGAGACGCCCGCGATCCGCCCCACTGCCCTCGGGCATGCCGTCACCCAGGCGATCACGCTGCCGCTCCGCTCGATCGGCTCGGCCTTCGCGTCCGCACGGGCCGTCCCGCTCACCGCGACCGCCGTCGCCGCGTGCCTGTTCGTCACCGTCGCCACACCGCAGACGGCGACCGCAGCGAGCGTGACGTCGGTGCTCCCGGCGCTCGACGTGCAGGAGTACACGACCTCGGCGACGTCGACCGCCCGCGCCGAGCGGGACGGCTTCGCGATCGGCCGGGCACCCGAGCGTCGCGCGGCAGCGGCCCCGTCGTCCGAGCCGGCTCCGGGCGCCTCGGCAGCCAGGCCCGTCGCGGGGACGATCCCGGCAGCGGGCGGCTTCGGCTCGCGGTGGGTCAGCGGCTGCGGTGCCTGTTCGACGAACCACCAGGGGCTCGACTTCGCCGCGCGTGAGGGGACGGCCGTCGTGGCGGCGATGTCCGGACGCGTGGTGTCCGCCGGGGTCGTCGGCGGGTACGGCAACCAGGTCCTGCTGCAGCACGCCGACGGCTCCCAGACCCGGTACGGGCACCTCTCCCAGATCGGTGTCCGGGTGGGGCAGACCGTGACGGCAGGGCAGCGCATCGGTGCCGTGGGGAACACCGGCGTCTCGACCGGGTCGCACCTGCACTTCGAGGTCCTCCACGGTGGGGTGGCGGTCGACCCGGCGGTGTGGCTCCGGGACCGCGGACTGCTCTGATCGACGGCGCGTACCGTCGAACGGGCGACCGCACGGTGCGGCGCAGGGACGGAGACGCGCGTGCGGGTGACGGTACTGGGGACCGGGGCGATGGGTGCCGGGGTGGCTGGGTCGCTGCTCCGCGAGGGCCACACGGTGACCGTGTGGAACCGGAGCGCCGACAAGGCCGCTCCGCTGGGTGAGCAGGGTGCGACCGTGGCGGACGACCCCGGCGCAGCGGTGGCCGATGCCGAGGTCGTGCTGCTCACGCTCTTCGACACGGACGCGGTGGTGGACGTCCTCGAGGCCTCCGCGGGCGACGCCCCGACCGACGCCGTGTGGGTGCAGTGCTCCACGATCGGCGTCGCCGGCACCGAGACCGTCGTGCAGCTCGCCGCGAAGTACGGGATCACCCTCGTCGAGGCGATGATGCTCGGCACGAAGGCACCCGCCGAGCAGGGCACGCTGACGATGCTCGCCGCCGGACCCGCGGACGTGCTCGACCGCATCGACCCGGTGCTCGACGCGATCGGCGCGAAGACCGTGCGTGCGGGGGACCAGGTCGGTGCCGGGACCGCGCTCAAGCTCGCGGCGAACGCCTGGATCGCGTCGATCACGGCCGCGACCGGGCAGTCGCTCGCGGTCGCGAAGTCGCTCGGGCTGGACCCGGCGCTCTTCCTCGAGGCGATCGACGGCAGCGCCAGCGACTCGGCCTACGCGCACACCAAGGGCAAGTCGATCATCGAGGGGTCGTTCCCGGCGCAGTTCGCGCTCGACGGTCTCCGGAAGGACATCGGCCTCATCACCGACGCCGCGCGCAGCACGGGGGTGTCGACGGTCCTGCTCGACGCACTGGGCCGGGTCTACGCCGACGCCAGCGCTGCGGGACACGGCGGCGACGACATCGCGGCCGTCGGCACGGCGTTCTAGCGCAGGTCGTCACGCCGGGCCGTGCGGCGCCCGTCCCGTCCGAGGAACCGTCGGAGCGCGTTCGTCAGGCGCCCCACGGTCTCGTCGTTCATCGTGTTGGCGAGGTCGAACGCCTCGCGCGCGGGATCGGCCCCGGCCTGGATCCGACGGAGTGCGGCGTCCGCGCGGGCCCGGGCGTCGAGCTCCGCCACGGGCATGTCGTCCTCGGGGTCGTGCGGCGCGGGCGTCGCGGTGCCGTCGGTGCCCGTGTCTGCCATGCCAGCAGGCTACGCGGACCGGCTGACGCGGTGCCCACGACCGGCGACGTCGACGCCGTCCACGACGCGGACCATCTCGTCGAGGAACGACACGATGACGGCCATGTCGTCGGTCGACAGGTGCTCGGTCGCCTCGACCGCGCGGGAGTCGAGCTGGTCGATCACCCGGAGCACCTGGCGCATCGAGCCACCGGACGCGGTCAGGATGACGCCGCGACGGTCGTTCGGGTCCGGGTGGCGTTCGACGTGCCCGCTCCGGACGAGCCGGTCGACGAGTGCCGACGTCGACGCCGGGGTGATGTCGAGGTGTTCGGCGAGGTCCTTCGCGTTGACCGTACGGCCGGCCTCTTCCGCGTCGAGGAGTGCACGGAGGGCGAGCAGGGCGTTCTCACCGATGCCCAGTGCCTCACGCGCGCGTCGCTGTGCTGCGCTCTCGGCGCTCCGGTACCTGCGGAGTGCGTTCAGCACGTCCACCGCGTCGACCCGGGAATCCTCGCCGTACCAGAACCCCGCGGCGCTCGTCGTCACCTCGGTACTCATGGTCACAATGCTAGACGCTCTAGTTAGATTGTCTAGCGAGCGCGGAGAGTGGACCGGGGACGCACGCCGGACGTCCAGGATCGGACCCGGCACACGGGCGCACCAGCGGGGTCCGCGCCGAGCCGCAACACCCGTGACGCGGCGACGAAACACCCTCGCAATCCCCGGTCAGTAGGTTCACGGCATGCAGGAGCCGACGTGCTGAGCCGACTCGCGGGGAGCGTGTTCCACGTCGGGAGCGCCGTGGAACGGGCCGAGGTCGTCGCGCGCATGCTCGACGTGTACGTCGCCCGCGGTGAGCCCGCCGGGGCCGAGCACGACCGGGCGGTCGCCGCCGAGCTCCGGGCGGTCGTGGGGGCCGCGGGACCGGCGAACGACCCGGACCGGGCCTCGACGATCGACTCCCTCGCCCTCGACCGGCATGAACCGGCGTCCATCGCGTCGGCCGTCGCGGTCGCGCGGGACAACGCCCGGCGTGCCCGTGAGGTCGTCTCCACCGAACTGTGGGACTGCCTCAACGTCACCCGGTCGCGGATGCCCCGCAAGGTCGCACCTGATCGCGCCCACGAGTTCCTGGCGTGGGTGCGGGAGCGCAGCGCCCTGGCGATCGGGGTCGTCGAGGCCGATGCGAGCCACGACGAGGTCTGGGAGTTCTTCACGCTCGGCCGTGCGCTGCAGCGGTGTTCGGCCACGGCGCGACTGCTCGCGTCGGGGTTGCTCGACCCGGAGTCGGGCGCGTCCTGGACGACGGCGCTCCGGGCGTGCGGCGCCGGCGAGGCGTTCCAGCGCGGCCGCGACCACCACACGCCCGGGCCGGAGGACGCCGCGGCGTTCCTGCTCCTGGACGAGCACAGTCCGCGGTCGCTGCGGTTCCTCGCGCGGCGGGCGGACGAGTGCCTCGCCGACGTGGCGCCGTCGTGCATCGCCGACGAGGTGCGTGCGTTCGCGGACACCCGAGCGGGCCTCGAGTCGGTGTCCGACGACGGCGCGGTGCTGGCAGCCCGCGCCGCGGGGGAGCGGCTCGCGGCGGCGGCGGACCTGGTGGTGCAGGCCCTCGACGAACGCGTCTTCGCCGCGCCCGAACCCGCGCGCTGAGCCGCGCCCGAACCCGCGCGCTGAGCCGCGCCCGGACCCGTGTGCCGGACCGTGCCCTGGACGGACGTGACGACGGACGGGAGGCGCGGTGCGGGGCCGACCCGCGCCTCCCGTCCGTCAGGCGGTCACGTCAGACCGCGCTGGACCGGTCCGCGACCGCCTCGTCGCGCTCCAGGTCCTGCCGCAGCGCCGCGCGCGACGCGCGGGTCCCCACGACCGGCACCGCGTGCGTGATCGCCAGGTGCAGCCGGGTGTCCGCGTCGTACCGCACCCGGAAGCGCTCGTACCGGATGAGCCACACGAGCGCGATCGCCAGGGCCACGAACCCCGATGCCGCGCCGACGGCGATGGCCCAGCGTGGACCCCACGCGTCGGCGACGGCGCCGACGATGGGGGCGCCGATGGGGGTGCCGCCCGCGAAGATCGCCATGTAGAGGGCCATCACCCGTCCGCGCATCGCGGGCTTCGTGGTGGTCTGGACGAGGGCGTTCGCGGTCGTCATGAACGTCAGCGACGCGAGCCCGACGAAGACCAGGACGATCGCGAACGACCAGTACGTCGGAGCGACGGCGGCCGCGACGCAGGCCAGGCCGAACCCGGCGGAGGCGACGACGAGCGTGCGCATCCGCGGGCGGTCGCGGCGTGCGGAGAGCAGGGCGCCGGCGACCGAACCGATCGCCATGACCGAGTTGAGCAGGCCGAACTCGCCCGCCCCCTTGTGGAACTCGACGCGGGCCATGGTCGAGGTGAAGATCGGGAAGTTCACGCCGAAGGTCCCGACGACGAAGATCATGCAGAGCACGACGATGATGTCCGGCCGCGTCCGCACGTACTGGAAGCCCGCGAGGATCTGCCCCTTGCCGCGCTTCGGTCGGATCCGCTCGGCGAGCTGTGCGGGGTCGACGAAGCGGAGCGCGATGAGCACGGCCAGGAACGAGGCGGCGTTGATGACGAACACCCAGCCGGAGCCGATCGCCGCGATGAGCACACCGGCGACCGCGGGGCCGATCAGCCTGGCGGCGTTGAAGGAGGCCGAGTTGAGCGCCACGGCGTTGGCGACGTTCTCGCCCTGCACGACGTCGGACACGAAGGCCTGGCGGATCGGGGTGTCGAACGCGGCGACGATGCCGAGCGCGAGGGCGAACCCGTAGAGCGACCAGATCGTGGCGGTGTCGGTCAGCACCATGATGCCGAGCCCCAGGCCGAGGGCGCCCATCAGCCCCTGCGTCAGCATGAGCATCTTGCGCCGGTCGAACCGGTCGGCGGCGAGCCCGGTCAGGGGCAGGAGGAGCAGCTGCGGACCGAACTGCAGGGCCATCGTGATGCCGACCGCGATGGCGTCGTTGTCGGACAGCTTCGTCAGGACGATCCAGTCCTGGGCGGTGCGCTGCATCCAGGTGCCGACGTTGGACACCAGGGCGCCGGCGAACCAGATGCGGTAGTTGCGGCCGGACAGGGAGCGGAACATGGCGGTCACTGCTGGGCCAGCCTCCTCATGATCTCGGTGGCGTCCGCGAGGGTCCGCCGTTCTGCGTCGGTGAGCTCGGCGAGCCGCGGGGTGAGCCAGCCGTCCCGACGACGACGGGTCTCCTCGACGAACGCGGCACCGGCGCCGGTCGCCCCGAGCAGGACCTTGCGGCGGTCGTCGCCGTGGTCGCCCTTCGAGACGAGGCCGCGCTCGACGAGGACGGCGATCGTCTTCGTCATCGACGGTGGGGTGACGCCGTCCTGCCGGCTGAGTTCGGCGAGGGTCATCGGGCCGTCGCGGTGCAGTCGGGCGAGCGCGGAGAACTGGGCATCGCTGACGGTGGTGTCGGCCTTCTGCGCACGGAGCGTGCGGGAGAGGCGGTTCACCGCGATGCGGAGGTCGGTGGCGTCGGTCACAGGTCGTTAGCCTAGCAAATTAGTTCAGCGAACGAACTGGTTTTCAGGTGTATCGTACTGTTGAACAACAGGTGTTGTCCAGAGAGAAGGAATCATGTCCGAGTTCGAGGGCAAGGTCGCCATCGTCACCGGTGGCGGCAGCGGTATCGGCGAGGCCGTCGCGAAGGAGCTCGCCGCTGCGGGCGCGACGGTCGTCGTCACCGACATCAAACTCGACGCCGCACAGCGGGTCGTGACGTCGATCGAGGAAGCCGGCGGGACGGCGAGTGCGTTCGAGGCCAACTCGGCCGTCGCCGCCGACAACGAGCGCATGGTGCAGTTCGCCGTGGACACCTACGGAGCCCTGCACCTCGCCGTGAACAACGCCGGCATCGGCGCCGCACCGCAGCCCATCGGCGAGTACGACGTCGCCGCGTGGGACCGCGTGCGTGCGGTGGACCTCGACGGGGTGTTCTACGGCCTCCGCTACGAGATCCCCGCGATGGTCGCCGCCGGCGGTGGCGCGATCGTGAACATGTCGTCGGTGCTCGGCTCGGTCGGCATCGCGCAGAACGCCGCCTACGTGGCGTCGAAGCACGCGCTGGTCGGCCTCACGAAGGTCGCCGCCCTCGAGTACACGGCGCAGGGCGTCCGGACGAACGCGGTCGGACCGGGCTTCATCGACACGCCGCTCGTGCGCGCGTCGCTCTCGCCCGAGGCGCTCACCGCGCTCGAGGCGGAGCACGCGGCGAAGCGCCTCGGCACCGATGCCGAGGTCGCGGCCCTGGTGCTGTTCCTGCTCAGCGACAAGGCGTCCTTCATCAGCGGCAGCTACCACCTGGTCGACGGCGGCTACAGCGCTCACTGAGGCGCTGCGTCCGCGCGCGGGCCTGGGCGCCGGCGCGGGCGCCGGCGCCGCATGGTGAGCAGAAATGGTCGGGTCCGGCGTGCGGACCCGACCATTTCTGCTCACCAAGCGGGCGCCCGCGCGCCCGCGCGCCCGCGCGGCGCTCAGTGGAACTGCGGGATCGTCATCCAGATGCCGAAGAGCACGGCAGCGATGCAGACCGCGAAGCACAGCCCGGCACCCGCCAGCGCGAGCGGGGGCGTGTGGCCGGACCGCGGGGTCTCCTGCGCGTACTGGGTGTGCTCGCCCCCGGCGTCGACCGGTTGGCCGGTGCCGAGCAGCCGCAGCCCGAGCGTGTAGAGGAGCACCACGCCGACCGCGGCCACGAAGCCGACCCCCGCGACGGTGCCGATGCTGGTGAAGTCGATGTCCATCGTCGTCCCCTTCAGTTCCGGGCCGCGACCGGCTCGCGCTCGGCCTCGTCCGCGGTGATGTCCTCGTGCGAGACCGGGCGCCGCTTGGCGAGGGCGTAGAACGTGAGGCCTGCGGCCAGGGCGAGCACCGCGACCAGGACGAGCCCGATGGTCGACGTCGACGCGACCCAGGTGGCGAGGGCACCGACGACCGCGGCCGCGGGCAGCGTGATCACCCACGCGACGACGATGCGACCGACGACCGACCAGTGCACGTCGGCGAGCTTCTTGCCGAGGCCGGAGCCGATCACCGAGCCGCTCGTGACGTGGGTGGTCGAGAGCGCGAAGCCGAGGTGCGAGGACACGAGGATCGTCGCCGCCGAGCTGGTCTCCGCCGCGAAGCCCTGCGGGGACTGCACGTCGGAGATCTTCTTGCCGACGGTCTGCATGATCCGCCAGCCGCCCATGTAGGTGCCGAGGCCGATCGCGAGGCCGCACGCCAGGATCACCCAGAGCGCCGGTCCGGTGCCGGCGGACTGGTAATTCGCGGCGATGAGGGTGAGCGTGATGACGCCCATCGTCTTCTGCGCGTCGTTCGTCCCGTGGGCGAGCGACACGAGCGACGCCGAGATCGTCTGGCCGTGCCGGAAGCCCGTCGCCGCACCGTGGGTGGTCGCGTTCTTCGTCAGCGTGTAGGCGATGTACGTCGCGACGAGGGCGATGACACCCGCGATGACGGGGGAGAGCAGGGCCGGCAGGACGACCTTCGAGACGACCGTCGCCCAGTCGACCGAGTTCAGGCCTGCGCCGATGATCGACGCACCGATGAGCCCGCCGAACAGCGCGTGCGTCGAGGACGACGGGAGGCCGAAGTACCACGTGGCGAGGTTCCAGAGGACGGCGCCGACGAGTCCCGCGAAGATCATGGTCGGCGAGATGTGGATGCCGTCCTGCCCCTCGCGGATGATGCCCTGCGAGACGGTCTTCGCGACCTCGGTGGACAGGAACGCGCCGACCACGTTGAGGACGGCGGAGATGAGCACGGCGGTGCGGGGCTTGAGGGCACCCGTGGCGACCGAGGTGGCCATGGCGTTCGCGGTGTCGTGGAAGCCGTTCGTGAAGTCGAACACGAGGGCCACCACGATCACCAGCACGACGGTGACGAGGACGTCCATGCGCGAGACGCTAGGCCTGCTCCGAACCCGCTGCGTGAACGCCGGGTGAACACCGGCGGCCACCTGGCTGCGTCCGACCCGTCTGCGAGGATGCTCACGTGCCCACCTTCTCCGCAGCGCGAGGCGACGCCTCGTTCACCGACGCGCACGGCGTCGAGATCGTCTACTCGACCTGGCGTGCGGCGCGTCCGAAGGGCATCGTGCAGATCGCGCACGGGGTCGGCGAGCACGGGCTCCGGTACGAGCCGCTCGCGCAGGATCTCGTCCGCGCGGGCTGGACCGTGCACGCGAACGACCACCGCGGGCACGGTCGGACCGGCCTCGCGCAGTGGGACGGCGACCACGCCAAGCTCGGACGGCTCGGCCCCGGCGGCCTGCGGGCCGCGATCGCGGCCGTCGAGCAGATGAGCGCCGTCGCGCGCGAGGACACCCCCGGCGTCCCGCTCGTGCTGCTCGGCCACTCGTGGGGCTCGCTCATGGCCCAGCGGATCGTGAACACGTCGTCCGGCTCCTACGACGGGGTCGTCCTCTCCGCGAGCGCGTACCGGTTGCCGGGGTGGATGAACAGCGGCGACCTGAACGCCCGGCACGCGGGCTCGGGGCCGACGAAGTTCGAGTGGCTCACCCGGGACCGGGCGGTCATCGAGGCCGTCGCGGCCGACCCGCTCGCGGTCGAAGCGGACGTCATCGGCCTCTTCGGGCTGCGGGACGCCCTCCGGCTGCTCGGGGTCCCGCGTCGGGGCATCGCGCACGACCTGCCGATGCTGCTGCAGGTCGGCTCCGAGGACTCGCTCGGCGGCCCGCGGTCGGTCGAGCGCCTCGCGCAGGCGTACCGGCGGCGCGGTGGGCTCTCCGACGTCACCGTGCGGGTGTACGAGGGGGCGCGGCACGAGGTCTACAACGAGACCAACCGCGACGAGGTCGTCGCGGACCTGGTCGCGTGGCTGGACCGGGCGGTCGCGCGCACGTCCTGAGACGGTACCGGCTGACGGCCAGGAGGCGCGGGGCGGCGCCGCCCCGCGCCTCCCGTCCGACGCGGCGTAGGCTCGTGGTGTGCACGGTGAGTACAAGGTCCCGGGAGGCAAGCTGGTCGTCGTCGACCTCGAGGTCGTCGACGGGGTGATCGACCAGTTCCGGCTCGCCGGGGACTTCTTCCTCGAACCGGACGACGCGCTGCCGCTCATCGACGCCGCCGTGGACGGGCTGCCGGCCACGACCGATGCCGCGGGCATCGCCGCCGCCGTCCGTGCCGCCCTGCCGGAGGACGCCGTCCTGCTCGGGTTCACGCCCGAGTCCGTCGGGGTCGCCGTCCGCCGTGCCCTGTCGCGCGCGTCGACCTGGCGTGAGTACGACTGGGAGATCATCCACGAGGGGCCGATCAGCCCGAACGAGCACCTCGCGCTCGACCAGGTCCTCACGGAAGAAGTCGGCGCCGGACGCCGCGGCCCGACCCTCCGCATCTGGGAGTGGGACCAGCCGGCGGTCGTCATCGGGTCGTTCCAGTCCCTCAAGAACGAGGTCGACCCCGAGGGTGCCGCGAAGTACGGCGTCGAGGTCGTCCGTCGGATCTCCGGCGGCGGCGCGATGTTCATGGACGCGGGCGCGATCATCTCGTACTCGCTGTACGTGCCGACCGACCTCGTGCAGGGCATGACCTTCGCCGACTCGTACGCGTACCTCGACGAGTGGGTGATCGAGGCGCTGAAGTCCCTCGGCATCGAGGCCTACTACCAGCCGCTCAACGACATCTCGTCGACCAAGGGCAAGATCGGCGGCGCAGCACAGAAGCGGCTCGGCACCGGATCGCTGCTGCACCACGCCACCATGAGCTACGACATGGACGGCGAGAAGATGGTGCAGGTGCTCCGCATCGGTCGCGAGAAGATGAGCGACAAGGGGACGACCTCGGCTGCGAAGCGCGTCGATCCGCTGCGCTCGCAGACCGGCCTCACCCGTGCGGAGATCATCGACCGGCTCATCGCGACCTTCACGAAGCTGTACGGGGCGCACGAGGGGCACGTGACCGCGGACGAGCGGCGGCGGGCGCAGGAGCTCGTGGCGTCGAAGTTCGCGACGCGGGAGTGGCTCGAGCGCGTCCCCTGATCGGGCGGCTGTCGACCACGCACGGCACCCCCTAGGGTCGGCAGGTGCGCAGATCACCCCGTCCGTTGTCGGTACTCGTCGGAGTCGGCCTCGTCGCGACCGCCCTCGCGGGGTGCTCGGACGGTGCGCCGGACGACGCCTCGAGCGACGCACAGTCCGGGCTGCAGCGGTGGACGTCGCTGATGGAGACAGCGATCACCGACCCCGAGCACGGTCGCGGTGGGGCCGGGGGTTCCGGCGAGGGCATGGTGACCCTCGAGAACGTCCCGGCCGGCGACTGGGACCTGCTGCTCGCGTGCAACGGTGTCGACGGCGAGTACTTCCGCGCGACGGCCGGAGCCGACGTCGCGGACGTGCTCGGGCGGACGGACGCTCCGTGCGGGGCCACGACGCGGATGTCGATCACCGTGCCGGAGCCCGGCGGACTGACGCTCCGGGCGCGACCGCTCAGCGATGCGCCGGAGGCGGTCCGACGGGGTGACGTGGTGACGTACTGGTACGTGGGCGTCGTGCCGAAGGGGTTCGAGGCCGAACAGCGGACCTACGAACTGGGCTGATCGTCCTCGTCCTCGTCGGTGTCGTCGTCGTCGGCGGGGGCGCGGAGGACGAGGTCGATGCCTCCCGACGACCGGCCCGGGCGGAGGAAGGCCTGGTTCACGGGCGCGACGTACGAGCCACTGAAGGTGACCTCGTGCTCGGCGTCGTCCTCCTCGTCGATGTCGTCGGGCTCGTCGGGCTCGCCGGTGTCGTCGGCGGAGCGGGTGCCGAGCAGCTTCCGGGTCAGGGCGCTCCGCTCGGTGAGCAGCGAGTCGAGCGCTGCACGCAGGTCGACGTCCGCGGGCTCGGCACCGCGCAGGGCCGCACCGAGGACGCTCCGCCGCATGAGCTCCTTGGCGAAGGAGCCCGTCGTGCCCTCGGCACGCTCGGCCGCCTCGGCGAGGGCGGCCTCGGAGAAGGGCAGCGAGCCGGCGTACCGGCGGAAGAGCCGGACGCGCTCGGGCAGGGCGGGGAGCGGGATCTCCACGGCGAGGTCGACCCGGCCGGGACGGTCCGCGAGGGCGCGTTCGAGCACGGACACCCGGTTCGTGGTCATCACGAAGGCGACGTCCGCGTCGCCGTCGAGCCCGTCGAGCGCGTCGAGCACCTCGAACAGCAGCGGCTGCGGGGAGCTGTGGCGTTCCATCGCGACGAGGTCGATGTCCTCCATCACGACGAGTGACGGCTGGAACGTCCGGGCGATCTCGGCCGCGGCTCCGATCGCCGCGATGCTCGAGCCGGTGAGCAGGATCGCGGTGACCCCGGTCGTCCGGGTGAGGAGGTGCCGGATCGTGAGCGTCTTGCCCGTCCCGGGAGGGCCGTAGAGGAGCACACCGCGCTTGAGGTGCTGTCCGGCCGCGAGGAGCGCCGCACGCTGCTCGCCGATCCCCACGACGTGGTCGACCACCTCGTCGAGCACGCCCGCGCCGAGGACGACGTCGTCGGCGTCGACCTCGGGCCGGCGGAGGAACGTCGCTCCGGCATCGGACCCGTACTCGGACTGCACGAACGACAGGACCTGTCCGCGCAGGACGCTCCGCTCGATCATCAGGGCACGGAGGCGGAGCAGGAACGCGGTGGCGGCGTCCTGGTCGGGGGAGAGAATCTCGAGGCTGGCGCGGCCACGGCCGTACTCCGGTTTGGCGGACCGCTGGACGACCGCGACCGGAGCGCCGTCGAAGGTGAGGAACCGGAGGCCGAACGACACGACCCGACGGGTGGTGTCGGCACCGGTGGCCCGGGTGGCGTAGCTCACGGGGCCGGGCGCCCACCGCATGTGGGGGTTCGCGATGAACTCGCTGACCGAGCTGTGGAACCGGCTGTCGTCGCCCGCGATGCCGACGAGGGCGTCGGGGTCGGTGCCGGCGAGCTCCTCGAGGGCGATGTCGGCGTCGACGAGGCGGTGGTCGGGGAACTCCTCGGTGACCACGGGGACCGACTGCGGGTCGACGCCGAGGTGGGCGCCGATCCGTTCACCGATCGGTGTGGTCACCGCCTGCTGTTCCGCGGCGGCGAGTTCGTTCGCCTTCTCGATGTAGCGGGCGAACGCCCGCATGAGGTCCCGGTCTGCGTCGTCGAGCACGTCGCCATCCTGGCACGCAGCGCTGGAACGCGTGCGGCCCCGTTGGCCGGCCGCGCGTGGTCGGCCGCCCGGAGAGGGGGGTTCCGGGCGGCCGCAGGACCAGTGTGGGTGTCGTCCTGAAGAACGAGCCATGTGGATCGTGAGAATCCTCCGCGCGGCGGATGTCCTCGTCCGATCGCCGACGTAGCGTCGTGTGCGTGAACTGGTTGATCCTCCTGGGGGCGGTGGCCGCCGCGGCCGTCGTGATGTGGATCGCCGATCGCGTGGGGTGGATCGACCTGTCGAACAAGTCCACGCGCAGCGGCGGATCCGGCGGTGTGGTCTCGATGATGGACGAGGTGTTCGCGCCGACCCGTCACGAGACGCAAGCGGAGTACGAACGGCAGTCGCGCCTCCCGAGGGAGGCACCGACGCCGGCGGACGACGATCACGACCTGCTCAGCGGGAGTGTCCTCATCAAGGTGCCGGCGGTGCGCAGCGCCGGTCGGCACGCGGTGCGGGCCGGGACGCACGACCGGTCGTACTGACGACTCGTCCTGGCGGGAGCCGGCAACGCGCGGGCCGCGTCAGCGGGTCGTGAGCTCCTGGTAGTCCGGGTGCCGCTCGATCCAGGCCGCGACGTAGCTGCACTGCGGGACGACCCGGCGCGAGGACCCCGAGCGGACGTCGTCCAGCGCGTGCTCGACGAGGATCGAGGCGTGACCACCGCCGCGGTGCGCGGGGTCCACCTCGGTGTGGACGAAGCGGATCTCGTCGCCGTCGACCTCGTACGCCGCGAAGCCGATCACCTCACCGTCCTCGACGAGGGAGTACTGCTGCTTGTCGGTGTCGTTCCGGACCTCGGGTGTCGCCATGGAGCAGACGCTACGCCCCTCCCGAAGAAGGGCCTGTGTGCGCGCTGGACGCCGGGCTAGGGTCTGATCGTGCAGCACGAGACGACCCCGCCGTTCCGCTTCCGGACGCCTCCCGGGTGGCCGACACCCTCCGCTGAGTGGGTGGAACTGCACCAGGCCGCCGAGCCCGCACCGGGGTGGTCGCCAGCGCCGGGGATCCCGCCCGCACCCGAGGGCTGGCACTTCTGGGCCCCGGTCCCGCGGTCGTTCCGGGCCTTCGTGCCGGCCGCAGCCCGCCGCCTCCGCGTCGCCCAGTGGATCGGCCTCGTGGTGGCGCTCCTCGCGCTCGCCGCGGTCATCGTCGTCGCGGCGCTCGGTGGTCTGGCCGTGGTCGGACTCCTGCCGCTCGTGGCCGGGATCGCGGTGCTGGTGGTGTGCTCCGCGCGGGCGGGCGAGCTCGCTGACCGGACCGCGGCCTCGATCCGGGACGATGCGGCGGTGTGGCGGCGGACGGAGGTCCCGGCGCGGGCGCGGGCGGCGTTCCCGGAGCTCGACGAGGACGCAGCCGTGGCCGCCTGGGAGGCGGCAGCGTGGGGGCTGCCCGCCGTGCGGCCGTTCGCCGTGGCGGCGGACGCGGCACCGCGGCGTTCGCCGTTGCGCCACCGCACCCGTACGGTCGTCGCCGTGACCGCCGGTGCCGCCGCGCTCGTGCTCGTCGTCGGCGCGACGACGGCCGTCGACCCCGTCGTCCGTGCGCTGCAGAGCGACGGGCAGACGCTCGCGTACGGACTCCAGGACACCGCACCCGACGGCAGCGTCCCGGACGACAGCAGCCCGGACGACGACGCACCGGACCAGGACGCACCGGACGCGGGGGACCAGGCACCGTGGACCTCGGACGACGGCACGGTCACCGCGTCGTTCATCGGCGACGACGAGACGTGGGATGCGACCTGCGGAGCGATCGACTTCGCGGACGGCTGCTGGTCGTGGCAGATCGACAGCGAGTGCGACGGGCCGGCCCGGGTCACGGTCGGGTTCTCCGCCACCGAGGGCGGTGACGACGTGCGCACCGACACCCGCACGGTCGTGCTGACCTCCGGGCGACCGCTCGTCCTCACCGAGCAGGGGTCCGAGGAGTGGGGCGGCATCCGCGACGTCACCTGCTTCACCGCACCGGAGCACGCCGTGGCGCTGACCCGGAGCCCGCTCGACTCCGACGCCGAGGACGCCGACGGCTCGTGGCCGGACGGCTGCGTCGACTACGGCTGCGCCGGGTGGGAGGTCACCCCCGAGGCGTCCTGCGACTCGGCGACCGTGCAGTTCTCCGTCGACGAGGAGGTCGCGACGCTGCCCGGTCCGCACGACCTCGTGGTGGCGACGGCACTGCGCGCGGGCGAACCGGTGGACGTCTGGGCCGGCGGCGCGTGGCTGCCGGACGACGACGCGACGATCTCCCAGGTGACCTGCGGCTGAGCCCGGCCCGCCGGCTCCGCGGGGACGGGACGCCGCGTGGACCAGAATGGTGCACGTGCACAGCGGCGACGATCGAGGACCGGACCGGGTGGTTCTCGGCGACAACCTCGACGTCCTGCCGACCCTGGCGGACGGCTCGTTCACGCTCGTGTACCTCGACCCGCCGTTCAACACCGGCCGCTACCAGCGTCGGCACGCGAGCGCCGCGGTCCGCGAGCCGACGGTCGTTGACGAGGCCACAGCTGCCGATCGCCGGCGCGAGCGGGTGACGGGCTTCCGGGGGAGCTCCTACGAGCGCGTCCGCGGCGACCTCATGCGCTTCGACGACCGGTTCGAGGACTACTGGTCGTTCCTCGAACCGCGGCTGCTCGAGGCGTGGCGGCTCCTCGCCGAGGACGGCACCCTCTACCTCCACCTCGACTACCGCGAGTCGCACTACGCCAAGGTCCTGCTCGACGCCCTGTTCGGCCGGGAGTCCTTCCTCAACGAGATCGTCTGGGCGTACGACTTCGGTGCGAAGTCCCGGTCGCGGTGGCCGACGAAGCACGACACGATCCTCGTCTACGTCAAGGACCCGTCGCGGTACTGGTTCGACTCCGAGGCGGTCGACCGTGAGCCCTACATGGCGCCGGGACTCGTCACACCCGAGAAGCGCGAGCGCGGCAAGCTCCCGACGGACGTGTGGTGGCACACGATCGTGTCCCCGACCGGCAAGGAGAAGACCGGCTACCCGACGCAGAAGCCCGAGGGCGTGCTCCGCCGCATCGTGCAGGCGTCCTCCCGCGAGGGTGACTGGATCCTCGACTTCTTCGCCGGCAGCGGGACGACAGGCGCGGTGGCCCGCGCGCTCGGCCGGCGGTTCGTGCTCGTGGACGACAACCCGGTCGCGGTCGACGTGATGCGCCGACGACTGCCGGGGGCGTCGTTCGACGTGGTCAGCCCGTCGGACGCTTCGACGGGCTGACCACGTCGCTACTCGGCTGAGTGACGCCCGTGCCCGTGCTCGTCGGGCCTGGAGGCGCGGCTCGCCTCCGCAGCGTCGCCGCCGGTGGTGTCCGTGGTCGCGTCCGTTGCGGCGTGCGCGGCTCGGGTACGGATCGCGCCCGTGGTGGTGGGCGGCTCGTCGACCGGCGCGGCGGCGGAGTGCGCGCCGTGCGTGGTCGCGTCGGGCAGCGGTGCGCGGGTGCCGTCGAGCGAGACGGTGGAGGCACCGCCGGCTGCTCCGCCCGACCGGGTCGTCGACTGCCCGACACCGACACCGACACCGACCGCGGAACCGGCCGAGCGCGGCTGCGAGACCACGTCCGGCGAGGTCGGCACGACCGCCATCGAGCCGGTGTCCGGCGAGACGAGCGATCCCGTCCGGGCGGCTGCGTGCTGGGCGTCCACGGTCAGGCGGTCCGCGTCGGCGGTCGCCCGCTCGTTGTCCGCGCGCTCGGTGTTCGCCTGCTCCTGCAGTGCCGAGACCTTGCGGAGCGGCGGCACGCGGAAGAACCAGGTGAGCACGAAGGCGAGCAGGATCACGGCGAGGCCGACGTAGTAGACGACCACGGCGGAGTCGCTGAACCCGACGAGGAACGGCCGAGTGAGGCGCTTGTCCGCGCCGTTCAGGAACGACGTGTCGCTCGTCGACGAGCTGGTCGAGGAACTCGCGCTCGAGTCACCGCTCTTGAGCTGCTTGACGAGCGTCGGAGCAACCTCGTCGACGACGTTCTGGCGCTGGTCGGCGTTCGAGTAGTCCACCTGCAGCGTGCCGTCCACGACCTCTGCGTTCGCCTTCGACGCGGCCGTCTCGAGTGCCTGCTGCTCGGCGGCGGGCTTCGCGGCGGCGACCTGCTGGGCGATGACCGTGTCCGCCGAGGCCTCGGGGACCGTCCCGGCCGCGACCTGCTGCTGGACGGCAGCGGTGACCTGCTTCGTGACGGCGGCGTCCGCGGCCTCCTTGGCCTGGGCGGCGCCCTTGTCGAGACCGTCCTGGACGTTCTGCTGCACCGGGTCGACGATCTTGTTCCAGATCTGGTCCATCACGCCCTTGTTGTCCGACGCGTTCGCGACCGACGGGGTGAGTGCGGCGTTCAGGGCGCTCTTCAGGTCGCCCTCGTTCTGCATCGCCGTCGTGATGTTCGTCGGCATGAGCGTGAAGAGGACGGACAGCAGCACGGCGGTGCCCATGGTGCCGCCGATCTGGCGGAAGAACGTGGCGGCGCTCGTCGCGACGCCGATGTCCCGCGGGCTGACCGAGTTCTGCGCCGCCAGGGTCAGGGTCTGCATGAGCTGCCCGAGCCCGAGGCCGATGCCGAACATGCCGAGCATCAGGAACCAGAGCGGGCGATCGGCGGTGAGGAACGTCAGGACGGTGAACCCGATGGCCGTGAACGCCGTGCCGGTGATCGGGAAGACCTGGTAGTTGCCGGTCCGCGAGATGATCTGGCCCGAGGCGATCGACGAGATCATCAGACCGAGCACCATCGGGAGCATCGCGAACCCGGACTCGGTCGGGGTGACGCCCTTCACGATCTGCAGGTACAGCGGGATGGTGAGCATGGCGCCGAACATGCCGAAGCCGACTAGGACGGACAGGATCGCCGACATCGAGAACACCCGCGAGCCGAACAGCTTCAGCGGCAGGATCGCGTCGTCGCCCATCGCCCGTTCGACGATGATGAACGCGATGAGCCCGAGCGCACCGATCGCGTAGCAGGCGAAGGCGCCGGGGGAGTCCCAGCCCCACTCGCGGCCCTGCTCGGCGATGAGGAGCAGCGGCACCAGGGTCACGATGACGAGCGTCGCGCCCCACCAGTCGATCCGGGGCTTGCCGCGGTCGCCGAACTTCGGCAGGTGCAGGAACGTCAGCACCATGAAGAGCGCGATGATGCCGATCGGCACGTTGATCAGGAACACCCAGCGCCACCCGGCGATGAACAGCAGCTGGTCCGCCCCGGCGAAGACACCGCCGACGAGCGGGCCGATGACGCTCGAGATGCCGAAGACCGCCAGGAAGTAGCCCTGGTACTTGGCGCGCTCGCGCGGGGCGAGCATGTCGCCCATGATGGCGAGCGGCAGGGACATCAGACCGCCGGCACCGAGGCCCTGCAGTGCGCGGAACCCGGCGAGCATGAGCATCGAGGTCGAGAACGACGCGGCGAACGACCCGACGATGAAGATGCCGATCGCGGTGAGGAACAGCGGACGCCGGCCGAAGATGTCGGACAGCTTGCCGTAGATCGGCGTCGTGATCGTCGACGCGATGAGGTAGCCGGTCGTCACCCAGGCCTGCTGGTCGAGGCCGTGCAGGTCGTCGCCGATCGTGCGGATCGCGGTACCGACGATCGTCTGGTCGAGGGCACCGAGGAACATCCCCGCCATCAGGCCGTAGATGACCAGCAGGATTTGCCGGTGGTTCATCACGGCGTTGGACGAGGTGGTGGGTGCCGCGGGTGCGGTCGCGGTCTGGGTCATGTGCAGGGTCTCCCGGAAACTTTGCGCTGGCTGCAAAGTTACATCTGCCGCAAGGTGAAGGGTCGCGCCGGAGTGGGTTCCTGAGTGGATCGGCAGCACCGGCACCGGTTTCGGTGGTGCCTGTCGAACGCCCTCGTGAGCGCTCCCGACGCCGTCACAGTACGCCCGAGCGTGGCGTGTGGTGCGTCAGGACGCTGCGGCGGCCTGTTCGAGGGCTTCTTGGAACCGCTCGTCCACCTCGATGCGCATCGCGCCCGTCTCGTCGTCGAAGCCGGACACCGCGCTGACCCGGCCGTGGCGCGAGAAGTACAGCAGGGGGCTCAGCACCCCGCCGGGCAGGCCGTGCTCGCCGTCCGTGAGCACCTGCACGACCAGGCCGGCGAGCATCTGCACCGAGGTGATGCTCGACGCGTCACGGATCGGGACGGCGAGCAGGAGGTGCCGGTGCGGGATCGCGAACACCGTGCCGAACCCGGCGGCGCCGAAGAGCGCCGGGAGGTTGACCGCCTTCGACGCGACGAACAGGGACTCGCCCTCGACGATGAACACCCCGGGGGCGATCTCGGCGTGCTCGTCCACCGGTTCGTCGTCGGTGCCCAGCTGCCCGAAGGCGAAGAGCTCGTCGATGCCGAGGGCGAGCCGCGGCAGGGTCGGACCCGACAGCGTGCTCACCATCGTCGGGTAGTCGACGCACAGCCCGAGCACCAGCCCGGGAGCGAACGGTCGGGCGTAGTCGAGGTCGGTGGGGTCGGACGGGCCGGCGCCGAGGCCCGTGCCGCCGTCCGCGCTGGGGTCCGGCAGGATCCGCAGTCGGATGCGCTGCCGCAGCTCGTCGGCGCCGAGCTCCTCGGGTGCCGGCTCGCTGTACGCCTGGATCATCCGGTCGAAGTGCTCGGCGACCATGTCGGCCTGCACGTCCGGGGTCTCGCCGTGCACCTGCGCCGCGAGGTTCTCGAGCAGGAAGACCCGGCCGTCGGTACCGACCAGGCGAGCCTGCTCACCGGCCGGCACCTCGACCGTGGTCTCCATGCCGCGCTCGGCGAGGGCTCGTTGCGCGAGCACCACGAGCGTCGGGGCGGGCTCGTCGTGCCGATCGTCCTGCTTCCGGCCGAACCACCCCATCCGCGCGGGACCTCAGGCCCCGAGTGCGGCGTCGACGATCTCCTTGGCTTCGCGCTGCACCTGTTCGAGGTGCTCCTGCCCGACGAAGCTCTCGGCGTAGATCTTGTAGACGTCCTCGGTGCCGGACGGGCGGGCCGCGAACCACGCCTTGTCGGTGACGACCTTCACGCCGCCGACGGCCGCGTCGTTGCCCGGAGCCTTCGACAGCTTCGCCGTGATCGGGTCGCCCGCGAGGGTCTCGGCGGTGATGGCGTCACCGTCGAGCTTCGACAGGCGGGCCTTCTGCTCCTTGCTCGCGGCGGCGTCGACACGCTGGTAGACCGGGGCGCCGAAGCGTTCGGTCAGCTCGTCGTAGAGCTGCGACGGGGTCTTGCCGGTGACCGCGATGATCTCCGACGCCAGGAGCGCCAGGATGATGCCGTCCTTGTCGGTGGTCCACGCGGTGCCGTCCTTGCGGAGGAACGACGCGCCCGCCGATTCCTCGCCGCCGAAGGCCACGGAACCGTCGATCAGGCCCGGGACGAACCACTTGAAGCCGACCGGGACCTCCCACAGGCGGCGACCGAGGGACTCGGCCACGCGGTCGATGATGCTCGACGACACGAGGGTCTTGCCGATCGCGGCGTCGTCGCGCCAGGCCGGACGGTGCGCGTAGAGGTACTCGATCGCCACGGCGAGGTAGTGGTTCGGGTTCATCAGGCCGCCGTCGGGCGTGACGATGCCGTGCCGGTCGGAGTCGGCGTCGTTGCCGGTGAGGACGTCGTAGTCGTCCTTGCGCGCGACGACCGAGGCCATCGCGCTCGGGCTCGACGGGTCCATCCGGATCTTGCCGTCCCAGTCGAGGGTCATGAACGACCAGGTGGGGTCGACGTCGGGGTTGACCACGGTGAGGTCGAGCCCGTAGTGGTCGCGGATGCGGTTCCAGTAGGGGAGCGACGCACCACCGAGCGGATCGGCGCCGATCTTCACGCCGGCACGCTTGATCGCCTCGATGTCGATGATGTTCTCGAGGTCGGCGACGTAGGCGCCGAGGAAGTCGTAGCGGTCGGGCGAGGCGTGTTCGGTGCGCTGGACCTCGGCGTTGCCGCCGGCGATGATCGCGTTCGCGCGCTCGGCGATCCAGCTCGTCGCATCGCTGTCGGCCGGGCCACCGTGCGGCGGGTTGTACTTGAAGCCGCCGTCGCGGGGCGGGTTGTGGCTGGGCGTGATGACGATGCCGTCCGCCGTGTCCGCGTTGCCGGCACGGTTGTACGCGATGATCGCGTGGCTGAGCGCCGGGGTGGGGACGTAGCCGTTCTCGCTGTCGGCGAGCACGTGCACGCCGTTGGCGGCGAGGACCTCGAGCGCGGTGCGTTCGGCGGGGCCGGACAGCGCGTGCGTGTCACGGCCGATGAAGAGCGGGCCGTCGGTGCCCTGCGACGTGCGGTACTCAACGATCGCCTGCGTGATCGCGGCGATGTGGGTGTCGTTGAACGCGGAGTCCAGTGAGGAGCCGCGGTGGCCCGAGGTGCCGAAGACGACCTTCTGCTCGGGGACGGAGACGTCCGGGACGCGCTCGTGGTACGCGGCGATGAGGGCGTCGAGGTCGACGAGGTCGTCTGCAGTGGCAGGGGTGCCGGCGCGGTCGTTCATGCGTCCATCCTGGCATCGCACAGGTCGGCACGCCCAGGAACGTCGCGCCTGTGGACGACGAGCGCGCCTGTGGACGAGGAGCGAGCGGCCGTCCGCACCGGGGAGAAAGGGGCACACCCCGGGTGGACGACCACTCGCGGTACGGGGACGGCGTCAGGCCGTGCGGAACGAGCCCGTCGCGGTCCGCAGCGAACCGGTGGCCGTGCGCGTCGAGGACGTCGCGGTACCGGGCCGACGGGACTGCGTGTCGACGAAGCGGCCGAGCGCGCGACCGATCCCGGTTCCGGTGTAGGTGCCGATCGGTCGCCAGGCGGCGTCCACCGCGTAGGCGCCGAGCTCGTCACGGTTCTCGAGGCCGGTCACGTACGCGCCGCCCAGGGGGTTCTGACGGTTCTGCATGGATGCTCCTCGTCGTCGTGCCGAGGGTCGTCGGTCACCGGGCCGGCGACCGCGACGCCGTCGGCTTGATGACCACCACACTACCTCCTTCTTTTGCATGACACAAAAGAAGGAATGCTCAGGCGAGCAGCTCGCAGAAGGTCCGGCCCTCGGCGGTCCAGCTCTGCTTCGCCACGAGGCCGACCGTCTCGGCGTGGTCGAGCAGGGCGTCGACGCCCACCTCGGCCCACGGGAAGCCCGCGCTCTTGTGGCCGTCGGCGTCCACCACGCGGGCGGTGTACACCCGGTCGGCGGTGCGGTCGACGTGGGTCTCGACGACCACGCGGCCACCGACGCGCACGATCTCGCGGCACCGGGCGAGCAGGGCCGCCGGGTCGCCGCCGATGCCGATGTTCCCGTCGATCACGAGCGCCGTGTCCCAGTGCCCCTCGTCGGGGACCGGGTCGAAGACCGAGCCCTGGATCGCCGTCCCGCCGGAGCGTCGGGCGATCGCCACGGCGTCGGCGGAGACGTCCACGCCGAGCGACGGGATGCCGAGGGTGCTCGCGGCGACGAGCATCCGCCCCGGCCCGCAGCCGATGTCGATCACCGGCCCGTCCGCACCGTCGAGGAGCGACCGGTCGATGCGGTCCGCCGCGGCGCTCCAGCGGCCGACGTCGAGCGTGACCGCCCGGTCCGGTCGGGAGGTGTCCGTCAGCCGGATGCGACCATCGGTGCGGAGCGCACGCGCGTACGGTTCGCCACCGCCGGCCCCGAAGGAGACGGGTGCTTCCATGGTCATCGGAGTGCCCCCGTGGTCTCGGCCTGCAGTGCGGCGGCGAACGCGGAGTCGGGCACGAGATCGGCGACGCGCTCGGCATCCGGCACGGTGTCGACGTCGAGCAGGACCCCGAGGGTGCCCGCGTCGAGCCCGGCGTCGGTCAGGCGGGCGAACTGGACCGCACCGGTGTCGTCCTGCGACATCGGCACGCCGCGGAGCAGGTCGCCGTCCGGGTCGCGCAGGTAGAGGGACCAGAAGCCGCCGTCCTCGGCCGGGCCGAACCACGCGTCGCGCTGCGGCTCGTCGAACACCGGCGCGACGTCGGCCGGGCCGAACTGCGGCGTGTCCATGCCGACGAGCAGCGTCGGGCCGTCGACGGCGTCGAACAGTGCACCGAGGCGCTCGTCGAGGCCGCCCGTGGTCTGGTGGATGACGTCGAAGCCCTCGGCGCCGGTCGGCAGCACCGTGCCGTCGTAGAACAGCACCCGACGGGCGGCGGGCAGCGCACGGACGGTCGCCAGCGTGTCCGCGAGGCTCGCGGCGGCGACCCGCGCGGCGCCCTCGGGGGTGAGCGCCGGCGTCAGGCGGGTCTTGACCCGGCCGGGCAGGCACTCCTTCGCGACCACCGCGACGGTGATGTCGGTCGTCATGAGTGGACCTCCTCGGAGTGGGTGGGACCGGCCACGTGGCGGACCAGAGCGGGTGCGACGACGGTCGCTCGCGCCTCCCGGCGGTACTCGCGCAGCAGACGCGACATGTCCTTGACGGCGTTGACGGTGCCGCGGAGCGTGCCGGTGACCTTGCTGTCGCCGATGCGCTGCGCGTACCCGATGTCGGACTCGTCGACGCGCCACCCGGCGGCGTGCGCCGCGAGGACCATCTCGAGCGGGTAGCCGCTGCGGCGGTCCCGAAGGTCGAGGGACACCAGGTCCGCGCGACGCATCACGCGCATCGGGCCGAGGTCGCGCAGCCGGTACCCGGTCGCGCGACGCATCAGGACCGCCAGGACGCGGTTGGCGAACCGGGCGTGCGGTGCCCAGGCGCCCGGCGTGGTCGGCACGCGGCGTCCGAGGGCGAGGTCGGTGTGTCCCGTGGCCACGCGGGCGACGAGCGGGACGAGCTCGGCCGGGTCCATCGAGGCGTCGGCGTCGCAGAAGGCGACGTACTCGGCCGTGGCGGCGGCGACCCCGGCGGCGCAGGCCGAGCCGAAGCCCTTCACCGGTTCGGTGACGACGAGGGCGCCGTGGGCCCGGGCGACGTCGGCGGAGCCGTCGGTCGAGCCGTTGTCGACGACGATCGCGCGGTAGCCGCGCGGGAGTCGGCCCAGGACCTCGGGGAGGGCATCGGCCTCGTCGAGACAGGGGAGGATGACGTCGACGTTCATGTCGCCCATTCGGTGCGGAGCGTCGGAACGACTGGTGTCGGCTCCCGCCGCGCGCGTCGGCGGGGCGGGGCGGTCGGTCTCGTGGGCCGGCTGTCGTTCCATGCCTACGACACAACACGTGATGAGAGGTCGGGGTACAGGATTGGCGTCCCCCGATGGACGTTCCGCGCACTCTCGGTGGCGGGCCACCCCTGATCGGGGGACACGCAGGTGGGGCGTCGGGCGGACGCGTCACGCGGTGGGGGTGCCGGCCTGGAGGCGCGGCGCCGGTTTCGGGGACCGGCGCCGCGCCTCCAGGCGGTCGCGCTCCTGCCCGTTGGCCGCTTGCCTGCCCGCTCGCCTGCCTGCCCGCCTGCCTGCCCGCCTGGTCGCCGAGCGGGCACGAAACGTCGCGTTCGCGGCCGCTGTGCGGCCGGTTCCGCCCGCTCGCCGAACGCGAGCGGCGAGTCGTGCCCGCTCGACCGCTCAGCCCGGGCGACGCATTCCGCCCGCTCGCGGGCGCGCCCGCTCGCGGCGGCGCCGGCGAGTGGCCCGCGGCCTACTGCACCGCGGCGCGCAGCGGCGCCGTCGCGAACTCCCGCATGCCGCGCTCGAAGTCGACCTCGGCACGCCACCCGAGCTCGGCGGCGATCCGGTCCGACGACGCCGTCACGTGCCGGACGTCCCCGAGGCGGTACTCGCCCG
This sequence comes from Curtobacterium sp. YR515, assembly GCF_900113095.1. Classification (NCBI taxonomy): domain Bacteria; kingdom Bacillati; phylum Actinomycetota; class Actinomycetes; order Micrococcales; family Microbacteriaceae; genus Curtobacterium; species Curtobacterium sp. YR515. The sequence goes on along the minus strand of NZ_FOOD01000001.1, from coordinate 683,852 downwards.
TGACGACCGGTCGCGGCCCCTCGGGACCGGCGATCGCGGCCGCCATCTCGCCGATGGTGTGCACGACGCCGGAGCCGACGTTGTACGCACGGAAGCTCTCCGCCGGGAGCTCCGCCGTCGCGGCGATCGACGCGGCGTTCGCGCCGGCGACGTCGTCGACGTGCACGAAGTCGCGACGCTGGCGGCCGTCCTCGAAGACGCGGGGGGCCTCGCCGCGTGCGAGCGCCGAGCGGAACAGCGACGCGACGCCGGCGTACGGCGTGTTCGCGGGCATGCCCGGCCCGTAGACGTTGTGGTAGCGCAGGGCGATCGCGCGGCCTCCGGTGGCGCGCGCCCACGACGACGCGAGGTGCTCCTGCGCGACCTTCGTCTGCGCGTACACGTTGCGGGGGTCGAGCGCGGCGGACTCGTCGATCAGGCCGGGCAGGAGCGGCGTGCCGTCCGGCCCGATCGGGTCGAACTCACCGGCGTCGAGGTCGGCGCGGCGACGGGCGGGCGGGCGCACGCGCTCGCCGGCGGCGGTCGTGTACGCCCCCTCGCCGTAGACGACCATCGAGCTCGCGACCACGAGCCGGCCGATGCCGTGGCGGTCCATGCCGGCGAGGACGTGGGCCGTGCCGGCGTCGTTCGTCGAGACGTAGTCCGGGGCGTCCTGGAAGTCGACGCCGAGGCCGACCTTGGCGGCCTGGTGGCACACCACGTCCACACCGTCGAGGGCCGCGTCGAGGGCGACCCGGTCGCGGACGTCGCCGTGCACGAACTCGATGCCCTGCTGCTGGTGGGCGGTGACGACCTCGGCGGGGTCGCCGTGCACGTCGTCGCGGAGGGAGTCGAGCACGCGCACCTCGTGGCCCTCGGCCCGGGCGCGGCGGACGATGGCGGAGCCGATGAAGCCGGCGCCGCCGGTGACGAGCAGGCGGGTCACGCGGTGGCTCCCGTGGTCGCTGCTGCGGGCCGTGCGCTCGTCATGGCGCTCGCGCTCGCCTCGGCCGGGACGAGCTCGCGCGGGGTGTAGTCGTCCGGGATCGCCGCCACGATCGAGCCGATCGCGCGGACGATCACCTCGTTCGCGCGGGCCAGACGCTCCATCACCATGCCGTGCGTGACCGGGGCCTCGCCGGTTCCGGCGGCTGCCTGCGCTTCCGCCTCGGCCTCGGACGGGGCCAGGCCGGCGTCGGCGTCGGTCACGAACGAGAGGTTCACCGTCCCGATGCCGAGCTCGGCCGCGAGCGGCACCTCCGGCGTCATCGTCATGTTGATCGTGTGGCCGCCGGCCTCGCGCATCCAGACGGACTCCGCACGCGTCGAGAACCGCGGCCCCTGGATCACCACGCACGTGCCCGTCGGGCGGAACGGCACGTCGAGGCGCTCGATCGCACCGATCGCGACGCGTCGGAGCACCGGGTCGAACGGGTCCGCGAAGGAGAGGTGCTGCACGGCGTCCTCGAAGAACGTGTCCGCGCGGCCCCACGTGCGGTCGATGAGCTGGTCGGTCACGACGAAGGTCCCCGGGGCGTAGTCGGGGTGCAGCCCGCCGACGGCGCTCGACGACACCACGGCGCGGACCCCGAGCGACCGCAGCGCCCACAGGTTCGCGCGGTGGTTGATGCGGTGCGGGGCGACGGAGTGCGCGCGGCCGTGCCGGGTGAGGAACGCGACGCGCTTGCCGGCCATCGTGCCGATGCTGATCGGGCTCGACGTGGCGCCGAACGGGGTGTCGACATCGATCTCGTCCGCGGTGCCGGGTTCGAACAGCTCGTAGAGGCCCGAACCGCCGATCACCCCGATGCGCGTCTCGTCCACAGCCCCGGTCGTGGTCACGTCGTTCTCCACAGGTCCTCCGAATGGTCCTCGGCGCGTTCTGCGCGCTCGTTACGCTACTGGGACCGCCCCCGGCCGGACCGGGAGCGGGCACACTTCTCACCTGTTCGGAGGCGCACGTGCGAACGATCGGTCAGCACCGCGACGAGATCGCGGCCCTGGTCGCGCCGGTCCTGTCCGCCAGGCGCTCCGCGGTCCCGGAGGCACGGGACATCGACGACCTCGCCAGCGGTGCCGACGGCGGACGGGGGCACCGCGTGCTCGCACGTGCCGTCGTCGCACCCGTGCCGCTCCCACCGTTCGACAACAGCCAGATGGACGGCTTCGCCGTCCGTGCCGCCGACGCCGGTCGCGTGCTGCGGGTGGTCGCCCCGATCCCGGCGGGGACGATGCCACCGGCGCTGGACCCCGGGACCGCTGCGCCGATCATGACGGGGGCGCGCATCCCGCTCGGCGCCGACGCGGTGTTCCCGGTCGAGGCCACCGACCTCGGGGCGTTCCCCGCGGCGCTGGCCTTGGCCGAGGTCAGGGTGCCGGACGACCTCGCCCCCGGGACCTTCGTCCGGGCGACGGGCACCGACCTGCCGAGCGGGGGCGAGCTGGCTCCTGCCGGTGCTGCCGTGACACCCGCGGTGCTCGGGACGCTCGCCGCGGCCGGGGTCTCGACGGTCGACGTCGTCCGGCAGCTCCGGGTCCTCGTCGTGTCCACCGGCTCCGAACTCCAGGGCGCCGGTGACGCCACGATCGGCGACGCCAACGGGATCGCACTGCGGGCGGCGCTCGCCGAGCTCGGGGTGGCCTCGCGGTCGGTGCGGGTGCCGGACGACGAGACGACGTTCGTCGCGGCCCTCGACGATGCGGTGGGGGACTGGGCCGACCTCGTGCTCACCACGGGTGGCATCAGCGCCGGGGCGTACGAGGTCGTGCGGCAGGCCCTCGAACCGCGGGGTCTCGCCGTCACCCCCGTCGCGATGCAGCCCGGCGGCCCCCAGGCGTTCGGTACCGTCGAACTCGCCGGGCGTCCGGTCCCCGTGGTGTCCTTCCCCGGCAACCCCGTGTCGGCCCTCGTCTCGTTCGAGGTCTTCCTCCGCCCGCTCCTGGCGGCGGACGCCGGGATCCCCGACGACCGCGTCGCCGCGGTGCTGCCCGCTGCGGACACCGCGACCTCGCCCGAGGGCAAGCACCAGGTCCGGCGCGGCCGGGTCGAGGACGGCCGCGTGCACTTCGTCGGGGGCACCAGCTCGCACCTGCTCGCGCACTACGCCACCGCCACGCACCTCGTCCACGTCCCGATCGGCACCGCCACGGTGGCGCCCGGTGACCCGCTGACCGTCTGGAGCCTCCGATGACCGACCCGACTCTGCCTGGCGGCGACGAACTCTCGCACGTCCGCGCCGACGGCACCGCCCACATGGTCGACGTCTCCGAGAAGGACGTCACCGCGCGGTCCGCCACCGCGACCGCGACCCTCGTCACCCGCCCCGACGTCGTCGCCCGCATCCTCGACGGCTCGCTGCCCAAGGGCGAGGTGATCGGCACCGCCCGCATCGCGGCGATCATGGCGGTGAAGAAGACCTCCGACCTCATCCCGCTCTGTCACCCGCTGCCGATCGCCGGGGTCGAGGTCGACATCACCGGCGACGACGACCGCGTCCTCGTCGAGGTGTCCGTGCGGACGACCTCGCGGACCGGCGTCGAGATGGAAGCGCTGACCGGCGCGAGCATCGCGGCCCTGACCGTGTACGACATGGTGAAGGCCGTCGACCGCACGGCCACGATCACGGACGTCCGGGTGCTCGAGAAGCACGGCGGACGCTCGGGGGACTGGAGCAACCGATGACCTCGCAGCCGACCACGGGCCGGGCGGCCGTCGTGGTGGTGTCGACCCAGGCGTCCGTCGACCCCGCGCTCGACCGGACCGGTCCCGTCATCGCAGGCTGGCTCCGCGAGCGAGCCTTCACCGTGGCCGAGCCGGTCATCGTGCCCGACGGCGGCCCGATCGCCGAGACGGTCTCCGCCGAACTCCTGTCGGACGCCCGGGTCGTGATCACCACGGGCGGGACCGGCGTCACCCCGACCGACCGCACGCCCGAGGTGATCGCACCGCTCATCGACCTCGAGCTCCCCGGCATCACCGAGGAGATCCGGCGCCGCGGACTCGCCGGAGCAGGACCGACCGCGCTGCTCAGTCGTGGCATCGCGGGGATCGCCGGGGGCGGCACCCTGATCGTCACGCTCCCCGGGTCCCGCGGTGGTGTCGCCGACGGACTCGCGGTCCTCGAGGGCCTGCTCGACCACGTCCTCGCCCAGGTCTCGGGCGAGGGCCACGCCCCGCGGAGTGCCTCGTGACGGACGCTGCGACGGCCGGCGACCGGGTCGTGGTGGCCGACGTCGTGCACCGCTCGATCACCGTCGACGAGGTCTCGGCCGTCGTCGCCACCGACCAGGACGGCGCCGTCGTCACCTTCGCCGGGGTCGTCCGCGACCACGACGGCGGCAAGGGCGTGACCGCGCTCGAGTACGAACGGCACCCGAGCGCCGGCGAGGTCATCGCCGAGGTGGCCCGGACCATCGCCGACACCCACCCCGAGGTCCGCGTCGCCGTGCTGCACCGCGTGGGCGCGCTCGGCATCGGGGACGTGGCGCTCGCCGCAGCCGTGTCGTCCCCGCACCGGGCCGAGGCGTTCGCTGCCTGCGGTGCGCTCGTCGACCTCGTGAAGGAGCGGGTCCCGATCTGGAAGCACCAGCGGTTCACCGACGGCTCCGACGAGTGGGTCGCCGCCCTCTGACGGATCCTCAGTCGATCTGGTTGCATCGGGGGCGATGACCGACACCGCAGCACGGGCCGCGTCCCGGTGGGCGCTGGCCGAGGAACGCGCACGGCTCGTGCTCGACGCGCGGCCGCCGCGCCGCCTGCCCATCGCCACGCTGACCGTCGCGTTCGCAGCAGCGGTCCTCGCGCTGATCGCCGCTGCACTCGTGTTCGCACCGGACTCAGACGGACGCTGGGTGGCGGCGACCGTCGGGGTCGGCGTCGGCTTCGCGGTCGTCATCCTCGACTCGAGCCGGACGTTCCGATCGAGCCGACACCCCGAGCGACTCCCCGTGACCCGGTCGCTGTCGGGCCGTGAGCGGCATGCCGTCGACCGGGCGGTCCGGGGACGTGTGGACGCTCCCGACGAACGGCTGGACGTGGTGCTCGCGACCGCGGTGCAGTCGAGCAGCGGCCGCGCCCTGCTGTCCACCGGCGGCGGGCTCGTCCTCCTGACCTCGGTCGCGGTCTCGAACATCTTCTTCTGGCCGCTCTACCTCGCCGCCGCGATCGCCGCCGCCGTCGCGGTCGGGTTCGGGTTCCGCGACGTCGTCGTCGCGCGTCGGTACCTCGCCGGCGACCCTGTGGATCCCCGCAGCGGACCGTTGCCGGATCGCAACCGCGGCACGCGTTCGGGGCGTAGCGCCGGTTCCTAGCCGATCCATAGAATCCGAGACCATGAGCGTGCTGTTGTACGGGGCCGGCGTGGTCCTGCTGGTCTTCGCCCTGATCGACATCCTGACGAAGACCGACGACCAGATCCGTGGGCTGCCCAAGTTCGCCTGGGTGCTCCTCGTGGTCCTCGTCCCCGTCGTCGGCAGCATCGTCTGGTTCGCCGTCGGACACGACTGGGCGCCGGGCGAGCGGAACCACGGCCGGTACCTCGAGCCGGCTCGCCACGAAGACCGGTACGCCACGCTCGGCGATGCCCGCAACGCCCACGGCGACAAGCGGGTGAGCGGCACGGAGCAGGAGCTCGCCGAGCTCGAGCGCGAGATCGAGTACTGGGAGGCGCAGGCGCGCCTCAAGCGGGCGAAGGAAGCCGCAGGCGAGGGCGAGCCGACCACCGGGACCTGACCCGCGCCTCCCGACCCGCGCCGCACCCCTGACGGACGCACGGTGCGAGGTCCCGCCCGCCGTGCGATCCGCAGCCCGTCCCACGGAGCGAGGAACCTCGCACGCTGCGGACCGCCTCCCGCACCGACCACCCGGCCACGCCGCCTACCCTTGACGGGTGGCTCATCTCCTCGGCGCCGAGAACCTGCATCTCGAGTTCCCCACCAAGGTCGTCTTCGACAACGTCACCCTCGGCATCGACGAGGGCGACCGCATCGGCGTGGTCGGCCGGAACGGCGACGGCAAATCGACCCTCCTCGCCCTGCTGTCCCAGCGCCTCGAACCGGACGGCGGCCGCGTCACGCACCGCCGCGGCCTGACCGTCGGGTACCTCGACCAGCGCGACATCCTGCCCGCGGGCGAGACCGTCGGCACCGTCGTCGTGGGCGACCTCGCCGAGCACGAGTGGGCCGGCGACCCCAAGATCCGCGACATCATCGGCGGCCTCGTGTCGGACATCCCGTGGGACGTGTCGGTGGACGAGCTGAGCGGTGGCCAGCGCCGCCGTGTCGCCCTCGCGCGCCTGCTCGTCGGCGACTGGGACGTCCTCTTCCTCGACGAGCCCACGAACCACCTCGACGTCGAGGGCATCCAGTGGCTCGCCGAGCACATCAACCGCCGGTGGTCCGCGAACCAGGGCGGAATGGTGGTCGTGACGCACGACCGGTGGTTCCTCGACGCGGTGTCGACCGACACGTGGGAGGTCCACGACGGCGTCGTCGACCCGTTCGAGGGCGGCTACGCGGCGTACATCCTCCAGCGCGTCGAGCGTGACCGGCAGGCCGCCGCGAGCGAGCAGCGCCGGCAGAACCTGGCCCGCAAGGAGCTCGCATGGCTCCGCCGCGGCGCCCCGGCCCGCACGAGCAAGCCGAAGTTCCGCATCGACGCGGCGAACGCCCTCATCGACGACGTGCCGCCGATCCGCGACACGGTCGCCCTCGCGAAGACCGCCACCGCACGCCTCGGCAAGGACGTCGTCGACCTGCTCGACGTCAGCGTCTCGTTCGACGGCACCGAGATCCTCGACCGCATCGAGTGGCGGATCGCGCCGGGGGAGCGCACCGGCATCCTCGGCCCGAACGGTGCCGGCAAGTCGACCCTGCTGAGCCTCGTCTCCGGGCGCCTGCAGCCCACGAGCGGCCGCGTCAAGACCGGCAAGACCGTGCAGGTCGCCGTCCTCGACCAGCAGCTCGCCGACCTCGCGCAGTTCGCCGACGACCGCGTCCGCGAGGTCGTCGCCCGCAAGAAGACGAGCTACGTCGCCGACGGCAAGGAGATGACGCCGTCCCAGCTGCTCGAGCGGCTCGGCTTCACCTCGGCGCAGCTCTCCACGCCGGTGAAGGACCTCAGCGGTGGCCAGAAGCGCCGCCTGCAGCTCATGCTCATCCTGCTCGACGAGCCGAACGTCCTGATCCTCGACGAGCCCACGAACGACCTCGACACCGACATGCTCGCCGCCATGGAGGACCTGCTCGACACCTGGCCCGGCACCCTCCTCGTCGTGAGCCACGACCGGTACCTGCTCGAGCGCGTGACCGACCAGCAGTACGCCGTGCTCGGCGGGCACCTGCGGCACCTGCCGGGCGGCGTCGACGAGTACATGCGGCTCCGTGCGGCCGGCACCGGTGGCGGGACCGCGTCAGCGGCTGCCGCCGCGTCTGCCGGGAGGCCCGACACGGCTGGCGGGACCGGCTCGGCCGGTGCCGTGGCCGGGTCCAGTGCACCGGCCGGTCCCGGCGCGTCGGCCGGGGCCGCCTCGGGCTTGTCGGGCGCGGAGCGTCGGACGGCAGAGAAGGAGCTGTCGGCGCTCGATCGCAAGATCGCGAAGGTCGGTGCCGACCGGAAGCAGCTGCTCGATCAGTTCGCGACGCACGACCAGTCGGACTACGCGGGTCTCGGCGAGCTGCAGGCTCGCCTGGCCGGTCTGGAGGCCGAGGTCGAGCAGCTCGAGGAGCGCTGGCTCGAGGTCGCGGAGCAGCTCGGGGTCTGAGCGGGTCTACTCCGCTGGCTTCGCGTCCTCGGGGGCCACGCCGCCGGGGTTCGCGACGACTTCCCACAGGTGCCCGTCGGGGTCCTGGAAGAAGCCGGACCACATGCCCCACGGCCGCGTGTACGGCGGCGCGAGCATCGTCGCGCCGGCGGCCCGCGCGCGGTCGAGGAACGCCTCGGCGTCGGCCTGGCTGTCCACGAAGTGCCCGATCGTGCTGCTCGGCGCGGTGGCCAGGACGGTCCCGGAGTCCTTCGCCATGTCGTCGCGGCCGTACACGCTGACGATGAGTCCGTCGTCGAGCGTGAACATCGCCGTGGTGCCGCCCGCCTCGGTGTCGGTCGCGGGGTACTCTGTGCCGATCACCCCGCTGCCGTCGATCCCGAGCAGGGCGCGGTAGAACTCCGCCGAGCGTGCGACGTCGGCGACGGCCAGGGTGATCGCGTGCATGGCCCGGAGGCTACCCCCGCAGCGCCGGAGCGTGTCCGCCGCACCGCCACAACGCCGCTGCCAGGGCGTCGATCTCCTTCCGGGCACCGGGGTCGCTCGTGCCCTCGGCGAAGACCGTGAACACGACGCGGTCCCCGCCGACCTCGTCGGTCACCCCGGTCAGGCCGTACATGTCGTCGAGCGTCCCGGTCTTGCCGCGGACGTGCCCGCGGGCGTCTGCTGCGGCACCGGTGAAGCGGCCGTCGTCGCCGAGCGTGCCCGTCCGTCCCGCGACCGCGAGCCCGGCGTCGACCGGACCGAGGCCGTCCTGCTTCGCAGCGACGGCGCGCATCAGCGTGGTGAGCGCCGAGGCGGGTACCCGGTTGTCGGGGCTGAGGCCCGAGCCGTCGACGAGGCGCAGGCCTCCGGTCGGCACCCCGTAGCGCACCAGGGCCTTCGTGCTCCCGGCCTGCACGGCGTCGAAGGAGCGGCCGGCACCCTCGGCGATGGCGACGTGGCGGGCGAGCCCCTCGGCGAGGGTGTCGTCGGAGTCCGTGAGCAGCATCCCGACAAGCTCCGACACCGTCGCCGACCGCACGGTCCCGAGCACCTGCGCGCCGGACGGCGCCGGCACCGAGGTCGTGTCCACCCGGACGTCCGGCCCGAGGAGTGCCGCGAACGCCGTCGCAGCGCGCGCGACCGCCCCGGCGCTCCGCAGTGAGTACGACTCGGTCGGGTCGTCGCGGTCGCCGTCGACCATGAGCGACGTGATGTTCGAGACGCTGCCGCTGGTCCGGGCGCTCTCCGGCCAGCTCGGGTGCCACGCCGGCCCGTCGAACAGGCTGGTGTCGACCTGCACCGAGGTGACCGGCTGGCCCGCACGAGCCTCGAGCACCTGCCGCGCCAGGTCGTCGAGGTGCGGTGCGTGCGGGTAGACGCTGTCCTGACCGGACGGCAGCCGGCTCAGGGTCGGGTCACCGCCGCCGACCAGCACGACCGCGCCCGGATCGGTGCCCGCGACGACCCGGGTCGTGAACCGGTGGTCGGGCCCGAGCGCGGACACCGCCGCGGCTGCCGTCACGACCTTCATCGTGCTGCCGGTCTGCGTCGGCTCGTCACCCCGGTGCGTCAGGACCGTCTTCCCCGTCCGGGCCGATCGCGCGTCGAGGAACAGCGCACCGTGGTGCCAGCGGGCGGCGAGGTCGTCCGCGGTGCAGAGCTCGCCCGCCGCCTTCGCCTGGCGCTGCGCACCGATGGCCGAGGTCGTGGCCGTGATGCCCGCCGCCAGCAGCAGGAGCACCAGCACGAAGAGCAGGGTGGAGCGGCGGCGACGGATGAGGGCGCGGAGTCTGGGCACGTCGATCATCGTGGCCGGAGCCGGCTTCGTCGCACATCGACCCGACGACCGAAGCCCGGCCCGTGGACTCGGCCGAACGGATGAAGCCGCGCGGTGGCCGGATGAAGCCGCTCGGCGGTCGGGTCAGTCGCCGAGCCCGAGGATGAGGCGTCGGAGCAACCCCGACAGCTGGTCCTGCTCGGTGTCGGACACCCCCGCGAGGATGGCCCGCTCGGCGGCGAGCAGGTCCGCGATCGCGGCGTCCACCGCTGCACGCCCGTCGGCGGTCAACGACACGAGGATCCCCCGGCCGTCCTTCGGGTCGGTGCGACGCGCGACGAGCCCGCGGGCAGCCAGCCGGTCCACCCGGTTCGTCATCGTGCCGCTCGACACCAGCGTCTGCTGGAGGAGCGTCTTCGGGCTCAGCTCGTACGGCTCACCCGCCCGCCGCAGTGCCGACAGGACGTCGAACTCCCACGGCTCGACATCGCTCGCGTCGAACGCCGCCCGTCGTGCACGGTCGAGGTGTCGGGCGAGCCGGTCGACGCGGGACAGGACCTCGAGCGGGCCGAAGTCCAGGTCGGCGCGCTCGCGACCCCACGCCGCGACGATGCGGTCGACCTCGTCCTCCTGCGGCATCCCACCATCTTGGCGGAAGCAGGGGCTGCACGGCCAGCCGCCGCGGTCGTGGGAGGATGGACGGGCGCCTCCGTGCGCGTTCCGCCTTGGTGTAATGGCAGCACGACGGCCTTTGGTGCCGTTAGGTCCGGGTTCGAATCCTGGAGGCGGAGCCGGACACCCAGCGGGCAGGATCGCTCAGCGCGCCCCCGGCGCCCCCGCCACCCGCTCGAGGATCCCGTCCAGCGCCGATCGATCCCAGAACGACCCCGCCCGGACCACCCCGTCGATGCGCCCCAGCGCCGTGTGACTCGTCATCGGATCGGCGGCGAGCAGCACCGCATCCGCCCGTGACCCGGGGGCCAGGCGTCCGGTTTCGGTCTCGAGCCCGAGGAACCGCGCCGCGTCGGACGTCGCCGTCCGGAGGATCTGCAGGGGTCCCAGACCGGCGTCGGCGAGGTACCCGAACTCGTCGTGGAGCGCGAAGCCCGGGATCACCCCGGCGGCACCATCGGCATCCGTCCCGGCGAGCATCGGGACGCCCGCGGCGGCCAGGAGCCCGACGAGGCGCAGTTGGGCCGCCCAGTGCGACTCGAGGGCGTCCCGGGTCGCCGTCGGGAGGCGAGCGAACTTCCGGCCGGACCGGTCCCACGAGCGGAGCTCCCCGGGTGCGATGTAGCGGCGACGGTCGTCGTGTCGGTGCTCCGGCGCGTTCGGGAACTGCTGCGTGTGCAGGCGGACCAGGGTCGGGCACTGCCAGGTCTCGTGCTCGACGAAGAGCGCTGCCAACTCCTGGGCGGCCTCCTCGTCGAACGAGTCGTCGGCGAGGGTGAGCGCGCGGGCGGACGAGTCCGAGGTCCTCGTGGCCGGGTTCACCACGATGCCGCGGATCACGCGACCGATGACGCGCTCCATGCCCGGCAGCCTGACCGTGGGGATCTTCGGCGTGCGAGCCGCTCCGACCGCGGATCGCACCTCGGCCTCGCGGGACGACGTCGCGGCGAACACGGTCGCGCCGGGCCCGAGGTGCTCGATCGCTCGCATGCCTCCTCGGGACGCTTCGCGCGGGTCCACGTCGTTCGGGAGGTGCCCTGCGAGCGGGACACCGAGCCGACCTGCCTCAGCGAGTGCTGCGAGGAACGCATCGCGCCCGACGAGGGCCGCCTTGATGAAGTCGGCACCCTGGGCGTGCTGGTCACGGACGGTCGCGACGGCGGCCTCCGCGGTCGACGCGTTCACGGGGGTGAGGAGGTCTCCCGGCGTGGCGAGGAGCGCCGGAGCGCCGAGCGGTGCGGGCAGTGCACCCGCGGCACGGGCTGCCAGCAGGGCGGGCGAGCCGGACATCTGGCGGAACCCGACCACCCCGTTCGCGAGCATCAGTGCGTAGGCGCCGTCGACGTCGTCCGGGGAGTTGAGCGGGTGGGCGTGCATGTCCGCGAAGCCCGGCACCAGGAACCGGCCGCGTCCGTCGACGACCTGCTGGCCCGCGGCCGTCCCGGTCTGCGACGTGGCGGACACCGACGCGATGGTCGCGCCGGTGAACCGCACGTCCTGCCCGGCCGTGGCGGTCCCGTCGAGCGGGTCGACGACGGTGACGTCGCGGATGACGACGTCGTGGTCGGCGGTGGGTGCGGTGACGTAGCGGCTCATGCGCGGTCTCCGTCCCGGCCGTCGCGATCGTGGCCGTCGAGCCAGTCCTGTTCGGCGGCTTCCACCGCCTCGACGGACCCGGGCCGGTCCGTGCCGGGCAGGTCGTCGGCGATGCGGTGGCCGGTCGCCCCGAGGACCGTCGCGAGCCATCGGTACGACGGCCGACGGTCGTCGACCGCGACGGAGGACAGGTCCGGCACGGTGCCGGGAACGGTCGGTGTCACCGTGTCGGATTCGTAGACGCACGTCATCGCGGCCAGCCGCCAGCCGGTGCCGGTCCGGCGTGCGCGGTACAGCAGCCGGACGCGGGAGGCCAGGTCGACCTCGGCGCCGCCCAGTCCGGCGCGGACCTCGATGACCGCCGGTGCGGCGACGATCGCGCGGTCACCGAGGAGGTCGACGACCGGCGGGCTCATCCGGTGTGTGGCGGCCGTCCCACCGGCGGCCATCGCGATCGACCCCGCGACGAAGTCCCGCGCGCTGCCGTCGAACCAGCTGATGCGCACGCGGCCGTCCGGCTCCCACGCGTCACGCATGCGGTCCCACAGCCCGCGGTCCCGCCCCTGGCGTTCGCGCAGCACGAGCTGACTGATGTCGGTGACGTCGTCCACGATCTGCTCCTTCGTCCGGGGGCCGAGCGTAGGACGGCGCGAGAGCGGTTCGGTGTGGGTTTCCACTCAGCGGAAGACGGCGTCGGCGGTAGGGTGCAGCGGTGGGCGACACTCGCACGGGGACGGTCGGTCGGGCCTTCGCGATCCTGGGGTGCTTCGACGACCGCCACCCGACGCTGACGCTGAGCGAACTCGCGCGTCGCTGTGGCCTGCCCGTCAACTCGACGCTGCGGATCGCGCGGAGCCTGGTCGCCGAGGGCGCCCTCGAACGCCGGGCCGACGGCCGGTTCACGATCGGGCTGCGCCTGTACGAACTGTCGTCGCTCGCCCCGCGAGGCGTGGGGCTCCGCCAGGCCTCCCTGCCGTACCTCCAGGACCTGCACGACCTGACGGGACAGCACGCCATGCTCAGCGTCCGTGAGGGGGACGAGGCGGTCCTCGTCGAGCGCGTCTCGCCCAAGCGCGGGACCCGGAGCGTCGACTACCGGGTCGGTGGCCGGATGCCCCTCGCGGCGACCGGCGGCGGACTCGTCCTGCTCGCGTTCGCGCCCGACGAGGTCCAGGAGCGTGCGATCACGACGTTCGACGTGCGGACCTCGGTCGACGAGGTGACGTCGGCGGTCGAGCTCCGCCGGTACCTGTCGGCCGTCCGTCGGACGGGTGCCGCCGTCGGCTCGCAGCGGTCCCCGCGTGCCCTCGTCGCGGCGGGGGCGCCGATCCGGGACGCCTCGGGCGTCGTCGCGGCCCTCTCGATCGTGATGCCGACCGGGCACGCCGAGCCGAGCACCGTCGTGCCCGCGTTGCACGCGTGCGCACGGGCGATCACGCGCGACGCGACGCGCTGACCCGCTCGCGCCGTGCCGTGGTCCGGCACCGCGTCGGACGGGAGGCGCGGTGCCGGCCCGCACCGCGCCTCCCGTCCGATGCCGGGCCCTTCGCCGGCGGCCCCACCGCTGCCATACTGGCGACATGACGATGGCGCAGCCCGTCATCGGGCGCGAGCGGGAGGGCTCCGCCCTGCGGGACGCCCTCCGCGACGTCCACGACGGCGGCTCCGCGTTCGTCATCGACGGTGAGGCCGGGATCGGCAAGTCGACGCTGGTCGCCGATCTGGTCCGCCACGCGACCGACCTCGGCGTCCGACGGCTCTCGACCGCGGGGACCCTCGCCGAGTCGGCCGAGCCCTACGCCGCGCTCCACCTGCTCCTGTACCCGTTGCGCAGCGGGATCGCCGACCTGCCCGCACCGCAGCGTCGTGCGCTCGAGGTCGCGTTCGGTCTCGCGACGGGGATCCAGCCGTCGCCGCTGCTCGCCGGGCTGGCGGCGCTGACACTGGTCTCCGACGCCGCCTCGGACGGCCCGGTCCTGGTCGTCGCCGAGGACCTGCACTGGATGGACGCCGCGTCCGAGTGGGCGATCCGGATGATGGCCCGGCGGGTCGACCAGGACCCGATCGTCATGGTGATCACGACCCGGAACACCGAGACCGCGGACGACCCCGCGGTCCGGCGCCTCCACCTGACGCCGCTCGACGAGTCGGACGCCGGCCGCCTGCTCGACGCCGTCCCCGGGGCGCCGATGGGCCAAGCGCGACGTGACCTGGTGCTCCGCGCCGAGGGGAACCCGCTCGCGCTGCACGAACTCAGCCGCACGACACCGGGGGACCGGACCCGCGACCGTCCCGTGGTGGGCCGGGTGGAGCAGGAGTTCGCCGCGCGGTACGCGGAGCTAGACCACCCCGTCCGGCTGGCCATCCTCGCCGTCGCCCTGTCCGGTGGTACCGGCGCCGAGGAAGCCGCGCGGGTGGCCGCCCGGACGCTCGGGAGGTTCCCGCCGCCGACGTGGACGGAGCAGGCCTCGGCGTCGTCGCTGCTCGAGTGGGTGGCGCCCCGCGCGATCCGGTTCCGGCACCCGCTCGTGCAGTCGGCGGTCCTCACCGCCGCGTCGCCGACGGAGCGCACCGCGGTCCTGCGTTCCCTGGTCCTCGAGCACGACCACGACCCCGCGCGCACGGTCTGGTGGCGGGCCGAGCTGGCGACCGGCCACGACGACGACCTCGCGGACGAGATCGCCGCGATCGGCGACGAGCGATCGGCGATGTCCGACCCGTTCGTCGCGAGCCGGGCGTACGAGCGCTCGGCCGAGCTGACCTCGGACGTCGCCCGACGCGTCGGCCGGCGGATCCTCGCGGCGGAGCACGCCGGGCTGTCCGGACGGCTCGCGGACGCCTCGCTCCTGGTGCAGCGAGCGTGCGACGAGGCGCCCGACCGGCTCCTCGCAGCACGCGCGGCCTTCGTCGCCGAGACCCTGCCCACCGGTCGGACCGGGCTCGCGGTGGGCGACCTCGGGCCGGCCCTGCACGCCGTCTCCGAGATGCAGCAGGGCGGCGGGGTCGACCACGCCACCGCGGCGCTGCTGCACCTCGCCGCGATCGCCTGGGACCACACCGCCGAACCGGACCCGGGCGACCCGATGCTCGTCGTGGTCGAGGCGCTCGCCCTGCCGGACGACGACCCCCGGTCGATCCTGCTCGCGGCCCGGACCGAGCCGGTGGTGCGTGGCGACCGTGTGCTGGAACGCGCGCTCGCCGCCGCACCGACCGCCGAGGACGAGGGCTCCGCCTGGTACCTCGGGTACGCGCTCAACCTCGTCGGGGAGATCGAGACGGCACGCGTCCTCCTCGACCGTGCCGTCCGGAGCATGCGGGCGCGTGGTGACCTGCGCACCTTTCCGCAGGCGCTCATGGGGACCTCGATGACCACGTTCCTCGGTGGGGACCTCGCGCGGGCGCGGGTCCTCGCCGAGGAGGCCTCCTCGCTCGGACGGGACCTCGGTGACGACGGGTTCACCGCCGCGACCCGGTGCGCGCTCGCGTGGTTCGATGCCCTCGACGGCAAGCAGCCGGACCCCGAACGGATCGCGGGCGGAACGGCTGCCGGGGCGCAGGTGCTCCGGTCGAGTGCGATGCGCGCGACCCTGCTCGGCGCCGCGGGGGCGGCGTCCCTGGTGTCCGGTCGCGCGGCCGAGGCACTCGAATCCGTCCGGGCACTGGCCGATCCGGACCACGACGCGTTCAACCCGACGTTCGCCGTCATCACCTCGCACGACTTCGTCGACGCCGCGCTGGAGTCGGGCAACCGGGCCGACGCCGAGCAGCGGGCGGCGGACCTCAAGCGGCTCCACGCCCGCTGGCACGCGCCGATCGTCCGCGCCGCCCTCGACCACGCGCGGCTCGCACTCGTCCCCGACGCCGACCTCGAACCGGCGTGGGCGTCCGTGCAGCACGAACGGTGGCCGGTGCCGTACGTGCAGGCCCGTGCACTGCTCCGCCTCGGAGGCCGCCTGCGCCGGGCGGGTCGGCGGGACACCGCCCGTGCCGCCCTGCACGCCGCCCTCGAGCTGTTCGAGTCGATGCCCGCGCCGGCGTGGGCGGACCGGACCCGTGACGCCATCCGGGCGACCGGGCAGCGGGTGGCGGCGGCGGGGCACGGCGGCGTCGAACTGCTCACGCCGCAGGAGCTCCGGGTCTGCACGCTCGCGGCACGAGGACTGAGCAACCGGGCGATCGGCGAGCACCTGTTCGTCTCCCCGCGGACGGTGGGGGCCCACCTGTACGCGGCGTTCCAGAAGCTCGGGATCTCGGCCCGGCAGGAGCTCGCCGCGGCCCTGGCGGCCGGTTCGTCCGGCGACTAGGTCATCCGGCAACGCATCTCGGTCACCGTGACCGATGTGCAGCTCCACCGCGCGCCCCTAGCGTCGTCAGCGCCACCAGGCACCGCCCTCGACGAAGCAGGTCCGCGCCTCCCGCTGCGGACCCGGAAGGACCGCACCATGCCCGGATCACCCACCATCGTCCTCGTCCACGGAGCGTTCGCCGACGCCTCCAGCTGGGCCCCGGTGACGAGGCTCCTCCTGGACCAGGGTCACCACGTCCTCGTCCCGCCCGTCTTCAACCGCAGCCTCTCCGGCGACGCGGCCTACATCCGGTCCTTCGTCGAGCAGATCGACGGACCGGTCCTGCTCGCCGGGCACTCGTACGGCGGCGCGATCCTCACCGTGGCCGGTGTCGCCGAGAACGTCGTCGGCCTCGTCTTCGTCGCCGCGTACGCGCTCGAGGAGGGCGAGAGCCTCGGTGCCCTGCAGGGCGGCTTCCCGGACAGCGACCTCGCCGCGAACCTCGTGTACGCGCCCTACCCCGTGGACGGCGGCGAGCCCGGCACGGACGTCTCCGTCGCCGTCGACGCCTTCCCCGCCGTCTTCGCGGACGGGCTCGCACTGGCCGAGGCGCAGGTGCTCGCGGTGTCGCAACGTCCGCTCTCCGCCGTCGCGTTCGGCGAGCCGGCATCGGCGGCCGCGTGGAAGACCAAGCCGTCCTGGGGCATCGTCTCCAGCGCCGACCACACCATCAACCCCGACGTCGAGCGCTTCGGGTACCAGCGCGCCGGCGTCCGCGAGGTCGTCGAGATCGACGCCCCCCACCTCGTGATGCAGACCCACCCCGCCGAGGTCGCCGCGGTCATCACCACCGCCCTCGCCGCGGTCAGCTGACCCCGGCCCCTCGACCGACCGACCGACCGAGAACCACCGAACAAGCACAGGGAGACCACCATGGGATACGTGACCACCGACGACGGTGCAGAGATCTACTTCAAGGACTGGGGGAGCCACGACGCGCAGCCGATCGTGTTCCACCACGGCTGGCCGCTGTCCTCGGACGACTGGGATGCGCAGATGCTGTACTTCCTGGCCGAGGGCTACCGCGTCATCGCCAGCGACCGCCGCGGCCACGGACGTTCGTCGCAGATCGGCACCGGCCACGACATGGACCACTACGCGAGCGACGTCTCCGCCGTGGTCGAACACCTCGACCTGCACGACGCGATCCACATCGGCCACTCGACCGGTGGCGGCCAGGTCGCCCGGTACGTCGCCCAGTACGGCCAGCCGCAGGGCCGGGTCGCCAAGGCCGTCCTCGTCGCGGCGGTGCCGCCGCTCATGGTCACGACCGAGGCGAACCCCGACGGCACCGACATCTCGGTCTTCGACGGGTTCCGCGAGGCGCTCGCCGCCAACCGTGCCGAGTTCTTCCAGGCCGTCGCCTCCGGCCCGTTCTACGGCTTCAACCGTGACGGTGCGACGCCGTCGGAGCCGGTCATCGCGAACTGGTGGCGTCAGGGCATGACGGGCAGCGCCCTCGCGCACCTCGAGGGCATCAAGGCGTTCTCGGAGACCGACCAGACGGAGGACCTCAAGGCCATCACCGTTCCGGTCCTCGTCCTGCAGGGCGACGACGACCAGGTCGTGCCGTACCGGGACGCGTCGCTGAAGCAGGCGGAGCTCCTCGCCGACGCCACGCTCAAGATCTACGAGGGGTACCCGCACGGCATGCTGACGACCCACGCCGACGTCGTCAACCCGGACATCCTCGCGTTCCTCCGGAGCTGAGAGCACTGACGCTGCGGACGCAGCGTCGACGGACTGGAGGCGCGGTGCGGGTGAGCTGATCGGCTCACCCGCACCGCGCCTCCAGTTCGTCACCAGTCCGTCACCGGTCCGTCGCGGGCGCCGCGTCGTCGACGACCGCGAGGCCGTTGAGGGTGCGGGGGTACCCGATGAACGGCACCAGGACGGTGAGCACGTCGAGCAGGTCCCGGCGGTGGTTGCCGACGGCGAGGTTGCTGGCAACGTGCCCGCGGACCTGCGCGTCGGCGCCCCCGAGGGCGACGAGCATCGCGAAGGTGACGAGCTCGCGGGTCCGGAGGTCCAGCCCGTCGCGCGCCACCGTGTCGCCGAAGCAGTTGCCGGAGAGGAACCGCTGGAAGTGCACCGTGTCGGGCGACGCGGCGTCGTACATGTGGTCGACCCGGTCGGCGCCGACGATCCGTCCCTGCACCTCGCGCCCGCGGGCCAGTCGCGTGTCGGGGTCGGTCGTGCGCTGATCAGGCAGGGGGAGCGCGACGCCGCGGGCGACGAGTGCATCGTCGGTGATCGTGAGGAAGTCGACGGTGCGGGCGAAGCCGACGTAGGCGACGGCCTGGTACACGACCTCCTTCGCCTCGACGGGGGTGACCTCGTTGGCGAGCGCGGCTCCGAGGAGGACGGCGAACTCGGTGTGCGCACCGACGGCGATCGTCGCGCCGAGCTGGACGAGGAGTCGGTCGTGCCGGGTGATCGCGACGTCGCGCAGGGTCTCGTCGAGGGCGAAGTCGGCGAAGGACGCCGCGAACCCCGGGTCGGTCTCGGCGAGGGTCGAGGTGTGGTCCGGGAAGAGCTGGGCGTGCTCGCGCTGGGCTGCTGGGTTCGCTGGCATGCCCTCGACGCTAGGACCGGCGTCGCCTCCGTGGGAGGGGACGCTGGGACACCCTCCGGCAGGGCACCCCTCCGCGCGCGGGAGCGGTCCGGATGGGCTCAGGACGACGGTCCGGCGACGACCCGGCGGTCCCGCACGGCCCACGGCAGCAGGAGCCCGGCGAGCACCCCGCCCCCGAGGTCGGCGGCCAGGTCCCCGATGGTGTCCTCGTACCCGACGTAGATGGTCGGGTCGAGGAAGGTGTGCCCGAGGAACTCGAACATCTCCCAGACGGATCCGATCGCCAGCGACAGCACACCGGCGACGACGACCGCCTGGACCCGACCGACCCGGTCGCGCGTGCGCAGCACCCCGGTGTCGCTCGCGATCACCCAGAGCACCGCGGTCAACGCGGCGAGCAGCACGAAGTGCACGACCTTGTCCCACAGGAACACCGAGGTGTACCAGCCGAGGACGCTGCTCCACCCGGCGACGAGGGCCAGCGCGCACACGGCGGTGTCGACGGCGGGTCGGAGTCCGAGCACGCGAGGGACGACGACCCCGAGCAGTGCGAGCAGGAGCACGGCGAACGCGATCCAGCCCCACCCGATCGTGGCGACCGGGAGGCTCAGCAGCGTCACCGCACGGACGGCGTCGGCGACGACCTCGGCGCCGCCGGGTCGGCGGAGGAACGTCGCACCGAGCCGGTCGATCACGCGGTGGTCCGCGGTGGTCGTGGTCACGCTGCCTCCCACCGGAGCACGGCATGCACGGGGGCGTGGTCGGACGGCCAGACCCCGCTCGGTCGGCGCGTCGACACGGCCGCCGCCGACACGGAGGCACGCACCCCGTCGGCGCCGCGGGCCAGGATCCAGTCGATCCGGCGTCCGTCCTGCCGGGGAGCGCGGTACCCCAGGTGCGTGCCCCACTGCTCGGACGCGTGCGAGGCCGCCGCCGTCCAGGTGTCCGCGAACCCCGCGTCGGTGAGGACCCGGTGCGGAGCACTGTCGGCGGGGGCGTTCGCGTCGCCGAGCACGACGACCGGGAGCCCGGCGTCGTCCGCCCATCGGACGAGGAGCTCCGCCGACCGCCGACGTGCCAGGGGCGATGCGACGTCGAGGTGCACGGACACGGCGAGGAAGCGCGTGCCGGTGACGCGGTCCTCGAGCCGGAGGCCGACGGCGATCCTGGGGAACAGTGTGCCCCACGACCGGCTCCCGATCCGCTCCGGCCGGCGGGACAGCGCCCGGACGTGCTCGCCGGTGATCCGCAGACGGTCGGTGTCGACCAGCATCCCGACGCGCTCCCCGTCGCCACGGCGCCCGCGACCCCGGAGCACCGCGGTCCACCGGGGCTGCAACCGTTCCGTGAGCCAGCGCTCCTGGTCGGGCAGGACCTCCTGCAGGGCGGCGAGGTGCGGGGACTCGGACCCGAGCAGCTCGAGCACGGCACCGCGGCGGTGCGTCCAGGCATCGGGGTGGTCGGTCCGACGGTGCGGGACGCGTCGGCGGACGTTGAGGGACAGGACGTGCAGGTCCGGGGCGGACCGCGGCCCGACGAGCGGGGAGTCGCTCACGACGCCGGCACCTCCTCGAGCGGTTCCACGACGTCCGGCCCGAGGGTGCGCTCGACCACGGCACCGGGCACGGCACGGGGCGTCGCCCAGCAGCGCCGCACGGCCCGGACGACCGGCAGGATCCGGAACCCGCCGAGCGCCAGTGTCCGGAGCGCCTTCCGCGTGCGCACGACGAGGCCCGGCAGGTCGCGGACGGGCTCGCCCGACACGGACATCACGAGGGAACGGTCGAGGACCACCGGCCACGCGGGATCGAGCTGCACGGACAGGTCGACGTCGTCGTGGACGTCGGCGTCGTACCGGTGCACGCGGGACCGGACGGCCTCCCAGGCGCGGCGCCGGATGACCAGGTTCGAACCGAACAACGGCGGCCGCCACAGTGCCGCCGTCATCAGGGCGAAGTAGGCGCGCATGTACGCCACGTGCCAGAACGCCCGCTCCAGACGACCGAGCCCGCGGAACTCGCCCGGCCCGGTCACCGCCACGACGCGGTCGTCGTCGAAGTGCCGGAGCGCTCGCTCGAGCCAGTCCGGACCCGGGCAGGAGTCCGAGTCCAGCCGGGCGATCAGGGTGCCCGTCGCCGCGTCGTAGCCCCGGGACGCCGCCGCGGCGATCGCCCGGACGGGTTCGTGCAGCACGCGGGCGCCGGCCTGGGAGGCGACGGCCGCGCTGTCGTCCGAGCTGCCGTTGTCGACGACGACCACCTCGTCGGGCAGCCGCGTCTGGCGAGCCAACGCCGCGAGGCACCGGCGGAGCTGGTCCGCGTCGTCGAGGACCGGCACGACGACGGTGACGGTGTCGGGGCGGCGCATGCGACCACCCAACCAGGCAGTGCTCCGACCGCGCCCAGCGCTGCGGGCCGGCACCGCGCCTCCTGGTCGCCCCTACTCCACGTCGACGTCCCGCTTCCCGCGCCGGACGATGAGCGGATCGGGCCGGCCGATCACGTCCACCGCCTTGTCCGGGTAGTCGAACTGCGTCAGGAAGTACCGCATCGCGTTGAGGCGGGCGCGCTTCTTGTCGTTCGACCGGACGATCGTCCACGGTGCGTACCGCTTGCTCGTCCGGGCGAACATGGCGGTCTTCGCCTCGGTGTACTCGTCCCACCGGTCGAGCGAGAGCAGGTCGATGTCGGACAGCTTCCAGCGCCGCACGGGGTCGAGCTGCCGGATCGCGAACCGGGTGCGCTGCTCGCGGCGGGTGACCGAGAACCAGAACTTCGTGAGGTGGATGCCGGAGTCGACGAGCATCCGCTCGAACTGCGGCACCTGCGTCATGAAGGACTCGTACTCGTCGTCGGAGCAGAACCCCATCACCCGCTCGACACCGGCGCGGTTGTACCAGGAGCGGTCGAACAGGACCATCTCGCCCGCCGACGGCAGGTACTGCACGTAGCGCTGGAAGTACCACTCGCCGCGCTCGCGTTCGCTCGGCTTGCTCAGCGCGACGACGCGGGAGGTCCGGGGGTTGAGGTGCTCCGTGAACCGCTTGATGGTGCCGCCCTTGCCCGCGGCGTCGCGACCCTCGAAGAGGACGACGGCCTTCTGCCCGGTGTCCTCGAGCCAGTACTGGCACTTCAGCAGCTCGATCTGCAGGTGGTACTTCTGGTACTCGTACTCCTCGCGGCCGAGGCGCTCGTCGTAGGGGTAGTCGTCGCGCCAGGTCAGGACCGGGTTGCCGTACGGGTCGATGAGGTCCGGGTCGGCGGTGTGCCCGTCGGCGACGCTGTAGCCCTCGGTCCGGAGCTGCTCGATGTACTCCCGGATGGGCTGCGAGTACTGGGCCTTGTCCACGGGTCCTCCTCGTCGGTGTGCTGCACCCCCATCCTGGCGTGCGCTTCCCGGCCGCGTCCGCAGGGACACCGGACAAACTTCCGTCAGAGCTGTACGTTCACAGTGAGGTCGCTGGACGCGATCGCGGCAGAAGGAGCAAGCATGTCAGGAACAACCCGGTCGGGACGTCCGACCACCGTCACCGTCTCGTTCATCATCTGGCTGATCGTGGTCCTCGCGAACATCATCAGCGGCATCGTCGTGCTCGTCGCGGGCGGCGGTGGCGCGGCCGCAGCGAACGCCGTCGGGACCGGGCCGGTGGTCGCTGGCGCGATCATCAGCTTCATCATCGCCATCGTCGAGCTCATCATCGTCTTCAAGATGCGCGACGGCCGCAACTGGGCGCGCATCGTCCTGCTCGTGCTCGCGATCCTGCAGGTCCTCAACGTCGGTGTCGGCGCGGCGTCCGGTTCGAACGCCTTCGGCTGGATCGGTGGCATCGCAGTCATCGTCGCGACCATCCTCATGTTCGTCGGTGGCGCGAACGGCTACTTCCGCCGTCGCTGACGACCGAGTGCGGGTCGCGACGCGACCCGATGACGGACGGGAGGCGCGGTGCCGGCTGGCACCGCGCCTCCCGTCCGTCTGCGGTCCGGTCCGTTCGCGGTGGCGTCCGTCCGCTGTGGCGTCCGTTCGCGGTCGCGTCCGCGAGAGGATGGCCGGGTGCGCACCGCGACCGACCTCCTCGACGCCCTCGTCCGTCACGTCGACGACACCGGCTTCGCCGCCCACGGCCTCCACGTCCTCGTCGGGGACGACGCCGCCGAGCACCACTGGACGCCCGACGTCCGGCGCGAGGTCCACTCCGTCGCCAAGGGGATCGCGGTCCTCGCCACCGGGATCGCCGCCGACGACGGACTCGTCGACGTGGACGTCCCGGTGTCGACCCTCCTGCCCGCCGTCCGCTTCGGGGCGGGCACGGACGCAGTCACGCTCCGGCACCTGCTCACCATGACGAGCGGTGTCGACATGCCGTGGTCCGAGACGGAGCTCACCGACTGGCCGGACCTCGCGGCCGAGTTCCTCGGTCGCCCCTCGCGCGGCCGGGTGTTCCAGTACGCGAACGCGAGCACGTACACGGCGATGCGGGTCCTCGAGACCCGGGTCGGCGACGTGGGCGCGTTCGTCGCCCGGCGGTTGTTCGACCCGCTCGGCATCGAGGACGTGCCGTGGGCACGCTGCCCGAACGGGTACGTCGCCGGCGGCGAGGGCCTGGCGCTGCGCACCGGCGAACTCGCACGGATCGGCCGACTGGTGCGCGACCGCGGAGAGTCCGCGGGGCGACGCATCGTGGGCGCACGCTGGTGCGACGCGATGCACACCGACTGGGTCGAGCGCGACGGCACGGGCCCCGGCTACGAGCGGTACGCGATGGCGGGGTGGGGCGGCCCCGGCCGACTCTGGCGGCTGCACGGCGCGTACGGGCAGATGCTGCTCTTCGACGGCGACACGGTCGTCACCGTGACGGCGGACGACCACTTCGGAGCGGACGCCTTCGCGGCGGTCGTCGCGACGGAGCTGGAGTCGGAGGAACGGGCCGACCGGGCCTGAACGCCGCAGGCCGAGGGGCGAGGGCCGCGGGTCGCGGGCCGAGGGCCGGGCGTCAGTGGCGCCGTCGGCTCGAGATCAGTCCGCCGAAGACCAGCACCACCGCCACGCAGAAGACGATCAGTCCCGCGGGGTCGAAGCCGTCGAAGTTCATGGTTCCTCCTGGAGTCCTGTCCCGACGGTACGACCGCGTTCCTCGACGTGCGCGGTGTCCGGCGCCCCCGGGCATTCCGGCCCGCACAGGTTCCTCCGGCGGAGGCGGGTTCGTCCGGGGAACGCACCCGATCCCGCCGGAGTGCGCATGTGCGCCCGCTGCGAGCGCTCCGGCCGAACGGGTGCGATGATGATCCGCGGCCGTCGCCCGACGGCGAAGAAGCCGTCGGACGGACGGTGAAGAGACGGAAGTGACGAGCGTGACCGAGACCCGCTCTCAGACCCCGACGACCGAGACCTCCGATGACGCCGGCACCCACGGCCCCGCGAAGGGCATCGCCGCCCTCGCCCTGGCCGCCCTCGGCGTCGTCTTCGGCGACATCGGTACGAGCCCGCTGTACGCGCTGCGCACCGTGTTCACGATCGACGGCGGCATCGTGCAGGCCGACCAGGAGGACGTCTACGGCGTGATCTCGATGATGTTCTGGAGCATCACGATCATCGTCTCGATCAAGTACGTCCTCGTGCTCATGCGCGCCGACAACAACGGCGAGGGCGGGGTGATGGCGCTCGCCGCACTGGCCCGACGCCTCTACGCGAAGCGCCGCGGGGGAGCGACGATCTTCCTGGTCATCGGGATCGTCGGCGTCTCGCTGTTCTACGGCGACTCCGTCATCACCCCGGCGGTGTCCGTGCTCTCGGCCGTCGAGGGGCTGCAGACCGCCGCCCCGAGCGTCGGCCACCTCATCGTGCCGATCGCGGCGGTCATCCTCGTGGTGCTGTTCGCGGTGCAGCGGGTCGGCACGGGCAAGGTCGGAAACCTGTTCGGCCCCGTGATGCTGCTCTGGTTCGTCGTCATCGCCGCCGCCGGGGTGCCGCACATCCTGGCGCACCCGGGCGTCCTGCAGGGGCTCTCGCCCACGTGGGCCATCGCGTTCCTCATCGCGCACCCGTACATCACGTTCGTCGCGATGGGCGCGGTCGTGCTGGTCATCACCGGCGCCGAGGCCCTCTACGCCGACATGGGCCACTTCGGGCGGACGCCGATCCTCCGCGCCTGGTTCTTCGTCGTCTTCCCGGCCCTCGTGCTGAACTACCTCGGCCAGGCGTCGCTCGTGCTCAACCAGCCCGGGGCGGCGAAGGACCCCTTCTTCCTGCTCTTCCCCAGCGCATTGCAGATCCCGGTCGTGATCCTCGCGACGATGGCCACCGTCATCGCGAGCCAGGCGGTCATCTCCGGGGCGTTCTCGCTGAGTCGCCAGGCCGTGCAGCTCGGCCTGCTTCCGCCGCTCACCATCCGGCAGACCTCCCGGCAGGAGGGCGGCCAGATCTACCTGCCGGCCGTCAACCTCCTGCTGTTCATCGGCGTGATGGCCGTCATGCTCGCGTTCCGTTCCTCGGCGAGCCTCGCCACCGCGTACGGGGTCTCCGTCACCGGTGCCCTCGTCGTCGACACGCTCCTGCTGCTGCTCGTGGTGAAGCCGCTGTGGCACTGGAAGACGTGGAAGCTCGTCGTCGCCGCGGTGGCGTTCGGCGGGCTCGAGCTGACGTTCCTCGCCGGCAACCTGTCGAAGATCCTGCACGGCGGATGGGTCCCGCTGCTGATCGCGCTCGCGGTGATCACGCTCATGACGACGTGGCGTCGTGGCCGGCAGCTCGTGCAGGAGGAGCGCAAGGAGCGCGAGGGGTCCCTCGCCGACTTCATCGAGAAGATCAACACGAAGGGCATCCCGCGCGTGCAGGGTGTCGCGATCTTCCCGCACCCCAACAAGGAGACGACGCCGCTGGCGCTCCGGGCGAACGTCGAGCACAACCACGTGGTGCACCGGACGGTCGTCATCGTGTCCGTCATCACCGCGAACGTGCCCCACGTGCCGCACGCCAAGGCCTTCTTCCGTGACGACCTCGGCTACGAGGACGACGGCATCGACCACATCACGATCAAGTTCGGCTTCTCGGACGACCAGGACCTGCCGAAGGCCCTGCACGCGGCCTGCCTGGCCGAGGTGCTCGACGTCGACCCCGAGGAGATGGCGAACGCGTCGTACTTCATCTCGCGCGGCGCACTCCGGCCGGTGGCGGGGAACCGGGGCATGGTCGGCTGGCGCAAGAAGCTCTTCGTCGGGCTGGCGCACAACGCCGCCGACCCGGCTGCCCGCTTCGGGCTGCCGGCGCACCGTACCGTGACGATGGGCAGCGACGTCGAGATCTGACGACCGTCGCCCGCGTCAGCAGCAGTCGCAGGCCTCGACCTCGCGCTCGCCGGTGAGCGCGGCGACGGGCTGCTTGCACGCGTCGCCCCGCCAGGCCTCGAGCCCTTCCCGGACCGCGAACACCACGACGACGAGCCCGGCCACCGGGTCCGCCCAGGTCCAGCCGAACAGGGTGTTCAGCAGCAGGCCGACCAGGACGGCGGCGGAGAGGTAGCTGCACACCAGGGTCTGCTTCGAGTCCGCGACGGCCGACGCCGAGCCGAGCTCGCGGCCCGTGCGCCGTTCGAGCAGGCTGAGGAACGGCATCACGGCCAGGCTGACCGCGGCGAGCACGATGCCGACCGTGCTGTGCTCCGGCTCGCGCAGTCCGGTCAGCGTCAGCACCGCGTCGACCGAGACGTACAGGGCGAGCCCGAAGAACGAGACGGCGATCACGCGGAGCGCCGTCCGTTCGCGCCGCTCGGGGTCGGGCGCCGCGAACTGCCACGCGACCGCGGCCGCGGAGAGCACCTCGACGATCGAGTCCAGGCCGAAGCCGATCAGGGCGGTGGACGACGCGACCGAACCGGCGCTGATCGCGACGACGGCCTCGACGACGTTGTACGTGATGGTGGCGGCGACGATCCATCGGATCCGGCGGCGCAGCACCGCGCTCCGGACGGCCGTCGGACGGGGCCCGAGGGGCAGCGCGGCACTCATGCGCCCGGCCCGCAGCAGAGCGGCACGGCACAGGCGTCGTCGGTGCACGGCGCGCCGTCGTCGACCGCCAGCACGACGTCGACGAGCGACTCGAGTGCACGGGCGAGGTGCGCGTCCGCGATCTCGTAGCGGGTCCGACGGCCCTCCGGAACGGCCACGACGATCCCGCACCCGCGGAGGCACGCCAGGTGGTTCGACACGTTCGCCCGGGTGGTCCCGAGGTCGTCGGCGAGCACGGCGGGGTACCGGGGTGACTCGAGCAGGCGGAGGAGGATCCGCGCGCGGGTCGGATCGGCGAGGGCGCGGCCGAGGCGGTTCATCACCTCGAGGCGCGGTGCGACGAGCAGCATGCACCCACAGTACAGTGCGGACTGTACCGATCGGGGGTAGACGGGTACGTCGGGTACAGCGAACCTGAACGCCGGGGGATCCAGGCCGGGAATCGACTAACCGACGAGCAGCGACGCCCGATACTCCATCGCACAAGCACCACGGCCATCGCAACACACGCACACCCCCACGCAGGAGGCAGTCAGCATGCGGTCCCCGTCCGTCCTCGTCGCCGCGCTCTCGATCGCACTCGTCGCCGCGACCAGCCTCGCTGCCGGCGCGCCCGCCGGAGCAGCGGCCCTCCCCGCCTCGTCGAAGGCGACCTCGACCGTGCCGGACGGCCGGACGATCCCGAAGACGAACGTCACGACGAACGGCCGGACCTGGAAGCAGACGTTCCGCGCCGGGTTCGACAGCGCGGCACCGGTCGGCAAGTTCGCGGCGACGTACCCGCGGATCGGTCTCTACGACGGTTTCACGGACACGACCGGCAAGGGGAAGTACGCGCCGTCGAAGGTCCTGAGCGTGAAGGGCGGCGTGCTCGACTTCGCGCTGCACACCGAGAAGGGCCAGCCCCTCGTCGCGGCGATCATGCCCGACGGGTACGCCCCGCACAAGACGGGTCGGGTGTCGATCCGCTACAAGACGACGAAGACCCAGGGCTACAAGTTCTCGACGATCCTCTGGCCGTCGAGCGACGACTGGAACGAGGGCGAGATCGACTGGCCCGAGGCCGACCTCGGTGCCCGCCCCCGCCCGGCCTCAGCGGTGCCCGGCAGCTGGACGCCGCTCGGCATGCGGTTCGAACCGGGCAAGGAGACCTTCGCGCCCTCGGACAGCACCGGCTGGCACGTCGCGACGACCGAGTGGGACAAGGGCATCGTCCGGTTCTACTGGGACGGCAAGCTCGTCTCGTCGACCACCAAGGCGGTGCCGACGACGGCCTTCCGCGTGACCATGCAGGCGGAGACCACCACGAACGGCGGGGCGATCCCGGCGAGCGCGGTCGGGCACGTCAGCGTGGACTGGATCGCGATCTGGAACTGACCGGGCACCGGCCCCGCTGACCGACGCGGGGGCCGGGGCGGCCGCGCCCGCTCAGTGGGTGCGGCCGCGCAGCCGTCCGATGCCGAGCACGACGGCGACGACCACCAGGCCGAGCACGAGCCCGACCACTGCCGACACCGCGGTGTCCACGATCCACGTGACGACCGGCCCGGTCGCCTCGATGCCGTGCTCGATCGCGTGCAGCAGGTCGTACGGGCCGTGCCAGAACGTCTCCGCCAGGTTCGCGATCACGAGGTGTCCGCCCACCCAGAGCATGGCCACCGTGCCGACGACGCCGATCACACGGAACACGGTCGGCATGGCGCGGACGATCCGCGCGCCCGTCCGCCTCGTGCGACGGACGCTGTTCTTCATCATCTGCAGCCCGATGTCGTCGATCTTCACGAGCAGGGCCACGGCGCCGTAGACCGCCCCGGTCATGACCAGCCCGATGACGATGAGCGCGCCGAGCGTCGGCCAGAGCCCGAGGTCGGGGTCGAGTCCGGCGAGGGCGATGAGCATGATCTCGGTGCTGAGGATGAGGTCGGTGCGGATCGCCCCGAACACGAGCTTCGGCTCGGCGACGGTCTCCTCGGACTCGCTGACGTGGTGCGCGCCGAACCACTCGGTCACCTTCTCGGCCCCCTCGAAGCACAGGTAGGTGCCGCCGAGCAGCAGCAGCCACGGCAGCACCCACGGCGCGAACGCCGTGAGCAGCAGCGCGAGCGGGATGATGATGACGAACTTGTTGAAGAGGCTGCCGAGCGCGATCCGCCCCACGACCGGCAGCTCGCGCGCGGGCGAGAGCCCCTGCACGTACTGCGGGGTCACCGCGGCGTCGTCGATCACGACGCCAGCGGTCTTGGCGCTGGCCTTGAGGGCCGCGGAGAGCACGTCGTCGACGATGGCGAGCAGACCGACTGACATGCGCTCAGACTAGGGCCTCGGCGCGTCCCGTCGGCGCAGGGTCTGCGAGGGGGACTCGCCGTACACCTCGGCGTAGTACCCGGAGAACCGCCCGAGGTGGTTGAACCCCCACGACAGCGCGACCTCGGCGACCGTCACGCGCTCGGGGTCGCTCGCGAGCAGTTCGGCGCGGACCCCGTGCAGCCGGGCCTCGCGCAGGAACTGCATCGGCCGGACGCCGACGTTCCGCTGGAAGGCCGCCTGCAGTCCCCGTGCGCTCACCCCGGCAGCAGCGCTCACCTGGGCGACCGTGAGCGGCCGGCGGGCGTTCGCGACCATCCACTCCTTGGCGAACCGGATCGTCGACGACCCGACCGCCACCGTGGGCGCCGACGACGGCGTCGCGTCGAACGCCGCCGCCACGGCGTCCGCGATCGACTGGTTCCAGCGTGCGCGGACCGTCTCCGGCGCCGTCGGGTCCAGGAGGCGCGGTGCGGCCTCGCCGATCCGGCTGCGGAGCAGCCGCAGCGCGTCCACCCCCAGCGTGCGGCGGAACGCGAGCTGCCGCGGCTCGTCGTCGCCGCGGCGCGCGGCGGCGATCGACTCGAGGAACGCGCCACCGAACCGGACCGAGTGCTGTCCCGAGGGGAGCCCCTCGAACGTGAAGTCGCGACCGACCGGGTACATCACCGGGATGCCGGGCAGCAGCTGCACCGGGTCGCGGGTCCCGGTGTCGATCGTCATGCCGGGGCCGGTCGCCCACGCCAGGACGTAGTCGTGACCGGGGACGATCGTGCCCCACCGTCGTGCCGCCACGTCCGAGGTGCCCACCACCACGTCCTGGTCGCCGACGGCCCGGAAGCGGAAGGCGAACCCGTCGCGGGCAGCATCGCCGATGTGGATGTCACGGCTGTCGTACACCCGCTCGTACAGCGCTACGGCGTCGTCGAGGGAGGACCCCCGGCGATCGACGTGGATCGGCGCGACATCGTGGACCATGTCCGACCAGTGTCGCGCATGTCGTCCCCGATCGGTCACATCGCGACGCAGTTCGCGCACCCGACCACGGACGCGACTGCGTTCGGCGGCTGTTCCGTACGGGCTGCCAGACGCCGCCGAGGACGGTGAGGACAGCGGCGGATCCGTCGCTCGGACGGAGGACCACATGTACTTCCACGCACAGACCTGGATCAACGAGATCGCCGACGGCGAACCGGACCCCGCGGCCGCCAACGCCCTGCAGGAGGGACTCGGCGGGCAGTTCGGCGAGATGCGCACGATGATGCAGTACCTGTTCCAGGCGATGAACTTCCGGGGTCCGGCCGCGAAGCCGTTCCGCGACCTCATCCAGGGCGTCGGGACCGAGGAGATCAGCCACGTCGAGCTCATCGGTACCACGATCTCACGGCTGCTCGACGGTGCTCCCGAGTACTCCGGCACGCCCACCGACCCGCTCGACACCCCCGGGGCGAAGGGGGCGACCCCGCTGCACATCGCGCTCGACACGGGCAACATCCACCACTACCTCGTCGGTGCCCAGGGAGCCCTGCCGGTCGACGCGGCCGGGAACCCGTGGAGCGGCAGCTACGTGTACAACTCCGGCAACCTGCCGCTCGACCTGCTGTACAACCTCATGCTCGAGTCGACCGGCCGCCTGCAGAAGTGCCGGATCTACGAGATGACCGACAACCCCACCGCTCGCAGCACCATCGCGTACCTGATCGTGCGCGACCAGGCGCACGAGAACGCCTACGCGAAGGCGCTCGAGGCCCTCGGCGTCGACTGGGGGAAGCTCCTGCCGATCCCGAAGACCAACGCCGAGGCGTTCCCCGAGGTCAAGGCGCTCGTCGACCTGGGGCTGCAGAGCAAGCAGTACAGCTTCGACCTCGACGGTGCGTCCGAGGCCGCGAAGATCTTCCGCGGCGCCTCCCCGTCGAACGACGGCACCGATCTCGACGCGTCCGAGCAGGCACCCGCCGGGGTGCCGTCGTTCATCGCGCCGGAGCGGCTCGAGGAGTTCGCGCCGGGGCTCGACGCCGATCTGCTCGCACTCATCCAGCAGACCGCGGAGCTCGAGCTCGACCAGGCCGAGACGCCGGTGTACGGCCCCGTCGCCTGACCGGTCTCAGTCGAGGCAGAACTCGTTGCCCTCGACGTCCTGCATGACGATGCACGACTCGTTGACCTCGTCGGCGAGCATGCGCCGGAACTGCGTGGCGCCGAGGGCGACGAGCCGGTCGCTCTCGGCGTCGAGGGCGGCGAGCCGTTCGGCGCCGACGAGCCCGCTGCCGACCCGGACGTCGAGGTGCACGCGGTTCTTCACGACCTTGCCCTCCGGCACGCGCTGGAAGAACAACCGTGGGCCGACGCCGGTCGGGTCCATGCAGGCGAACGCCGAACCGCGGTGCTCCGGGGGCAGCGCCCGGTCGAAGGCGTCCCACGAGTCGAACCCCTCCGGTGGCGGCGGCACCACGTAGCCGAGGACCTCGCACCAGAAGCGCGCCACCCGCTCGGGGTCCGCGCAGTCGAACGTCACCTGCACCTGCCGCACCGTCGCCATGGGCAGACGATACAGCGGAGGCCCCGTCGTTCGACAGGGCCTCCGCTGCTCGTTCCGGTGTCAGTCGTTGAGGTGCGCGATCGCGTAGTCGGCCTCGGCCGGCAGGAACTTCTCGCCGTACTCACTGACCAGCTGGTCGCGGATCGCGGCGGGGGACATCGACATGTCCTCCTGGTAGCTCTTCGCCTTCTCGAGCGCGTTCGCGTTCCAGTCCGCCTGCACGTGGTCGATCGCGTACTGCGCTGCCTCAGCGGAGAACTGTTCGCCGTACTCCGAGGTGAGCTGGTCGTAGATGCCCGCCTTGCTCATGTGCATCATCTCGGAGTAGCTCTCGGCCTTGACGAGGGCGGAGGTGTACTCGACGGGCGTCGCGGGTGCTGCCTCGGTGCTCTCGGAGGGGGCCTCGGAAGGCTCGGACTCGGAGCTCTCCGAGGGGGAGGCGCTCTCGGACTCCTCGGCCGCGACCGGCGCCGGGGTGGCCGACTCCGCGACGACGGACGATTGCGTCGCCGAGTCGGATGCAGTGCCGACCAACGCACCGAGTCCGGCCGCGAAGGTGATCGACGTGATGGTGGCCACGGCGCCGAGGACGAGGCCCGTGATGGCGAGACCCTTCGACTGACGCTTCCGGAGAGCGATCGCGCCGAGAACGATGGCGACCACGCCGACGATCGCGCCGAACACGGGGACCCATCCGAACACGAACGCCACGATCCCGACGACCAACGCGGCGATCGCGAGTCCGGCGGTGCGCTGTTGCGGAGTGGGGGCGCCGGGGTACGGAGCGAAGGTCTGGCCTGCCGGGGCGTGCGGCTGGTACGGGGGAGGAGTCGGTGACGTGCCGCCCCCCTGCGGCTCGGGTGTTGTCATACCGATCAGTATCGCAAAGGTGAGAGATGGTTCATGTTCGTTGAGCCAGATCACCCGGCCCCAGTTCGGGGCGCGCCGCGCCTCCCGGGTCAGAGGGTGGAACCCTCGAGCCGCACCCGGTCGCCGCGGTACCGGTCGAAGACGGTCTGGACCGGCACGCCGTCGAGGTCGTGGTACGTGACCTCGCGCACGATGAGCGGCGCGCCGACCTCGGTACCGAGCATCTTCGCCGTGTGGGCGTCGGCCGCCTCGCTGCCGATGGTGACGAGCACCTCGCCGCGCGACGCGTCGAAGAAGTCGCGGAGCACCGTCGTCATGTTGATCGGCCCGGACAGGCTCTCGGGGGAGTGCGTGTAGCGCACCGAGAAGTAGGCGGCGCGGAGTCCGATCACGTCGTCGTCGGTGACGAGCAGGTTCTCGATCATCCGGACGTGGTCCTCGTCGATGCGGAGCCGTTCGCGCACGAGCGGGAAGCTCGGCACGATGCGGTCCTCGAAGCGCTCGACGTAGACGTGCTCGCTGTCGGCGTCGATGTCGGTGAGGGGCACGACGACCCCGCGGTGCGTGACCTTCGTCCCGACGCGCGGCCGGCGCTCGAGGAACCCGGTGTCCCGGAGCTGCGCGAGTGCGGCGCGGACGGACCCGCGGCTCGTGTCGAACAGCGTGACGAGGTCCTCTTCGGCGAGGGGAGCGTCGGGTGCGATGTGCCCCTCGCGGATCGAGGCGGTGATGAGGTCGCGGACCCGTCTCGCCGAGATCTGTCGGCCGCGTGAGGACCCGCCCTTCGCGCGCGGGTGGTCGGACAGCGTGTCGCTCATCGTGACTCCGATCGTCGCAGGATCTCACCGCCACGATGCGGCTCGGGTGCAGTGAGTATACGACGCTCGTCGCGCAGGGCAACGGATTCCTCCGAACCGCGCGAACGGCGTGAACGGTCGGACGAAGTCCCTCTCACCTGGGCTTTCCTTTCGCCGCTGGTCGCTTAATGATCCGGTTACACCCGGAGCGGTCGTCGGAAACGAACGATCGCGAGCATTGCTGACCACCACCCGATGCGACGGAAGGCCGGCACATGACCGTGAGAGAGCCCGACATCGTCGACGATGCGACCCGTGCGGAGGCCGAGCGTCTCGCCGCCCTCGACACCTCGTTGACGACGAGGCGACGAAGCGTCCGGGAGCGCCTCTGGTTCCTGCGCCCGGCCGGACTGACCGTCGCCAACGTCCTGGTGTTCGTCCTCGTCTCGTTCTTCCTCGTGCAGCTCATCCCCGGTGACCCGGTCGTGTCGGCCACCGGCGGACGCCTGTCCGGCGCCGAGCTCGAGCAGGCGCGGGAGTCCTACGGGCTGACCGGCTCGTGGATCCAGCAGCTCGGCACCTACCTGACGCAGCTCGCCCACCTCGACTTCGGCACGTCGATCGCCACCGGCCGACCGGTCGCGCAAGACCTCGCGACCCGGGTCCCGGCGACGCTCGAGCTCGTGTTCTGGGGGCTGCTCCTCGCCTCGGCGGTGTCGCTCGTGACCGCGCACTTCATCGTGACGCACCGCCGCAACCGCTTCGCGAAGCTGCTCACCGCCTACGCCCGGTCGGCGGGTGCGCTGCCCGAGTACGTCATCGGCATCGCGTTCCTCTTCGTCTTCTATGCCGAGCTGCACTGGGCCCCGGCGCCGAGCGGCCGCCTCGACCCGCTGCTCATCGCGCCGCCAACCGTCACGAACTTCCCGATGGTGGACGCGCTCATCGCCGGGGACCCGGCAGCCTTCGCGTCGTACGCGCAGCACCTCGTGCTGCCCGTCGTCGTGATGGTCGTCGCGCACTCCCCGCTGCTCATCAAGATGCTCATCGTCAACCTGGACCAGGCGATCGACGACCCCGCCACCCGGTTCCGGGTGGCGTCCGGAGCGTCCCGCCGGACGGTCCTCGCGAGCATCTACCGCCGGGCGCTCCCCTCGGCGGTCGCCACGCTCGGCATGCTGTTCGGCCTGTTCCTCGGCGGCGCGGTGGTCCTCGAGTCGCTCTTCGGTCTCGGCGGACTCGGGCAGTACGCCGTGGACGCGGTGAACGCCTCCGACGTCTTCGCGCTGCGGTCGTTCCTCCTCGTCACCGCGGCGATGTGCCTCGTCATCTACCTCGTCACGGACATCGTCACGATGCTCCTCGACTCGAGGCGGCGCGCCGGCGTCGCCGGGAAGGACGCCTGATGGCGCTCGACACCCCCACCGCGCTGCCCGAGCCGACGACCACCGGAGCGGGGAGCACCCGCTCGACGCAGGACGGTCGCGTCGGTCGGCCGGCCGGGCGCACCGGCTTCGTCCTCCGGCTCGTCCCCTTCGCCGTGCTCGTCGTGCTCGCGGTCGTCGGGCCGTACCTGGTGAACCACCCGGCCACGTCGGTGGTCGGCGGGCAGTCGGAGGCCCCGTCGGGGGAGTTCTGGTTCGGCACGGACGCGAACGGCCTCGACGTCTACTCCCGGGTGATGACCGCGTTCCGCCTCGACATCGTGATCGCGATCTGCATCACGGTCATCGCCACCGTCGTCGCCATCGTGATCGGGCTGGTCTCGGGCATGTACCAGGGCGACCGCACCGTGCTCGGGTTCGTGGCCCGACTGCTGGGGCGCGCCGTCGACCTCGTGCAGTCGATCCCGGTGATGATCGCCGGACTCGTGATCGTGTCGTTCTTCGGACGCAACGCCGTGGTGATCACGCTCGCCCTCGCGATCGTCCTCATCCCGTTCCAGGCGCGGCTGATGCGCACCGAGGTCCTCCGCACGCGGTCGGACGGCTACGTCGACGCCGCCCGGATGTCCGGCGAGTCCGAACTGCGCCTGCTCCTCCGGCACGTGCTGCCGAACTCCGCCCGGACGACGATCGAGAACACCTCGACGATCTTCGGGATGGCGATCATCTTCTGCGCCGCCCTCGGCTTCCTCGGCGTCGGCATCCCGACACCGACCGCGGAGTGGGGCACCATGCTCGCCGCCGGTGCCCCGGACGCCGCGGTGGGGCGGTGGTGGCCGGTGCTCTTCCCTGCTGCCGCCCTCGGCCTCTCCGTCTGGTCCGCCTCGGTCCTGGTCGCGGCCTTCGTCGGCCGATCGCGGGTCTGACGGCGACCACCCGCCCCACGCGCCCCCTCCTCCCCACCCACACCGTCCCTCCCGTCCCATCCCCTTCCCCAGGAGACCCCTGCCCATGCTGAACATGAAACGCACCATCGCCGCCGCCGCGATCGCGGTCGTCGGCGCCCTCGGTCTCGCGGCCTGCAGCGCCGGCGGGAACGCCGCCTCCAGCGCCTTCGTCATCGTCACCGCGGCCCAGCCGCAGAGCTTCTCGTACGAGACCAGCGCCACCGGGTACGAGGCCGCCGAGTTCTTCAAGAACACCGGAGCCTCGCTCATCCGCAACGAGTACGTCGACGGCA
This sequence comes from Curtobacterium sp. YR515, assembly GCF_900113095.1. Lineage (NCBI taxonomy): Bacteria > Bacillati > Actinomycetota > Actinomycetes > Micrococcales > Microbacteriaceae > Curtobacterium > Curtobacterium sp. YR515. The sequence continues at coordinate 648,027 of NZ_FOOD01000001.1, read as the reverse complement.
CCGGCGGTCAGGCCGAGCACGAGGACTACAACAAGTTCGCCCCGGTCCTCGCGAAGAGCTACGACGTCTCGGACGACGGCCTCACCTACACGTTCCACCTCGACACGGACGCGAAGTCGACGGCGGGCAACGCACTCACCGCCGACGACGTGATCTGGAGCATCCAGCGCAAGTTCGCCGTCGAGACGAGCATCGTGCCGTTCATCAGCGCCCCGTTCATCACGAAGCCGGACCAGTTCGCGAAGGTCGACGACGAGACCGTCACCCTCACGCTCGACAAGGCGAGCTACGGCTACACGGCCCTGTCCCTGCTCGCGAACGTCGGCTACAACATCTACGACGCGAAGGTGCTCAAGGAGCACACCACGTCGAGCGACCCGTGGGCCGTCAAGTGGTCGGGCACGCACCCGAACTTCGGCTTCGGGGCCTACAAGGTGGACACCTACACGCCCGGTGAGCAGACGATCTACACCGCGAACGCCGGGTACGCCGAAGGCAAGCCGTCGATCGCCCGGATCGTCCAGCGCGTGGTCGCGGACGCCGGCCAGCGCGCCAACCTGGTGAAGTCCGGCGACGCGCAGATCGCGGCCCAGCTCCGTCCGGCCGACCAGGTCGAGCTCAAGGACGCCGACGCCGCGCAGGTGTTCGACGTGCCGACGAACGCGTACGTGTACATGCCCCTCCTCACCACGAAGGGCACGTTCGAGGACGTCGCCGTCCGCCGCGCACTCGCCGCGGCGATCCCCTACGACAAGATCAACGAGAACGTCTACCACGGTCGGGCCGACTCCATCTCGAGCATCCTCTCCGACGCCGACCCGGGCTTCGACGGCAGCGGGCTCACGGCCAACGAGACCGACCCGTCCGAGGCGAAGAAGATCCTGGCCGACGCCGGGTACACCGAGCCGGTGCAGTTCACCCTCACCGTGAACAACTCCGTCCCGGACCTGCAGGAGACCGCCGTCCAGATCCAGACCGCGGTGAAGGACGCCGGCTTCGACATGACCATCGACACGGTCAACTCGTCGACCTTCCAGGCCGGACTCGCCGCGAAGACGTTCGAGGCGTCCCTCGGCCGCGACTACGCGGTCGTGCAGTCGCCGCCCTACGTCCTGTCGCTCTTCTACACGCCGGGCTCCGCCATCAACTGGCCGGACTTCGACAACGCCGAGCTCAACCAGGCCATCGCGGACGGCAACGCCGCGGGCGACCCGACCGGGGCCGAGGCGGGCAAGTACTGGAACGCCGCGCAGAAGGTCCTGCAGGACCAGATGCCGACGATCTACATCAACTACGTGCAGCCGCTCAACGCCTTCGCGAAGGACGTCGACGGGTACGTGTTCCGCTCCGACAACGTCATCGACTACTCGCAGCTGCAGCTCGCCTCGAGCTGAGCGACGACAGGGAGACACCATGAACGACCAGTCGGCCCCGGTCCTCCGGGTCACGGACCTCAACGTCACCTACGGCACGAACCACGCCGTCCGCCACGCCGACCTCGTGGTCCGGCGCGGGGAACGCGTCGCCGTCGTGGGTGAGTCGGGCTCCGGCAAGACGAGCCTCGCGGGCGCCATCGCCGGGTTCCTCGACGCCGGGACCGTCGAGGTCGAGACCCTCGAGCTCGACGGCAGCTCGATCGAGCGGACCGGGCCGGCCGGTCGGATCCCGGTCCGGACCCCCGGGCTGTCGATGATCTTCCAGGACGCGATGTCGTCCCTCGACCCGGTGTGGACGATCGGCAGCCAGCTGGTCGCCGTGCTCCGGGCCACCGAGCGGGTGTCGAAGCGACGCGCCACCGCCGATGCCCTCGAACGGCTCCGTGCCGTGGGCATCACCGACCCGGACCGGGTCATGGGTGCCGAGCCGCACGAGCTCTCCGGCGGGATGCGGCAGCGCGTGATGATGGCCATCGCGCTCGCCTCGAAGCCCGCACTGCTCATCGCCGACGAACCCACGAGCGCGCTCGACGCATCGCTCGCCGTCGGTGCGATGCAGCTCATGGTCGACCTCGCCGAGCAGGAGGGGACGGCGGTGCTCGTGATCACGCACGACATCGAGCTCTGCCGGCGCTTCACCGACTTCGTCGTCGTCATGTACCAGGGCGAGATCGTCGAGCAGCTGCCGTCCTCGCGACTCGACGAGGCCACCCACCCGTACACCCGTGGACTGCTCGAGTGCGTGCCGACCCTGGCGTCCGCACGGCTCGACGAACTGCCGACGCTCGAGTCGGTCCGCGCCCGACTGGAAGGAACGGCGGCATGACCGGCATCCGCATCGAGGCCACCGGGGTCGCCCGGCGCTACGGCCGCAAGACCGCTGTCCGGGACGTCTCGTTCGTCCTCGGCGCGAGCCAGCGCGTCGGCATCGTGGGGGAGTCCGGCTCGGGCAAGTCCACGATGGCGAAGATCGTCACCGGACTCGAGCGGGCCTCCGCCGGCACGATCACCGTGGACGACCGGGACCTCCGGTCGATCATGTCGACGCGTGCCGGTCGGCTCGAGTACCGACGACGGGTGCAGCTCGTCGCCCAGGACACCACCTCGACGTTCGACCCGCGACACCGCATCCGCGAGTCGCTCCGGACGCCGGCACAGATCCTCGGCGGGCACGACGTCGCCGGTGCGGACGCCGCGATCGGCGAGATCACCACGGAGCTCGGCATCGACCCGAGCTGGGTCGACCGGTACCCGTCCGAACTCTCCGGCGGCCAGCGTCAGCGCATGTCGATCGCCCGGGCGCTGGTCGTCCGACCCGACCTGCTCGTGTGCGACGAGGCCGTCTCGGCGCTCGACGTCTCGGTGCAGGGGGTCGTCCTCAACCTGCTCAAGCGCTACTCGAACGACCACGGCGCCGGCCTCATGTTCGTGTCGCACGGGCTGCCGGCGACCGCGTTCATCACGGGCGAGCTCGTCGTCATGAACCAGGGCGAGGTGGTCGAGTCCGGCCGCACGCTCGAAGTCCTCGAACACCCCAGACACCCGTACACGCAGAAGCTCGTCGACGCCCACCTGGCCGTCGAGGAGCCCGTGGCGTAGTCCCTCCCGGACGCGCCCGCCCTCCCACACGAAAGGCTCCACATGTTCCACCTCGGATGGTTCCTCGGCAACGGCTTCGGCATCCAGGCCTGGTCCGACACGAACGGCGACGGTCCCTGGACCGGCACGAACGTGACCGACTGGATGAAGCCCGACATCTACATCGACCTCGCGAAGAACCTCGAGCGCGGCGGCTTCGACTACATCCTCATCGAGGACACCGCGATGGTCGAGGACTCGTACCGCGGCACCGCCGACACCTCGCTGCGGCGCGGGTTCATGGCGCCGAAGAACGACCCCATGCCGCTCGTCCCGCTCATGACGCAGGCCACGAAGCACATCGGCATCGTCCCGACGTTCTCGACGATCCAGTACCCGCCGTACCTCGCCGCACGCCTCGGCACGACGCTCGACCACCTCACCGAGGGGCGCATCGGCATGAACGTCGTGACGAGCGTCACCGACCGCGTCGCCCAGAACTACGGCTACGAGCAGCACCTCGACCACGACGAGCGCTACCGGATGGCGATCGAGTGGGCCGACGTCGTCAAGGCCCTGCAGGGGTCCTGGGAACCGGGGGCCGTGGTCGCCGACCCGGTGGCGGGCGTCTACGCCGACCACACGAAGGTGCACCCGATCGACCACCGCGGCGAGTTCTTCCGCTCGCGCGGGCCGCTCAACACGATCCCGGGGCCGCAGGGCGTCGTCCCGATCTGCTCGGCCGGTGGATCGGAGATGGGCCGGCAGCTCGCCGCGCTCCACGACGACACGATGATCGCCCTGTCGAAGACGCCCGAGAGCGCGAAGGCGTACCGCGACGACATGCGCGCCCGGGTCGCCGCCGCCGGCCGGAACCCGGACGACGTGAAGTTCCTGTTCATCGTCACGCCGACCATCGCCGCCACCGACGCCGAGGCGCAGGCCGCATCGGAGGCCGCCCGGCTCGCGATGTCGTCGGACAAGGCGATCGAGTACAACCTCTGGAACATGTCGTACACGTCCGGTGGTCGCATCGACTTCGGGGCGATCGACCCGGACACCCGGGTCGAGGACATCGACATCTCGAAGCAGAACGGCGAGTACACCTCGATCGAGAAGCTCTTCGAGGGGCAGCAGGGCCGCACGCTGCGCGAGGTCGTCGCCTCCTCGCACCAGGTGAACGACCTCGGGTTCGTCGGCTCGCCGGACACCGTCGCGGCGAAGATGGGCGAGTTCATGGAGCACGTCGGCGGCGACGGCTTCCTCGTCTACATGCCGACGACCCGTCTCAACATGGCGATGGTGGCCGACGGCCTCTCCCCGGCCCTGCGCCGCCGGGGGCTCATCCGCGACGAGTACACCGGCACGACGCTCCGCGAGAACCTGCGGGCGTTCTGATGCCGGGCGCCCCGGCGCTGTTCGAGGCGATCGAGCTGCGCGGCACCCGGTTCCGCAACCGGCTCTGGGTGCCCGCGCTGACGATGTTCACGGTGGAGGCCCGGGACGGCATGCCGACCCCGTTCCACCACGTGCACCTCGGCGGGCTCGCGCTCGGCGGCGCCGGGGCGATCGTCGCGGAGTGCACCGCCGTCACCCCGGAGGGCCGGGTCACGCCGTACGACCTCGGGCTCTGGGACGACGCGCAGCGCGACGCCTGGCGCCCGACCACCGCGTTCGTCCGCGACCAGGGCGTCCGCATCGGCATCCAGCTGAGCCACGGCGGTCGCAAGTCGTCCACCGGGCGGAGCTGGGACCGGGTCCGTGGCACCGTGCCCGTGGCGGACGGCGGGTGGCTCGTCGTGGGACCGTCCACCGTGCCGTACACCGGGTACGCGGCCCCGCGGGAACTCAGCACCGACGAGGTCCGCGGGATCCACCGGGCGTTCGTCGCGGCGGGCGTCCGGGCGCGCGACGCGGGGTTCGAGTTCGTCGAGCTGCACGCCGCGCACGGGTTCCTGCTGCACCAGTTCCTGTCCCCGCTCGCCAACACGCGCGACGACGAGTACGGCGGCTCGCTCCACGGACGGGCCCGCCTCCTGCTCGACGTCGTCCGCGACCTGCGCGCCGCCCTCGGCGACGGGTTCCCGATCCTGGTGCGCTTCTCGGCGACCGACTGGGTCCCCGGGGGCTGGACCGAGCAGGACACGGCGACCACGGCCTCCTGGGCGGTGGCCGCCGGCGCGGACCTGTTCGACGTGTCCACCGGCGGGATGGTCCCGGACGCCGAGATCCCGGTGTTCCCGGGCTACCAGGTCGGGCACGCGGAACGGCTGCGGGCCGCCACCGGTGCACCGGTCGGCGCGGTGGGACTGGTCACCACAGCCGACCAGGCCGAGGCGGTCGTCGCCGAGGGCCGAGCGGACGTCGTCTTCGTCGGCCGTGAGTTCCTGCGCGACCCGCGCTTCGGACTCCGCGCCGCCGCCGAGCTCGGCGCCGCCATCGACTACCACCCGCTGCCGTACCACCGGGCGCAGCACCGTCCGGCACCACACCACCTCCCACGGAAGGCACACCCATGTTCCACCTCGGTTGGTTCCTCGGCTACGGCTTCGGCGTCTACGGCTGGAACGGGCAGTGGTCCGGCAACGTCCGCCACGACGTCGCCAACCCGCAGCTCTTCGTCGACGCCGCCACCTCGCTCGAGCGGGCCGGGTTCGACTTCATGATGCTCGAGGACTCGTCCGTCCTCCCCGACGTGTTCGGCTCCTCGTTCGAGCACTCGCTGCGCTCCGCGATCGTGCGGCACGACCCCATGCCGCTGGTCCCGCTGCTCGCCGCCGCGACGAAGCACCTCGGCATCATCGCGACCGCCGCGACGCCCTTCTACCCGCCGTTCCTCGCGGCCCGGCTGATGTCCACGCTCGACCACCTGACGCACGGCCGTGTCGGCATCAACCTCGTCACGGCCTCACCGCACGCGGCCGCGCAGAACTACGGCTACGACCAGCACTTCGAGCACGACGAGCGGTACGCGATGGCCGACGAGTGGATCGACGCGGTCCGGGCGCTCTGGGACACGTGGGACGCCGACGCCCTCGTGCTCGACGAGGCGACCGGCGTCTTCGCCGACCACACGAAGGTGCGGTACGCCGACTTCGCGGGGAAGTACTACCGCACCCGTGGGCCGCTCAACACGGTCGCCAGCCCCCAGGGACACCCCGTGGTCTGCCAGGCCGGCGGCTCCCCGGCGGGTCGCGACCTCGGCGCGCGCAACGCCGACACGCTCATCGCCTCGGCACCGGGCGTCGACGCCATGCGCGAGTACGTCGACGACATGCACCGACGGATGGTCGGGTTCGGCCGCGAGGAGACGGACGCGAAGATCCTGTTCCTCGTCGAGCCCGTGCTCGCCGACACCGACGACGAGGCCGAGGCGAAACAGGCCCGACAGCTCGCCGCCACCCGGGAGAACATCGACGCGCAGCTGGCGAACCTGTCGTACACGTCCGGGTTCGACTTCGCGCAGTTCGACCTCGACGAACCGCTCCCGGCGGACCTCAAGGGCAAGAGCAACGGGCACCAGAGCGTCATCGAGGCGTTCCTGGCGAAGGCCGACGGCAAGACGCTCCGCGAGGCCCTCCCCGCGCAGCGCGACACCACGGGATCGGTCCGGCTCGTCGGCAGCCCCGAGACGGTCGCCGACCAGATGGAGGAGGCGATCGCCGCCTCCGGCGCCGACGGCTTCCTGGTCGGACTCCCGGTGACCCGGAAGAACCTCACCGAGGTCTGCGACGGACTCGCGCCGGTGCTCCGGCGCCGCGGTCTGGTCAGGGGCGGCTACGAGCACGAGACGTTCCGCGAGAACCTGCTCGCGTTCTGACACGCGAGTTGCCGGGAGGCGCGGCTCGACTCCGCCCCTGACCTGCGGTTTCCGGGTGGTCACCACCAGGGCGGCTCGCGCAATGAACGGTAACGGCACCTTCACGACGGGGTAACCGCCACGGCGTTGGATGAGATCCGAGAGAGAGGAACGGTCGCCATGATCACCACCGTCGTCGCCGGCAACCCCAAGCCCGGCTCGCACACGCTCGAGGCCGCGACGATCGTCGCCGAACGACTCACCGGGTCCGCGCCCGACCACGTCGTCGACGTCATCGCCCTCGGCCCGGGGATCCTCGGCTGGGGCGACCCCGGAGTGCAGGCCGCGGTCGCGACCGTCGCCGCGTCCGACCTCGTCGTGGTCGCCTCGCCCACGTTCAAGGCCACCTACACGGGCGTCCTGAAGCTGTTCCTCGACCAGTTCGCGACGGCCGACGGGCTCGCCGGGGTGACCGCCGTCCCGCTCATGCTCGGCGCCGGTCCCGCGCACCACATGGCCCCCGAGGTGTTCCTCAAGCCCGTGCTCGTCGAGCTCGGTGCCACCGTGCCCGTGCAGGGGCTGTACCTGAACGACAAGCACTACACCGACGAGTCGTCGACCGAGGGCTGGCTCGCCCGCTGGCGGGACGTCGTCCTCGCCGCCGCATCCGCACCGACCAAGGAAGGCACCAGCGCATGATCAAGCCCTACACCGCCGAGTCCGCGGACCCGACGCTCCTCCGGCAGGCGTTCTCCGGGTTCCCCTGCGGCGTCGCCGCACTCTCCGCGATCGTCGACGGCGCCCCCACCGTGCTCGTCGCGTCGTCCTTCACCGTCGGCGTCTCGCAGGACCCACCGCTCGTGATGTTCGCCGTGCAGCACTCGTCGTCCACGTGGCCGGCGCTCGCCGGAGCGGAGTCCATCGGCGTCTCGGTGCTCGGCGAACGGCACGAGAACGTCACGCGGCAGCTCGCCTCACGCGACAAGTCCGTGCGCTTCGTCGGCGTGGACACGACGGTGTCGGACACGGGCGCGGTGTTCCTCGAGGGGGCACCGATCTGGATGGAGTGCTCGGTGGAGCACACGTACCCGGCGGGCGACCACGACATCGTCGTGCTCCGCGTGAACGGTCTGATGTCCGACTTCGCGCACAGCCCGCTGGTCTGGCACCGGTCGTCGTTCGCGAAGCTGAGCGCCTGACGCGTGACGTCCGTATGCTCGCCGCATGGCTGACTTCACCGCTGAGCAGGCCGCCGTCGTGCGGATCGAACGTGCCGAGGAAGGCCGCTGGGACCTCACGGTGATCAGCGACTCGGGCGTCCGGATGGGACACGGCGAGTACCTCTTCGACGAGGCGGACGACGACGCGGCGGGGGAGCAGGCAGCGGCCCTCGACTTCGTCCGCGGCTACGGCTTCCGCTTCGAACCGGACGCCGTGGTCGCCGACGGGCCCGATGCGTACTGGGCACCGCTGCTGGCGCTCGACGAGCGGTAGCGTCGGGGTCCCTGCTCAGAGGGTCGCGATCAGCTGCTCGACCCGCGCGCGGACGGCGTCCCGGACGGGGCGGACGCGGTCGATCGGCTGCCCGGCCGGGTCGTCGAGCTCCCAGTCCTCGTAGCGCTTCCCGGGGAACACCGGGCACGCGTCGCCGCAGCCCATCGTGATGACGACGTCGGACTCCCGCACGGTGTCGGTCTCGAGCACGGCGGGGACGGCGGTCGCGATGTCGATGCCCTCCTCCGCCATGGCCTCGACCGCGACGGCGTTGACGCGGTCGGCCGGTTCGCTGCCGGCCGAGAACACCCGGACGCGGTCGCCCGCCAGGTGCTGCAGGTAGCCGGCGGCCATCTGGGACCGGCCGGCGTTGTGCACGCACACGAAGAGCACGGTGGGGCGGTCGGTCACGCGAGTGCCGCCGCCTCGAAGCCGATCAGCCAGGTGACGCCGAAGACGTCCCGCACGGTGCCGTCCCAGTCGCCCCACGGGCGTTCCTGCAGCGGGTCCACGACGGTGCCGTCCGAGGCGAGGTCGTCGAACCAGCCGCGGAGCACGTCGGGTTCGGCGGCGCCGAGCAGTGAGAAGAGCAGCCCGGTCGCCGAGAACGAGGTCTCGCCGGTCGGGGCGTCGGCGGCGAACAGCGTGATGCCGCCGCCGGTGAGCTGCCCGTGCGCGACCGCGTCGGCGGGACCGTCGGTGCGCGAGAAGTCCGCGAAGGTGGCGATGCTGAGTTCGCCGCCGAAGACGTCCTGCCAGCGCCCGAGTGCCTGGAGCGCGGTGCCGTCGAACTGGAAGTAGGGCGAGGGCCCGTTCACGTTCATGCCCCGGACCCTACCGCTCAGACCGCCGAGGCGAGCGTGTCGAACGTCCGGCGCAGCAGGGCCGGAGCGTCCTCGTCGGTGACGGACCAGGTGGCGATCGCGACGTCGAAGCACCCGAGCGCGGCCTGCACGAGGACGGCCGCACCGAGCTCGGCGCCGTCGGGGTCCCCGGCGCGCAGCCGCTCGGTCAGGATCGGCGTCAGGACGTCCGCCCAGGCGAGGTGCTTCTCGAGGTTGCGGGCGCGGAGCGAGGGCGTCGACATCATGACGCGGACCGACCGCCGACCGGACTCGGGGTCCTCGTCGGCGCGGACCATCATGCCGACGAACGCCTCGCGCAGCGCGGTCCAGGCCGGTTCGTCGTCCGGACGCTCCCGGAGCGCCTCCGCGAGCGCACCCCGGTGTCGCAGTGGATCGCCGATGACGGCGTCCTCCTTCGCCGGGAAGTACCGGTGGAAGCTCCGCGCCGAGATGCCGACCTCGGCCGCGATCTGCTCGACGGTGACGGCGTCGAACCCGTCGCGGTCGAACCGGGCGACGGCGACCGCTGCGATCCGCGCGCGCACGGCTTCACGCGTGATGTCCCGCAGACCGGTCCGCGCGCTCGTCTCACCCACGACGGCATCGTACCGAGGGAGGCGGAACATGACCAAGTTGTCAGAGACTGACAGAACGGGCGTACAGTGTCATCTGCATCGCCAGACATGACGGAAGGACGGCACATGCAGCAGCGCACTCTCGGGACCCAGGGCCTCACGGTCGGATCCATCGGCTACGGCGCGATGGGGACGGTCTTCGCGTACGGGCCCGCCGACGACACCGAGTCCATCGCGGCGATCCGTCGCGCGCACGACCTCGGCGTCACCCACTTCGACACCGCCGAGATGTACGGGTGGGGTGCCGGGGAGCGACTCCTCGGAGCGGCCCTGGCGCCCGTCCGCGACGAGGTCACCATCGCCACCAAGTTCGGCTTCACCGCGGACGACTGGGCGCCCGACTCCCGTCCCGAGCACATCCGCGAGGTCGTCGACCAGAGCCTGCGGAATCTCGGCACCGACTCGATCGACCTCCTCTACCAGCACGTCCACGACCCGGCGGTGCCGATCGAGGACGTCGTCGGCGTGATGGCGGAGTACGTGCAGGCCGGCAAGGTCAAGTACCTCGGGCTCTCGAACACCGACGGTGACCAGCTCCGTCGGGCCCACGCCGTGCACCCGATCTCGACGTTCCAGACCGAGTACTCCGTGTTCGCCCGGGAGTCCGAGGAGCTCTTCCCGCTCGTCGACGAGCTCGGCATCGGGCTCGTGGCCTACTCACCGCTCGCGCGCGGGTTCCTGGGCGGGGCCGTCCAGCCGCGGTCCGCCTACCCCGAGGACGACATCCGGCACATGCTCGAGTGGTGGGCGCCGGAGCACTTCGACCAGAACGTCGCGGTCGTCCGGGCACTGACCGCGATCGCCGACGAGCACGGCGTCTCGCTCTCGCAGCTGTCCCTCGCGTGGATCCTGGCGCAGCGGGACGACGTCGTCCCGATCCCGGGGTCGAAGAACCCCGACCGGGTCGCGCAGAACGTGGCGGCGGCCGGTGTCGTCCTCACGGCCGACGACCTGGCGCGCATCGACGCGCTCTCGCGCGACGTGCGCGGCAAGCGCATCGAGAGCCGGGTCTGACGGGCGTCGGTGGGCAGTGGGCGCGACCGGTGACGGACGGGAGGCGCGGTGCGGGCCCGCACCGTCCCTCCCGTCCGTCAGCCGAACAGCGCGAGTGCCTCGTCGACGACGTCCTCGGGGCGGCCCTCGCCGTGCGTCGCCCACCACGTGAGCGCCGTGCTCGCCGCCGCTGCGAGGGCGTGTGCGCGGACCCGCGTCGCGAGGTCGTCGACCGATCCGCCGTCCCGCTCGGCCACGAACCGCTCGATCACCCCGGTCAGGGCCGTGGACGCGGCATCCCCACCGCGCTCGAGGGAGGGGTTCGCGCGGATGACCCGCAGGCGGTGGCGGGTGATCTCGATCGTGTCGTCCGGGAACGTGGCGCCGACCCGGTACGCGGCGCGGAGCGCGACCCACGCGGACTCGGAGGTCGGCCGGAGGCGGAGCTCGTCGGTGAAACGCACCGCGAACTCGTCGAGGCCGCCCCACACGAGCGAGGCCTTGCTCGGGAAGAGCCGGAACAACGAGCGGCGGCTGACCCCGGCGGCCGTCGCGACGTCGTCCATCGAAACGGCGTCGAAGCCCTGCTCGTCGAAGAGCCGCAGGGCCACGAGCGACACCGCGGCGGGGTCGATCGTCCGCGGGCGTCCGGTCGGCCGGTCGCTCGTCGAGCTCATGGATTCCTTTCGGCACTGAGTGCTACAACTGTGGTGGCGCAGCGAGCGCCTCTCAGTGAGGAGACGACATGACCGACACCACCGCCGGACGGTTCACCGGCAGGACCATCATCGTCACCGGAGCGGGTTCCGGCATCGGACGCGCCACGGCGACGCGCATCGCGAACGAGGGCGGGCGGGTGATCGCCACCGACGTCGTCGCCGAACGGCTCGATGTGCTGCGCGCCGAACTCGTCGACGCCGCCGGCCTCGACGTCGAGACCGTCATCGGCGACGTCGCCGCGCCGGAGACGATCGACGCGCTCCTCGCCGCTGCCGGCGACCGGGTCGACGGGCTCGCGAACGTCGCCGGCATCATGGACGCGTTCCTCCCGCCGAGCGAGGTCGACGACGCCACCTGGGACCGCGTCTTCAGCGTGAACGTCACCGGGCCGATGCGGCTCACCCGAGCGGTCCTGCCGCTGATGATCGCCGCCGGACGCGGTGCGGTCGTGAACGTGGCGTCCGAGGCGGCGCTCCGGGCGTCGGCCGCCGGTGCTGCGTACACGGCGTCGAAGCACGCGATCGCCGGGTTCACGAAGAGCGTCGCGTTCTTCCACGGGCCGCAGGGCATCCGTGCCAACGCCGTCGCGCCCGGTGCGGTGGCGACGAACATCGAGGCGCCGATGCGCAGCGAGTACGCGGCCGGACGGGTGGGGCCGATCATGCAGACGACGATCCCGCCGGTGGCGCAGCCCGAGCAGCTCGCGGCGGCGATCACGTGGTTGCTCAGCGACGACTCGGCCAACGTGAACGGCGCGGTGCTGCCGAGCGACGGCGGGTGGTCGGTGGTCTGAGCGGGGGAGCTGACCGCGAGGGGTGGTGCCTACGTCTCGCTGTCGCGGACGAACGCTGCGAACCCCGGGATCGTGAACTCGAGCGTGCCGCGGTCGGCGGGCTGGATGAGTCCCTTGTCGATCAGTCGTGCACGGGGCGTGGAGAGCTGGTTGCTGCCCGTGTTCAGCGATGCCGCGATCGCAGCGCGCGACACCGGCCCGTCCCCGTGTTCAGCGATGGCTGCGAGCATGCGTCGTTCCGACGGAGAGCATGCAGACCATCGTGCTCGGAACAAGGCATCGAGGTCCGCCTGCATCGCGTCGCGTCCGTGCTCGACCGCGCTGAGCTCGATGGCGCTTCCCGGATCGGGCCGTCCTGCAGCCGTCCAGGCCGAATCCGCGATGAGTTGCACGAAGTAGGGGTATCCCTGCGCGATCGCGAGAGCACGGTCGACCGCGGGCTGCGTCCAGTGGACCCCGAGTGCGCGAGCGGGTCCGATGAGTGCGATCTCCTCGGCCTCGCGGTGGAGCGGCCCGAGCGGGCGGTACGCAAGCCGTTCGCTGAACGTGACGATCCCGGCGATGGTCTCGGGTGCGTTCGGGAGCCCTGCAGCGAACACGGCTGCCGGGACGTCCGCGCCTTCGGCTTGGAGATGCTGCCAGGCGTACACCAGCGTCCGGAGCCCCGAGGGATCGGCGGACTGGATCTCGTCGATCAGGATCACCAGTGGTCGTTCCGCGACGGCCGCCCGGATCACTGCCTCGAGAGCACGCGCTCCGGACTGCTCCGGACGGTCACCGTCGGTCGGTGGTCGGAACGTGCTGGTCGCGGTCGCGATGCCGGGGACCCCGACCGAGAGCTGCAGTGTCTCGATCCGTTCCCGCAGCCCGGTCTTGACGTGCTCGGCCAAGCCGTCCGTGATGGTGTGGACACTCGCTGCGATCTGCGCGATGAGTCCTTGCTCCTCGCCCGCGGTCACCCACACCGTCGCCGCGCCGCGGGCCGACGCGCGTCGCTGGTACTCGCGGAGCAGCGACGTCTTCCCGAATCCTCGGGCGGCGTGGTCGACGCGGATCCGTCCGACGAGCCGCCCGAGGTCGATGAGCGTCGAGAGGCGTTCGTCGACCTCGGCGAGCTGCCGGGCGCGACCGGGCACGATCCGTGCGACTTCTCCGGGCGTGTACGGACTCGGCTGCATCAATCCTCGATCGATTGTTATGAAACTGCTCTTTCATAACAGTGTATCGGCGCGGGTGACGCCGCCTACACTGCCGACATGACCGAGGTCCCCGACGCCCGCTCCGGAGTGGGCCGGTTCGCTCTCGACTCCGCGAACGACGGATGCTGAGGGGATCTACCAACAGGGGGCGGAGTGGTAGAAAACTACCGATTGCGGTAGTTTTCTACCATTATGCAGCTCCAGCGCCCGTTCGCTTCCGTGACCACTGCGATCGACGGTGACGTGCTGATGGTGCTCTCCCGAGCGGCCGGACCGATGACGATCGCGGACATCAGTCGGCTCGTGCCCGATCGCTCGTACGCCGGTGTGCGGAACAGCGCCGACCGGCTGACGGAACAGGGCATCGTCAACGGGTTCCGGACCGGACGGACGAAGGCGTTCGCGCTGAACCCCGACCACCTCGCCGCTGGTGCGGTCCGAGCGCTGGCGGACATGCGGCGCGAGCTCCTCGAGCGGCTCACCGTCGGGTGCGACGGCCTCCCACTCCGGTACGCGGCCGTGTTCGGCTCCGGTGCCCGGGGTGAGATGCGGCCGGACAGTGACCTCGACCTCTGCTTCGTCGTCATCGCCGGGCGTCGTCCCGAGGCGGAGGACGCCATCCACGCGCTGTGCGAACGCGCGCAGGGGTGGACCGGGAACGTCGTGCGTCAGGTGGTCTTCGACGAGAGCGAGATCGACGCTGCGGATCCGCTCCTCGCGTCCGTCGCCAGGGACGGTGTTCCCATCGCAGGTGATGGTCGTTGGCTGTCCCGGAAGCTCCGTACGCTGGCCGGGTGACACCGCGTACCGGCACCACCGCGCAGGGCGACGAGTCGTTCCGCCGGGGCCGACTCGCGAAGGCCACCGAGTTCCTCGACGCTGCCGACACGCTGCGCGAGCTCGGGGGAGAGTCGGGGGTGCTCACCTCGACGTCGCCGTTCGCGAACGCCTTCGTCGTGCAGTGCGTGCTGAGCGGGATCGCCGCGGCGGACGCGATCTGCGTCGCGAGGACCGGCAGGTACTCGCGGACCGGTGCCCACGACGAGGCCGTTCCGGTGCTCCGAGCGGCGGCCGGCCAGGCGGTCGCGAAGCACCTCGAGGTACTCCTCGCCGTGAAGAACAAGGCCGAGTACAACGCGAAGTCCGTGAGTGACACGGACATCGTGCGCGCGGCAGCGGCAGCGGCGGCGGAGGCACTGGAGTCGGCGGCGCGCTCGGACTGAGCGGCCGCCTACACTGCCGACATGACCGAGGTCCCCGACGCCCGCTCCGACTGGGGCCGGTTCGCCCCCGACTCCGTCGAGCGGCGGATGCTCGACGACACCGGGACCGCACTCGGGCTCGTCCTCCGTCCCCGCACCGTCGTGCTCGACCGTGCCCGGGTCGAGGTCGAGGGCATCGACGCCGACGACCGCGTGGTGGTGCAGCTCGTGGCGAACCAGGGCGCCTACAAGCCGGCCTGGCGCAACAAGGTGATGGCCGACCTGTTCAAGCTGCTGTGGCTGCGGCAGTCCGTCCCCGGGGTCGAGCGGGCCGTCCTCGTCGTCGCCGAACCCGCTGCGCGGGCGCTCGCCGGGTGGGTCTCGGTGGCCGCCGAGGACCTCGGGATCGAGGTGCTCGTCTGGGACGGGCGGACGGCGGCGCCCTCGCAGCGCTGACCTCGTGCAGTCGTTCACACGTTCGCAACACATGTGGCCCGACTCCGTAACACGAGCGTCCTAACCTCGTCACCAGCAGCGGATTTCCGCGTCGCAGACGAACCCGAGCTCGCGACGCACGCTCTCCGCCATACGAGACCGAGCCTGCGTGCTCGCCCACGGTATGGAGGAACGGATGACCACAGCAGCGGTCCGGGTGGACGCGGTGCGCAAGGTGTACGGCAGCGGTCCGAGCGCCATGGAGGCCCTCGACGACGTCGAGCTGACGATCGAGCCCGGGAAGTTCGTGTCGCTCATCGGCCCGAGCGGCTGCGGGAAGTCGACGCTGCTGCGGCTCGTCGCCGGCCTGGAGCCCGCCGACCGCGGCGACGTGCAGGTCCACGGCGTCACCCCGGCGCAGGCGTGCGCGGCGAAGCTCATCGGCCTCGTGCCCCAGACGCCGGCGCTGCTGCCCTGGCTCACCGTGCTGCAGAACGTCTCCCTCGCCGGACGGGTCAACCCCGGTGCCGGTCGTCGGCGCGCCGCCATCGAGGACCTCGCGGAGCGCGGTGCGGACAGTGGCCCGGACATGCGACAGCTGCTCCGGATGGCCGGGCTCGGTGAGGCGGAGGACAAGCTGCCCGCCCAGCTCTCCGGTGGCATGCAGCAGCGTGCGGCGATCGTCCGGGCGTTCGGCCTGCGCCCCGACGTCCTGCTCATGGACGAGCCGTTCTCGGCCCTCGACGAGTTCACCCGCGAGGCCCTGCAGGACCAGCTGCTCGACCTCTGGGACGAGCTGCGGACGACGGTGCTCTTCGTCACGCACTCGGTGTCCGAGGCGGTCCGGATGTCGGACACCGTGGTCGTGATGGCGCCGCGCCCCGGGCGCATCGTCGACGTCATCGACATCGACCTGCCGCGACCGCGGAACCAGCGTCTGTTCGAGGAACGGCGCTTCCACGAGTACGAGGACCTCGTCCGCACGCGGTTGCACAGCGCGTGGCGTGCGACGGACGCGGCCTGAGGGAGACGACACGATGACCACCACCAGCACGACCTCCACCGCCTCCGCCACGACCACCACCGCCGAGTCCGAGGCCGCAGCGACCCGTCGGCCGCTCCCGGGTTGGATCCGTCCGACGGTCTGGGCGCCCCTCGTCGTGATGCTCGCCGTCCTCGCCGTGCTCTGGCAGATCGGCGCGACGACGATGCCGTACCTGCTGCCGCCGCTGCCCGCGGTGGGGGAGACCCTCGCCACGCAGCTGCCCTACTACCTGCAGAACGCCGGGATCACCCTCGTCGAGTCGCTCGTCGGCCTCGGCATCGGGTTCGTGGCCGCGTTCGTCCTCGCCGTGCTGACGAGCGAGCTGCCGATCGTCCGCCGCGCGGTGATGCCGATCGCGATCGTCCTCAACGTGACGCCGCTGGTCGCGATCGCCCCGGCCCTGGTGGTGGCGTTCGGGTTCGGCCCGCTGCCGAAGCTCGTGATCACGGCGCTCATCTGCTTCTTCCCGATCCTCATCAACACCGCGGCCGGGCTCCGGTCCGTCCCGCAGCCCGTGCTGCAGGTGTACCGGACGATCGACGCGTCCCGCCTCGAGATGCTCGTGCACCTGCGGATCCCGAACGCCCTGCCGTTCGTCTTCGCGGCGCTCCGCATCGTGTTCCCGCTGTCGATCATCGGCGCGGTCGTGGCGGAACTCTCCGCGTCGGGCTCGACGGGCGGGCTCGGCACCGTGATCAGCACGGCGTCGTCCATGAACCAGCTCGCCGTGGTGTACGCCGCGATCGCGATCCTCGCGGTGATGGGCGTGGTCCTGCTCGGACTCATCTCGCTCGTCGAGCGGCGGGTCCTCCGCTGGCACCGCACCGCGAACGACTGACGGCGACCGCCGACCGCTGACCGCCGTCCCGCCACCCGCCGCCCCGCCCGGCCACCGCACCGCCCGCCGCCCCGCGGCCGAGCAGCACCACACGCCGGCGCGAGCCTGCCCACGCGACGCCAGCCGCGCCTCCAGGCCGACACCCGGCGACCACCCCGACCCACTCGACCCGCACCCCGCCCCGCCCCCGCCCTGCACCACCCATCCCTTCCCACAGGAGTGACCATGCAGCACCGCACCCACCCGCACCGCACCCGCCCGCACCGCACCACGGCCGCGCTCGCGGCCCTCGCCGCCACCGCCGCCGTGGCCCTCGCCCTCACCGGCTGCAGCACCGGCTCGAGCGCGGGCACCGGCTCGTCCGAGGGCAGCGCCATCTCCGCCGAACGGTGCAAGGAGAACAAGGCCGCCGGCCCCATCACCTACCTGTCCGGCTACCAGTACCAGTCCTCGGCGTCGATCCTCGAGTACATCGCGGCCGACGAACTGGGCTACTTCAAGGACCTCTGCCTCGACGTCACCCTCAAGCCCGGCTCGGGCGACACCGCGCAGAACACCAAGCTCCTCGCGAGCGGCCAGGCGACCGTGTCGGCCGTCGCGGAGCAGGACCTCATCCAGGCCCGGGCGAACGGCATCGACATCACCGGCATCTCGTCCTACTCGAACGCCGGGCTCGACATCCTGATGACGAACAAGGACATCACGAAGCTCCCGCAGCTCGACGGGAAGGTCGTCGGCCACAAGGGCTACGTCCCCGCCTCCGTCCGGGCGATGATGGAGAAGGCCGGGGTGGACTGGGACTCGCTCACCCTCGTGAAGGAGGGCTACGACCCCTCGGTCCTGCCGCGCAAGCAGAACGGTCTCGAGGCGCTCACCGGCTTCGTGTCGAACGAGCCGAACCTGCTCAAGGCCGCCGGCGACGACGTCACCGTGTGGCAGCCCGTCGACTACGGGATCCCCTCGTCGATCGGCGCGATGGCCGTGAACCCCGCGTTCGCGAAGGCACACCCGACCGCCGTCGAGGACGTCCTGCGCGCCGCCCTGCACGCCTACGACTTCTGCTCGTCGAGCGCCGCGAAGACGAAGCAGTGCGTCGGGTACGCCGCGAAGCTCTCCGGCGCGACCTACGACGAGGCGCAGAACGCGAAGATCTGGACGACCGAGACGAAGGTCATCGCGGACAACCCGACGCCGGGCCAGCCGCTCGGGGGTATCGACCCCGACAACGTGTCGAAGCTCGTCGACATGCTGCACCAGTTCGACATCGTGGAGAGCTCGGTGACCGCGGACGACGCGAAGAGCTGGTTCACGAACGAGTACATCGACGCGATCACGAAGGACGGCGAGACCGTCTGGCCCGCGCCGTGACCACGGTGGGTCGCGCGGACGCGCGACCCACCCGGCACGACGTGACACGCACCGAGCAACGACCAGAGAGGCGGCGCACCATGCCCGCGAAGGAGTACGGGATCTTCCTCCCGATCGGCAACGGCGGATGGATGCTCTCCGACACCGCCCCCCACCCCGAGGCGACCTACGCCTGGAACAAGCGCGCAGCCCTGCACGCCGAAGCGATCGGCCTCGACTTCGTGATGTCGATGGCGAAGTGGCGCGGCTTCGGCGGGAGCACCGACCACTGGGGACGCTCCCTCGAGTCGATGACGATGATGGCCGGGATCGCCGAGGCGACCGAGCGCGTGAAGATCTGGGCGACCATGCACGCGAACGTCCACAACCCGGCCGTCGCGGCGAAGATGTACACGACGCTGCAGGACCTCTCCGGGGGTCGGGCGGGCATGAACATCGTCAACGGGGCCTACGCGGCCGAGTTCGAGCAGTTCGGGATCTGGGACGCCGGCCTCAGCCACGCCGACCGCTACCGGATGACCGAGCTCTGGACCGAAGCGGTCACCCGCCTCTGGACCGAGGACAGCGTCACGATGCACACGCCGTACTTCGACCTCGACGCCTGCGAGTCCCGCCCGCACCCGGCCAGCAGGCCGACGATCATCAGCGCCGGCAAGTCCGAGGCCGCTCGCGCGTTCCAGGCGAAGTACGCCGACGGTGCGTTCCTCGCGGCGGACAGCCTCGACGAGATGCGCGACCTGTCCCGCGACGTCCACGACCGCGCGGCCGACGAAGGTCGGGTGTGCCGGACCTACTCGATGCTCACCGTCGTGCAGGACGAGACCGACGAGGCAGCGCAGCGGAAGGTGCGCGCGTGGGGTGCCGGCGTCGACCGCGAGGCACTGGCCTCGATGCGGGCGTCGTGGGGCGTCCCCGCCGAGCAGGCCCGTGCGTGGGCGGACGGTGCTGCCGGTGAGGACGCGTTCCAGACGGCGTACGTCGCCGGTTCCGCCGAGACCGTCACGGAGCACATCGAGTACATCGTCGACCGGGGCGAGCTCGACGGCCTCATGCTGATCTTCCCCGAGTACGACCAGGACATGGTGCGCTTCGGCGAGACCGTCCTGCCGGCACTCCGCCAGCACGACGCGGCGGTCGTCCGGTGACCGGCGGCAGCGGCGGGCTCGACCCGCGACTCGCCCGGTTGCTGGACGCTGGTGGCCGCACGCCGGCGCTCGTCGTCGTCGACGTGCAGCGCGATTTCGGTGAACCCGCGCGCATCGCCGGCTACGGGCTCGACGACCGTGCGTTCGCCGCGGTGGACGCCGCGATCGTCCGGATCGGCGCCCTCGTCGACGAGGCGCGAGCCACCGGCGTCCCCGTCGTCTGGGTGGAGCTCGGCAGCGACCCGTCCGCCCCGTGGCACAGCAGCACGTGGCTGCGCGGCGGTGCGCTCGACGGACCGATGCCGGAGGACGAGCCCTGCCGCATCGGCACCGCCGGCGCCGAGTGGTACCGCACGGCGCCGGCGCCCGGCGAGACCCGCGTCGTCAAGCGCGGCTACAGCGGGTTCCTCGGCACGGACCTGGAGGCGCGGCTCACCACCGCCGGGATCGGCTGGCTGACCGTCGTGGGCCTCACGTCCGAGTGCTGCGTCTTCGCGACGGCGCAGGACGCGATGCAGCTCGGCTGGCCCGTCGTGGTGCCGTCGGACGCCACCGCCGCCTACGACATCGACGTGCACGACGCCGCGCTCACGATGATCGAGCTCAACGTCGGTGTCGTCACGGACGCTGGCGAGACCACCGCGCTGTGGCAGGCGTGGGCGGCGTCGCCGGTGGGTGCCCCGTGAGCGGCATGCACATCGCCTACGACCTGTCCTTCACCCACACCGAGGGGCGCTGGGCGGCACCCGGCAGCTGGGTCGGCCAGGACTTCCCCGACGTCCGCATGTACATGGAGGTGGCCCGGACGGCCGAGCGCGCCGGCGTCGACATGCTGTTCTTCGGCGACGGCTCCGGTGTCCCGAGCACGTGGCGCGGCAGCATCGACCCGGCGGTCGAGTGGGGGATCCAGTGGCCCCGGCAGGACATGTCGCCGGTCATCGCGGCGATGTCGACGGTGACCGAGCACATCGGGTTCGGACTCACCTACTCGTCGACCTTCACGCACCCGTTCTCCACCGCACGGCTGCTCAACTCGCTCGACCACGTCACGGGCGGCCGGATGGCGTTCAACGTCGTCGCGTCCTCGCGGGGTGCGGACGCCGCGAACTACGGCTCCGACCACCTGATCGACCACGACCTCCGGTACGAGCGGATGGAGGAGTTCATCGGCGTCTGCCGTGCGCTCTGGGACTCCGTGGCGCCGGACGCGATCGTCCGCGACCGGGCGACCGGGCGCTTCGCCGACCCGTCGCGCGTGCACCCCATCGACCACGACGGCCGGTTCTTCAAGGTGCGGGGGCCGCTCGCCAGCGTCCCGAGTCCGCAGCGCCACCCGGTCGTCGTGCAGGCCGGCAACTCGCCGCGGGGCATCGCCGCGAGTGCGTCGTTCGCCGACCTCGTGTTCGGGTTCGGGGCGAGCGTCGCCGGGCAGCTCCGACACCGGAACGCCCTCGACGCGGCACTGACGGACGCCGGACGGGACCCCGCCGGGGTCGGGATCCTCTGGGCGACCCAGGTGATCGTCGGCGCGACGGTCGCCGAAGCCCAGGCCCGACGGGACTCGCTCCTGTCGTTCTGGAACCGCGAGGCCGTCGGGACCTTCATCTCGCACAACGCCGGGTACGACTTCTCGACGCTGCCGGCCTCCTTTCGGCTCGGGGACCTGCGCGACGAGATCGTCGCCGCCCAGGCGAGCCCGGCCGGACTCGTCGGCAGCCTGGTCGCCGAGTTCGGGGAGGACCACACGATGGACCGAGACGACTTCTTCGAGCACGGGTGGCGCGCCGCGACCGGCCTCGACCACATGCTCGTCGGCGACGCCGCGGGGGTGGCCGACGCCCTCCAGGAGAACTTCGCCGCGACCGGTGGGCGGGGCGGCTACATGCTGTCCAGCCCGCTCGGGATGCCGTCCGGGTTCGCCGACCTCAGCGAACTGCTCGTGCCGGAGCTCCGCTGCCGCGGGGCCCTCGCGCCGCGGTACCCGGGGGCCACACTCCGCGAGAACCTGGCGGTGTGAGGTGACCCCGGCCCGTCGGTGGCTCGCGCTCGGCGGGCTCTGCCTCGGCTTCTTCATGCTGCTGCTCGACAGCACGATCGTGTCCGTCGCCCTGCCCGACCTCGGGCGTGACCTCGGTGCCGACGCGTCGACGTCGGTGTGGGTGAACAGCGCCTACCTCTTCGCGTTCGCCGTCCCGCTGCTCGTGGCGGGCCGGCTCGGCGACCGGTTCGGACACCGGCGCGTGTACCTCGTCGGGCTCGCGGTCTTCACGATCGCCTCCGTCGGGTGCGCGGCCGCGCCCGGGATCGTCGCCCTCGTCGCCTGGCGTGCGGTCCAGGGCCTCGGCGCTGCGCTGCTCACCCCGCAGTGCCTGACCGTGATCCGGTCGCTGTTCGAACCGCCGAGGCTCGCCGTCGCGCTCGCCGTCTGGAGCGCCGGCGGCGGGGCGGCGACGGTCGCCGGGCCGATCGTCGGCGGGCTGCTCGTCGAGGCGTGGGGGTGGCCGTCGGTGTTCCTCGTGAACGTGCCCGTCGGGATCGTCACGGCGATCGCGGTCCTCCGCTTCGTGCCCGTCTCGCGGCGCATCGCGGTCCCGTTGCCCCTGTTCGCCGTCGTCGGCGTGACCGTGGGGGTCCTCGGCGTGGTCGTCGGCGTGCAGGGCACGGACACCGGGCTGCTCGCCGACCCGGTCGCCCGTGGCGGTGCGGTCCTGCTCGGCGCCGCGGTGGTGGCAGCCGTCCTCGTCCGGCAGCGGCGTGCCGGCGACCGCGCCCTCGTGCCGCTCGCCCTCTTCCGCGACCGCGGTTTCGTGACCGGGTCGTGGGGCGCCACGGCCGCGTCGTTCTGCGTCGGGTCCGCCCCGATCCCGCTCATGCTCGACCTGCAGCAGACCCGCGGGCTGAGTGCGGGATCGGCGGCCCTCGTGCTCGTGCCGATGGGGGTCGCGTGCCTCGCCTCGGCGCCGTTCGTCGGCCGCATGACGAACACCGCCGGGCCCCGGGCGACCGCGACGGTCGGAGCCGTCCTGCTCGTCGTGTCGGTGGCACTGACCGCGGTGCTCGTCGGTGCCGCGGCGCCCCTCTGGACGATCGCCGCGGCCTTCACCGGGTTCGGGATCGCGAACGCGTTCGTCTGGTCGCCGTTCTCCCTCGCCGCGGTCCTCGGTGCGGGTCCCGCGACGGTCGGGGCGGCATCGAGCGTCTTCAACACCGTGAAGCAGCTCGGCGCCGTGCTCGGCAGCACCGCGACGGCCGTGCTGCTCGCCACGGCGGGTGACGCGGTCGCGCTCGGTGCGCTCGCGCTCGTGGCCTGCGGTGCCGTGGTCGCCGCGCGTGCGCTGTCCGGCCGTCCGGGTGCCCCGGTCGTCCTGACCGGCGTGATCGTCCACGGTGCCGGGGTCGGGCACGACCTGGGGTTCCCCACCGCGAACCTGCGGCCCGAGGACGAGTCGGCTGCTCCCGTCCCCGTCGACGGGGTCTACGTCGGGTGGCTCGCGGCTCCCGTCGGCGCTCCGCCACGGCAGGCCCTCGTGTCGATCGGCAGCAACAGCACCTTCCCGGACCGACCGCGCACGGTCGAGATCCACGTGCTCGACTTCGACGGCGACCTGTACGGCTCGGTCGTCGAGCTCACCGTCGGTCGGCGCATCCGACGCCAGCGCACGTTCCGCGGGCCGGACGCGCTCGTCGCCGCGATGCGGTCCGACGAGCGTCGGGCCCGTGCCGTGCTCGCCCGCTCCTGACCGTTCGTCCCCGACCACTCGTTCCCCGAGGAGGACCCCGTGCACGACCACTTCATCGAGGACCCGCTCGACATCCGTGAGGCCATCGCCGAGGTGCCCTCCGTCGTGGCCGCGATCGCCGCGTGCGTCGACGGTTCCCCCGTGGTGATGGTGGCGACGTCCTTCACCGTCGGTGTCTCCTACGACCCGCCGCTGGCGACGATCGCCGTGCAGCACTCGTCCACGACGTGGCCCGACCTCGCAGCAGCGCCGACGCTCGGCATCTCGGTGCTCGGCGACGGACACGGGCCGCACACGGCGCAGTTGGCGTCGCGGGACCGTGCGCGGCGCCTGCACGGCATCGAGTACGCCGCCGCCGGGTCCGGTGCGGTCTTCCTCGACGGTGCCCACTCGTGGTTCGAGTGCTCGGTCGAGGGTGTCCACCGCGCGGGCGACCACGACATCGTGGTGCTCCGTGTCCTCAGGGTCGCGCGGGATGCCGCACGGTCGGCGCTCGTCTGGCACCGGCCGGCGCGCTCGAGGGTCGTCGTCGACGCGCAGCCGTAGTCACGTCGGCTCCGGCGCGGAGGCCATGCGATGCCGTCGCCGCGACGGGCGGCTGAGTCACGACGGCGTGGAACGCGTACAACGCCGCCGCTTGTGGCACCGACCGCTCCTGCAAAGCGGCGTATGACCACGACGCCACGGGCCCGCACTCAGCTGTTGCACGTGGGAGTACCGGCCCGACACGCGACAAAGAGGCGGGATCATGTCGGACGTGGCCGCGAGAGCGACTGACGTCCGGGTCCGAGGTCTGTTCGCTCACCCCGGAAACGATCGTTTGTGGACAGGTGGCCTGGGATCCGCGACGCGCCGGGTTGTGAGCAGCCTCACTCTGAGTCGTCGTTTTCGCTGCGATCGGTGTCCGGTCAGGTGGTGCCGATGACGAGGGTGCTGCGGGCGGCCTCGACGACGTCGTTGGTGATGACGTCGAGCTCGTTGATCTTCAGGACGCGTTGGATCTGAGGGAGGAGGCGCTCAAGGAGCCGGAAGTTGCCGCGGGTGATGCGTTCGACGGCGGCGATGGCTTGCGCGTCGGTGAAGTCGTCGGGGTCGAGCGTCTTGCCGAGCTTGCGCCATTGACGTTCGAGGACGAAGAGCAGCTCGTCGTGGCCGAGCGGACGGTACTGGTGGGCGAAACCGAGGCGGCTGTAGAGCTGCGGGTAATGGCTGAACTGCTTCTCGATGCCGGGCATGCCGATGAGGATCATCGCGATGCCGGTGCGGTCGTATTGGTCGCGGAGCCACTCGATCGCGTTGCCGGTGAGGCGTTCGGACTCGTCGATGATGATCAGCTCGAGCAGGGACGGGTTGGGGCCGTGTGCGTGGTCGAAGTGGCGACCCTGGTGCAGGAGGTGTTCCTCGATGCAGCGTTCGGTGCGGAGCATGTCGTGCCGGAGGTCGTCCTGCAGGGCGCGCATCGTGGCGGAGACCTCGGGCGTGTAGAAGACGGTGCGGGCTCGGTGGGCGGCGGCGTAGATCTTCGTGTCGTCTTCGCTGCGTGCGGCCCATCTGGCGATGAACGGGCCGATGCTGTCCCAGTGGGCGTAGCGGCGTGCGGAGAGGGTTTTGCCGACGCCAGCGGGGCCGAAGCAGACGCCGATGGTGTTCTGCTTCCGGACGGCGTCGGCGAACTCCGCGAAGCGACGGTGTTCCTTCGTGATTATGAACTGGCTCGTCATGACCGGTCCTCCTCGTAGGTCTTTAGTCGCGGTTGATCCGGTGCGGGTGCTGGTGGGGTGTGATCATCGGGTGTCGGGCGGACGATCGCGATGCGTTCGCGGATCTGCCCGCGCAGGGCTCTTCGTTGCGCGTTCCGGGCGGCCTGGATCTGCTTGAGACTGATGGTCTCGGTCTGATGCGCGGTACTGATCGCGGTGCACAGGAACGCGTCGCGGTGAAAGACACGGATCTCGGTGACGTCGCGGGGGTCGTACCGGACGCTGACGGTGCTGCCCACGAAGGGTGCGAGAGTGGTTGCGGTATAGCGGAGCCCTTCAAAGTGGATGCCGTCTCGTTGCACGACGCGCGTGGTCGGGACGGTGAGCAGGAACCCGTCGAGCTGCTCGAGGGAGTCCGGCATTCGTGGCAGCCACCCGTCTGCGATCCACGCTTCCAGTGGGCTCTTCCGGAGCTCGCGGTGGATGCGGGCGTTGTAGCGGCGGATGAACGTGTTGATGGCACTGTCGATACCGGCGAGATCCAGCGCCGGCGTCGGCGCCGAGGATCCGGGTGCGAGGTGGCCGGGGAGCGTTGGGAGCAGCTCGGTGTTGATGGTGCCGAAGAACCGCTCGATCTTCCCGCGGCCCTGGGGGCGAGCGACCTGCGAGTGGATGATGCGGAGGTGCAGCACGGCGGCGGTGTCGCCGATTCGGTGGCTGGTGAAGTCGGACCCGTGGTCTGTGTAGAGCACGTCTGGGATCCCGCAGACAGGCCAGTCCGGTTCCGGCTTGTGCCAGATCGCTTGCCGGAGCGCGAGCGCGGTGTTCGCGGCGGATGGGGCGCCGAGGAACACCATGTACCCGCAGACCGCGCGGGAGTAGTCGTCGAGGATCACCGTCAACCACGGCCGTTCGGGCTTGCCGTCGGGTCCGACGATGAGCAGGTCGAGCATCGTATGGTCCGCCTGCCAGATCGCGTTGGGGCGATCCGCACGACGTCGGAGCAGCAGTTCGTGCTTGTCCCGATATGACCCGGGCCCCTCAAGCGCGAGCGTCACCATCCCGGGATCAAGCCCGTTCACGATCGACCGCACAACGGAGTATGACGGCGCCGAGAGACCTCGTTTGGTGCAGTAATTGTCGACCTGGCGGTGAATCGTGGCGATCGAGGGTCGTGGCTTGGTGAGTGCGAGCCCCTCAATCAGGCGCACCAGTTCCGGTGCCGTCCGTCGGGCGCCGTGATCGGTGCGGGTGCCGTCGGCGAGAGCCGGGTATCCGCCGGTTCGGTAGCGGGCCAGCCAGCGTTGCAGGGTGCGCTCAGCGACGCCCGTGGTGCGGGCCAGGGTGGCGAGCGGGATGGCGTCCTCGACGTGCAGTCGAAGGATGCCCCACCGCTCGCTCGCGTCCATGGCCAGCTACATCGTTGGGGAAGGCTTGGTTCGTCGCGCCGCGACGGGCTCGGCGTGCTTCGCGAGTGCACGGTAGATGGTGGTGCGGCTAACGCCGAGCACGTCGCCGATCTGCGCGACGGTCATGTCCTGCTGCTCGTAGAGCCGGCGCGCGGTCCGCACCTGGTCCACCGAGAGCCGAGATGGTCGGCCGCCGGTGCGGCCGCGGGCTCGAGCGGCGGCAAGGCCGGCGTTGGTGCGTTCCTTGATGAGGTCCCGTTCGAACTCCGCCAACGCGGCGAAGACGTGGAACACGAGCCGGCCGCCGGGCGAGGTGGTGTCGATGGTCTCCTGCAGGGACCGGAACCCGATCCCGCGCTCGGCGAGAGCGTGCAGCTGATCGATGAGGTGCCGGATGGACCGGCCGAGCCGGTCGAGTCGCCAGACGACAAGAGTGTCGCCGGGGCGGAGCTGGTCGAGGAGCTTGTCGAGCTCGGGCCGGTGTTGGAGCGACCCGGACATGGTGTCGACGAACACGCGGTAGCAGCCAGCGGCGTTGAGCGCGTCGATCTGCAGCGACGCGTCCTGGTCTGTGGTGGACACGCGCGCGTACCCGAGAAGGTGACCCATGGGAAGAACGTAGCGAAACTCGACCAGGAGGGGTAGTGGCGGCACGTAGATTCCGGGACTGGGTTCCGCTACAAGACACGGCGCCTCGCACCCTGACTGACCGCCGGTACGGATAGTTGTAGCGGAATCGTTCGTATTTGCTACGTCTGTTGCGCTCGCGCGGCGAGCCGGAGTGCTTGCACGGAACGGAAGTGTTGTTCCGAGCGGTGGCGGCCGTTGGCGGGAGACGGATGTGGTGCTGCGATGACCGGGAGGAGTCGGGGGTGCTCGTCCAGGGTGAGGTGTCGCATGACGCCGTCGAGGGCGACGGCCCCGTACGTGACGATCGCAGTGAGCGCGGGGAGGGCCGCGAGCAGTGTGGCAAGGGCATGCCGCCCCTCGTCGATGTCCGCGAGTCGCACGCGGTCGGGCAGTTCCCATGGGATGAGGTTCCAGCGGACGTACTCGCCGCGTGCGAGTCCGGACTCGATACGGGCTGCTCGGAACGCGGCCGCGGTCGGGCCCGGGTTGTCCTCGCTGCAGATAGCTGCGTGCGCTGCGGCGATGGTCTGGGGGCCGGGCGACTGCATCAGGACCAGGACGCGGCTGGACCTGCCGCCGGATCGTGGGTCGAAGCTCGGGACGAACCGTCGGCTGCCGTCGGGCGCGGTCCGCCACGTCTCCGCGAGACCGTTCAGCGATCGAACGTCAGCGAGTTCCTCGGGGGTACTCATGCCGGCTGTGGCGGTGCCAGCAGGGTGCCACGGATGACGGATCCGTGAAAGGTGCGAAGGGCAACGGTGATCCATGCGGCGACGAGGCCGGCGTAGTAGATGACGGCGAGGACGGCAACGACGGTCAGGCCTGAGTGCAGGGCGAGCCCGTTGAGTCCGGTGACGCAGGTGCCGACGGGGAACGTGAACGACCACCAGGTCAGGCTGAACGGCAGGTGTTCGCGGGCGGTCCGGACAGTCACGGCGAGGGCGATGACGGTCCACAGCAGCGCGAAGCCGAGCATCGCGAACCCGTACACCAGCGCCACGATCAGGAGCGCGTGGGCGGTGGATTCGTCGACGACGGTGGGGGCGTTCGAGGCGAGGAGGTTCACCGCCGTGATCGACTGTCCGACCGGTCCGAGGACGATCCACAGGGTCGGCACCATTCCGGCGGCACCGACCTTGTGGAGCGCGAGCCGGTTCCAGATCAACGTGATCACGACCAGCGACGTCACGAGACTGAGGCCGAAGAAGCCGTAGCAGGACCACAGCAGTGTCTCGCGCCACTGTCCGGCGGGGGCGTAGGGCAGGAGGAGCGCGCCGGTGGACGCGGACACCATCGGCGGGACGATCGGCATCAGCCAACCGCCGAACGCGGAGTCGGGCTTGTTCTCGTGGCGGGTGAACGCCAGGTACGGCACCAGGACTGCCGTGAGCAGTCCTCCGATGGTGCCGATGGTCCACAGGACCCAGTCGATGGTCACGGCGGCGGGCAGGCCGATCCAGTCCTTGCCGAGCAGGAGTGTCCCGGCGCCGACGGTGAGGAACGCCATCGGTGGTGCGCCGTAGAAGTGGGAGATGACCGGGTTGAGGTGGTGCCCGGCTGCGGTGCTCCGGTAGCGGATCCAGTGCAGCACCGTCGCGATCGTGAGGGCGACGAGGAACACCGCGGCGATCGCCCACACGACCGTCGCCGCGAACCGGAGTCCCGGGAACTGCAGTGGGAGTGACGCAGCTGCGACGGCGACGATGCCCGTGCCCATGATCGACGCGAACCAGTTCGGTGTGAGATTCGACACGATCAGGCCCGGCCGCTCCAGATCGCGGAACAACGCCGTCTGCGGCCGTTGGGGCAGCTGGCTACCGTTCGCGGGTGCAGGGTCGGTGCGGAGCGTTGTCATGGGCCAAGCCTGCGCGAATCCTGCCTCTGGCGGTACCGGGAACCTCTTGGCGGGGCACAATCGTTGATTGTGACACTACGGCGACTCACGGACCGAACGCTCGACCTCGACACACTCGACGTGCTCGCACGCGTCGCCGAGACCGGCTCGCTCTCCGCTGCCGCTGGAGCGCTCGGCGTCACGCAACAGGCAGTGTCTGCTCGGATCCGGGTCGCCGAGCGCATGGTCGGTCACTTGTTGGTGCACCGCTCGACCACGGGGTCGGTGCTGACCGAGACCGGCCGGCTCGTCGTCGGGCTGGCCGGACCGGTCCTCGACGCGTCTCGCCACCTCGAGGCAGGAGTGGCTGTGCTGCGGGCTCCGACGGGTTCGCTCGTCGTCGCGGCGTCACAGACCATCGCGGAGCTGCTGCTGCCGGGCTGGCTGCTCGAATTCCGCCGCCGTGAACCCGACGTGCGGGTGCGTCTGATCGCGGGCAACTCCGCCGCGGTGGCGGATCTCGTGCAGTCGGGTGGCGCGGACCTCGGGTTCACGGAGACCCCGGTGGTGGCGGCAGGTGTGTCCGCGCAGGTGATCGCGGACGATGAGCTCGCGGTCGTCGTTGCGCCGGACCATCCCTGGGCTCGGTCGACCGGGATCACTGCGGAGGTCCTGGCGGCGACGGCTCTGCTCCTGCGGGAAGAAGGTTCCGGGACTCGCGCGACCCTCGCCGCATGGCTCAGGGAGGCCGGTTTGAGCATGTCGGTTCCGGCCGCGGTGCTGGAGACCACGAGCATCATCCGGGCGAACGCACAGGCCGGAATCGCACCGGCGGTGATGAGCCTTCGCACGGTCGCCGCCGACATCAACGACGGGTCGCTGGTGCGGGTCCCGCTCGCCGGGCCGCCACTTGCCCGGCCGTTGCGGGCGATCTGGTCGGGAGAGCCCCAGCCAGCTGGTTCTGCTTTCCTGCGCGTCGCCCACGAGGTGGCCGGTCGGGGTCAGCGCAGCCCGTAGGGCAGCTCCGGATTGTTCTCCGCGATCTCGGTGAGCCGGTTGTACTTCGCGACGCGTTCTCCGCGGGCGGGGGCGCCGGACTTGATCTGTCCGGTTCCGCTGCCGACGACGAGGTCCGCGATGAACGTGTCGGTGGTTTCCCCGGACCGGTGCGACACCATGCTCCGCATCCCGAGCGAGCGTGCGACGCCGATCGCGTCGAGGGTCTGGGAGACGGTGCCGATCTGGTTCGGCTTGATGAGCGCTGCATTCGAGAGCCCGTCCTTCCCGCCGTCGCGGATGCGCTGCGGATCGGTGACGTAGAGATCATCGCCGACGATCTGGAGCATGCCGCCGAGCGCGGACGACATCGCCTTCCAGCCGCCGTGGTCATCTTCGGAGAAGCCGTCTTCGATGCTCCGGATCGGATACCGGCTGATGAGGTCGCGGTAGTAGTCGACCATGCCTGCGCGGTCGAGCCGGCGGTCCACGACCCGGTAGCTACCGTCACCGAGCGCGAACTCGTTCGCCGCCGGGTCGAGTGCGATCGCGACGGTGTCGACGCCGGGCTCGTAGCCAGCGGCACTGATCGCGGCGACGAGGAGGTCGAGGGCCTCCTCGGGCGCGGCGATCGATGGCGCGAAGCCACCTTCGTCGCCGAGACCGAGACTGCCGAACCGTTCCCGGACCAGTGCCGCCAGTGCGTGGTAGACGTCTGACCCGATCCGAACCGCGTCGGTCATGGTGTCGGCGTTCACCGGGGCGATCATGAACTCCTGGAAGTCGAGCGCGTTCGCTGCGTGCGCTCCGCCGTTGAGGACGTTGAAGTGCGGGACGGGCAAGCGAGGCGTGCTGCCGGTGACGTCTGCGATCCAACGCCAGAGCGGCAGCTCCGCTGCGGCGGCGAGAGCGCGTGCCATCGCGATCGAGGTCGCGACGACACTGTTCGCGCCGAGCCGGCGGTAATTCGGGGTGCTGTCGAGGGCAGCGAGGGCGGCGTCGACCTGCCCGATTGAGGTCCACGACTGGCCGGTGATCATCGGTGCGACGTCCGCCGTGATGAGGTGCAGTGCCTGGCTCACGTCGCGGCCGCCGTAGCTGCTGCCGCCGTCGCGAAGCTCGACAGCCTCATGCGCGCCAGTGGATGCGCCTGCGGGGGCGTCGCCGGTGACGACGGTGCCGTCCTCGAGCTCGAGATGCACCTGGATCGTTGGGTAGCCGCGGGAGTCGAGGATCCGGGAGCCGTGCAGGCTGCTGATGGTGACGGGGCGGCTGGTGTGGGTCACGTACTCGCCCTGATGGTGGGTGGTGTGGTGGACGTTGCTGATGTAGTCGTTCATGGCGGTTGTCGCCTTTCGGGTTCGTCGTGCGGGTGTGGGCCGCGGGGAGGCGGAGGGACGACCTCCTGGCGATCACTGGGCGCCAGTTGCCTCCCCGCGGCGGTTCAGGGCGCGCACTGGATGGTGCGCGGGTGCGCGGGTGCGCGGGTGCCGGTCAGGGGTGCGGGGTGAACCGTTCCTGTGCGGCGCGGATGATGGCTTCGGCGTCGACACGGTTCGCCCACCCGTTGGTGGTGACGTGCTTGCCGTGCTCGATCTCCTTGTAGTGGGCGAAGAAGTGCTCGATTTCCACCAGGACCGGCTCGGCGACGTCGGTGATGTCCTGGACGTGGTCGAAGCGGACGTCTCCGGCGGGGACGGTGAGGATCTTGTCATCGCCGCCGTTCTCGTCGACCATGCGGAGCATCCCGACCGGGCGGACGTCGATGACGACGCCGGGGAACGTGGGCCGGGGCAGCAGCACGAGCGCGTCGAGGGGGTCGCCGTCATCGCCGAGAGTGTCGTCGATCGAGCCGTAGTCCTGCGGGAACACCATGCTGGTGAACACCGCCCGGTCCAGGCGGATCCGTCCGGTGGTGTGGTCGACCTCGTACTTGTTGCCGCTGCCGCGGGGGATCTCGATCGTGATGTCGAAGTGCATGAGCTGTTCTTCTCCGAGTCGGATGGTCAAGTGAGGGTGCCGAGGGTGACGCCCCCGGCGGCTGCGGCGACGGAGACGACGAGCATCCCAAGCCCGTTCACGGCAGCCGCGGTGGTGCGGCCGGTGCGTGCGAGGCGGACGGTCTCGAAGCTGGCGGTGCTGAACGTGGTGTAGCCACCCATGAGCCCTGTTCCGAGCACCGCGACGGGGGTAGCGCCGAGGTGACCGGCGGCGCCGGTGATCAAGCCCAGCAGGAACGAGCCGGTGATGTTGATCGTCAGCGTCCCGACCGGGAGCCGGAACTGCCGACCCCGGTTGATCGCACCATCCAGGAAGAACCGTGCGGCCGCGCCGACACCGCCAGCGACAGCGACGCTGAGGAAGGCCAGGGCGCTCATGATGTGGCTCCGTTCGGTCGGACCAAGCCCGCGATCGCGAGGCCGCCACCGGTGGCGATCGCGCCGGCGAGGACCGTCAGGAGCCCGTACCCGGTGCCGGCCAACCCTCGGCCGTCGAGGAATAACACCGCGGTGCTGGTCGCGAGGGTGCTGTAGGTGGTGAACCCGCCGAGGACACCAGTCCCCAGAAGCAGGCGCAGTGTCCGGCGGCGACCCTCGTCAGGTCCGCGATGCGCGAGGTGTTCCAGCAGCACACCGAGTAGGAGCGCGCCGGCGATGTTGATCCAGAAGATCGCCCAGGACACTCCGTGCTGAGCGGGGAACGCGGTGCTGAGTCCGTCGCGTGCGGCGGTACCGATGGCGCCGCCGAGTGCGACGACACCGAGGTACCGCCACCGCAGATGCACTGGCCGGGCGATACGTTCCGGGTCGTTGGCGTCGATGTCCGGGTCGGGCGGGAGCTGCCCATCGGGCAGGTCCGTGTCCGTTCGGGAGGTCATGTTCCACCTTCCGCAGCGACCGCTGCCGCTGCTGCTCGTGCTGCCGGGTGCAGGTACTTCCCACCCCGCGGACAGAACCCGCCGTCGCCGTCGAACCGGTAGATCAGGGGTTCGCCCGTGGGGAGGTTCAGGTCCGCGAGCTCACCGTCAGTCAGGCCGTCCATGCAGGCACACAGTGCCCGCAGTGAGTTGCCGTGCGCGACGACGAGCACTGTCTGCCCGTCGCGGAGTGCCGGGGTGATGCGGTCCGACAGGACGGGTTGGACCCGGCGGATGACGTCGGAGAGTGTCTCGGTTCGACGAACTGCCGCCCACGGCAGTCCACGAAGCGCCGTCGTCCGCCGGAGCGCCAGCCACGCGCGGATCGACATGCGTGGCGGCCGACCCGTGCGGGTCCGGCGAACAGCGAAGAACTGCTCCGCCCCCAACGCCGCTTGCGCATTCTGCTTGGACATGCCGGTGAGGGCGCCGTAGTTCCGCTCGTTCAACCGCCACGTCGACTCGATCGGCGCATCACGTCCGAGGACGTCGGTGACGAGCTCCGCCGTATGGAGCGCCCGCTCGAGCGTCGACGTGAGCACGAGGTCCGGTCGGATGCCCGCATGCAGAAGTAGCAACCCAGCCCGATTCGCTTCGGCGGTGCCCTGTTCGGTCAGCGCGACGTCTCGCAAGCCGGTGAAGGTGCCGGCAGCGTTCGCAGTGCTCTGTCCGTGGCGGAGCAGAACAAGCTGGCCGGTCACGGGGTGTCCCATGGCAGTGGGGCATCGAACCCGACCGGATCAACGGGCACTACGAGCACTGAACGGTGCTGCTGATGGGTCAGCCGTGCCGCGACCGACCCCGTGAAGAACTCCGCGATTCGACCCGCTCCCGTCCTGGCCCCGACGACCAGCATCGCCGCGTCGCGGTCTTCGGCCACCTGCGACAGTGCCCGGCTCGGATCCCCGACACCCGGGACGAACGTGACGTCGACGCCGTAGGTCGTTGCGGCAGCACGTACTGCCGCCTCGTCACTGTCCGACAAGCCCTGCGGTGTCGCGTCAGCGGTGTCAGGGTCGATCGGTTCCACCATCACCGACCCGTCCGAGCGCGTACCGGCATCGATGAGCGATGCATCCACGCTGACGCACACCAGCGTCGTACCGAAGCGGCGCGCGATGGACGACGCAACCTCGATGACCCCCGGAGCGAGGCCGGGCAGGACGCCGACGACGACCGGTCCGGTACCGATTGGTGCTGTCATGACACTCCCTACCTCAGGCGCGCAGAAGCGCGACCAGCTGAGATAGGGACTGTTGTCGACAACTGTCGAGGTTGGGTCCGGCAAGCCCCACTACCGGGTCCGAAGACACCACCAGTATGCACCCGAACCCCAAGTCACGCGGGCCGTCTCGCGCACCCGCGACGTCCCGACACCGAAGGAAGCGATTCCGACGACACGGAGCGAAGCTGCCCACAGCGCCGGGTTCATACCTGTCCAAAACTCGTTGCCGAAACCCAGTGCTGCTCGCAATGGTCCGACGGCGTTTTCGAGCAGATTGCATCCCCCGTTTGGGGGATGTCAGACCATTCGGATCGGTCTGTAGGTTCCCGATTAACCCTCATCTGAGCCGACGTCATGGTCGACGGGCGGTGCGGGCGTTCCATGCCTCACGAGCGGTCGCCTGCTGTTCGGCGCCGAGCTCCACCCGCGTTACTGGCTCAGTTGTTCTAGGGGAACTTCGTGCTTCTTGCTCCACGCCGTTCGGCGTCCGCATCGTCCATTGCCATCAAGACCGCGCTTGTCGGCGTCGTGAGTGTCGCGCTCGTGGGAGGTGTCGCGCAGGCAGCGCATGCCGCGATCCCAACAGGGCCGACGACCACCGGGTTGACGGGAGCTCGTCCGTCCGCGACGTCGCTGCCATTCCCGGTGTCGGATCAGGTTGGCGTCGCTGTTGACGTCGCCACGGGAAACCTCGAGGTCACGACCGCGGGCCTGGCGTTGCCAGGCGTGAACGGGACGAACGCGATCACGCAGACGTACAACTCGCTGGGGTGGCAGGCCGCGAGCTCGAGTACGCAGCAGGCGGCTCGGTGGTCCGCGGGTATCGGTGGTGCGGGCACGTTCTCGTCGGGGGCCTCCGGGGCGGTCGTGTACACGGCTGCAGATGGCGCAACGTGGACGTTCCCTTCGGCAACGAGCACGACGTTCACCGCACCGGCCGGGTTCCTCCGCAAGCTCGTCGCGTCCGCGACGACGAACCCGACGTACACGATGACGGACCCGGCGACGGGGCAGGTGATCAAGTCCGACACCAACGGCCAGCCGGTGTCGGTGGCGGACAAGAACGGCAACACGATCACGATCACGAACACGTCCGGCGTGCCGACGTCGATCGTCAGCACGGCGGGGACCGCCGCGGCTAAGACCGCGTCCGGTGCGTACAGCAGCACGACCCGTACCTACACGCTGACACAGGGGAGCGGGTCGACTGCCCGGACGGTGAAGTGGATCAAGGACACCTCCGGGAATCTCACCTCCTACGTCGATGGTGCGGGCAAGACCACGACGTTCGCCTACTCGGGAACCGACCTGACCGGGATCACCAGCCCGACGGGCGCGACGACGACGATCAGCTACTCCGGCACCACACACAAGGTGTCCCAGGTCGTGCAGTCCAACACCACGTCCGGGGCCGCTGGAGCGTCGACGACCCGTCTGAGCTACGCATCGTCGACGTCGACCCTGGTCGCCGGACCGAACACGGACACCACGTCAGCGGTGTCCGCGGTGCCGCACATCACCTACGCGTTGAACGCGACACAGAAGCTCGTCAACAGCGTCACCGATGCGGCCGGACGGGTCCGCTCGAAGACCTATAACGCGAATTACGCACCAACGTCAGCGACGATCGGTTCCGGGTCCACACCGACCGCATCGGCAACGTACGGGGCGAACAGCGGCCAGTCGCTGACGAAGGTCGCCTCCGCGGGTGGGGCTTCCCAACAGCTTGGCTACAACGCGACGCCCGCCGCGACTGCGTACCTGCCCGCAACGACCACGGATGACGCCGGGAACGTGACCAACCTCACCTACGACGGTGTTGGGAACCAGCTCACCAGCAGCAGCGGTTCCGGGGCGACGGCCGCGACCGCGACGCTGACCTACACCGCCGGGCAGGTCGCGACCGCCACCGCTCCGGGCAACGGGACGAACAAGACCACGTACTCGTAC
This sequence comes from Curtobacterium sp. YR515, assembly GCF_900113095.1. Taxonomy (NCBI): domain Bacteria; kingdom Bacillati; phylum Actinomycetota; class Actinomycetes; order Micrococcales; family Microbacteriaceae; genus Curtobacterium; species Curtobacterium sp. YR515. The sequence goes on along the minus strand of NZ_FOOD01000001.1, from coordinate 612,101 downwards.
ACGAATAAGCAGCTCACGGGCATCACGCCGGTCACCTTCACCCCGACCACCGGGTCCGCCGCGCTCGGCGCTCGCGCGTACACGTACGACGCATTCGGTCGCATCCAGTCCGCGTCCGACGGTGCCGGCCGCAGCACCACCTACACGTACGACGGTGACGATCGTGTCCTGACAACCAGCTTCTCCGACAGCACACCGACGGTCACGAACACCTACGACACCGCCGGGCACCTGCTCACCCAGGCTTCCGGATCCGGGACGCTGACAAACACGGTCGATCAGCTCGGCAACGTCCTCGCAACCTCCAACACCGCCAACGGCACCGTCACCTACACCTACGACAAGGCCGGCAACCAGACCTCCGTCACCGGACCCGACGGCACCGCCACCTCCGCCTACGACGATTCCGGCGTGCTCACCTCGACCACGACCCCGTCGACCTCGAGCAGCGGCACCCAGGAGTTCCACTTCATCACCGACGCCAACGGCCGCCGGACCGACACCTACACCGACGCGAACGCCGACAACAGCACCTGGGCAAGCCGCACCCACACCGACTACGACAGCAGCGGCCGCATCACCGAAACGCAGGGCTGGGTAGGCCCATCCGCGACGGACAACAGCCACATCTACGACCTGCAGTACTGCTACAACACCACCAGCGCCGCACCCACCTGCGGCACGACCACCACGAACGACCGGTCAAATGTGCAATGGGTGACCGACAACCTCACCGGGCAGACCACCACCTACACCTACGACGACCGCAACCGCGTCACGAAGACCGTCACCGCCGGCAGCGGCTCCGCGACCGCCGGGACGTGGGACTTCACCTACGACGTCCGCGGCAACCGCACCGGCTCGAAGTTCACCACCGCCGGCGGCACCGTCACTACCAACCAGACGCTCACCTACAACGCCGCGAACCAGATCAGCACCACCGGGTACGCGTACGACGGTGCCGGGAACCTCATCGCCGCCCCCGAATACACGTTCACCTACAACGGCGCCGAGCAGATGACCACCGCCGTCCACAACGGCTCCCAGACCACCACCTACACGTACGCCGGCGCGGACCAGAAGTCCCTGCTCTCCCTCTCCACCGCAGGCGGCGACACCAGGACGTACATGTACGGCCGTGCCGACCAAAACGGCAACCCGACCCTGGTGACCTCCACCCGGAACGGGCAACGCTCGAACATCATCAACGACTCCAAGACCGGGCAACCCATTGCACTGGCAACCCCGTCCTACGTCACCGGGCTCTACGCCTACGACGGCACCGGGAACCCGTTTGCGCTGCTGGTCGACGACGCGGCCGCGTTCTCCCACAGCTTCGACCCGTACGGCACCGAAACCGTCACCCACGACGGCGGCGGTGACGGGCTCCCCGCGAACCCCTTCACGTTCAAGGCAGGTATCCAGGACATTGCCACCGGCCTGGTCAAGTTCGGGCAACGCTGGTACAACCCCTACATCGGGGCCTGGACCCAGCAGGACACTCTCGACTCGCCCCTCGATCCTGCCAACGGCAACCGGTACGCCTACGCGGCCAGCGACCCCATCAACGGCTACGACCCGACGGGACAGCTCACGAGTACTCAGATTGGATGCGGACTAGCGTTCGTGGGAGTGGCGACGATCTTCGGAGTGCTGGCCGGAGCTGTCGTTGGAGGCCTCGTCGCAAGCGTCGCGGTCGCAGGGGTTACTGGTCAATTGACCGGCGTAGCTACCGGCGTTGCCGGCGTCTTCGCCTGCGCTTGAGAAGGGTCATTTATGAACAAGTACCAGAACATTCCACTGATATATGCGGTCGGTGGCCTAGTCATCGCGCTCGTGTTCTTCACGTTCCTCATCAGCGGCATCCCCGAGGGAGGATCGATCATCCCCCCGGTCGGCCTTGGTTTAGGGTTGCTCATTTCCGCAGCGGGTTTCTTCGTATGGGTCCGACGTCGAAGTCAGAAGTGACCGGGAGCTGAAGAAAGAGCGCCCTGAGCTGATGCCAGGACGACCCTGAGTGGTCTCGGTAGCCATGTCACCAGAAGCGCCTCGCCGAAGCGGCGGGGCGCTTCTGGCATGACTACGGCTTCCTCAGCTACCGTTCACCCGCGTCCAGTGCGCGCAGCCGGACGGCCCGAGGCGATACCTGAGAGATGGACCGGGCGCATGCTCGAACCGTTGCGAACTCCTCTGTTGCTCAAAACGGATGTGGAACGTTTTCGGGCAATTTGGTAGAATGGATGCCGAGCAGGGGAGTGATGATGGCCACCAAGACCGAGCACCGCACGGGCCGTCAGGTCGACGTCGATCAGACCATGGCGATGATCGAGAAGAGCCAGCAGCTCGCGGGGCACTTCCCGGACGCCGAGGCGCTGGGGCGGGCCCGTCGCATCCTCGACGGGGATCTCACCCTGGAGCAGGCGTACGACGAGCTCGACGCGAAGTACGCCCAGGGCTGACCGCACTGAGCAGCTGCGTCGTTTTCGCCGCATGTCCATCGGCGTGACTGACTACATCAACATCAACGTGAGCGACGACGACAAGTACACCTACCCGGGCAGCGGGGGTGTGCTCATCAATTCCAAGGGCATCCGGGACCAGGCCCGGCTCGACCAGGCGACGAACGACTACGCCTCCGCCGCGATGGCGGAGTTGTCGAACGAGCCGATCCCGGATCGTCCGGATGCCGGCTACCTCCGGAGCATTCACGAGCGCATGTTCGAGCGCATCGCGCCGAACATCGCCGGCCGCACCCGCGACGTCGACGTGCAGGCCACCGGCACGGGCATCCCGTACTGCCGACCGGAGTACATCGACGAGAACATGGCCGGCCTGTTCCGGAAGCTCGACCGGGAGGACTACCTGACCGGGCTGGACCCGAGGGCGTTCGCTGACCGGCTCGCGGACCGGTGGGGTGAGCTCTCCGCCATTCACCCGTACCGGGACGGCAACACCCGTACGCAGAGCTTCTACGTGAGCACGCTCGCTGAGCGTGCGGGCCACCCGATCGACTGGCAGCGCGTGAACGTCGACGAGCTCCGCGCCCACCGGCTGAACGCCGTCGCGGGCCAGGAGTGCGGCCTGGCGGACTACCTGCACGAACGGCTCATGACGCCGGGGGAGCAGGGCCGACAGGTCCCCACGCTCACGGCTGACCAGCAACGCATCGTCGAGATGCTCGCCCGGCAGAACGGCCGTCCCGCGACTGAGGCGACGCGACCGCTGCCGCCGGGCGTCGAGCGGGCGACGTCGGCACGCAGCACCGGGCTGGGAACCAGTCGCGGCAACACCACGGACCTCGGAAGGTAGGACGGCGTGATCGTCGGGTACACCAGGGTGAGCACCCTGGATCAAAACCTCGGATCGCAGGAGGACGCACTGCGCGCCGCCGGCGCGGACACGATCTTCTCCGACAAGTCGACGGGGAAGAACACCGCCCGTCCCGGGCTGCGCCGCTGCCTCGAGCACCTCCGCGCGGACGACGTGCTGTTGGTCTACTCGACGGACCGGCTGGGCCGGTCGATGACCGACGTCGTGAACATCGTGACCGAGCTCCAAGAGCGGCAGATCCAGTTCCGCTCGCTCACGGAGCCGTTCGACACCACGACAGCCGGCGGCGAGCTGTTCTTCCACATCTGCGCGGCGTTCGCGCAGATGAACGGGCGCATCATCTCGGACCGCACCCGCGCCGGCCTCGCGGCCGCGCGCGATCGCGGCCGCCGCGGTGGCCGGCCCACGGTCATGACGCCGGAGCGCATCGCGATCGCGCGACGGATGCGGGCCGACAAGGAGACGTGGCAGACGATCGCGACGACCCTCGGCGTCGGCATGTCGTCCGTGCGCCGCGCGCTGGCCGACGATGACGACGCACACGAGGTCGAGGACCTGACGCCGGTGGCGCAGGCCTCCTAGGGGACGGGGCACACCGATGGGGACTGATGAGCTTGCGGGCCGGCTGGGATCGCGGGTGCTGTTCGTGCCGTGGGGCGCGGAGAGCGTCACGTGCGCGGCGGAGCTCGCGCTGGAACTGCGCGACGAGACGCACGCTCGAGGACTAGTCGTCGTCGACCAGCCTCCCAGCACGGGGCGAGCAGGAGCGAGGGAAGCTCGGTAGCGTTCACGATGCGTGCACAGGGCCGTCTCCTCACTGTGCTCGTCGGCTCGGCACGAAGCGATGAGGAGCCGCCACGAACTTCCCTGGGAACACATGCCGCTGTCCATCGTGATCGTCGGTCTGCTCGCCGCTTCGGGTGGGCTGCTGTGCGCGCTCATCCCGCGACCGATCTCGCGCACGATGAAGGCATCTCTTCGTCCGCTGCTCGGGCAGAACGCCGCCGAGATCTCCTCAGTCCGGGTGGTGCGGGTCTTCGGGATCCTCGTCGCGATGGTCGGAGTGTTCTTCGTCCTCACCGTGGTGATCTGATGCCGTCCGGGGGTCGGACACCTCGCCCGGAGAGGGGCTTCCGATGTTCAGGATGAAGGGAAACCTCCTGCTGCCGACGGTCATCGCCTTGGTCGCGATCGCACTCGGTGTGGTCACGCTCCTCTCGCCCGGTCGCGCTGACGCCGGCGTGGCCATCTGGGGCGCGCTCGCGGGCTTGTTCGGCGTGTACGTGTTGTTCGGGGTCGTGGTCTCGTGGCGAGCCAGGAACAAGTGACGGCGTTCGCGCTTTCCGGTCGGCGGATTGGCGTGCATCCCGTGGGTGGTGCAGCGGAATCGCAACCACCCGCCCTCCGACCGTGGACGGCTGATCGCAGTCGTGATCGCACTCGTCATGCTCGTCGCCGGCGCGCTGCTCCTCCGGTGAACGTCGTTGACTGACGCGCTGGCGCTCTGGGTCCTCGGCGGCGCCTTCGTGCTCCTCGGCTGCGCGATCGCGGTGTCGCCGGAGGCGATGCACGACTTCCTGCAGCGACAGATGCGCATCGTCCAGAGCAAGAAGGCAGCCGATCGTCACGCCCAGTTGCCCACGGCACTCTTCCGGGCCCTGGGCATCGCCATGCTCTGCGTCGGCATCGTGCTCGGCGTGTTCGCCGCGACGGGCGGCTGAGCGCCGAAGGACCCGCTCAGCCCCGCACCACCGCCGCCACCGTCGCCACGACGACCTCCCGCCGCCGCGCCGCCCCCACCTCGTCCGTCAGTCGGGCGTACTCCGGCGTCGCACCACTCCACAGCGCAGCGGTGTGGATGACGATCCCGAGGAGCTCCGCCGCCGAGAACGTCGTCGGCAGCCGACCGTCCCGCTGTGCGTCCTCGACCGCCCGGAGCTTGGCGGCGTTGCTCCGCACGACGGCGTCGATCGGGTGCGAGGTGTCGCCCCGCTCGAGCCGGTACCAGGTCGCCAGGCGCTGCACCCAGGGTCGGTGCGCGTAGGAGTCGTGCAGGCGTCCGGCGTACTCGGGCAGGTCGTCGGCGTCGATCGTGACCTCGTCGAGCGTCTCAGCGACCATCGCGTCGAAGACCGCGTCGAACAGGCCGTCCTTGCTGCCGAAGTAGTGGTAGATCTGCGCCTTGTTGCTCGCGGCGGCTGCGGCGATCCGGTCCACGCGCGCGCCGGCGATCCCGACCGCGGCGAACTCGTCGCGGGCGGCGACGAGGAGTCGGGCGCGGGTGGCGTCGGCGTCGCGGGGCATCGGCATCCGTTCAGGTTATCAACCGGACGGTTGACAAGCGAGCACCGGAGGTGTTCCATGAGTGCTGTCAACCAACCAGTCAGTTAGGAACACCATGTCCGTCTTCCTCGTCACCGGTGCCTCGCGGGGCCTCGGCCGCTCGATCGTCACCGCAGCCCTCGCCGCCGGTCACCAGGTGGTCGCCGGGGTCCGGGACCTCCACGCCCTCGACGACCTCACCAGCGCGGAGCTCGTCCCCGTCGCGCTCGACGTCACCGACCCCGACGCCGCCCGTGCAGCAGTCCGCACCGCGGTCGAGCGCTTCGGCCGACTCGACGTCCTCGTGAACAATGCCGGGTACGCGAACCTCGCCAGCATCGAGGACGTCGACCCCGCCGACTTCCGCGCCCAGGTCGAGACGAACCTGTTCGGCGTGGTGACCCTCAGCCAGGAGGCCGTGCACGTCATGCGTGAGCAGGGCTCCGGGCACATCGTGCAGGTCTCGTCCGTCGGCGGGCGCATGTCGACGCCGGGGCTCGGCGCGTACCAGACCGCGAAGTGGGCCGTCGGCGGGTTCTCCTCGGTGCTCGCGAAGGAGGTCGGCGCCCTCGGCATCCGCGTCACCGTCCTCGAGCCGGGCGGCATGCGAACCGACTGGGCGGGGTCGTCCATGACGGTCGCGCCGGTCCGGCCGGAGTACGAGGCGACCGTCGGGGGGTCCGCACGGATGCACGGGGGCACGAGCATCGGTGCGAGCGACCCGGACCTGGTCGCCGAGCTCGTGCTGCAGGTCGTGGCGATGGACGAGCCGCCGCTCCGCCTGCTCGTCGGCCCTGACGCGTTCGAGCACGGGACGGCCGCCGGCCGCGCGCTCCTGGCCGAGGACGAGCGGCACGAGGCGCTCAGCCGGTCGACGCAGGCGGCCGATGCGACGCCGGAGCAGCTGGACCCGCTGGCACGCGCCTGAGACGCGACCGTCTGACGGACGGGAGGCGCGGTGCGAGCCGGCACCGTCCCTCCCGTCCGACAAGCGGTACCGTCTCCACGCGCTGGGCGACAGTCCACGGGCCGGTGCGCGCGTGAACTGTCGGTGAGCGCAAGAACACACCCTGCGTGGTCGCCCCGCGACACGCGCCGTTGCGCGCCGCGGGGCGAGGGCACCGGCCGTCGGGTGCGGCCGGTGCGAGGAGCGTAGGCAGCCTTCGCGCCCGGTGGGAGGACTCCTGCGGGATGCCGAAACGGCCTGCGGGTCCACGCAGGCAGACGTCCGGTCAGGCGGACGCGAGCGCGCCCATCTCGCCGACCACGGCGCGCAGTCGGACCGCGAGCTCGTCCGGCCCGCCGACGGTCTCGCGGTGCGCCACCTCGGACAGCGCGGACATGACGAGGGCCACCGCGGTGCGGGCGGTCTGCTCGTCGGTCCGCGTGCCGACCGTGGCGAGCAGGGACTGCCGGGACTCGGCCATCCACTGCATGACCATCGGGGCCATCTCCGGGCGGAGCGCGAGCAGCTCCTTCATCCGGCGCCGGTCCTGCGAGAGGGACACGGTGGCGGCGACGAGGCCGCACAGGTCGTCGATGAAGCGCCCCTCGGCGGTGGCGAACCAGGTCGCGGCGGCCGGCGGGACCTCGACCGTGTCGAGCCCGAGCGCGGCGTGCGCCTTCGAGGAGAAGTAGTTGAAGAAGGTCCGGGGGGAGACGTCGGCGTCGGCGCAGATCTGCTCCACGGTCACCCCGTCGAGGCCGTGCGCCGAGACGAGCGTCAGTGCGGCGTCGTGCAGCGCCGAGCGGGTCTGCTGCTTCTTCCGTTCACGCAGCGAGCACGGCTCCGTCGCCGTCGTCGTCGCGGGGGTGGTGGTCACGGTGGCTCCTGGTGCTGGTGGGGTGGGACGCCCGTCCACGAAGGGGGACAGCGGACGGGCGCCCCGGTCGGTCACCGGCGCTGCGCGGGCTGCGTCGGGGTGGATCCGGTCATCGGGCCGGTGAAGGAGCCCGCCTCGGCGGCGGCCAAGCCGGCGGCCGTCTCGAGCTCGTCCTCCGCCGAGAGCCGGTCGTCGTCGGAGCGCTGCGCACCCGCGGCGTCCGCACGCTCCTGCAGCGCCGAACGCTGACGGAGCGGCGGCACCCGGAAGAACCAGGTGAGGACGAAGGCGAGCAGGATCACACCGAGACCGACCCAGTAGATCGTCACGGACGAGGCGTTGAAGCCCGCCATGAACGGCCGGGTGAGCCGGCTGTCCGCACCGGTCAGGAACGAGGTGTCGTTCGTGCTCATGGTGCTCGACCCGGAGCCGCTGCCGTCGGAGACCTGCTTCGCCACGGCCGGGGTGAGCTCGCCCACCCAGTAGGACCGCTGCGCCGTGTCCGACCAGTCGACGACGAGCTTGCCGTCCTGCACCGAGGCGTGGGCCTGGTCGGCTGCCGCGGCGAGGGCCTGGGCCTGCACGGCGGCCGGGGCGCTCGCGGTCGACTGCTGCACCTGGGCGGTGACGTCGTCGAGCGAGGCCTGCACGTTCTGCTCGAGCGGGGTGACGATCGGGGTCCAGATCTCGTCCATCACGCCCCGGTTCGCGGGCGCGGTGGCCACGGTCGGGTTCGTCGCCGCGTCGAGCGCTGCGCCGAGGTCCTTCTGGTTCGCGGTCGCGTGCAGGATGTTCGACGGCATCACCGAGAACAGGATCGACAGGAGCACGGCGGTGCCGAGCGTGCCACCGATCTGGCGGAAGAACGTGGCGGACGACGTGGCGACGCCCATGTCCCGGGCCTCGACCGAGCCCTGCGACGCGAGGGTCAGCGACTGCATGACCGATCCGAGCCCGAGCCCGATGAGGAACATGCCGATCATGAGGAACCAGAGCGGCTTGTCGATGCTCATGAACGTCAGGACGACGTAGCCGGAGGACACCAGCGCCGTGCCGATCACCGGGAAGATCCGGTAGCGGCCGACCCGCGCGACGATCTGGCCGCTCGTGATCGACGCGATCATGAGCCCGCCGACGAGGGGGAGCGTCGCGAAGCCGGACTCGGTCGGGGTCAGGCCGACGACGATCTGCAGGTAGAGGGGGATGGTGAGCATGGCACCGAACATCGCGAAGCCGACCAGGAACCCGATGACGGTCGCCATCGAGAACGTGCCGGAGCGGAAGAGCTTCAGCGGGATGATCGCGGCGTCGCCCATCTTCGACTCGATGAGGAGCAGCGCGACGAGGCCGACGACGCCGATGACGTAGCAGGCGATCGCGGCGGCCGAGCCCCAGCCCCAGGTGCGGCCCTGTTCGGCCACGAGCAGGAGCGGGACGAGCGTGACGATGACGGCGGTCGCGCCCCACCAGTCGACCTTCGGCTTCGCGGTGTCGCCACCGTGCACCTTCGGCAGGTGCAGGAAGACGAGCACCATGACGAGGGCAGCGATGCCGATCGGCACGTTGATGAGGAGCACCCAGCGCCAGCCGGTGATCCACAGGATCTCGGAGGAACCGGCGAGCAGGCCGCCGATGAGCGGGCCGATCACGGACGAGATGCCGAACACGGCGAGGAAGTAGCCCTGGTACTTGGCACGTTCGCGCGGAGCGAGGATGTCGCCCATGATCGCGAGCGGCAGCGACATCAGCGCACCGGCACCGATGCCCTGCACGGCGCGGAAGCCGGCGAGCATGAGCATCGAGGTCGACATCGACGAGAGCACGGCGCCGAGGATGAACACCACGATGCCGAAGATGTAGAGCGGCCGGCGCCCGAAGATGTCGGAGAGCTTGCCGTAGATCGGCGTCGCGATGGTCGAGGTGATGAGGTACGCGGTCGTCACCCAGGCCTGCTGGTCGAGCCCGTGCAGGTCGTCACCGATCGTCCGGATCGCCGTGCCGAACACCGTCTGGCCGAGCGAGGACAGGAACATGCCCGCCATCAGCCCGTAGATCACGAGGAGGATCTGGCGGTGGGTCATCAGCGGCTGCTGGCCGGGTGCGGCGGAGTCCGTGGGGACCCCGGCTGCGCGTCGGCCGTGCTGCACCGGGACGGGTGCGGTGGCGGTCATCGAGCTCCTTGCTTCGTGCTGTGTTTCCTGCTGTGAAAGTTTGCAGGCCGCGCAACGATACATCCATTGCTTCCGACAAGCAACTAAATGTGGCCGCTACGCTGTCCGGCATGACCGAGGACCGGGACGACGCCGAGCGACTGCTGCGCGCGCAGCTCGACCGGCTGTGGGTCCGGCAGACCCTGCGGTCGTCGCTCATCGAGTCGCGCGGGGGACTGGACCCCACGGCGCGCGTGATCCTGCGGGCGGTCGACCACTTCGGGGCGGTCCGGTCGATGGCGATCGCGGACGCCACGGGGTTGTCGCGCCCCGTGATCAGCCGCCGTGTGGCATCGCTCGTCGAGTCCGGGTACCTCGGCACCGCCCCGGACCCGGCCGACGGACGCGCCAGCCTCGTCTCGATCGCCCCGGCCGGCCGGACGCTGCTCGACACGCTCGACGTCGCCGGCGCCGAGGTGTTCGACGACCTCACGGGGGCGTTCGCCACGGGGGAGCTGCACACCCTCGCCGGGCTCCTCGCCCGGCTCAACGACCGCGCCGACGCGGTCCTCGGGATCGGCGCCACGGACCGGCGCGACGCGTCCTGACCACGCGGCACGCGCCCGTGACGTGACCAGGAGGCGGACGGGAGGCGCGGTGCGGGCCCGCCCCGATCCTCCAGACCGTCACTGCTCGCGCCGTATTCGAGATACCGTTTCCGCATGAGCACGGACACCGCCACCACCACTGAGACCCTCGACGACGGGCCAGTGGTGACCTTCGCCGACCTCGGCCTGAGCGATGCTGTGCTCAAGGCCGTCAAGGACATCGGCTACGAGACCCCCTCCGCCATCCAGGAGGCCACGATCCCGACCCTGCTCGAGGGGCGCGACGTCGTCGGCCTCGCGCAGACCGGAACCGGCAAGACCGCGGCGTTCGCGCTGCCGATCCTGTCCCGCATGGAGGCGGGCAGCAAGGTGCCGCAGGCGCTCGTGCTGTCGCCGACCCGCGAGCTCGCCCTGCAGGTGTGCGAGGCGTTCGAACAGTTCGCCTCCCACATGAAGCACGTGCACGTCCTGCCCGTCTACGGCGGCCAGGCGTACGGCGTGCAGCTGTCCGCCCTGCGCCGCGGCGTGGACGTGGTCGTCGGCACGCCCGGTCGCATCATGGACCACATCGCCAAGGGCACGCTCGACCTGTCCGAGCTGAAGTACCTCGTGCTCGACGAGGCCGACGAGATGCTCAAGATGGGCTTCGCCGAGGACGTCGAGACGATCCTCGCCGAGACCCCGGACGACAAGCAGGTCGCGCTGTTCTCCGCGACGATGCCGGCCCAGATCCGCCGCATCTCGCAGCAGTACCTCACCGACCCGGCCGAGATCACGGTCAAGACGAAGACGAAGACCGCGGCGAACATCACGCAGCGGTACCTCATGGTGTCGTACCCGCAGAAGGTCGACGCGCTCACCCGCATCCTCGAGGTCGAGGACTTCGAGGGCATGATCATCTTCGTCCGCACGAAGAGCGAGACCGAGACCCTCGCCGAGAAGCTCCGCGCGCGCGGGTACGCCGCAGCGGCCATCAGCGGTGACGTCGCCCAGGCCCAGCGCGAGCGCACGGTGAACCAGCTGAAGTCCGGCAAGCTCGACATCCTCGTCGCCACCGACGTCGCCGCCCGCGGTCTCGACGTCGACCGCATCACGCACGTCGTGAACTACGACATCCCCGTCGACATCGAGTCCTACGTGCACCGCATCGGTCGCACCGGTCGCGCCGGCCGCTCGGGTGACTCGATCAGCTTCGTCACCCCGCGCGAGCGACGCCTGCTGTCCGCGATCGAGCGGCACACCAAGCAGCCGCTCACGCAGATGCAGCTGCCGACGATCGAGGACGTCAACGAGACGCGCCTCACCCGCTTCGACGACGCGATCACCGCGGCGCTCGAGCAGCAGGACCGCATCACCGCGTTCCGCGACATCATCGCCCACTACGTCGAGCACCACGACGTCCCGGCCGACGACGTCGCCGCCGCGCTGGCCGTCGTCGCGCAGGGCGAGGACCCGCTGCTGCTCGACCCGAAGGCCGACGAGCTGCGGAACCGCGTCGACCGCGACGGCCGGAGCAGCGACCGCCGTGACCGTGACGACGACCGCGGTGCCCGTGGCGACCGGGCCGACCGTGGCCCGCGCCGCTCGCAGCCGATGACCGCCTACCGCATCGAGGTCGGGCGTCGGCACCGCGTCGAGCCGCGCCAGATCGTCGGTGCCCTCGCGAACGAGGGTGGCCTGCGCCGTGACGACTTCGGGGCGATCCAGATCCGCCCGGACTTCTCGATCGTCGAGCTGCCCGCCGACATGGACGCCGGGGTGCTCGACCGGCTGACGGACACCCGGATCAGCGGGAAGCTCATCGAGATCAAGCCGGACCGCCGTGGTGGTGGCGGTGGCGGGGCGCGCCGGTACGACCGCGACGACCGTGGGCCGCGTGCCGGTGGTCGGGACCGTGACGACCGCGGGCCGCGTCGGTACGACCGCGACGACCGTGCGGAGCGCAAGCCGCGTCACTGACGCGCGTTCTTTTCACGGGAGGCGCGGTGCCAGCTGGCACCGCGCCTCCCGTCGTTCCGGCATTCCGTCGGTGCGGGAGCACACGTCCCCGCGAAAGCGACAGCGCACAGGGGGCCGCCGCCGTCCGTGCCGCGAGAGCGACACTGTGGCGCGGACGTCCGGCGGCAGCGTGTCGCTTTGGCGAAGCGCCGCTCCCCGGCCCGCGGGTTGCGGGATGACGCATGAGGGCCTGCACGGTCCGCACGATCCCGGCGCCGACGGGTCGGCGAGGTCCGACCGGTGCTCTGATGTCCGTAGCCGTGGCGCATGGACCACGGGACGAACAGGGGAACGCACGTGTTCAGAGCCGTACTGACCGCCGCAGCCGCGGTGGCGCTCGTCATCGGGGGAGCCGCGCCGGCGACGGCCGCACCCTCGTCGGTGCCCGGCGCACCGACCTCCGTCCGCGTCACCGGAGCCGCGGACAGCGCGACCGTGACCTGGGGACTCCCGAAGTCCGGCGCGAAGGTCACCAGCTGGCGCGTCACCGTCTCGCCCGCGCAGCAGCAGCCGGACGCCGGCGTCGACCGGCTCCCGGCCAGCGCGCGGTCCGACCGGTTCGGCAACCTCACCGCGAGCACCGCGTACACGTTCTCGGTCCGTGCGGTCGGGACCCGGGGCACGGGCAAGGCCGTCTCGGTGCGGTACACCGCGCCCGGGTCGGTCCAGACCGTGCAGTCCCTGTTCGCACTCGACGGCGCGGGCTCGGTCGTGCGGTTCCCGACCTCCGGCACGTCCGCCCCGACCACGATCGCGCCGAACGCCGCCGGCTTCACGGCGGACGACGTGGGCGACGTGTTCGTGCCCTCGTTGGACCGCACCTCGATCGTGATGTACCCGGCCGGCGGTGCCGCTGCCCGGACCGTGGCGACCGGCCTGCACCTCACGGCGGACCTCCGCTCGGACGTCGCCGGCAACCTGTACTGGGTCGACTCGGTCTCCGGTGCGATCACGAAGCTCCCGGTGTCCGGGGCAGCACCGACGGCGATCATCCCCTCGGCCGGCTCCGGCTGGGCGGTCGGGCGCGACGGCACGGTCTCGGCCGTGGCCTTCGGGACCCAGGGCGCCGCGACGAAGGTCGTCTCCGTGTCGCCGACAGGCGTCCGGACCACCCGGTCGATCCCCGAGACCGGCTACCGGATCTTCGCGGCGGTCATCGCGGACGGCGGCGGGAACCTCTACGTCAACTACCTCTCGACCGGCGCCTCCGGCGCGAGCGGCTGGGTCCTGCTGGCGAAGGGCTCGAGCGAGCTCGTCTCGGCGGAGTCCCGGATCGGCTTCACCTACGCGGCGACGAACGGTCGGGCGCTGGTGTCCGCCAAGTCCGCCGGGTGGTGCGCCGCTCCGAGCGAGGGCAGCCCCGGCGGCTGCACCGCCGACAAGACGATCACCTCGCTGTCCTCGCGGACGGCCGACGGGACGACCACCGAGCAGACCACGAGCGGCGTGACCGCCCAGGGCCGTGGCGTCTGGATCGGTGCGGCGGACGAAGCGGGCGACCTGTTCTTCGACGTGAGCGCCGGCCCGACGACCGGCCTCTGGCGGCTGGACGCCGCAGGCGGCGTGGCGCAGCGGCTGTCCGCCGGACAGTTCTCGCGGTTGCTGGTGATCTGAGGTCGGACCCGACCAGGTGACTGACGGGAGGCGCGGTGCGGGCTCGCACCGCGCCTCCCGTCATGCAGTGCGCAGCCGGTTCAGGCGACGCCCTCGACGGTCCGTCGGCACACCTCGTCCCACGGGGTCGGCTCGATGCCGAAGTGGGCTCGGGCCGCCGAGTCGTCGACCACGTACGGGGCCGTCCACTGGTAGCTCATCTCGGCGATCTCGCGCATCATCGGTGAGACCAGCCCCATCGCTCTGAGCATGCCGGCCGGGAGACGCCGGACGGTCACAGGGGGCTTCCCCGCCGCGGCCAGCACCTCGGTGAGGGCCTGCACCTGCGACCGCGGCGCGTTGCTCGGCACCATCCAGGTGCGTCCGTGGGCGGTCTCGTCCGCCGCGGCCGCGACGAGCATCCGGGCGACGTCGAGCACGTCCGTGAAGGTGTGCGGCAGGTCGGTCCGGCCGATCATCGACACCGCCTTCCCCTGCAGCGCTGCCGGCAGGACGCGGGTGATGTGGCCGTTCTCGCCGATGCCGGCGCCGACGTAGTCCGAGGCGCGGACCTCGACGGCACGCAGCCGTCCCGCCTCGTGCGCCGTGCGTGCGTCGGCCCAGAGCCGTGCCCGCAGGATGCCCTTGTGGTCCGTCGCGGCGTCCGGCAGGCTCTCGCGCATCGGTCCGTCGATGGGGCCGTAGGGGTAGAGGTTCCCGGTGATGGCGTACACCGCGCCGGTCCGCTCGGCCGCGGTGAGCAGCGCGGTCGCGAGCGGCGGCCAGGTCTGCTCCCACTGCGTGTAGTCGCCGGGGTTGGCGCAGTTGTAGAGGGCAGCGGCCCCCTCGGTCGCCCGGGTGAGCGCGTCGGCGTCCGAGGCGTCCAGGGCGAGGTGCTCGACGCCGGAGACACCCGTGTCCCGGCCGGATCGGGTGGCGACGGTGACCCGCTCGCCCCGTTCCGCGAGGAGTGCGGCGACGTGACGGCCCACCGGACCGGCACCGATGACGACGTGGTGCTGCGACATGGCTTCCTGCTTTCGTCTGTTTGCGAGAGCACCGCTCTCGGTTCTCAGCATGCACGAGCGGTCGCTGAATTGCAAGAGCAGTGCTCTCGATTGTGTGCAGTGCTCTCTCGTGCCATGGTGGAGGCATGACGGACAAGGCGCCCACTGCACGATCCCTCGCACGCGAGACCGTGCGGGCCGGCATCCTCGCCGCTGCCCGGGTCCGGCTCACCGAGGAGGGGCCGTCGCAACTGAGCCTCCGCGCCGTCGCCCGTGACGTCGGGATGGTGTCGTCGGCCGTGTACCGGTACTTCCCGAGCCGCGACGACCTGCTCACGGCGCTCCTCATCGCCGACTACGACGAGCTCGGCGGCGCGGTCGAGGCAGCCGAGGCGGCAGCGGGACCGGCACCCGGGGCTCGGTGGGTCGCGGTGTGCCGGGCGATCCGGACGTGGTCGATCGCGCACCCGGGGGACTTCGCGCTCCTGTTCGGCTCGCCGGTGCCCGGGTACGTCGCGCCGCGGTCGACGGTGGACCCGGCGTCGCGGACGACGCTCACGATCGTGCGGGTGGTCGCGGACGCGGTGGCGGACCCGGGGTACCGTGCCCCGCTCCCGGCCGGATCGGGTCCGGGGCTCGTCGCTGCGGCGGTCGCGGACGGGGTGGCGTCCCTGCGGGCGTTCGGCACGGAGCTGCCGGAAGAGGTCCTCGTCCGCACGCTGATGGCCTGGACGACGGTGTTCGGCACGGTGTCGTTCGAGTTGTTCGGGCACTTCGTCGGTTCGGTGTCGGACGGTGCGGCGTACTTCGACGAGGTCGTCGCGCGGTTGGCCGAGGGGCTCGGGTTCGTCGCCGAGTTCGACTGACGGGGTCGCGCGCGCTGCGGGTCGCGCAGTGCGCCGGTCGCGGGTCGCGTCGTCCGTCGGCCGCGTCCTCTTGTCCCCAGAGCGGGGTGCCGGTCTGACAGGGGGCCCGTTCCTGCGGTAGACAGGTCGTGGGCCCCGGTCGTACCCGACGACCGAGTCCACGCTCGGGACGGCCCACCTGGAGTCTCCCCGGACGGACCACCACCCTCGGGCGCGCGCCGCGGCCGGGGGCCGACGGATCAGGGAGGCTCGCTTGCGACGCAGCACGTTCGGCGACGCCGTCGTCGGGGGCACCCGGTGACCGCGCTCGACGTCAGCCGGCAGGACCGCCGCCGTCTCACGACCGGGACACCCCGGAAGCGCCTCGTCGCCGTCCGGACCGTCGCCCTGCTCGCCTCGATCGCCGGCGTGAACTACATCGTCTGGCGCTGGGCCGCCTCGGTGAACTGGCACTCGTGGTGGATCGCCGTCCCGCTGATCCTCGCCGAGACGTACAGCGTGATCGACTCGCTGCTCTTCGCGTTCGGGGCCTGGCGGCTCCGTGAACGCGGGGAACCGCCGACCCCGCCGCAGGACCCCGTGACCGTCGACGTCTTCATCACGACGTACAACGAGCCCGTCGACCTCGTCGTCCGCACCGCGACGGCGGCGAAGGCGATCACCCACCCGCACACCACGTGGATCCTCGACGACGGCAACCGTCCGGAGATGCGCGCCGCCGCCGAGTCGCTCGGGATCGGCGTGATCACCCGGGGCGCCGACTGGATCGACCGACCGCGGCACGCCAAGGCGGGGAACCTCAACAACGCCCTGCTCGCGACCCAGGGGGAGTTCCTCCTCATCCTCGACGCCGACCAGGTCCCGGAACCGTCGATCCTCGACCGCACGCTCGGGTACTTCAAGGACTCGCGGATGGCGCTGGTCCAGACGCCGCAGTGGTTCGAGAACGTCCCCGAAGCCGACCTGCTCGGCAGCCAGGCGCCCCTGTTCTACGGGCCGATCCAGCAGTCGAAGGACGGGTGGAACGCCGCGTTCTTCTGCGGGTCGAACGCGATCCTCCGGCGCGAGGCGCTCATGCAGCTCGGGGTCACCCGGTACGTGCGCGAGGTCGAGGCCTCGGTCGCGCGGACGATCAAGACCTCCCGGAAGCTCCTCGCCCGAGCACGCGAGACGGAGACCGACCCGCGGGTGCTCGGGGCGCTCGACGAGGCCGAGGCCGTGGTCGACCGCGCCCGTGACCAGGTCCAGCGGGGCGAGCCGCTCGGCGACGTCACCTACGACTTCCAACGCGGCATCGACACGATCTCCTACCGGTTCGCCGCGTCCGACCTCGAATCGGTCCGCAACGACCTGCAGGAGCTCGCGGCGATGTCGACCGACGCGAACACCTTCGCGGGCCTCGACGACGCGGCACTCGACGTCCTCGGCCGCCGCGACGCCTCACCGGTCGCCGCGATCGAGTCCATCGCCGTGCTCACCCGGGCGCTCGATGTCAACCGCGACGACGAGGCCCAGCCGATCATGCCGTTGGCGACGATCTCGGTCACCGAGGACATGGCGACCGCCATGCGCCTGCACGGCCTCGGCTGGAAGTCGGCCTACCACGACGAGATCCTGGCGAAGGGCCTCGCACCCGAGGACCTGCCGACCATGCTCGTGCAGCGGCTCCGCTGGGCGCAGGGCACCATGCAGGTCTTCTTCCGCGAGAACCCGCTCGTGCAGAAGGGCCTGTCGTGGGGGCAGCGACTCATGTACTTCTCGACGATGTGGAGCTACCTGTCCGGCTTCGCCGCGATCGTCTACATCGCGGCCCCGGTGCTCTGCCTGTCCTTCGGTGTCGTGCCGGTCCAGGCGTACAGCGTCGACTTCTTCGTCCGGCTCATCCCGTTCCTCGTCCTCAACCAGCTGCTCTTCTGGGTGGTGGCGGCCGGCAGACCGACGTGGCGCGGGCAGCAGTACTCGCTGGCGTTGTTCCCGGTCTGGATCGAGTCCGTCACGAGTGCGTTCGAGAACGTGTTCCGGGGCAAGCCGCTGGGCTTCCGGGTCACCCCGAAGGTCCGTGACGAGTCCGAGCAGAAGCCGCGGTGGGACCTCGTGAAGCCCCAGCTCATCGCGATGGGGGCCCTCGTGGCGGCGCTGATCCTGATCGGCATCCGGTACCTGACCGGCCAGGCGTCCGGCATCGCGCCGCTCGTGAACACCGCATGGGTCGTGTTCGACCTGTTCATCTTCAGCATCGTCATCCGGGCCGTGCTCTACCGAGGACCGGGCACGGCGCAGTCCGAGCACGAGTCGAGCACGGCCGGGGGACCCCTGTGAGCCCGGCGCGGGTCGAGTTCGACGTCCCGGCGGTGTCGGCGTCCCTCGACGAGGTGCAGGACCGCTTCGGCGCGTGGTGGGACACCCTCGGCATCGACGACGTCCGGCTCCGCTTCGGCCTCGAGACCGCCCTCGCCGAGATCGCCGCGAACATCGTCGAGCACACCCGCCGCGCCGACCAGGAAGCCGGCCGGCGCTACACCGTGGAACTCGACGCGACCGACCAGGAGCTCGTCGCCGTGCTCACCGACAACGGGCTGCCGGTCGACATCGACCTCGCTGCCGTGACGATGGCCGACGCCGACGAGGAGAGCGGTCGGGGCCTGGCCCTCGCGATCGCCGCGCTCGACCGGCTCGAGCACCGACACGAGGGCGGTCACAACGTCTGGACCCTGGTGTGCGCACGGTGAGCCGGACCGCTGCCCGGCTCGTCGCGTTCCTGGTGGTGCTCGCGACGTTCGCCCTGGGTGGCGCGCTGCCGGCGTCGGCGGTGCAGGCTGCCGCGACGAGCGGTGCGTCGATCGCGCCGTCCGACGGGAAGACCTGGTTCGGACCGGACATCGACTGGGGCGACGACGCACCGGCCGGGTACGCGGGACGACTCGGTGCGACACCGTCGATGTACGGCGTGGAGATCCAGTACCCGCTCGACCGCAGCGCCCGCAAGGAGTTCCTCCGGGCCACCCGCGCTGCCGCGACGCAGGGCGCCGTCCTCGTGGTGAGCCTCGAGCCCGACCAGTCGCTCCGGTCCCTCACCGCGGCCGACGCCCGTGCGGCGAACGCCCTGCTCGAAGAGGTCCACCGCCAGTACGACACCCAGGTGCTCGTCCGGTTCGCCCCGCAGATGAACGGCACGTGGGTGCGGTGGGGCCAGCAGCCGACGCAGTTCGTCACGGCCTTCCGGACGCTCGCGACCGCGGTCCACGGCGGCAACTCGGACGCGCTGATGGTGTGGTCCCCGTCCTACGGTGCGGGCTACCCCTTCGGCGAGTCCGCCGGCCGGCTGCAGGACCTCTCCGCGACCGACGTCTCGAAGCTCGACACGAACGGCGACGGACAGCTCACCGCGGCCGACGACCCCTACGAGCCGTACTGGCCCGGGGACGCCTCGGTCGACTGGGTCGGGCTGTCGATGCTGTACTTCGGCAAGGGCAAGGCGACCGAGGCAGCCGGCCGAGACGTCCCGCTCACCCGGAACGACGTCCCCGAGGCCGGCGAGGTCTCCGCACGCTTCGACGAGACCTGGGGCTACGAGCAGCGACAGCAGGGGAGCTTCTACGACCGCTTCGCCGTGGCCGACGACCGGCCGATGCTGCTCGACACCGGGGCGCTGTACGACCACTCGCTCCGGGGCGCCGACGAACTCCCGGTGAAGCAGGGCTGGTGGCGACAGGTGATCGCCGCCGTGCAGGACCGCCCGTTGATCCGCGGCGTGACGTTCCTCGAGACGAACCGCCGCGAACCCGAGGCCGGCAACCGCGTGGCCGACTGGCGCGACACCGCCGTGCCCGGCATCGCCGGCTCGTTCCGCACCGACCTCGAGCGCGCGGGTGACTTCGTGTTCGGACCCGTGACGGACGAGGTCACGCCACGGGACGGCGCCGCGGCGACCGACCAGCAGTACGACACCGGCGGCGACCAGATGGCCTGGATCGTCTGGTGTGCCGTCGGCCTCGCGGTCGTGTTCCTGCTGAGCGGCCTGTTCGGTCGGCTGCTGCCGAGCTGGCGCTACCCCGACGACGGCAAGCCCGGGCGCGACCTGCGGCTCGACCTGTTTCGCGGGTTCATCATCCTCGCCGTGGTGATCACCCACATCGAGATCGGCGGACCGTACTCGTACATCACGCTGCACGCCGTCGGCGCGATCACCGGCGCGGAGATGTTCGTGTTCCTGTCCGGCATGGTCCTCGGCATGACCTACCCGTTCGCCATCAAGAAGTTCGGCGAGTGGGCGGCCGCCATCGGGGCGTGGAAACGCGCGCGGAAGCAGTACCTCGTCACGCTCGGGGTGATCCTCGTCGTCTTCGCGCTGAGCTTCGTGCCGTTCCTGAACACCGACGCGATCACCACCTTCACCGACCGCGGGACCGGCACCGGGGGAGTCGGCGCCGAGGGGCGCGTGTACGACCTCTACCCGAACGCGATGCAGCTGCTGGCGTACCCGCCGCCCTGGTACGCGATCCGGCAGTTCCTGCTGCTCGAGATGGGCCCGTGGCCGTTCAACATCATGGGCCTCTTCGTGGTGCTGAGCCTGTTCATCCCGGCGTTCATGTGGGTGATCCGCCGCGGGTTCTGGTGGGCGCTGCTCATCGTCAGCTGGGCGCTCTACGTCTACCAGGCGCTCAACCCGGAGTTCCGGCCGCTGAACTCCCAGTTCGAGGCGGTCTTCCCGCTCCTCACCTGGCAGGTCGTGTTCACCCACGGACTCGTGCTCGGGTACTACCGTCGGCAGATCATCGGCGCACTGACCGGTCGCCTCGGCAAGGTCCTCGTCGGGGTCGGCATCGGCGGGTACGCGCTGTTCCTGGTATACGTCTGGGCGGGCGACCACTTCGGGTTCACGCCCGTGCCCTTCCCGGCCTCGATGTACGACCAGCTGTACAACACCGCCTACCAGCGCGTCGACCTGCAGTGGGGGCGCCTGGTCGACATCGCCTTCTTCGCGATCGTGTCGTACGCGATCCTCACCGTGTTCTGGAAGCCGATCGCGAAGGCCATCGGATGGCTGTGGGTCCCGATCGGGCAGGCGAGTCTCTACGTGTTCGTCTGGCAGGTGTTCTTCGCGCTGGCGATCGCGTCGATCCCGGGTGTCGACTGGGGCAACGGCTGGATCGGCTTCGCGACCCACACCCTGCTGATCCTGCTGGCCTGGTACATGGTGCGGACGCGGTTCCTGTTCTCGGTGATCCCGCGCTGACGCGCTGCATAACGGACAGGAGGCGCGGGGCGGGCCCGCACCGCGCCTCCTGTCCGTCAGCTGGTCGCGGTGCGCCCGTGTCTGGAAGGCTGGTCGTGTGGGGTTGATGAGACGGTGGCCGTGGTGGTTGGCTGCGCTGGCGCTCGCCGTCGCGTTCGGCGGCCTGTGGTTCCTGGTGACGATCGTCGTGATGCCGGAGCTCAACGTTGTCGAGCGAGCCGTGATCTCCGCCATCACGGGTGCCGCGTACGGCATCGTCATGGCGATCTTCCTCATCCGGCTGCGGCGCGGGTACGGCACCGTCCTGCAGGACGCGGGCTTCCGTCGAGCAGTCCGCCGCGGGGTCGTCCCTCCCGACGTCGACGTCGAGGGATGGCGACGCGCGGTGCAGCAGCACCGGAACCAGGACCGCCCGCTGCGATGGGCGGCCCCGCTGCTGTACGTTCCGATGACCGGCCTCTCCGTCTGGCTCGCAGCGTCCGGGCAACCGCTCTCCTGGATCTTCGTCGGCCTCTTCCTCGTCATGCTGGTCGCCTCCCTGATCGTTGCCCCTCGAGCGGTCCGCCGGACGGACGCGATGCTGACCGAACTCGACCGCCGTGAGCGGTCGGTCCAGTGAGACGTGACGGGTGACCGCGACCCCCGCTAGCAGCGGGGGTGGTCCTGGTCGTGACCGTCCCACAGGTCGCCGCACTCGACGGGTTCCGCGCCCGACGACGCGAGCCACGGCCCGGCGCCGTGCGCGGGGTCGCGGGACAGCGCGGCGACCAGTGCGGCGCGGTGCTCCGAGCCGACGACCACCGGGTGTCCCGGCACGCCGTGGTGGACCGCGCGGCGGAGCGCCGCCGGGTGGTCACCGTCGCCGATCACCCGCCGGACGGCCGACGCGGGGAGGCCTGGCAGGTCGACGAGGGAGACGCACGCCGTCGCCGGACCGGTGACGGCCGCGAGCCCGACGGCGAGCGACGCGCCCGGACCCGCCGCCCAGTCGTCCGCGACGACGACGGTGACCCCGTCCACGGAGGGCACGAGCGCCCGCGCCCGGGCGGCGGCGGCGCCGAGGACGATGACGACCCGGTCGCAGCCCCCGACGAGGAGCGCGTCGACGCCGAGGTGCAGCCACGGAGTGCCGTCCGGCTCGGCGACCAGCGCCTTCGGCCGCCCCATCCGCGTCCCCGCACCGGCGGCGAGCAGCACGCCCACCACCTCCGTCACACGAACGCCGGCACCGACGTCCACGCGGCTGGGGCCTCGGCGACGCCGTCGCGCACGACGGTGCCGGAGATGAGGCCGTAGGGCCGGTCGGCGGCGAAGAACACCTCGCCGGGGTTGTCCAGGCCGAACGGTGCGAGGTCGACCAGGAAGTGGTGCTTGTTCGGCATCGAGAACCGCACCTCGGCGATCTCCGGGAACGCCTCGATCGCCGAGCGGCCCATCGCGAACAGGGTCTGCTGCAGCGCCAGCGAGTGCAGCTCGGCGAAGGTCGCGAGCATGCGGTCGAGGACGCCGGCGTACACGACGTCGTAGTCGATGCCCGCCGCCACCGCCTCGGGCGTGTAGCGCCAGCGGGCCGTCACCGAGGTCGCGAGGATCCGGTCGTCGGTCTCCGCGAGCGTCGTGTACCCGTCGCGCGGGAACCCGTGGAACTCGCTGCCGGTCGACTTCAGGACCGTCAGGTCGGTGACCCCGGCGAGCACGTGCACGTCGTCGCCGTCGACCTGCACCACGGCCGTGCGGGTCCCGCGGCCGGCCCGGACGAACGAGTGGTCGTGCTCCCGGCCGTCGACGACGATCCGCTCCCACGTGTGCTGCTCGGCGGACAGGGTGGAGCCGTCGTACCAGTCGAAGGCGGTGCTGAAGTGCCGGCCGAGGCGCAGGAGGAACTCCTCCGGCGTGCCCACCCCGTGCTCCCTCGCGAAGGCGTAGATCGTGTTCTTCTGCGTGTCCGTGGCGACGACCTTGGCGTTGTCGCCCTCGGTGTACGAGTCGGCGAGCGCCGCGCCGCGCAACTGGGTCGTGACGGTCAGGTCCTCGATCTCGTGCCGGTCGGTGTCGCGCGTCACCCGGACGAGCCGGACCTCGGCCTTGCCGTACTGGTTCGCACCGAGGTGGACGGTCGTGGTGGTGGGGACTGGCTGGACGTCGGTGATCTCCATGGAGGCGACGATGACACCCGCGTGTTTCGGCGGTGGGTCGAACAGGTCACGAGCTCCGTCAGCGGCCACGGCCCGGTCGTGACGCAGCCGTCGAACGCCCGTAACCACACGGAAACACCCGTTCCATAGCGTTGCCGCCACGACGCACCCGATCGAGGAGGGCCCCGTGGCGCACACATCCGCACCCCGGCGGTCCTCGGCGTGGAACCGCGGGATGATCGCGCACGGACGACGGTCCGACGGCGCCACCGACACCCGTCCCACCATCCCGATCGGACCCTGCAATGGACCTCGTCTCCGTCCGCACCGTGCGGACACCGTCGCACCGCGACGACCTCTCCTTCGGTCCCGGTGAGCATCCCCTCGCCGGCGGCACCTGGCTGTACTCGGAGGAGCAGCCGGGTCTGACCGGGCTCGTCGACCTCACGGCACTGGGGTGGCGCGACACCGAGCGCAGCGCCGGAGGGTTCCGGATCGCCGCGACGTGCACGATCGCGTCGCTGCTGCGCGTGGCGCCCGAGGACGACTGGCGTGCCTGGCCGCTCGTCGACCGGTGCGCCAACGCGTTGCTGGCGTCGTTCAAGGTGTGGAACCAGGCGACGGTCGGCGGCAACGTCGCGGTCGCCCTCCCGGCGGGGGCGATCACCGCGCTGCTCGTGACGCTCGACGCGATCGCGGAGGTCTGGACGCCGGACGGCGGGGAGCGCCGGGTCCCGGTGGCGGACCTGGTCACCGGGCCGCGGACGACCGACCTCGCGCCGGGTGAGGTCATCCGGGCGTTCGACGTGCCACGGGCGGCACTCGTGTCCCGCACCGGGTTCCGCCGGGTGTCCCTCAGCCCGCACGGCCGGACCGGCGCACTCGTCACGGCGCGGTGGTCGGCGTCGGGCTTCGTCCTCGTCGTGACCGGGGCGACCCCGCGGCCGCTCGTGCTCCGTCACGCCGGGGTCCCGACCGCCGCGGAGGTCGACGCACGGCTCGAGGCACACGACGCCTGGTACGACGACCCGCACGGATCCCCGGACTGGCGGCGCGCGGTGAGCCGGCGGTTCGCGGCGGAGCTCGTCGCCGAGGCGCTCGGGACGACGGGCGGTGCGGCATGAGGTTCGAGGTCGACGGCGCGACGGTGGACGCCGAACCGCAGCCCGGTCAGGTCCTCCGCACCCTGCTCCGCGAGCACGGGGTGACGTCCGTGAAGAAGGGCTGCGACGCGGGCGACTGCGGGGCGTGCTCGGTGCTCGTCGACGGTGTGCCGGTCCATTCCTGCATCACGCCGGCGCACCGGATGGCGGGTCGTGCCGTCACCACGGCGGCTGGGCTCGGCACGCCGGAGGACCCGCACCCCGTGCAGCGCGCGTTCGCCGAGGCGCCGGGCTTCCAGTGCGGCTTCTGCACCGCCGGGTACGTCGTCACGGCGTCCACGCTCGACGAGGACGCCCTGGCCGACCGGCACCGCGCCTTGAAGGGCAACCTCTGCCGGTGCACCGGGTACCGGGCGATCGAGGACGCCCTGGACGGGGTCGCGAACACGGCGTGCGCGCCCGCCGGTCAGGCGATCGGCACGTCGGTCGCCGCTCCCGCCGCGATGGCGATCGTGACCGGACGCGAGGAGTACACGCTCGACGTGCGGCGGACCGAGGGCCTGTTGCACCTCGCGGTCCTCGGTAGCCCGCACCCGCACGCCCGCATCGTGTCGATCGACACGGCGGAGGCCGAAGCCCTCCCGGGCGTGCACGCCGTCCTCACGCACCACGACGACCCCGGCGTGCTGTTCTCCACCGGTCGGCACGAGTCCCGCCTGGACGACCCGGACGACACCCGGGTCCTCGACCGGGTGCTCCGGTTCCGTGGGCAGCGCGTGGCCGCAGTGGTCGCGGACAGCGTCCGGATCGCCGAGCAGGCCTGCGCCCTCGTTCGGGTGCGCTACGAGGTGCTGCCCAGCGTGCACGACCCGGACGCGGCCCGTGCCGCCGGCGCTCCGCTCCTGCACGCCGACAAGACGACCCAGGAGCACCGGATCGCCGAGCCGGGCCGCAACGTGGTCGCCGCCCTGCACGGTGAGACGGGCGACGTCGACGGAGCCCTGGCGACGGCCGCGGCCACCGTCGAGGGCACCTGGACCACGGGCCGCGTCTCGCACGCCGCGCTCGAGACCCACGCGACCCGCGGGTCCGTCGACCGCGACGGGCGGCTCGTGCTCCGGACCGCGACGCAGGTCCCGTTCCTGGTGCGGGACGAGATCGCGCACGTGTTCGGCCTCGACCCGAGCCGAGTCCGTGTCATCGCGAAGCGCGTCGGCGGTGGGTTCGGCGGGAAGCAGGAGTTGCTGACCGAGGACCTGGTCACCCTCGCGGTGCTGCGGACCGGTCGCGCGGTGCAGTACGAGTTCAGTCGGCGTGACGAGTTCACGATCGCCCCGACCCGGCACCCGATGCGCGTGCGGGTCCGGCTCGGTGCCGACGCCGAGGGGCACCTGACGGCACTGCACGTCGACCAGACCATGGACACCGGCGCGTACGGCAACCACGGGATCGGTGTCATGTTCCACTCCGTCAGCGAGTCCGTCGCCGTCTACCGGTGCCCGTCGAAGCGTGTGGACGCGGAGTCCGTGTACACGAACAACCTGCCGTCCGGGGCGTTCCGCGGGTACGGACTCGGCCAGGTCGTGTTCGCGATCGAGTCCGCCATGGACGAGCTCGCCCGGGAGCTCGGCATCGACCCGCTCGACCTGCGGCGGCGGAACGTCGTGGTCCCCGGAGACCCCCTCGTGGTCACGGACCCGGACGAGCAGGACGACCTGCGCTGGGAGGGCAGCTACGGACTCGACCAGTGCATCGACCTGGTGGAGGACGCCCTCCGCGCGCCGGTGCCCGATGTCCCACGCATGGACGGTCCGCCGCTGGACGACTCGGGCGACTGGGCGTTCGGCACCGGGGTCGCCCTCGCGGCGATCGCGACGATGCCGCCGCGCGGGCACCACGCGCACGTGTCGGTCGAGGCCACGGCGGAGGGCCGGTACCGCATCGCCGTCGGCACGGCCGAGTTCGGCAACGGGACGACGACGGTGCACACGCAGCTCGTCGCCACCGCCCTCGGCACCACCACGGACCGGGTCGACGTGCACCAGTCGGACACCGACGCTGCCCGGCACGACACGGGGGCGTTCGGGTCCGCCGGGGTCGTGGTCGCCGGCAAGGCGCTGTACGCCGCGGCACAGGCACTGCGGGAGGACATGACCGGGCGCGCCCTCGGGATCGTCGCCGCCCGGACGCCCCGGACCGCGTCGGGTCCGCTCGGGCCGGCGGTCTCGATCGGGCCGGACGGCGTCCGCGTCGGCGAGGAGCTCGTCGGGCACGCCGAGCTGCTCGCCGACGGCCCGCTCGTCGCGCACGGCAGCCACGACGGCACGCCACGGTCGCTCGCGTTCACCGTGCACGGCGCCCGGGTGGCGGTGCACCGGCCGACGGGTGAGGTCCGCGTGCTGCACAGCGTGCAGGCGGTGGACGCCGGCACCGTCCTGAACCCCGAACAGCTCCGCGGCCAGGTGGAGGGCGGCGCCGCGCAGGCGATCGGCTCGGCGCTCTACGAGGAGGTCGTGCTGGACGAGACCGGCCGGGTGACGACCGACGCGTTCCGGGCGTACCGGGTGCCGAAGATCTCCGACGTGCCCCGCACCGAGGTGCGCTTCGCCGACACGCACGACCCGCTCGGCCCCCTCGGCGCGAAGTCGATGAGCGAGGCGCCGTACAACCCGGTCGCGCCAGCCGTCGCGAACGCGGTGCGCGACGCCGTCGGCGTGCGCCCCCACCGGTTGCCGATGACGCGCGACCGGGTCTGGGCGATGCTCCAGGACGCGACCGACGCCGGAGGTGCGTGATGTTCGAACTGGCACCGCGCCTCCTGGCCGCCCTCGACGCGGGGGACCCCGTGGTCGTCGCGACGGCCGTCGCGATGACGGGCAGCGCGCCGACCGGCGTCGGCTCGTCGATGGCCGTCCTGCCCGGCGGCCAGGTCGTCGGCACCATCTCCGGCGGGTGCGTCGAGGGGGCGCTGTTCGACACGGCGGAGCAGGTCCTCGAGACCGGCGAGGCGGTGCTCGAACGCTTCGGGTTCGACGACGACCCGGACGACGTCGACGCGATGTGGGCACCGGCGCTCCGCTGCGGCGGTCGTGTCGAGGTCCTGGTCCGTCGCGTCCGTCCCGACGACGCCGACGTCGTGGACGCGCTCCGGCGCGCGGCGTCCGGGGTGCCGACGTCACTCGGCCTCTCGCTCGACCCGGCGACGCTCGGCGCGGTCGTGCACGTCCCCGACGGCTGCGGCGGCCGGCTCTTCGTCGAGCGCGCCGACGTCCGGCCGCGGTGCATCGTGGTGGGCGCGGTGGAGTTCGCCGTGGCCCTGACGAACACGGCGGCGGTGCTCGGCTACGCCGTGACGGTCGTCGACCCGCGGCCGGTGTTCCTGACCGACGAGCGCTTCCCGGCCGCCGACGAACGCATCGTGGGCTGGCCGACGCGTGTGGTCGAGGCGTTGCCGGTGGACGCGACCACCGCCGTCGTGGTGCTCTCGCACGACGACCGGTTCGACGCGGCTGTGGTCGACTCGGCGCTCCGACGGGGTGCCGGGTACGTCGGGGCGATGGGCTCCCGCACGACCAACGCGCGCCGGATGGCGGAGCTGCGGGCGCTCGGGACGCCGGACACCGACCGGCTGCGGTCCCCGATCGGGCTCGACATCGGTGCGACGACGCCGGCGGAGATGGCGGTCGCGATCATGGCCGAGGTGATCGCGGTCCGGACGGGCGCCGGCGGCGGGGCGCTCGTCGACGGTGCCGGTCCCATCCACCGCCGGGCGGTGTCCGCGAGCTGAGCCGGCGGCGCACGATCGGGTCAGGCGACGGCGGGTGTCCGGGCCAGTCGCTCGGCGAGCCGCGCGGCGATCTCCCGCTCGTCCGCCCCGACGAGCGCCCCGTCGCGCACCACCACGCGCCCACCCACGACGACGTGTCGGGGCCGCCGCCCGGGGGCGGCCCAGAGGAGTCCCGCGACGGGGTCGGCGACTCCCGCGTCCGCCACCCCGGAGACGTCCCACACGCACAGGTCGCCCGCGCTCCCGGCGCCGAGGTGCCCGAGCTCCGGGCGCCCGAGCCCCGCCGCGGAACCCTCCGTCGCCGCGCCGAGCACCTGCCGCGCCGGCAGCTGCGGCCCGACGAGCGCCGACACCTGCATGGCGAGCCGGGCGTCCGCGAGCAGGTGTCCGGCGTCGTTGCTGCCGCCACCGCTCGTGCCGAGACCGACCGGGACCCCGGCCGCGGCGAGCCGTGCGACGGGAGCGATGCCCCAGCCCATCGGCACGTCGCACCCGGGTGCGTGCGTGGCGGTGACGCCCGCTGCCGCGAGCCGGGCGATCTCGTCGTCGGTGACGTCGCAGAGGTGCGCGATCGTGACGTCCGGCGCGAGCCACCCCCACTCCTCGAGCAGGTCGAGCGGCCGACGGCCGTAGCGCTCGAGCGCGATCGCGGTGTCGACCTGTTCGTTGGCCTGGGTCCGCCGGCGGAGTCCGTGTCGCGCCGCCACCTCGCCGAGCGCGCGGAAGGTCGCCTCGCCGTCGGAGTGCACGCCGGCCGGACCGACGGCGACCTGGAGCCCGCCGTCCGGGTCCACGCCGCCGACGGCGTCGTCGTGCAGCAGTCGTGACGCGATCGCGTCCGCCGAGGCCGCCGCGCGGTCCGGGTCGTCCCGTGCCGAGCCGCGGACGAAGACGACCCGACCGCCGAGACCGCGGACCGCGCCCACGGTGGCCGCGGCGAGCGCGACGGTGTCGTCCGAGGTCGCCTCCGCGGGCCAGTTCAGGTGGTGGTCGGCGATCGTCGTGACGCCGGACAGGAGGCCCTCCGCGGCTCCGGCGGACGCCGCCAGTGCGTACAGCTCGGGGTCGTGCCCCACCCGTCCGTACGCCGCGGCCATGGTCGGGAGCCAGTCCGCCATCGGCACGCCGCGGGTCCCGGGCAGGGTGCGGAACGCGGTCTGGAGGAGGTGGTGGTGCGCGTTGACGAGACCGGCCGTGACGACGCACCCGGATGCGTCGAGGGTGGTGACGAGGTCACTGCCGTCGTCGACGACGACGTCGCCCTCCCGTTCGGTCCGGGGGTCGACGAGGACGCGGAGGGCTCCGGTGACGGTCAGCATGGTGGTGTTTCTAGCAGTCCCCTGTTTCCGGTCCGTGACGGGGTGCGCTCGGACGGGGTGCGCACGGACGGCGTGGCTGCTCGGTCCCGGCGTTCCAGGACCCTCGGTCGGCATCGCGGGGTAACCGGGCGGAAACACCCGGGGAACACGCGGACCGTAGGTTCGCCCCATGACGCAGACCCTGATCCGCGCCGGATGGGTGCTCACCGCAGCACCCGACGGCGCTGCCACGTCCGCCGCGATCCGCGACGGAGCCGTGCTCCTCGACGGCGACCGGATCGCCGCGGTCGGCACGTACGCCGACCTCGCCGCGGCCCACCCGGACGCACCGGTGCGCGGCAGTGCGTACGACATCGTCACGCCCGGCTTCGTGAACACCCACGGCCACTTCAGCGAGGGGCTCATCACCGGGATCGGTTCGCAGTACACGCTGTGGGAGTGGCTCACGGCGTTGATCGGGCGGGTCAACCCGGTGATGACCCGGGACAAGGCGTACGCGGGCACGGTGCTGCAGGGCATCCAGCTGCTCCGGAGCGGGGTGACGACGGCGAACGACATGTTCTGCGCCGACCCGGTGCCGGACGAACCGGCGACGCCCGGTGTGGTGCAGGCGCTCGAGGACCTCGGGCTGCGCGGGGTCGTGTCGTTCGGCTCCGGCGACGTCGACCGCGACTTCGGCGCGACGCCCATCCTGGAGGAGTTCGAGGCCCTACGCGAGGCCGCCGCCGCCAGCCGGTACAGCACGTTCCGGGTCGGCGTCTCGTCGATCGGGCGGTACACGGACGACACCTGGCAGGAGCACGTCGACTACGCGGTCGCCGGCGGCCACGGCGTGCACGTGCACTTCCACGAGGTGCGCGAGGAGGTCACCGCGGCCCGGCAGCGCACCGGACGGACGGCCATCGGGCACGCCGAGGCGACGGGCATGTTCCAGGTCCCGGTGATCGCCGCGCACAGCGTCTGGGTGGACCGCGAGGACCGGGAGCGGTACGCGGCCAACGGCGTCGGCGTGGCCCACAACCCGGTCGCGAACGGGATCCTCGCCAGCGGCATCGCCCCGATCGCGGAACTCCGTGCGCTCGGCGTCCCGGTGGGCATCGGGGTCGACGGCCCGGCGTCGAACGACTCCCAGGACTTCCTGCAGGCGATGAAGACGGCCGCGCTGCTCGCTCGGGTGCGGGACCTGCAGGCCACCGCGATGAGCGCCCGCGAGGCCTTCGAGATGGGGACGATCGGCGGCGCCCGTGCCCTGCGCATGGAGGACGAGATCGGCTCGCTGGAGCCGGGCAAGCGCGCGGACCTGGTCGTCCTCGACGGCGACTCCCCGACCCTCGCGAACGTCCACGACCCCTACCAGGCGGTGGTCTTCGTCGCCGGCAGCCGCGAGGTCCGCGACGTCTGGGTGGACGGCGAGCTGAGCGTCGCGGACGGCGACGTCACCCGGGTGGACGTGCGTGAGGCGGTCGAACGGGCGCGTCCGCTCGCCCGGCAGCTCGTGGCCGAAGCGGGCCTGGAGCGCCTGTCCGCGCTCACCGGCGGCCCGCTCGACGGCACCGAGCGTCCGTAGTCCGTCCGGTCAGAGTTCGAGCACCAGTCGCGGGCAGCCGCGCCGGGCGCGGGACACGCAGACCATCATGGTGCGGTCGTCGGCCTGCTCCTCGGGGCTGAGCACGGTGTCCCGGTGCTCGACCGCGCCCTCGAGCACCGGGGTCTCGCAGGTGCCGCACGTGCCCTCCCGGCAGGACGAGAGCACGAAGGCGCCGGCGTCCTCCGCGACCTCGAGCAGGGTCCGGTCGGCTGGAACCGTCACGGTGACGCCGGTGACCGTGAGCTCGACCTCGAAGGCCTCGCCGGGGGCGTCGACGTCCGCGGCGGGCTCGAAGCGCTCGACGCGGACGCTGCCCGCCGGCCAGTGCGCGGCGGCGGCCTCGACCGCGTCCATGAGCCCGCGCGGCCCGCAGCAGTACACGACCGCGTCGCGCGGTGCGGCGAGGAGCGCGTCGACGTCGAGCCGGACGCCCTCGTCGGCCGCCGCCACGACGACCCGGTCGGGGTGCGCGGCGACGAGCTCGTGCACGAACGCCATGCGGTCGCGGGACCGCCCCGCGTAGTGGAGCTCCCACGGGGTGCCGGCGCGTTCGGCGGCGGCGATCATCGACCGGATCGGCGTGATCCCGATGCCCCCGGCGACGAAGACCGCGGGGCGCGCCGGGTCGTGGCCGAAGTGGTTCCGCGGCCCGGCCACCACGACCTCGTCGCCGACCGCCAGCCCCTCGTGCACGGCGACCGATCCGCCGCGGCCGTCGGGCTCGCGGAGCACGGCGATGCGCCAGTGCCCGTCGGCGGTCGTCGTGACGAGCGAGTACTGGCGCTCGGTCCCGGGGGAGACCTCGAGGTCGACGTGCGCTCCGGGTTCCCAGTCCGGCAGTGCCGGGCCGTCGACCGGGGCGAGGTCGAGTGCGACGACGTCCGTGGCGACCTGGTGGCGGGCGGCGACGCGCAGCCGCCGACGCTCCGGCACGGCGTTCACGCGATCGCTCCGGCGCGCGGGGTCTCCTTGACCACGATCATGTGGAAGCGGCTGCCGTCCGCGCTGCACCACCGGTGGCCGGTGCCGCCGCGGTAGTACGCCGAGTCGCCGGGCCCGAGGTCGAGCGGTTCCCGTCCGCGCAGGTCGAGGTGCACGCGGCCGGCGAGCACGGTGAGGAACTCGTCCTCGTGGTGCTCGAAGTACTCGCCGAGGTCCGTGTTGTCGCCGACCCACTCCAGCGGCTCGAACGCGTGCGGGCCGGCGTGCACGAGCAGCCGGGCCTCGCCGCTCGAGAACGGTCCGCGGGCGCCTTCGCCGGCACGGATGACCTCGGGCAGGCGGACCTCGTGCTCCGGTCGCTCGGGGGCACCGGCGGCGAGCAGTTCGACCTGGGTCGTGCCGAGCGCCGCGGCGATCTTCTCGAGGGACACCATGCTGGCGCGGGAGTGCCCGCGCTCGACCTGGCTGAGGAACGGGTGCGACAGCCCGGTCAGTTCGGCGACCTGGACGAGCGTCAGTCGTGCGGCGCGTCGACGGGCACGGATGTGCTCACCGATCCGCTGGGTCTGGTCGTCGACGACGCGGTCGGTCTCGGTGGTGGTGCCGGTGCTCACGCGCGCTCCTCTCGTCCTCGGTGGGGCCGTCCCGACCGCTCGGCCGGAACGCTCGTTCCCGCTCCCGGTCGCGTCGGGGCGGGCGTCACACACGGCAACCGCCTCGAAACGAGAGGGAAACACTGCCGCCCTAGCATCGGAGATGTTGATGCGATCAACATTCTCACACACGATCGAGAGGCTCCGGATGGACTCGTCAGTGCCCCGCCCGATCGCCCTCCTGCGCTCCGCGCTGCTGCCGGACGGCCGGTCGGTCGACGTCGCGATCGACGGCGAGACCGTCTCCGCCGTGGCCCCGGCCGGCACCCTCGCGGCGCCGGCGGAGGAGACGATCGACCTCGGCGGCCGGCTGCTCCTGACCGCACCGGCAGAACCGCACGCCCACCTCGACAAGGCCCTCAGCGCCGACGTCATCCGGCCGCCGCTCGGCGACCTCGGTGCCGCGATCGTCTCGTGGACCGCGCACGCGACGACCATGACCGTCGAGGACATCGCCGACCGGGCCCGGACCGCCGCCCTCACGCTGCTCGCCGCCGGCACCACGGCCGTCCGGAGTCACGTCGACGTCCTCAGCGGCCGACACAGCGCGGCCGACCGGCCCGCCACCACGGAGCAGGCCCTGCGCGGCGCCCGTGCCCTCGTGCAGGTCCGCGACGAACTCGCCGGCCTGATGGACATCGAGCTCGTCGCCCTCGCCGGCCCGCTCGCCCCCGACGAGCAAGTCGAGGCGGTGCTCGACCTCGGCGTGGACCTGGTCGGCGGCGCCCCGCACCTCGCCGAGGACCCCCTCGCGGACGTCGACCGGCTCCTCGCCATCGCCCACCGACGGGGCCTCGGCGTCGACCTGCACGCCGACGAGAGCCTCGACGGCCCGGTGACCCTCGACCACTACGCCCGGGCATCCCGCTCGCTGCGACGGGACCGGCAGTACTCCGCCGGGCACTGCGTCCGGCTCGGCACCCTGGGGCCGGAGCGGCTCGCCGAGGTGGTCGCCGACGTCGCCGCAGCCGACCTCGGGGTGATCACGCTGCCGATCACGAACCTGTACCTGCAGGGCTGGCAGTACCCGGTCGCCACGCCGCGGGGACTGACCGCCATCCAGGCGCTCCTCGACGCCGGCGTCCGCGTCGCCGCTGGGGCGGACAACGTCCGCGACCCCTTCAACCCGGTCGGCCGGAGCGACGCCTTCGAGACCGCATCGCTGCTCGTCTCCGCCGGCCACGTGACGCCGGACCAGGCGTACGCGATGGTGAGCGACACCGCCCGGAGCGTGATGGGCCTCCCGGCCGCCGGTCCCGTCCCCGGGCGGCGCGCCGACCTGCTCGCCGTGGCCGCGACGAGCGTCACCGACGCCGTCGCGAACGCCCCCGCCGACCGCATCGTCCTGTCCCGCGGACGACTCGTCGCCCGCACCGAGGTGCGACGGACCGTCGCCGCGCCGGCCGCAGCCGCGGCCGCCGTCCCCGCCTGACCCCTCCGCCCGCCCGCACCGAGAACCCGAGGTGATCGTGACCACCACCGCCCCGCCACCCGTCGCCACGACGGACACGCTGCTCGACTTCCGCAACGTCGAGATGACCTTCCCGAACGGCACCATCGCCCTGCAGGGCGTCGACCTCACCGTGGACCGCGGCCAGTTCGTCTCGGTCGTCGGCCCGTCCGGCTGCGGCAAGTCCACGCTGCTCCGCATCGCCTCCGGCCTCGAGACCGCGTCGGACGGGTCGGCCGGTGTCGCGGCCGACCGCATCGGCTACGTCTTCCAGGACGCCACGCTCCTGCCCTGGCGCACCGTGCAGGGCAACGTCGAGCTGCTCGCCGAGCTCGGACACGTGCCGAAGGCCGAGCGAGCCGCCAAGGCCGCCCACGCCATCGAGCTCGTCGGCCTGAACGGCTTCGAGACGAACCTGCCGAAGCAGCTGTCCGGCGGCATGCGGATGCGGGTCTCGCTCGCCCGGTCGCTCACCCTCGACCCGGAGCTCTTCCTGTTCGACGAGCCGTTCGGTGCCCTCGACGAGATCACCCGCGAACGCCTCAACGACGAGCTCCTCCGGCTCTTCGTCGAGCAGCAGTTCGCCGGGCTCTTCATCACGCACTCCGTGTCCGAGGCCGTGTACCTCTCCACCGAGGTGATCGTGATGTCCGGGCGCCCCGGCAGCATCGTCGGCCGGTTCGACGTGCCGTTCCCGATGCCCCGCGACCCCGACATCCGCTTCACACCCGAGTTCGCCGAACTGGTCGGCGAGGTCTCGCACGCGCTCCGGGAAGGACACCGCTGATGGTCACCCTGCAGGAGGCCGCCGAGACCCGCGCGGTCCGCGCCGCGGCCCGTCGCGCCGCTCCTCGGGCCCGCCGCGGCATCGCGTGGTGGCAACCCGTCGTCGTCCTCGCCGTGCTCGTCGGCATCTGGTACGCGGCGGCCGCGTACTACGACCACGTCCGCGGCCTGGCCTTCCTCGTGCCGTACCCGCACCTCGTGGCGAAGGCGATCGTCGCGCCGACGATGCCGGACGGGTCGCCGTCCACGTTCGGCTCCGACCTCTGGTCCGCCCTCGGACGCACCACCGTCGTCTCGCTCACCGGCCTCGGTTTCGCGATCGTGATCGGCGTCGTCTGGGCGATGGCGATGGCGCAGGCGAAGTGGCTCGAGAACTCGCTGTACCCGTACGCGGTGGTGCTGCAGTGCGTGCCGATCCTCGCCCTCGTGCCGCTCATCGGCGCCCTGTTCGGCTACGAGTTCGTCAGCCGCGTGATCGTCACCGTGATGATCGCGCTGTTCCCGATGGTGTCGAACACGCTGTTCGGACTGCAGTCCGCCGACCGCGCGCAGCGTGAGCTGTTCCAGCTGCAGCGCGCCGGCCGGTTCGCCCAGCTCGTGAAGCTGCAGTTCCCCGCCGCGCTGCCGTCGATCTTCGTCGGCCTGCGCACCTCCGCCGGGCTGAGCGTCATCGGGGCGATCGTCGGCGACCAGTTCTTCCAGCGCGGCAACCCCGGGCTCGGCGTCCTCATCCAGGTGACCGCATCGCGCCTGATGGGCCCCGAGCTGTACGCGACCATCCTGATCGCCTCGCTCTACGGCGTCGCCGTCTTCCTCGTGTTCGGCCTGATCGGCCGTCTGGCCGTCGGCCGCTGGCACGACTTCAGCTGATCCCCCCCCCCAGAACCCACACCCCTTCCCACCACAGCACCACGAGACCCGCACCACGAACGGAGCCTCCATGCGCACCACCTCCCGCCTCGGCGTCGCCACCGCCGCCCTCGCCGCCACCGCCATCGCCCTCACCGGCTGCGCGGCGGGGTCGTCCGGCAGCACCGGGACGACCGCCGCGACCTCGTCGACCGCCTCCGGGCCGAAGGTCGACCTCGCCGGCGCGTGCCCCGCGACCGTCGTCGTCCAGACCGACTGGAACCCCGAGGGCGAGCACGGCCACCTCTACCAGATGCTCGGCCCGAACCCGGTGATCGACTCCTCCGGCAAGACCGTCACCGGCGACCTCTACGCCAACGGCAAGAGCACCGGCGTCAAGCTCGAGATCCGTGCCGGCGGCCCGGCGATCGGCTACACCAAGGTCGCGTCGCAGATGTACCAGGACAAGGACATCACCCTCGGGTACATGTCCACGGACGAGCAGGTGCAGTTCTCCGGCAACCTGCCCACCACGGCGGTGTTCGCCGAGAACGACCAGTCTCCGATGTCGATCATGTGGGACCCGAAGACGTACCCGGAGGTCGACAGCATCAAGGGCCTCGGCAAGGCCCTCGAGAAGGACGGCGGCGTCGTCCGCTACTTCAACGGTGCGGCGTACATGACCTACCTGGAGCAGTCCGGGATCCTGCCGAAGAAGGTCCTCGACGGCAGCTACGACGGCACCCCGTCGAAGTTCGTGTCCGCAGGCGGCAAGGACGCCCAGCAGGGCTTCGCGACCGCCGAGCCGTACATCTACCAGAACCAGGTCGCGGCCTGGGGCAAGAAGGTCGACTACGCGCTCGTCTCGAGCACGGGGTGGAACCCCTACCCCGAGGCGATGTCGGTCCGCACCGGTGACCTGAAGAAGCTCGAGCCGTGCCTGCAGAAGCTCGTGCCGGTCATGCAGCAGGCCGACGTGGACTACCTGAAGTCCCCGGGCGCCACGAACGACCTCATCACGAAGCTCGTGCAGCAGTACAACAACGGCTGGACCTACGACTCGAAGGTCGGCGCGTTCGCCGCGGCCCAGATGGTGAAGCTCGGTCTCGCGAAGGACACCGACGGCTACATCGGGTCGATGGACGAACAGCGCATGCAGGACTTCATCGCCAAGGCGACGCCCGTCTTCGCCGGCACCGGTGACGTCAAGAGCGGCCTGAAGCCCTCCGACCTGTACACGAACGAGTTCCTCGACAAGTCCATCGGTCTGGGTTCCTGACCAACAAGCGGACGGGAGGCGCGGTGCCACGCCGCCCCGCGCCTCCCGTCCGTCGTCCCCGCACCACCCACCCACCAGGAGTGAGCATGACCACCGTCACCCCCACCTCCGTCGAGGCGCTGCGCGCCGAGCTCGTCGCACTGCTCGGTGAGCGCGGCGTGAGCGCCGACGAGCGCACGCGGGCCCGCGCCTCCGTCGACGAGGCCACCATGAGTCCCATCCTCAGCGAGCAGCTGCCCCTCGGCCTCGCCGACCTCGTCGCGTCGCCGGCCAGCGCCGACGACATCGCCGCCACCCTGCAGGTCGCGGTCCGGCACGGCGTCCCCGTCACCACCCGCGGGAAGGGCACCGGCAACTACGGCCAGGGCATCCCGCTGCACGGCGGCCTGGTCCTCGACACGTCGCGGGCACGCGCCGTCGTCGAGGTCGGCGACGGCTGGATCACCGCCGAGGCCGGCGCGTCCATGGTCGCCCTGGAACAGGCGGCCGCTGCCACGGGCCAGCAGCTCTGGATGTACCCGTCCACCGCGCAGTCGACCATCGGCGGCTTCCTGTCCGGCGGTTCCGGCGGCACCGGGTCGATCGCGCACGGGTCGAACTGGCAGGGCTTCGTCACGGCGCTCGACGTCGCGCTCCCCGGCGCCGACGTGCTGCTGCACGTCGAGGGCGACGAGGCGCAGCCGTTCGTGCACACCTACGGCACCGCCGGCGTCATCGCCCGCGCCACCGTCCGGCTCGAGCCGCTGCAGGAGTGGCGAGCCGTCTACGCGGCGTTCCCCACCTTCGAGGACGCGCTCGTCGCTGTCCGCACGCTGCGCGGACTCGACCCGGTGCCGCGGCTCGTGAGCGCCGACCGCGCCGAGATCGCCGCGACGCTGCCGTCCGACCTGGCCGTCCCCGACGACCGTGCGAGCCTGCGAGCGATCATCGACGACGTCGTGCTCGACGAGGCCCGAGCACGCATCGAGGCCGCCGGCGGTGAGGTCCTGGACGTCCGCGAGGGCCTGCAGCAGACCACGAAGGTGTCGATGCTGTCGTACAACCACCCGATCTGGTGGCTGAAGCGGAACACGAGCGACACCGAGTACTTCCACGTCGAGGTCGGCGGCGAGGCGCTCATCGACCGGATCGCCGAGGTCGAGGCCGTCTACCCCGGCGGCATGCTCCACATCGAGGCTGCGCACGTCGGACCGATCGGGATGCTCACCGCGCCGTACACCGGGGCCGAGGACGTCTACGCCGGCTACCCGGTGCTCCGCGAACTCGGCGTCCGGGTGCACAGCCC
Source organism: Curtobacterium sp. YR515 (assembly GCF_900113095.1). Classification (NCBI taxonomy): domain Bacteria; kingdom Bacillati; phylum Actinomycetota; class Actinomycetes; order Micrococcales; family Microbacteriaceae; genus Curtobacterium; species Curtobacterium sp. YR515. The sequence continues at coordinate 573,992 of NZ_FOOD01000001.1, read as the reverse complement.
GCACCAGTACTACGTCGACCACGGCGTCGAGGAGCTCGTGGCGCTGAAGCAGCGCACCGACCCCGCGGGGCTGCTCAACCCCGGGCACGTCATCGACCCGTCGCTCGTGGTCAGCGGTGGCTCCACCGCGTCCGCGCAGCCCGTCGTCCCGGGGTTCGGCAAGTGAGCGCCGGAGTGAGTACGGTCCGCTCGCGTCGGCTCGCGGAACTGTCCGGTCCGGCCGTCGCGGCGGGCTTCGGGCCGGACACGATCGTCGTGCAGCCCACCGGCGCCGTCGAGCACCACGGCCCGCACCTGCCGCTCCTGACCGACCACCTGCTCGCCGAGCACATCGGCGGGGCGGCGGTCGAGCAGGCCGCTGCCGAGGGACTGGACGTCTGGCAGCTCCCGACGCTGTCGTTCACGAAGTCCGACGAACACAGCTGGGCGCCCGGCACGGTGTGGCTCGACAGCGACACGATGTTCGACACCGCCGTGCAGATCGGCCGCGCGGTCGCCCTCACCGGTGCCGGCACCCTGGTGTTCGCCAACGGGCACGGCGGCAACGTCGCGCTGCTGCAGGTCGCCCTGCGTGAGATCCGGAAGCGCTACGGGTTGAAGACGTTCCTCATGCCGACCCTCGCGCGCGTCCCCGGCCCGGACGGCGAGGACGCGGACGAGCTCGGGCTGGGGATCCACGGCGGCGCCGCGGAGACGTCGATGATCCTGCACCTGCGCCCGGACCTGGTCGACATGTCGCTCGCGGAGCGATGGGTGCCGGAGCACATCGCCGGCTTCGAGAAGATCGCGTTCAACGGCGGCCCGGTGTCGTTCGGGTGGTTGTCCGACGACTTCGGGACCCCCGGGGTCGTCGGCGACGCCAGCCGGGCGACGGCGTCGTACGGTGCCGTCCTCTGGGAGCACTCCGTCGCCGAGGCCGTGGCGTCGCTGCACGAGATCGCACGGTTCGACCCGGCGGTGAGCCGTCCGGCGGTGGCCCGCCCCGCCGACGCTGCGGTCTCGTGACCGTGCCGCGAGGTGTCGACGATGAGCCCGTGCCGACGGACCCGTTGGCCCTCGCGGCATCCTGGCTCCCTGCGGCGGCGGACGCCCCGGGTCCGACCATGACCCTCTCCACCGTCGGGCTCGACGGCTACCCCGACGCCCGGACGGTCCTGCTCTCCCTGTTCGACGGGGAGCGCCTGCACTTCCACACCGACTCGCGCAGCCGCAAGGCCGCCGAACTCGCGGCGGTGCCCCGTGCCGCGGTGACCCTGCACTGGCCCGAGGCCGCGCGACAGCTCGTCGTGGTCGGTGACGTGGCGCCCGTCTCCGACCACGAGGCCCGTGCGGCCTACGCGGCCAGGACGCGGTACCTGCAGGTGCTCGCGTGGGTCAACGACCACGCGTCCGCTGCGGACACACCGGCCCGGCGCCGGGAGGCCTGGGCGGCGTTCGGCCGCGAACGGGCCGGCACGGACCTCGAGCCGCCGAGCACGTGGGCTGGGTTCGCACTCACACCGGTTCGGATGGTGTTCTGGCGCGGGGCGACGGACGCGGCGAGCAACCGGCTCGCCTACCACCGGCGCCCGGACGGGTCGTGGTCGCGGGAGTCCTGGCCGGGGTGACCACCCCTGTGTCGGGTGGAACCTTCCTAGCGAACGGTGGCGCTGGGCAGTGGAGACCACGCAGCGACGACGACGGCGGCCGCGAACACGACCGTCACGGCGAGCAGCGCGAAGCCGTCCCCGGTCAGGGTCACGAGGGCACCCCCGCCCACTGCTCCCACCGCGGCGAGCGTCCGGTTCGCGCTGCGCATCGTGCCGTTCACCCGGCCGAGGAGGGCATCCGGTGTGACGGTCTGGCGGAGGACCATCTCGTTCGCGTTCTCGCAGCCTGCTGCGGCACCGTGCAGGGCGAAGGCGACGAACAGGACCACGACCGTCGTCGGCCGTGCTGCACCGCCGGTACCGAGCGTCACGAGCGTGATGGCCGCCCAGGCGATCGGGTAGGCGGCTCGTGCGGCGATGATCGTCCGGCCGGCGCCGAACCGGGTGCCGAGGCGTGTCGCAGCGGTCGCGCCGACGAGCATCGCGATCCCACTGACGGCGATGACGGCCCCGTACAGCGCTGCGGGGAGCGCGAGCGTGCGGAGGGCGAGGGTCGCGAACACCGTCAGGCCGGCGGCGTTGGCGAGGAACCAGACGTGGGTGGACAGGGCCAGCGGTCTGAGCACTGCGTTGCCGTACGTCCAGCGCAGACCGTCCACGATGTCACTCCGGAGGCTCGTCCTGGCCGGCCGCGCCGGCTGGTGCTCGACGACGCGGACCCGGGCGATGAGGAACGCGTCGACGAAGTAGCTCACCGCGTCGAGCGCGATCGCGACCGGCGCCGTCACGATGCTGACCAGGACCCCGCCGAGCGCCGGGCCCGCCGTCTGCGCCGCCGCGTCGCTCTGGTCCACCCGCGCGTTCGCCGCAAGGAGGAGCGGGCGCGGCACGATCCTGGGGAGGAGCGACTGCGTTGCCGCGAACCCCACGACGGACAGGATGCCGAACAGGAACAGCACCGCCGCAGTCGCCCACAGGTTCAGGAGCCCGGTGGACCACAGCACCGGGATCGCACCGAGGCTCACGCCGCGACCGATACTCGCCCAGATCAGCAGCGGCTTCCGCCGGAAGCGGTCGACGGACGCGCCGACGACCAGACCGAACACGGCGTACGGGAGGAACTGGGCAGCGTTCACGAGACCGAGCTCGAACGGGCTGGCATGCAGCACCGTCACCACGAGGACCGGCACGGCGACCGCGCTCACGGCTGATCCGAACGACGAGACGGTCGCGGCCGACCAGTAGGGGAGGAAGCCCGGCACCCGACGGAGCGTGGTCACGTCGTCGCCCATGTGCCAACGCTGTCAGACCGTGACACCGTGAGCAAGGGCACAGCCGTCAGCGCTCGACCGTGGTCCTAGTGTGGTGCTGTGTCGAAGGTGCTGATCACCGGGATGTCGGGAACCGGGAAGTCGTCCGCGCTGATCGAGCTCGCGACGCACGGCTACCGGGTCGTGGACACCGATGAACCCGGGTGGCGCGAGTACCGGGCGCTGCCGGACCCACCCGACGAAGCGCACCAGGGCGAGTGGATGTGGGTCGAGGCGAAGATCTCCGGGCTCCTGGACGCGGTGGACGACCGCTCGCTCTTCGTCCAGGGATGCGTCCGGAACCAGTCCGAGTTCTCCGACCGGTTCGATGCGATCGTGCTCCTGAGCGCTCCGCTCGAGGTGATGCTCGATCGGGTCGCGCGCCGTACGACGAACCCCTACGGGAAGACCGCGCTCGAGCGCCGCATGATCGAGGCGGATCTCGTCGAGGTGGAGCCGCTCCTCCGCGCCGGATGCACGCACGAACTCGACGCGGCTCGACCGCTGCACGAGGTGGTGTCCGACCTGATCGCCATCGCGTCGTCCGCGAGCGCGTCCGGCTGACGAACGTCGCCGGTCAGCGCGACGCTGCCTCCGGCACCGTTCCACCCCACCCGTTGAACCCGCCGAACACGACCTTCACCGGGACGGCCTGCGCCCGGTCGGTCACGTACCGGTACACGCCTCCCGGACGGCCGAGCCACAGGGAACCCGCCGGCGTCGTGGTCGTCGCCGTCGTCCGGAGCTCGACCACGTACTGCCCGGAGGGGATCTGGAACTGGGCCGTCTGCTCGTCGTCGAGCAGGGTCGAGAACCGGGTCGAGAAGGACGCCCCGCTCGTCGCCTCCGTCACCACGACGTTCGCGCCGCTGAGCTGTGGCGACGGGGTGCGGGACGCCGTGTTCGCGAAGACGGCCAGGTCGTAGTCGCTGTGCGCGTAGTGCTGCGACAACGTCACCTGCGACGCCGGGAGCGTCCCCCGCTGCTGGTACACCCGCGTCTTCCACACGGCGGGCGACGCCGTGCCGCTGGCGTACGCCTCGATGCGGTACTGACCGGTGCTCAACCCGAGGAACCGGTACCGTCCCGCGCTGTCCGAGGTCGTCCGGAACACCTGCGAGGTGTCCTCGTTCCACGCGTACATCAGCCGTCCGGCAGCGGGACCCGAGGGGCCGACCACCCCACCCTGCACGGTGGCGCCACGGACGAGCGGCACGGTCACCGCGACCGTCGTGCCACCACGGACCGCGATGTCCGAACGGAGTCCGGGGGCGTAGGTCTCCGTTCCGCGCGGCGGGAGTTGCCGTGTGGTGACCGTCACGGTGTCCGGGGCGGGGATGCCGGCGAACGTCGCGGTGCCGTCGGCGTCGGTGGTGGCGGTCCCGACGACGGCGTCGGTGCCGATCGCGGCGAGTTCGACGTCCGCCAGCCGGATCGGGGTGCCGTCCGGCGTCGCGAGCTGCACGGCGATCGTGCCCGACGCGGCCGCGTTCGCCGGCGGCGCCACACCGATCAGCGCGGCCGTTGCGAGCGCCACGACCAGTGTCGTCCCGATGATCTGTCGCATCGCGTTCCCCGATCGCCCGCCAGCCACGTGTTGCGTGGGACTGTACGCGCACGGGAGGCGCGGTGCGGGTCCGACCCGCACCGCGCCCGGCGCGACGGTCGCGTCGCGAGCCGCACCGCGCCTCCTGGACCGGATCGCGTCACACGGCGCGACCCGGCGGCCGGATCAGGCGCGTCGCCGACGCGCCGCCGTCCAGATGCCGAGTCCCGCGACGAGGACGAGCACGCTCCCGACGGCGAGCGGCAGCAGCTCCGCGCCGGTGTAGGCGAGCGCGCCGACGTCCGAGCCGGTGTCGCGCCCGTCCGCCGCGTCCGGGGAGCGGTCGGCACCGGACTGCGCGGCGTCCGCGGACCCCACGACGACACCCGGTGTCGCGCTGCTGTCACCCGGTCGGCCCGAGCCGGACGACTGTCCGCCGTCGGCTTCGCCGGTCACGTCGCCCGGCACGGTGGCGACGGTCACCGGCACGGACACCGACGAGGCCGCCGACGACACCCGCTGCGGCTCACCCGCGGGGAGGGCGCTCGCCGTGGCCTCGTTGGTGATCGTGGGCGTCGCCGCGTCCTCGGTCGTGACGGTGTAGCGGACCGAGCACGAGGTGGACTCGGCCGGACGCAGTTCGGTCGCCGCGCACTGGACGGGTCCAAGCGGGCCCGTGCCGGAGAAGCGGCCCTCGTCGATCGTGACGCCGGACAGCGCCGCGTCGCCGGTGTTCTCGACGTCGAACGAGTAGACGAGGGTCTGCCCGGCGCCGGTCACCGACGCACGATCGGCGTGCTTCGTCATGGCGAGCGACGGGCGCTGCGCCGCGGAGGTCACCGTGGTGGAGTTCGACGCGGGTGCCGTGTCCAGGTCGGCTCCGGAGACGAGCGCGGTCGCGGTGAGGGCGGCGTCGCGGTCGGAGGGGGTCGTCGCACGCACCACGATCGGCTGGGCCGATGCGCCGGCGGCGAGCACGGCGTCGGCGGTGCCGTTCGGCGTGGTCAGCGCCGCGAAGGTCGGCACGGTGCCGCTGGGGGCGAGGGTCGAACCCGCAGGTGCGACCGTGCAGGTGACCGTGGTCCCGGCGACGGTGCACCCTTCGGGCGCGACGATGTCCGTGACGCCGGCGGGGAGTTCGGCCGTCAGCACGTACCCGTGCGAGGCGTTCGCGCCGTCGTTGCGCACCGAGAACGTCCACTCGGCGGTCCCCGCCGCGGGCAGGAGCGCCGGGGCGGACGCCTCGGCGACGAGGTCGGTCGTCGGCAGCAGGACCTGCACGGCGACGCCCTGGAAGGTCGACAGCGCGTTGGTCGGACCCCCGTAGTTCACCATCGCCCGGAACGCGTTGTCGAGGTGCAGGGACCGGACGACCCCGTGCACCTGCAGGTACATCGCGCCGCCGATCGGCGGGTCGCAGGCGGACGCGGCGGACTGTGCGGGCCGGGTGATGGTGTCACCCTCGAGCGTCCAGCCGTTCGGCGAGGTCAGCAGGCTGAGCCGAGCGGCGTCGGTCGGTGCGCCGTCGATCGCGGAGACGGCGACGTCGTACCAGTCGAACGTGCACCGGCCGGCGGTGGAGCTGTTCGCCCCGCCCGACGCCGAGAGTCGGAGCACCGGGTCGACGACCGGGGCCGGGAACGTGATGTCGCTGCCGTACGTCGCGCACGTGACCGGGGCGAGGTCCGGAGCGCCGGAGAGGCAGTTCGCAGCCGCACCCACGGCAGCGGCGGTGGGCCGGAGCTGCAGCGAGCCGACCGTCGCCGCGAGCGACCCTGCTCCGGCGACCGACACGGCCTGTGCGGGGTCCTGGTTGACGGCGACGACGTCGCCGAGGCCGGCGAGGTCCCCGGGCAGGGTGGTCGTCGAGCGCTGGCCGTCGACGGTCCAGGTGTCGGCTCGGAGGTGGTCGACCGGGTCGGCGATCGCCGCGGGGGCGATGACGAGGGTGCTCACGACGATGCCGCCGCCGGCGGCGATGGTCGCGGCTCGGCGGAGGCGGGCGCGTGTCCGCGCGGGCGGGTTGGTGTCGGTCAAGGCGGCTCCTGGGGCTGATCCGTGCCAGTCGGGATCGACTGACCGGCAAGATCTTTCCAGCGACCAACTGATATGGCAAGTGTTTGCATACATACGGATGGCAGACGGGAGGCGCGGTGCGGGTCCGACCCGCACCGCGCCTCCTGGACCGCCGGCGTCGCTCAGCCGAGCGCGGCCGTGTCCGGCGACCCCGTCGCGAGCGCGCTGCGCACCGAACCCCACGACGCGAGTCGCTCGCGGATGGCTTCGTCCTGCTCGACCTCGAGCGCCGTGGCGTGCGCCTGCTCGAGCACCTCGTCGATGACGATGCGCCGCCCGGTGCGGGCGGACGCGATCGCGGCGTCCACCATCGTGAGGCTCATCACGTTGCCGTGCACCTCGCCGTCGGGGCGCTCGCCGGAGCGGACCGCACGGACGAAGGACGCGAGGGCACCGGCGATCTCGTTGCCGACACTCGGGGCCGCGTCCGGCGCGCCCGGCGTGCCGTCGAGGTCGCTCCACGGGTCGTGGTCGCCGTCCCACAGCGCCGTGCCCGCGGGTCCGGAGGCGCGCCAGTCGCCGTTCCACGAGGTCTCGGCACCCAGTGCGCACCACGAGCCGTCGTACACGTAGCGGACGTCGTCCTCGAACGTGAAGACCGCGGCGGCCGCGGCGTCGCCCCGGTACCAGGACCACGACGGGTTCCACGACTCGCAGTACACCGACACCGGGTCCCGCTCGAGCACGTAGCGTGCGGAGTCGAACGCGTGGATCGCCATGTCGAGCAGGAGGACGTCGTCCATCTCCTCGCGGAAGCCGCCGAAGTGCGGGGCCTTGGCGAAGCGCGTGCTCAACCCGCCGACGCCCCCGAGCCCACGGACGTGCTGCCGGAAGGCGACGAGGTGGTCGTTGTACCGCCGGGACTGCGACACCATGAACAGCTTGCCGGTGGCCTCGGCGGCGGCCGCGAGCGACAGCGCCTCGGCGACCGTCTGCGCCGCGGGCTTCTCGCCCAGGACGGGGAGTCCGGCGCGGAGGGCCTCGAGCGTGACGGGGTGGTGCGCGACCGGGACGGTGATGTCGAGGACGGCCTCGGCACCGGTCTCGGTGGCGAGGGCGGTGAGGTCGGTGCCGACGGGGATCGTCGGGTCGCCGGCGACCGCGGCGCCGGCCCGGGCGGCGTCGAGGTCGAGGTCGACGATGCCGACCAGCTCGACGTCCGGGTCGGCCGCGACGGTGGCGAGCCAGGCGCGGCCCATGCCGCCGGCGCCGACCTGCACGACGCGGAGGGTCATGCCTGTGCCCCTTCGTGCTCATCGACCGGTGCGTCGTCGAACGGGCCGCGGTAGTGCTGGCCGTCGAAGTACTCGCCGAGGTCGTACCGGCGCAGCGTCGGGATCTCCCGCTCACGCTCCGGCCGCGCCCACTCGGTGGCGTTCGCGATCACGCGTCGGACGTCCTTGTGGTGGTACACGGGGAAGTCCTGGTCGCCGGGGGAGAAGTAGAAGATCTTCCCGAGGCCACGGCGGTAGGTCATGCCGCTCCGGAACACCTCGCCGCCGGTGAAGCCCGAGATGAACACGAGCTCGTCGGGGGTCGGGACGTCGAAGTACTCGCCGTACATCTCCTGTTCGGGGATGACGATCGGGTTCGGGACGCCGCGCGTGATGGGGTGCTGCGGGTTCACGGTCCAGACGAGCTCCTGGTCGTGCTCGCTGCGCCACCGGAGCGTGCAGGTCGTGCCCATCAGCTTCCCGAAGATCTTCGACCAGTGGCCGGAGTGCAGCACGACGAGGCCCATGCCGGACAGGACGTGCTTGTGCACGCGGTCGACGACGGCGTCGTCCACGTCCTGGTGCGCGGCGTGGCCCCACCAGGTGAGGACGTCGGTCTGGGCGAGGACCTCGTCGGTGAGGCCGTGCTCGGGCTCCTGCATCGTGGCGGTGCGGACGACGGCGTCCGGGAGGTTCTCGCGGATGCCGTCGGCGATGGCGCCGTGCATGCCGTCGGGGTACCGCTCGGCGACGTGCTGCTCGACCTGCTCGTGGACGTTCTCGCCCCAGACGGTGATGCGCAGCGGGGTGGTGGTCATGGTGTGCCTTTCTGGCTGGGGTTCGTGGTCGTCGCCGGCCGCCCGGCGTGGGCTGCCGTCACTTGACGGCGCCGCCGAGTGCGCCGGCGGAGATGTACCGCTGGGCGACGATGAGCAGCACGGCCGCCGGCAGCGACGCGAGGACCGACGTCGCCATGACGGGCCCCCAGTCGGTGACGTTCGAACCGATGTAGTTGTAGATGCCGAGCGTGATCGGCCGGACCGCGGTCGTCGACGTCAGGGTGAGCGCGATGAGGAAGTCGCCCCAGGCGCCGAGGAACGTGAAGAGCGCCGCCGTGACGATGGCGTTCCGGCTGATGGGCAGGACGATCGAGACGAACGCCCGGAAGTCGTTCGCGCCGTCGACGAGCGCGGCCTCGACCAGGCTCGGCGGGATCGACTCCATGAACGCACGCATGAGCAGCACGGCGAACGGCACCTGGACGGCGCTGTCGGCCAGGATCAGCCCGATGTAGCTGTTCAGCAGCCCGACGTTGTTGAACAGCGTGTAGAGCGCGTTCGCGATGACGATCGCCGGGATCATCTGCGTGATGAGCAGCACGAGCAGGAACACCCGGGTGCCGCGCATCTTGAACCGAGCCAGCCCGTAGGCGGCCGGGGTCGCGATCGCCAGGGTCAGCACGACGGTGCCGAGGCCGATGATCATGCTCGACAGGAAGTTCTGCCCCTGCTGGGCGAACGCCGTCTCGTACCCGCGGAAGGTGGGGGAGAACGGGAACCAGGTCGCGGTGGCGGCCCCGGACGTGGCCTGCAGGCTCGTGTTCACCATCCAGTAGACGGGGAACACCATGATCGCGAGGAACACGCAGCCGAGGATCGTGAGCGGGATGCCCTTGACGCCGCGCTTCGGTCCGGGGACCCGTGCACTGCGCTTCGTGGTGATCGCCCGGGTGGCGGTGACGGTCTGGTTCGCGAGTCCGACGCTCATTCGTCGACCGCCTTCCTGGAGATCGCGATGTAGACCATCGCGAAGACGAACGAGACGACGATGAGCACGTTGCTCACGGCGGCTCCGATGCCGAACTGGAAGTTGATGAAGGACTGGTGGTAGGCGTTCGTGGCCAGGGTCTGCGTGGAGTTCGCCGGGCCGCCACCGGTGAGGCCGAGGATGATGTCCACGACCTTCAGCGTGTAGACGACCCCGAGCACGATCACGACGCTCACCACGCTCCGGATGCTCGGCCAGGTGATGTACCAGAACGCCTTGAAGCCCGTGGCGCCGTCGAGCGCGCCGGCCTCGTACAGCTCCGGCGGCACGGACTGCAGCCCGCTGTAGAGGATCGTCGTGTTGAAGGGGATGCCGAGCCAGACGTTCACGCCGATGACGGCGATGAGGGCGAGGCTCGGGCTGACCAGCCACGGCACCGGGGCGATGCCGACCACGCCGAGGAGCTGGTTGAGCGCGCCGCTGTCCTGGTCGAGGAGCCACTTCCAGACCGCGCTGGACGCGATCAGCGGGAGCAGCCACGGCAGGAGGAGGAGTCCGCGCAGGAACCCCGACAGCGGGAAGTGCCGCCGGAAGAACAGTGCGAGGGCGAGGCCGATCACGAACTGCAGGATGATCGAGCCGGCGGTGAACAGCGCGGTGTTCACGACGCTCGTCGCGAAGACCGAGCTCTGGAACACCTGGATGTAGTTGCCGAGCCCGACCCACGGGGCCTCGCCCGTGAAGAAGGTCTTGGTCGTGTAGTCCTGGAAGGACATGATGATGTTCTTCACGACCGGGTAGCCGAAGAACACGGCCACGAAGAGTGCGGCCGGGATGACGAAGAGCCATCGGGTGATCCCGATCCGCATGCGTGCGCGGCGCTGGCCGGGTCGTGGTGGTGGGACGGACGCCTGGGTCCGTGGTCGGGTCTGTGTCGTGGCGCTCATGCCGGAACCGCTCCTTCCGAGGGTGGGGAGGGAGCCGGCCGGGTGGCCGGCTCCCTCGTGCACTACTGGCTCTGGGACTGCGCCTGCTTGAGCGCTGCCTCGGGGTCGGCCTTGCCCGTCAGGGCGAGCTGGACGGCGGTGTAGATCTTCGTCGCGGCCTTGGGCCAGTCCGGTCCGAGCTCACCGGTGCGGGCCCGGGCGGTCTTCACGGTCGTGACGAACGAGGCCACCTGCGGGTGGTCGGACGCCCATGCGGCGCCGGCCTCGAGGTTCGTCGGCACGTTGCCGCTCACCTCGGCGAGGGCCTTCTGCGTCTTCTCCGAGTGGAGGCAGCCGACGAACTTGGCGGCGAGCTGCATCTTGTCCTTGTCGCCGGTCTGCGGGACGGTGAACGCCTCGCCGCCGAGCGGTGCGACGGTCTCCGAGCCGGTGCGGGTCGGGATCGGGACGCTGTCGAACTCGAGGCCCTTCTTCGCGTTCAGGGCGGGCAGCTGCCACGGGCCGTTGATCATCATCGCGGCCTTGCCGGCGAGGAACTGGCTGTTCACGTCGGCCTGGGCCCAGTTGATCGAGCTCTTCGACATCGAGCCGTCGTTCTGCAGGTCCTCGACGAGCTGCAGGGCCTGCGCGGCCTCGGGCGTCGCGATGTCCTTCTCGTCACCGCCGTTCGACCAGAAGAACGGCAGGAACTGCCAGGTACCCTCGTAGGTGTTGATGTTGCTCATCGCGAAGCCGTACGTGGACCCGGAGGTGAGCTTCTTCGCGGCGGCCTTCAGCTCGTCCCAGGTCTTGGGCGGCTGCACACCGGCGTCCGCCAGCAGCTTCTTGTTGTAGTAGAGCGCGATGGAGTTCGTGTTCGACTGCAGGCCGTAGAGCTTGCCCTTGTAGGTGCTCGCCGCCTTCACGCCGGGGACGTCGCCCTCGGCGCTGAGGCCGTAGTCGCTGAGGTCGGAGAGTGCCCCGGAGGCCGCGATCTGCTGCACGTCGGGGTTGTCGAGCATGAGCACGTCGGGCAGGGTCCGCGAGGATGCCTGCTGCAGCACCTTCGAGATCAGACCGGCACCGGCGACGTGGTTGATCGTGACCGTCGCGTCGACCTCCTTCGCGCACTGCTTGTACACGGGGTTGTAGGTCGCGTCGTAGTAGTCCTCGATCGTCAGGGCCTTGCTCCCACCGGACGAGGCCGATCCGGAACCGGAGCACCCGGTGAGGACCAGGGGGATCGTGGCGAGCACGGCGACCGCGCCGACGAGGGCGCGGGTCCGGCGCGACGGGGAGGGGAATCTTTGCTTCATTGCAGAGCTCTTCTCTTGACGGATGCAGGGGGCAGGCGCGCAACCACGAATCCGCTGACGTCATCGTCGCTGTGTTCCTTGGGGCGAGAAGCTAACAGAAAAGCGCTTCACCTGTAAAGCGCTTTTTTCGCATCCCGGACGGTAGGCTGAGCGGCATGGCCACGATGCAGCAGGTCGCCGATCGGGCGGGTGTGTCGATCGCCACCGTGTCCTTCGTCGTGAACGGCACGAAGTACGTCACCCCCGCGACGACCGCCCGCGTGCAGGCGGCGATGCGCGAGCTGAAGTTCCGCGGCAACGTCGTCGCCCGGGCGCTCGCGAGCCGCCGCACCCGGATCATCGCGCTGCTGTTCCCGACCACCGGCAACCGCTTCAGCCCGACCACCTCGCAGTTCTTCATGAGCGCTGCCGAGCGGGCGTCCGAGCGCGGGTACCACCTCGTGCTCTGGCCGGTCGACCCCGCCGGCGACGACCTCGACGACCTCGTCTCCGGGGGGCTCGTCGACGGTGTGATCCTCATGGAGGTGCGGATGGACGACCCCCGCGTCGCCGTCCTCACCGCGCTCGACGTCCCGTTCACGCTCATCGGCCGCACCCGGGACAGCAGTGGTCTGCCGTTCGTCGACATCGACTTCGAGACCACGATCGAGTCGAGCATCGACCACCTGCAGTCGCTCGGGCACCGGCGGTTCGCGCTCGTGCTCGAGGACCTCGAGGGCACGCCGATGGCCGGCTACGCGCCGCACCTCCGCGCCGAGGCCACCTTCCGGCAGGTGACGGCCACGCGGGGACTCGGCGGCACCGTGGTCACCGCGGGTCCGGGGAGCGACGGCGGACGTGCCGCGGCGAGCGAGATGCTCGCGCTCGACCCCGGCGTGACCGCCGTGCTCGTGATGAAGGACGACTCCTCCGCCGGGCTGCTCGTCGGCCTGTACGCGGCCGGGCGCCGGGTACCGGAGGACGTCTCGGTGCTCAGCATCGCCTCGTCCGAGGCCAACGCCGACCAGCACTACCCGCGGCTGTCGACGATGGTGGCTCCGGGGCGCGAGCTCGGGACCCGTGCGGCGGACGCGCTCATCGACCAGCTCGACGGGAAGTCCGACGAGCTGCCGCACTTCCTGCTGCCGTGCACCCTCCGCACGGCCGAGTCGACGGCACCCGCGCCCGCCTGACCGGCGCGGCCCGCCGCCCGGCGGGTGAGGTTTCGCGCTGGACGACAGTTCACGCGCGGCGGAACCCGTGAACTGTCGCCCAGCGCGAAGGGTCGCCTCGCCGCGCGCGGACGCGACCACCCGACGGACGGGAGGCGCGGGTCGGCCCCGCACCGCGCCTCCCGTCCGCCGCACCAGCGGCACCGCACCGCACCCACCGGGCACCCAGGGTGCGTTGGTTGTGTGGACGTACAGGTTCGCACCAGGGGACGTCGAGGAGGACGGGATGGCGATCGACCGCAGGATGTTCCTGCTCGGGGGAGCGGGGGTGCTGCTGCTCGCCGGCTGCTCCACCCGACCCGAGCGCACCACGGTCCAGGAGTGGCCGACCGACCCTCCCGAAGGTGACGTCACGATCAGCTGGTGGGCGGGGCAGGTGGCCTCGAAGGACGGCGGCGACCTGCGGCGTCGGCTCATCGCCGAGTTCCAGAAGGAGCACCCGAACATCAGGGTGCGCATCGTGAGCGCCCCGAGCGACACCGACACGAACCGCACCAGCCTGACGACCCAGATCGCCGCGGGCAGCAGCACCCCGGACGTCTACCTCGGGGACGTCGCGTGGCCCGGGCAGTTCGCGAAGAACAAGCTCGCGACCCCGGTGAACGAGCTCGTCGGCGCGGACTTCTTCGACCAGTTCCCCGAGGGGCTCCGGCAGGCCGCGAGCGTCGACGGCACGTACTACATGTTCCCGCTCTACATCGACGAGTCGTTCTTCCTGTACCGGAAGGACCTGCTCGCCAAGCACTCCCTGCAGGTCCCGAGGTCGTGGGAGGAAGTGCGCGAGACCGCGGCGAAGCTCGTCGACACCGGCGACGTCAGCTACGGGTTCGCGTTCCAGGGCGACGTGTACGAGGGACTCACCTGCAACGTCACCGAGTTCGTCGCGGACGCCGGCGGCTCGCTGCTGAACGACGACCTGACGAGACCCGAGACCACGAGCTCGGAGACGAAGCGCGCGTTCGAGTTCATGCGGTCCCTCATCACCGACGGCGCCAGCCCACGCGCCACCCTGACGTACCAGGAGCAGGACACGAACGACGCGTTCTCGGGCGGCCGAGCGGCGTTCCTCCGCAACTGGTCGTACGCGTGGGGCATCGCGAACGGGCCGGACAGCCAGGTCGCCGGCAAGGTCGGACTCGCGGCGCGGCCGACCTTCGACGGGCAGGACGAGCACCACTCGACCATCGGCGGGTGGGGCAACTACATCAACCCGCACACGCAGCAGCCGGCAGCAGCGCTGACGTTCGCGAGCTGGATGTCGAGCGAGACGGCGCAGCAGTTCCTCACCCGCGAGGGCGGGGTCCTGCCGGCCCGGAGCGAGTCGCTCACGAGCCAGGACGCGAAGCGCCAGCAGCGACCGACGTACGACACCGCCGCGGGCATCACGCTCGTGCCCCGTCCGACGTCGACGGCCTACTACCCGAAGGTCTCGCAGGGCGTCTACCAGAACGGCAACAGCATCCTCGGCGGCCAGGCGTCCGTCGACGGCGGCACGAGCACGATGGCGTCGGCCATCGCGCTGGCCCTGAAGGGTGAGGCACTGTGAGCGCCGGCACCGTGACGCGGTCGTCGACCCGTCCAGGAGGCGCGGGTCGCCTCGACCCGCCGCCCCGCCTCAGCGGGCGGTCGCGTCTCGACCGCATCCGTGCGCGGGGTGCGTGGGGCTTCGCGGCCCCGGCGCTCCTGGTCGTCGCGGCGGTGACGATCTTCCCGGTGGTCTACTCGATCGTCCTGAGCTTCGCGGACGTCGAGGTCGGCTACGAGGGGTTCACGATCCGGTCGTTCGGCCTCGGCAACTACGCGGCCCTGCTGCAGAGCGCGGACTGGTACCGAGCGCTCGGGTTCACCGTGCTGTACACGGTCGTGACGGTGTTCGTCGAGCTCGTGCTCGGCATGCTCGTGGCCCTCGTGCTCGAGCGGCTCGGGGCGACCCGGGGATGGATGCTGGCGCTGATGCTCATCCCGTGGTCGCTCGTCACGATCGTGAACGCGCAGCTCTGGAAGTACATCTACGACTCGACGTACGGCGTCGCGACCTGGTTCTTCGGGCTCTTCGGCGAGGCCCCGGTGATCCTCGGCGAACCGGTGCCCGCGATCACCGGGCTGATGGTCGCGGACATCTGGAAGACGACGCCGTTCGTGGCGATCATCCTGCTCGCGGGGCTCGTGCAGATCTCCGAGGACCACTACGAGGCGGCCGAGCTCGACGGCGCGAGCACCTGGCAGACGTTCTGGCGGGTGGTGCTCCCGCAGCTCACGCCGACCCTGACGATCGCGGTGCTGTTCCGCATCCTGCAGGCGTTCGGCGTGTTCGACCTGCCGTTCGTGCTGACGAACGGCGGTCCGGGCACCGCCACCCAGTCGCTCGCGATCATGGGCTACAAGGTGCTCTTCCAGGACATCAACATCGGCCCCGGTGCGGCGATCGCGACGTCCACGGCGATCATCGTCGCGGCGGGGTGTCTGCTGTTCCTCCGGGCGTTCCGGAACCAGGCGAAGGGAGGGGATGCCTGATGCCCCGTCAACGCGTCCGCAAGGGCTGGCGGAAGTGGGTCAACACCGTCAACGTCAGTGGTGTCGTCATCGCGGTGCTCACCGCGCTGCCGCTGTACTGGCTCGTGTCGACGTCGCTCAAGCCGGCGTCCGAGATCGGGCAGTCGCCGCCCACCGCCTTCCCGCAGTCGTTCACCCTCGACAACTTCGTGGTGGCCTTCCGCGACAACGCGCTCGGCCAGTACATGGTGAACAGCGTCATCGTGTCGGTGTCGACGACGGTGATCGTGCTCGCGCTGTCGTTCCTCGCCGGCTACGCGCTCGCCGGGCGGTGGATCCGCGGGCGGACGGCGATCATGACCTCGTTGCTCATGCTCTCGGTGTTCCCGGCGATCGCCGTGCTGACCCCGCTGTACCTGCTCGAGCGGAACCTCGGGCTGCTCAACTCCTACCCGGGGCTGATCGTGCCGTACGTGGCGTTCAACCTGCCCTTCGCGATCTGGATCATGCGGAACTACCTGGTCGGGATCCCCTCGACGATCGAGGAGGCCTCCGAGATCGACGGTGCCGGAGCCTGGCGCACGGTGCTCTCCGTGATCCTGCCGATGGCGAAGCCGGGGCTCTTCACGGTCGGTGTGTTCACGTTCACGGCATCGTGGAGCGAGTTCCTGATGGCGCTGACGTTCAACAGCGAGAACTCGTTCCGGACGATCCCGGTCGGGATCGCCCTGTTCGGGACGCAGTTCACCGTGCCGTTCGCCCAGATCTTCGCGGCGAGCGTGGCGGCGACGGTGCCGATCGTCATCCTCGTGCTGGTGTTCCGCCGGTCCATCGTGTCCGGCCTGACGTCGGGTGCGGTGAAGGGCTGAGCCGGGCCCGGAACGGGACGGGAGGCGCGTGGCGGACCCGCCACGCGCCTCCCGTCCGATCGCGACCCGTCGTCAGCGGCGACGCGGGTCGCGGGCGGTGTCCGTGAAGAAGTCCTCGTAGAGGCCGGCACCGTCCTGCAGCTCGCCGTACTTCCACCGCTTGCGCATCCGACGGAACGTCTCGATGCGCACCGGGTCGACGCCCTGCTGGGATTCGTACTTGCCCATGGTTCCTCCCCGCTCGTGGTCGTACCCCCGATCGGGGGCATCCGATCGTGACGGTACGGGTGCGTGGCCCGTCCGTCCGGCAAGATAGGTAGGGAAGTTACCTAACTGCGCTTGGTGGACAAACGTTCGAGGTGCGTCCGCCCGCGCCCGTACTCTGCCGTCAAGGGGACGGGGCGCCGAACTCGAGCGCCTCGATGACCCGGTCGATGACCCGGACGTACTTCGCCCGCTCCCGTTCCGTGAAGGAGGACAACAGCTCGTGCAGATGCTCGTTCGTGCTGTCCATCGCCGTCGCGTAGGCACGCTCGGTCTCGGGGGTCAGCTCGATGTAGCGACTCCGCCCGTCGTCCGGGTTCGGCACACGGCACAGGTGCCCGGCACGCTCCAGTCGGTCGACGGTGCCGGTGACGGCCGGGCCGCTCAGGCCGAGGTGCGACGCGAGGTCCTTGACCCGCACCTTGCGTTCGGCGGCCTCGGCGCGGGCGACGAACTGCAGCACCGTCAGGTCCGAGCCGGAGACGTCCATCCGCTCGCGGAGTCGTCCCCGCAGCGCTCCCATCGCGGCTTCGAGCCGGGTGATGGCGGCCGTCAGGTCGATCTCACTCACGCGGTCGCCCCTTCGGTGCGCATCGGTTCCGCGCAACGATACGCCGCGCTCACCGGGACAGCGTATCCAGATAACGAGGGGGACCGCGGGATCTGGACATCTGAGCCGTGGGGGTGCGCATGGCCGACCCACTGACCGACGACTTCGCCGAGGGACAGACCACGACGCCGGCGACGGTCCGGTTCGAGGTGTCCGGCGGCCATCCGGACGACGCCGTGCGGGACCTCGGCGCGGTCTACGGCGGCACGCAGTGGGTCGCGCGGCTGACCGACGCGCCGTTCGACTACCGGTACACGGCGATCGGCGACGCCGAGGTGACCATCCGCCGGTCGCAGTTGCGCGGCGCCCTCTCCGGTGTGGTGCCGGCCGGTGGCGACTACGTCGTGACGTGGATCAGCTCCGGCACCGCCGAGATCGAACGGCTGGGGGAGCGGTACGCCCTGCCGCTCGACGCCCCGGCACTCTTCCCGCCGGACCACGACTACGCCTTCCGCACCGCGGACTACGACCAGCGGGTCGTGCACCTCGACCGAGCGTTCGTCCGCCGGGTCGCCGTGACGCGCACCGACGTCGGCGACCACGCGCTGCGCTTCGACGACCGGCACGTGCCGGGGTCCGAGACGGCGCGGCGCTGGCAGGGGGCGTTGACGGCGCTCGCACGGTCGCTGCGCGTCGGCGGCACGGACTCCGTCGCCTGGCAGACCGCCAAGGTCACCGCCGCCGAGGTCTTCCTCGACATGTTCCCGCCGAAGCTCGACGATCTGCCCGGGGTGCTCGGGCAACCGCGCAACGCCCGTCTCCGTGCGGCGGTCGAGTACGTCCACGACCACGCCGCGGAGCCCGTCACGATCGGCGACCTGTCGGCGGCGTCGGGGTTGAGCGTGCGCTCGGTGCAGGAGTCGTTCCGTCGGGTGTTCGACGTGTCCCCGCTGACGTACCTGCGGCAGGTGCGCCTCGACCGGGTGCGCGCCGAGCTGCTCGACGCCGATCCGCTCGCCGGGGCGGTCGGGGACGTCGCGCGCCGGTGGGGGTTCGCGCACCTCGGGCGGTTCTCGGCGGCGTACGCGGAGCGGTTCGGGGAGTACCCGAAGCAGACACTGCGGCGCTGACGGTCGCGGTGCGGCGCTGACGGTGCGGTCCGCCGCGCGGTGCGGCGCTGACGGTGCGGTCCGCCGCGCGGTGCGGCGCTGACGGTGGGGTCCGCCGCGCGGTGTCAGCGGTCCGCGGGCGCCGGTCCGGTGCTCCGGCGCACGCGCAGGGTCGTCGGCAGCCGGACGTGGTCCGACGTCGGCTCGCCGCGCAGCATCGTGAGGAGCATCTCGACCGCCCGCGAGCCGAGCTCGACGAGGGGCTGTGCGACGGTGGTCAGCGGCGGCGTGGTGGTCGCGGCCTGGGGCACGTCGTCGAACCCGACCACCGACAGGTCCCCGGGCACGTGGAGTCCGAGTTCGGCTGCGGCGCGGAGCACACCCACCGCCGACGAGTCGTTCGCCGCGAACACCGCGGTCGGACGGTCCGGTCCGGCGAGCAGGTCGCGGGCCACCTCGGCCGAGCGGTCCTCCTGGTAGCCGCCGTCGCGGACGAGTGACTCGTCCACCGACAGGCCCGCTGCCGCCAGTGCGCGTCGGTAGCCGGCCTCGCGCAGCTGTGCCGACGCCAGGTCCGGACGACCCCGGAGGTGCGCGATCCGGGTGTGCCCGAGCGCGACGAGGTGCTCGACGGCCTGGACGGCCCCGGCCTCGTTGTCCGAGTCGACGGTGGCGTGCCCCTCGGGGCCGGTGTGCGGGTCGATCGCCACGACCGGGATCGACGAACTCGAGAGCGCCGTGCTCGGGGTCACCACGATCGCGCCGTCGATGAGCGTGCCGGACAACCGCGAGAGCGACCGGCGTTCCCACCCCTTCTGCTCGGCACCGGTCACGAGCCCGGCGTACGCGAGCAGTTCGTACCCGGTGCCGGTGGTGGCGCCGGACACTCCGCGCAGGAGCTCGGTCGAGAACGGCTCGAACTCGGTGACGAGGATGCCGATGACGTTCGTCCGCGAGCTGCGGAGGCTGCGTGCGACGAGCGAGGTCTCGTAGCCGAGCTGCTCGACGACCTCCTGCACGCGCAGGATCGTCGCGGGGGCGACGCCGTCGCGTTGGTTGATCACCTTCGACACCGTGGGGATCGAGACTCCGGCGGCGCGTGCGACGTCCGCGATGGTGACCCGGCCGGCTCCGGGACGCATGCCGAGAGCCGTGTCCATGTGCACACCGTACCGCTGAGCTGACGCCCGAATTGGTAAAGAAAACGTTATCGATATCGATTGACACGGCTCGATGGCACCTGGCACGCTCTCCGCAGCGGCAGTCGATGTCGCTGATTGTCAACGACGACACTTCAGGAGATCCACGATGACGAGGAAGATCCGTGCCACGGCAGCCATCGCGCTGATCGGGGCGACAGCACTGGTGGCCGCAGGCTGCTCGGCCGGCAGCGACGCCGCCGGGGGCGACAGCGGCGACGGGAAGGTCTCGATGACCTTCTGGAACAACTCGACGACCGGGCCGGGCAAGGCCTTCTGGCAGGACACCGTCAAGGCGTTCGAGGCGAAGAACCCGAACGTCACCATCACGATCCAGGCGATCCAGAACGAGGACCTGGACGGCAAGCTCCAGACCGCCCTCAACTCGAACTCCGCCCCGGACGTGTTCTCGCAGCGCGGCGGCGGCAAGATGGCCGCGATGGTCAACGCCGGCCAGCTGCTGGACATCTCCGACTCGATCGGCTCCGGTGCCAAGAGCGGGATCAGCGACGGATCGTTCAAGGCCTTCGAACTGAACGGCAAGACGTGGGCGATGCCGACGAACGTCGACCCCGAGGGCATCTGGTACAGCCAGGACCTCTTCGAGGAGGCCGGCATCGAGGGCACGCCGACCACGATGGACGAGCTGAACGCCGACATCCAGAAGCTCAAGGACAAGGGCATCCAGCCGGTCGCCGTCGGTGCGAAGGACGCCTGGCCGGCGGCGCACTGGTACTACAACTTCGCGCTGCGGGCCTGCTCGTCGAACGTGCTCAACAAGACCGCGCAGGACCTGAAGTTCGACAACAAGTGCTGGAAGCAGGCCGGTGAGGACACCAAGGCCTTCTTCGACACGAAGCCCTTCAACGACGGCTTCCTGACGACCTCGGCCCAGCAGGGTGCCGGCAGCTCCGCCGGTCTCGTCGCGAACCACAAGGCCGCGATGGAGCTCATGGGTGCCTGGGACCCGGGCGTGATCTCCTCGCTCACCCCGGACGGCAAGCCGCTGCAGGACCTCGGCTTCTTCCCGTTCCCGGAGGTCTCCGGCGGCAAGGGTGCGCCCGGCTCGATGATGGGCGCCGTGGGCGGGCTCTCCTGCTCGGCGAAGGCCCCGAAGAAGGCCTGCACCGACTTCCTCAACTTCGTCACCACGAAGAGCGTGCAGGAGAACTACTACAAGGCGTTCAACTCGATCCCCGCGAACAAGGACGCGCAGTCGGTCGTGACCGAGCCGTACCTGACCACGGTGCTCAAGGCGTACAACGACGCCCCGTTCGTCTCGAACTACCTCGACACGCTCTACGGCCAGAACGTCGGCAACGCGCTCAACACCAGCGTCGTCAACCTGCTCGCCGGCAAGGGGTCCGTCTCGGACATCGTGTCGACCGTCAACCAGGCCGCGGCGAAGGGCTGAGACACATGACCACCTCCGTCGCACCGCGCTCGAACGAAGCACCGGCCGGGACGGGGCGTCGCACGGGCGGGGCCGACGGTTCGCCGTCGGCCCCGGCCCGCCGGGTCCGCAAGGGCACCGACGTCCGCACCCGGGTCGAGATCGCCGTCCTCGCCGGTCCGGCGGTGATCATGTTCGTCGGGTTCGTCATCCTGCCCGTCGCACTCGCCGCCTACTACGGCTTCTACAAGTGGCAGGGCTACGGCGCCCCGGTCGACTTCGTCGGCCTGCAGAACTACACCGTGATCTTCACCGACCCCGACTTCCGGGCGGTGCTCTGGCACAACCTGTTCATCGTGATCGGCTCGCTCGTCGTGCAGGGCCCGATCGCGATCGTCCTCGCGCTGCTGCTCAACCAGCGGATCCGCGGCCGCGGGCTCATCCGCGTCCTCATCTTCCTGCCGTACGTCATCTCCGAGGTCATCGTCGGCACCGGGTGGAGCCTCATGCTCCAGTCGAGCGGTGCGCTCAACGACCTGCTGCAGAGCATCGGCCTGGGCGGCCTGCGGAACGACTGGCTGTCGAACCCCGACATCGCGCTCTGGACCCTGCTCGGGATCATCTCGTGGAAGTACATCGGCTTCGCGGTGATCCTCTTCCTCGCCGGCCTGCAGAGCATCCCCGAGGATCTGTTCGAGGCCGCGCAGCTCGACGGTGCGAGCTACTGGCAGATCCAGCGACGCATCACGCTGCCCCTCCTCGGACCGACGCTCCGCATCTGGGCGTTCCTGTCGATCATCGGGTCACTGCAGCTGTTCGACCTCGTCTACATCATCTGGGGGCAGTACATCGCCTCGACCGCCGGGACCTCGACGATGGCGACCTACATGGTCGGCAACGGCCGCCTGTCCGGCAACTACGGGTACGGCAACGCCGTCGCCGTGGTGATCTTCCTCATCTCGCTGGTCGTCGCCCTCGTCTACCAGCGGTTCGTCCTGCGCCGCGACACCGCCGGCGCCCTGACCGAGAAGAGCGACCGATGACCGCCACCGCCTCCATCGTCGCGCCGAAGCGCCGCCAGCGTGACACCGGACCCGTCCGGCGTGAGCGCAACCTCGGCACGTACTTCATCGCGCTGCTGTTCATCGCCGTGTGCATCGGCCCGGTCGCGTACATCGTGCTCGGCGGGTTCCGCACGAACTCGCAGATCACCGCGAGCCCGGCTGGACTGCCGAACCCGTGGCAGATCGGCAACTACGTCACCGTCCTGACGAGCGGCGTGTTCTGGCAGCAGCTCGGCAACTCGGTGATCGCCGGCGTCACCACCACCCTCGGCGTGGTCGTGCTCGGCCTCATGGTGAGCTTCGTGCTCGCCCGGTACCGGTTCCGGGGGAGCGGCGCGCTCTACTCGCTGTTCGCGGCCGGCCTGATGTTCCCGATCACGGTCGCCATCACGCCGCTCTACATCCTCGTGAAGGACCTCGGCCTGACGAACAACCTGGCTGGTGTGATCCTCCCGCAGATCGCGTTCGCCCTGCCGACGACGGTCATCATCCTGGTGCCGTTCCTCCGGGCGATCCCGGACGAGCTCGAGGAGGCGGCCGCCATCGACGGCGCGAGCAAGCTCGGGTTCTTCTTCCGGATGGTCGTCCCGCTGTCGCTCCCCGGCGTCGTGACGGTCGGCATCCTCGCGTTCATCGGCAGCTGGAACAGCTACCTCCTGCCGCTGTTCATCCTGAACGACGCGTCGACCTACACGCTGCCGCTCGGGGTCCAGGCGTTCGCGTCCCAGTACTCGGTCGACACCGCCCGGGTGCTCGCGTTCACCTCGCTCTCGATGATCCCGGCGCTCGTGTTCTTCGCGATCTTCCAGAAGCGCATCGTCGGCGGCCTGACCGGGGCGGTGAAGGGGTGACGGCGACGGACGCGACACGGACCGTCGGACGCGAGCCGCGCCTCCAGTCCGACCCGGGCCGTGTCGAGGACGCGACCGGCGCCGACCGCGCGACCGCCCTGCTCGCCGCCATGACGCTCGAGGAGAAGACCGCGCAGCTCGTCGGCTACTGGCTCGACCAGAACGGCGTGGTCGCCCCGATGCAGGGGGAGATGGCGGCCCACGACGACGCCGACGGCCGCACCCTGGCCGACGTCACGCGCCACGGCCTCGGCCAGTTCACCCGCGTCTACGGCACCCGCCCCGTCGAACCGGACGAGCGCGCGGCGTGGCTGTGGTCGGAGCAGCGACGACTCAAGCGCGAGACGCGACTCGGGATCCCCGCACTCGTGCACGAGGAGTGCCTCACCGGGCTCGCCGCCTGGAAGGCCGCCACGTTCCCGACGCCGCTGGCGTGGGGCGCCGCCTTCGACCCGGAGCTCGTCGAGCGGGTCGGCGAGGCGATCGGCGACTCGATGCGGCAGCTCGGCGTGCACCAGGGCCTCGCCCCGGTGCTCGACGTCGTCCGCGACCCACGGTGGGGGCGGGTGGACGAGTGCATCGGCGAGGACCCGTACCTCGTCGGGACGATCGGCACCGCCTACGTCCGGGGCCTGCAGCGCGCCGGGGTGGACGCGACGCTCAAGCACTTCCTCGGGTACTCCGCGTCGCAGGCGGGGCGGAACCACGCTCCCGTGCACGCCGGGCCGCGCGAGGTCGCGGACGTCTTCCTGCCGCCGTTCGAGATGGCGCTGCGCGACGGCGGCGCCCGGAGCGTCATGAACTCGTACGCCGAGGTCGACGGCGTGCCGGTCGCGGCGAACGGTGACCTGCTGACCGACCTGCTCCGTGGCCGGCTCGGGTTCGACGGCACGGTGGTCGCCGACTACTTCTCGGTCGCGTTCCTCGAGGTCATGCACGGCGTCGCCGCCGACCGTGGCGAAGCGGCCGCACTCGCCCTCACCGCGGGCATCGACGTCGAGCTGCCCACCGGGGACGCCTACCTCGGGCCGCTCGTCGACCGTGTCCGCTCCGGTGACGTCGACGAGTCGCTCGTCGACCGTGCGGTGCTCCGCGTGCTCCGGCAGAAGGAGCGGCTCGGGCTGCTCGACCCGGACGCGTTCGAGGACGAGCCGCCGACCGGGATCGACCTCGACACCCCTCGGCACCGGACGCTCGCGAAGGAGCTCGCGGCGCGGTCGCTCGTGCTGCTGTCGAACGGGCCCGAGGCCCCGGTCCTGCCGCTGGCCCCGGGTGCGTCGGTGGCACTGATCGGTCCGAACGCCGATCGCGCCGAGGCCCTGCAGGGCTGCTACTCCTTCGCCAACCACGTGCTCGCCGCGCACCCGGACCTGCCGCTCGGCTTCGCCATCCCGACCGTGCGCGAGGCGCTGACGGAGTCGCTCGGGGCCGACACCGTCCGGTTCGCCGCGGGCTGCGCCGTGACCGGCGACGACCGCTCCGGGTTCGACGACGCGGTCGCGGTCGCGGAGCGCTCCGACGTCGCGGTGGTCGTCGTCGGCGACCAGGCCGGACTGTTCGGCCGCGGGACCGTCGGCGAGGGGAACGACACCGAGTCCCTCGACCTGCCGGGCGTCCAGCGCGAGCTCGTCGAGGCGGTGGTCGCCACCGGCACGCCGACCGTCGTCGTGCTCCTGACCGGACGACCGTACGCCATCGGGTGGGCGCTCGACGGCGACGCTCCCCGTCCGGCCGCGGTGGTGCAGGCGTTCTTCCCCGGCGAGGGCGGTGGTCTCGCGATCGCGGACCTCCTCACCGGCGCCGCCGCACCGTCCGGTCGCCTGCCGGTCTCGCTCCCGCGGGCCGCCGGCGCGCAGCCGTACACGTACCTGCACCCGCGCCTCGGCGGGCCGTCCGACGTGACCGCGACCGACTCGACGCCCGTCCGGCCGTTCGGGTTCGGGCTCTCGTACACCTCCTTCGCGTACGAGGAGCTCGTCGTCGACCCGACCGTGTCCAGCGCGGGGGCCTTCGACGCGTGGGTGACCGTCCGGAACACCGGGGAGCGTGCGGGCGAGGACGTGGTGCAGCTGTACGGGCACGACGTGCAGGGGAGCGTCACCCGGCCGGTCGCCCAGCTGCTCGGCTACGCCCGGGTCGCGCTCGGCCCGGGGGAGTCCGTGCGCCTGCGGTTCAGCGTGCCCGTCCAGCGGTTCGCGTTCACCGACCGTGCCCTGCGGAAGGTGGTCGAGCCCGGGGACGTGGAGGTGTGGGTCGCGTCCCACGCTGCAGCGTCCGGACCGACCGGTGGGGTGCGCGCCGACGGGATCGTCGCGGTGGGCGGCGGGACCGGCCCCGCGCCCGTCCCCGGGTCCGCCACGGCGCGTGCGGTCGTCCGCGTCACCGGGCCGGTGCGCGAGGTCGAGCCGTCCGACCGGCGCACGGTCACCTGGGAGCGGGTCTGACCGGACCGACGACGGGACGGACGGGAGGCGCGGTGCGGGCTCGCACCGCGCCTCCCGTCGCGTCCGTGGCGGGCATCCGGGTCAGAGCATCCCGGTCAGCACCCCGCCGTCGGCGCGGACCGCCGCACCGTTCGTGGCGGACGCCCGCGGGCTGGCGAGGTAGGCGACGAGGTCCGCGATCTCGTCGGGCCGGATGAACCGTTCGAGCAGGGTCGTGCGGTTCTGCCCGATCACCGCGGCCTGCACGGCCTCGACCGGAGCGTCCTGCGCGGCCGCGATCGTCTCGATCGTGGCCGCGACCCCGTCGGACCAGGTCGGGCCGCCGAGGACCGTGTTCACGGTGACGCCCGTCCCGCGGGTCAGCTTCGCCAGGCCGTTGCCGAGCGCGATCACCGCGGCCTTCGTGACGCCGTAGTGCACCATGTCGACGGGCACGTTCACGCCGGACTCGCTGCTGACGAACACGATCCGGCCCCAGCCGCGCTCGAGCATCGGGTCGAGCAGTGCCCGGGACAGTCGGACGCCGCTCATCAGGTTGACGTCGAGGTACCGCTGCCACTCGTCGTCGTCGACCGATCCGAAGTCGGCCAGGCCGAACAGTCCGACGTTGTTCACGAGCACGTCGACCTCCGGGAGCTGCTCGAGCAGCGCGTCCACCTGCGCCGGGTCGGCGAAGTCCGCCGGGATCCCGGACACCTCGGCGCCGGGGAGCGCCGCTCGCAACCGGGCGACGGCGGCGTCGACCCCCGTGCGTTCCCGTCCGTTCAGCACGACGCGGGCTCCCTCCGCCGCGAGGGCTGCTGCGACGGCGTACCCGATGCCCTGCGTCGAGCCGCTGACGAACGCCGTCCGGCCCCTGATGTCGAGATCCACGTCGTACTCCTGTCGTGTCGGTTCACTTGCTTGGGCAAGTCAATGTACGCAGGTTCACTTGCCTGAGCAAGTCATGCTGGTACGCTCTCCCCATGCCGGACGACGCCACCACCACCGGGCTCACCGCTGAGGAGCTCGGGGTCTGGGTCGCCCTCGCGACCGTGCTCGAACGACTGCCGACCGCGCTCGACGCGCAGCTGCAGCGTGACAGCGGCCTGACGCACTTCGAGCACGGCGTCCTGTTCGCCCTCGACAGCGAACCCGACCGGACGCTGCGGATGAGCGTGCTCGCCGCCGCCGCGAGCTGCACCCTGTCGCGGCTGTCCCGCGCGGTGACGCGGCTGGAGCAGAAGGGGTGGGTCCACCGCGTGGTCGACCCGACCGACGGGCGGTTCACCCTCGCGGTGCTCACCGACAGCGGGCACGAGCGGGTCGTGGCGTCCACGCCGGCGCACCAGGCGCTCGTCCGGCAGGTGGTCTTCGACGCGCTCACGCCGGCCCAGGTGCGGCAGCTCGGCGCGGTCAGTCGACGCATCGCCGAGGCCGTCGGCGGGACACCGGTCTGGTCCCCGCCGACGCGGTGAGTCAGGGGCGCGGTGGAGCCGTGTAGGACCCGTTCCGAACGTCCTCGACGAGTGACCGCTCCGACGGGTCCCAGCCGTAGGTGGCACGTGCCTTCGTCGCGAGGAGGTGCGTGGACGTCGTCAGCGTCCGGACCGCCGGGCCCATCTGCGCCTCGGCGACCTCGAGCGGGACGGAGACGCTCGGGGTACCGGTGAGGTCGCCGATCGCCTCCGCGAGTTCCCGGAAGGTGAACGGCACCGAACCGACCGCGTTGACGACGCCGACGACCGGGTGCTCGATCGCCCGGACGTACAGGTCGGCGAGGTCGTCGACGTGCACGGGGTACCAGGCGTTCGCACCGTCGCCGATGTACGTCGCGGCGCCGTTCGCGACGGCGGCGTCGATGAGGCCGGTGACGAGCCCGGTCCCGCCGCGGCCGAAGACGAGCCCGGCGCGGACGGCGATCCCGGTGATGCCCGGCGCGCCGAGCACGATGCGTTCGGCCTGCGCCTTGACCGGCTGGGCGCTGACCTCGGGGAGGACCGCGTACTCGGTGACGTCCGTCGGGTCGAAGCCGTAGACGAGTCCGGTGGAGGTGTAGACGACGGGCTTCGGGGAGGTCCCGGTGGTTCCGGGCGTTCCGTTCGTTCCGGGCGTTCCGGGCGTTCCGTTCGTTCCGGCGGCTTCTGCTGCTCCGGCGGTGACGGCGCGGACGGCCGCGAGCTCGTCCTCGGTCGACTGCGCGGTCGGTGCGTAGTCCGAGGCGGCGTACACCACCGCGTCGGCCGCCGCGGCTGCGGTGCGGAGCACCTCGGTGTCGGTGATCGAGCCGGCGACGGGCACTGCGCCGGCCGCGCGCAGGCGGGCGGCGCTCTGCTCGGAACGGGCGAGCGCGGTGACGGAGTGGCCGGCGGAACGGAGGTGTTCGACGAGGACCGAGCCGAAGTAGCCGGTGCCGCCGATGACGAAGATCTGCATGGACGGCACGCTAAACTCTGACATCAGTGTCAAGGTCAAGCGAGGAGCAGCGACGATGCAGATCGGCGATCTGAGCCGGGCGAGCGGGGCGAGTGCCCGGTCGCTGCGCTACTACGAGCAGCTCGGGTTCATCCGACCGGAGCGCCGGGCCAACGGCTACCGCGAGTACGACGAGTCCGACGTCGAGACCGTCGGCACGATCAAGATGCTCCTCGACCTCGGGCTGCCGACGGCGCTCATCGAACAGGTGCTGCCGTGCACCCGCGGCCGGAAGGTCGAGGACCAGTGCCCGGGCATCATCGACCAGGTCGTCGCGATCCGGGACGACATGGACGCGCGGGCGCAGCGGCTCCTCGCGACCAGGGACGCCCTGTCGGAGTCGCTCTCGCGCGTCGGACGCTGAACCGCTCCGCAGGCGGATTCCGCACGCGTGCAGCGACCGTCCCTAGGGTGACGCCATGCATGACGAACCTGACGGGGGCCAGCACCCGATCGTGCCGACCGAGCGCGGTGCCGTGCGCCACGGTCGCCAGCGGCGCGCAGCCCGCACCCTCTTCCCGGCGATCGGCGGCGTCCTCGCGATGGCACTCGTGCTCACGGGCGGGTACGCGGCCTGGTCGTACGCGCAGCTCGACAGCGCCGTGACGAAGGTGCACGTCGCGCTCCCGCACCCCTCGGCGTCCGCCGACGTCGACGGGTCGGCCGAGAACATCCTGCTCGTGGGGGACGACCACCGTCCGGCCGACGCCACCCCGCAGGAGCTCGCCGAGCTCGGCACGCAGCTCGACGACGGGGCGACGAACACCGACACGATGATCGTGCTGCACATCCCCGCGGGCGGGGGCAGCGCGACGATGATCTCGTTCCCGCGCGACTCGTGGGTGCCGATCCCCGGCCACGGCACGTTCAAGCTGAACAGCGCGTTCTCGGACGGTGCTGCGAACGGCGGCGGCGACGCCGGTGGCATGCGCCTGCTCATCCAGACCATCGAGAACATCAGCGGCCTGCAGATCGACCACTTCGTGCGCGTCTCGCTGCTCGGCTTCTACCAGCTCGTGAAGGCGCTCGGGCCGATCCAGGTCTGTCTGAACGAACCCGCCCACGACCCGAACTCGAACGTCGACCTCCCGGCGGGGAACTCGACGCTGAACGCCTCGCAGGCGCTCTCCTTCGTCCGGCAGCGCGACGGGCTCCCGCGCGGTGACCTCGACCGCGAGGTCCGCCAGCAGTACTTCCTCTCGCAGGAGGCCCGCAAGGTCCTCTCCGCCGGCACCCTCCTCAACCCGGTGAAGGTGTCGGACCTGCTGCACGGTGTCGGGGACGCCGTGCAGATCGACGACGGCCTGAGCATCCCCAGCCTCGTCAACACGTTCCGCAGCATCGACCTGTCGAGCATCCGGTCGACGACCATCCCCACCGCGGGGACCCCTACCATCGACGGCTACTCGACGGTGGCGGTGGACTTCGGCGCGGTGCCGGCGTTCATCCAGGGCATCGTGGGCGCGCCCGCGGCGTACACGGCGGCGAAGGCGGCGTCTCCGTCGAGCGTGCACGTGTCCGTGCAGAACGGCGGCTCCACGCCGGGCGGTGCGACGGCCGCCTCGGCAGCGCTCACGGCGAAGGGGTTCGTGGTCGGGGCGCCGAGCGACACCACCACCACGGCGGCCACGGTCGTCGAGTACCCGAAGGGCGCCGAGGCCGCAGCGAAGGCCGTCGTCGCGGCGGTCCCCGGAGCCACGGCGGTCCTGTCGGCCACGGTGTCGGGAGTGACGCTCGTGCTCGGGACCGACGGGCACACGGTCGGGGCCGCGGGGGCTGCCGGTTCGGGCTCGGGTTCGGCCGGCTCCGGCTCGGGCTCTACCGGCTCCGGCTCGGGTTCGGGTTCGGCCGGGTCCGTTTCCGGCGCGGGCGCTCGCTCCGGGTCGTCCGCGTCCGGCGCCTCCGGGTCGTCCGGTGCCGGGTCGTCCGCGCCCGCGGCCACCCCGTCGTCCACCCCGGTCGGCAACGCGTACGGCAAGCAGGGCACCTGCATCAACTGATCGCACCCCCGGCCACGGCGCCGTGTCAGCATGGAGCGTGCTGACCGTCGGGATCCTCGTCGTCGCGGGCGTGGTGGCCGGGGTGATCGGCACCGCCGGCGGGATCACCTCGCTCGTGGCCTACCCGGCGCTGCTCGCCGTCGGGGTCCCACCGCTCGCCGCGAACGTCACGAACTCCGTCGCGCTCATCGGCAGCGGTGCGAGCTCCGCGTTCCGCGCGCGGCACGAGGTGCGCGCCGAACCCGCGGTCCTGCGTCGCTGGATGCCGACGACCGTCGCCGCCTCGCTCGCGGGCGCGGTGCTCCTGGTCGTCACACCGGCGCACCTCTTCGACCGCATCGTCCCGTTCCTCGTGCTCGCTGGGGGACTGCTCCTGCTGCTGCAGCCGTTCATCGACCGTCGTCGTGCACGGGCCGCCGGTGACGCCGCGGGTGGGCACGGCGCCGCCGCCTCGGCCGGGATCGTCGGGGTCGGCGTCTACAACGGGTACTTCGGCGCCGGGTCCGGTGTGCTCATGATCGCCGTGCTGCTGCTCACCGGGGAGCCGTCCCTGCACCGTGCGAACGCCGTGAAGAACGTGCTGCTCCTCGCCGCGGACCTGTTGCCGGCGGTCGTGTTCGCGGTGTCCGGGCACGTCGTGTGGTCCGCCGCCGTGGCCCTCGGCGCGGGGGCGGTGGTCGGCGGGCTCGTCGGACCGACCGTCGCCCGGCGGGTGCCGCACGGGGTCCTCCGGGTCGCGATCGCGTGCTGCTCGGTCGCGCTCGCCGTGTACCTGTTCGTCACGGTGGCCTCGTCCTGATCCGCGGGGACGGTGGTCCCTGACGCCCCGGGACGACCGTCCGGATCGGTACGGTGGTCGGCATGGCACGATTCACGCCCCCAGCCGCCGACGCCGTCCGCGCACGCCTCCTGCTCGCCGCGCGCGACGAGTTCGCCGCGGCGGGGCTCGTCGGCGGCAAGGTCGAGCGGATCGCCGCCGCCGCGTCGAGCAACAAGGCGCAGGTCTTCCACTACTTCGGCAGCAAGGAGGGGCTGTTCGACGCGCTCGTCGAGCAGACCGTCGCCGAGACCTTCGACCTCGTCCCGCTCGACACCGACGACCTGCCCGGGTTCGCCGGCCGGTTGCACGACTCGTGGACCGAGCGGCCCTGGGCCCAGCGGCTGGCGACCTGGCACCGGCTCGAGCGCGCGTCGGCCGCTCCGCTCGAGGCGATCGTCGAACGCCGGACCACGATGGTCGCCGAGGTCGAGCGGGCGCAGCGGGCCGGTGTCCTGCCGCGCAGCTACCGACCCGCGGTGCTGCTCGGTCTCGTGCTGCACCTCGCGGCGTTCTGGAGCGAGGCCTCCGCGGAGTCCGAGGCCCTGACGCGCGCGGTGGTGCCGGCGCGGCGACGGCAGATCGTCGTCGACGCGGTCACGTCACTCGTCGGCAGCTGACGGTCAGGACCCCGCTCCGAACGGCAGGCCGAGGCCGAGGCCGAACGGCACGCCCAACCCGAGGAAGCCGGACGCGGCGACGGCGGCCGGGAGCACGACCGTGACGAGCGTCAGCGTCGCGCCGATGAGCACCGCCGCGAAGGCGAGGCCGTCGCCGCGCTCGCCGGTGCGCCGGACCTCACGGCGGGCGATGAGCCCGACGACGACCCCGCCGATCGGCGCGACGAAGGCGAGCGCGATGGCCACGACCGCGATGAGGCTCAGCGGAGCGACCGCGGTCGGGGCGCCAGCGGTCGGCGCGGCGTCGGGTCGGGTGGCGGGCACGTTGGCTCCGGGAGCGATGTCGGTCACGGCGACCGAGCCTACGAGTGCGACGACCGACGGGGGAGTACCCAGTCCTGGTGGCGTGGAGGCACTCCGGTGTGCCACGCTCGGTCCGTGGACGACGGACTCCTCTACGACCTCTGCAGCCGAGCGCGGCGCGTGCACATGCGAGCCGGCGGGTCGGGGCCGGCGCTCCGCGGGCTGACGGACTTCATCTCCGCCGCAGCCGATCCCCGGGGCACCTACTCCGACGCAGCCCTCGTGGCGCTCGTCGAAGCGGCGCCGGACCCGGTCGGGTTCCGGTGGGGGCTGGAGCGGCTCGAAGCGGTGAGCGCCATCCGGACCGTCCCGCCGTCGGACTACTCCGCCGACGAGGTGGCCGAGTACGAGGACGCCCAGGCTGCCCTGCTGCGCCGGATCGGCCGCGACAGCGGGGAGCCCGCGCCGGGCCCCGTCCAGGTCGTGAAGAACGTCCTGGAGCAGTTCGTCCGCCGCTGGTACTGACCCGCGCGCCCGGCTCAGCCGCGTCGTCCGGCGCGTGCGGCGAACGCATCGAGCGCCCCGAGCACCTCGTCGTTCCGGAAGAGGATGCCCTGCTGGTACTCGTTCTTCTTCGTCAGGATGCCAGCGGCGACGAGTCGGTCGAGGTGGGGGTACACGTTCTTCGCCTCGACACCCATCTCGGCTGCGAGGGTCGATGCGTTGAGGACGGGCTGCCGGGCGACCACATCGAGCGCCTGCCAGATGCCGGAGTCGCGACGGGCCGTGACGGCCGTTCGCCAGCGCGCTCGGATCGACGAGATCTCGTCCACGAGCTCGCGGGCGTTGCCGATCGCTTCGAAGGAGGCTTCGGCGACCAGACGGATGATCGGCTCGATGTCTCCCCGGCGGTAGTCGGTGAGCGCTCGGACGTACCCCACGGTGTCGGTGAGGAGGCCGGCGGAGACCGGCACCGTCACGTTCTGGGTGAGTTCGTTCGACCGGAGCATCGCCTGGAGGAGCGCCCGGCCGGTGCGTCCGTTGCCGTCGGTGAACGGGTGGACCGTCTCGAACTGGGCGTGCGTCACCGCGACCTGCGCGAGTCTGGGCAGGTCGAGTCGACGCGCGAACTCCATCACGTCGTCGACCAGCGACGGGACGCGTTCCCAGGCCGGCGCCACGTAGTCAGCGCCGACCGGCGTTCGCCCGCTGGTGCCGATCCACACGGCCTCTTCGCGGAACCGCCCGGCCTCGTGCCGGCGGTCGCCGCGGAGCAGCACTTCGTGCATGGCCAGCACGGTCTCCGTCGTCAACCGGTCGGACAACTCGATCGCGGTGCGCATCGCGCGGGTGTTCGACACGATCTCGCCCGCGTTGCGCTTCCCGACGCCGCCGAGTTCCGCGGTGAAGATCTGCCGCGCGCTCGCTGTCAGGTGTTCGATCTGCGACGAGGCAGCCGCTTCCGAGCGGAGCAGCAGCGGGGCGAACGGCGCGACCTCGCTCCCGAGGGACTCATCGAAGCGCGTGAGTGCTGTCGACGCCTCGTCTGCGAGGACCGACACGGCGTCGGACAGCCGCATGGAACGGTGCGCGATGCGGGGCGGAACCGCTGCTCGGTACGGCTCGGTGATCGTTTCCCGGCGAGCGGCTCGTGGGCCGTGCTCCGCGTACCGGCTCTGCCACTGCAGATCCTCGAAATCGAGCGACGGCCACGCTTCGGGAAGCAACGTCATGAGTCGGACCTCAGATTTTCTGTGATGAGCCATTATCTCAGAAAATCTGCCGCTGGCACACTGCGATCGCGCCCAGCTCAGCCCCGCTCGCGCAGGAACGCCACCTGCCGCTCCCAGTGCGCGAACCCACCGCCCTCGTGCCCGTTGTACGGGTACACCTCGATCGCCTTGTCCACCGAGCCGAGCGCGTTGTACGCCGCGAAGGTCGTCCGCGGCGGGACCACGTCGTCCATGAGCGCGACGGAGAACAGCGCCGGCGCGGTGATCCCCGCCGCGAAGTGCACCCCGTCGAAGTACGCGGCCGTGTCCCACACGGTGTCGATCGCATCGCGGTGCACAGACAGGTACCGCGCGAGCTCGAGGTACGGACCACCCACGGCGACGGCGGTGCCGTTCTCCCAGTCGCTGAGGAACGCGACGTCCGGCAGGAGCGCCGTGATCGGTCCGACGTGCGCCTCGACCAGCGCGGCCGCGGCGATGGTGATCCCGCCGCCCTGGCTCCCGCCGGTCAGCGCGATGCGGTCCGGGTCGACGCCCGGCAGCGAGCGGACGGCGTCGACGAGTCGGACGGCGTCGGTGTACACGCGCCGGTAGTAGTGGTCGGCGGGGGACCCGATCCCGCTCGTCATCCAGCCGCCGATGTGCGGGCCGGAGCCGTGCGGGTCCGGGGTGTCGCCGCCGGATCCCCACCCGCTGCCCTGGCCGCGGGTGTCCATCACGACGTGCACGTACCCGGCGAGGGCCCACGAGACCCGCTCGCCCGGCAGCCCGCGACCGCCGTTGTAGCCGAGGAACTCGACGACGACCGGCAGCGGCCCGGCGGCGTCGACCGGTCGTGACACCCAGGCCCGGACGGGGTCACCGGCGAAGCCCGGGAAGGTGAGGTCCTCGATGACGAGTCCGGTCACCGGGGTGTCGGCGGCGGCGAGGACGGGGTCGGTGCCCGACCCGGCGGCCCGGGCGTCGGCGACGGTCTCGGCCCAGAAGGCGTCGAAGTCGTCGGGGCGGCGGACCTCGGGTCGGTAGGCGCGCAGGGCGTCGAGGGGCAGGTCGGTGAACGGCATGTGGTCTCCTCCGGGGACGATGATGCCCCCGACGCCGTGTTGGACGGCGTCGAGGGCTGGTGTGTCCGCGAACGAACGGACGGACGAACGGACGGACGGACGGACGAACGCACGAACGGACGGACGGACGAACGAACGGACGGGCAGCCGCTCAGCGCGCGGCGGCCCGGTACTGCTCGAGCACCTCGGGGTGCGGGTCGCCGGCCACGACCGTGGTCGCCGTCTCCCACGCCGGCAGGCTCCCGGTGAGCACCCACGCCGCCTGCTTCGCCGCGCCGGCCGCCACGTACTCGCCCGGCTCCGGCACGAGGACGTCACGACCGAACACCTGCGCAGCGACGACCCGGACGGCCTCGTTGCGTGCGGCACCGCCGATGAGCAGCAGCCGCTCGACGGTGACACCGGTGCCCTCGACCGCCGCGAGGCCGTCCGCGAGCGCGCACAGCATCCCCTCGACCGCGGCCCGGGCGAGGTGCGCCCGGTCCGTCGTCCCCGGCGTCATGCCGAGCAGCGACGCCGTCGCGTCCGGTCGGTTCGGCGTGCGCTCGCCGACGAAGTACGGCACGAGCACGAGCCCGTCGGCACCCGCCGGCGCCTGCAGCGCCAGCTCGCCGAGCGCGTCGTGGTCCACGCCGAGCAGGCCGCCGATCACCTCGAGCACGCGCGCCGCGTTGAGCGTCGTGACGATCGGGAGGCGCGACCCGCTCCCGTCGGCGAAGCCCGCCACGGTCCCGCTCGGGTCGCGCACCTCGGCGTCGGTGACCCCGAAGACCGTGCCGCTCGTGCCGAGGGACACCGCGACGTCACCCGGGCCGAGTCCGAGGCCGAGCGCTGCCCCGGCGTTGTCGCCGAGTCCGGCGCCGACGAGGAGCCCCGAGGGCGCCACGGCGTCGTTCGGCAGCTGGACGTCCGCGGTGAGCGTGCCCATCGCCTCGTCGGGCAGGACGACCCGCGGCACGACGACGGAGTCCGCGGAACCCGTGGCACCGGCGACGCGCATCGGTCGTCCGAGCGCCGACTCGAACAGCTCCGCGTCGTACTCGCGCCGCACCGGGTCCCAGTAGGCCGTGCCACTGGCGTCGGAGCCGTCGGTGGCGAGGGCGTCGAGGTCGGGGCCGAGCGGACTCTCGTCGGCCGGACCGTACCCGCGCAGCCGCCACGACAACCAGTCGTGGGGGAGGGCGACGGCCGCGACCCGGCCGGCGTTCTCGGGCTCCGCGTCGCGAAGCCACCGCAGCTTGGTACCGGTGAACGACGCCACCGGCACCAGACCCGTGCGGGCGACCCATGCCTCCTGGCCCAGCTCCGCGACCATCTGCGCGGCCGCGTCGGCACTGCGGACGTCGTTCCACAGCAGCGCGTCGCGGACCACGCGGCCGTCCGCGTCCACCGCGACCATGCCGTGCTGCTGCCCGGCGATCGCGACGGCACCGACGTCGGCGAGCCCGCCGGCGTCCGCGACGGCGGTGCCGAGCGCGTCCCACCAGTGGCGGGGGTCGACGGACGTGCCGTCCGGGTGGGACGCGCGTCCCTCCCGGACGACGGCGCCGGTCGCGGCGTCACGGATCGTGACCTTGCAGGACTGGGTCGACGAGTCGACCCCTGCGACCAGGTCAGCCACGAGCGCCCATGAGGTGCTCGATGGCGAGCTGCTGCAGCTTCACGAAGCCGAAGCCCTTGCCGCCGAAGTACGCGTCGGCGTCGAAGTCCTCGTACGCGGAGCGGTCGGCGAGGAACGCGTCGTACGACTCGCCGTCGTTGAGCGTCGGCGTCGACAGCTCGCCGACCTTCGACGCCTCGAGCGCTGCCTGCACCTCGGGGTCGGCGCGGAACGCCTGCGCGCGCTCCTTGAGCAGGAGGTACATGCGCATGTTCGCGGCCGCGGAGTCCCAGACGCCCGTGATGTCCTCGGTGCGGCTCGGCTTGTAGTCGAAGTGGCGGGGGCCGTCGTACGCCGGGCCGCCCTGGGGTGCACCGTGTTCGAGCAGGTCGACGAGCGAGAACGCGTTCTGCAGGTCGCCGTGCCCGAAGACGAGGTCCTGGTCGTACTTGATGCCGCGCTGACCGTTGAGGTCGATGTGGAAGAGCTTGCCCTGGTAGAGCGCCTGGGCGATGCCGGCCGTGAAGTTCAGCCCGGCCATCTGCTCGTGGCCGACCTCGGGGTTGATGCCGAAGAGTTCCGGGCGCTCGAGCGTCTCGGTGAACGCGATGGCGTGGCCGAGGGTCGGCAGCAGGATGTCGCCGCGGGGCTCGTTCGGCTTCGGCTCGATGGCGAACCGGATGCCGTAGCCCTTGTCGGTGACGTACTGGGCGAGGAGGTTCACGGCCTCGCGGTAGCGCTCGAGCGCGGCCTGCACGTCCTTCGCGCTGTCGTACTCGGCACCCTCGCGGCCGCCCCACATCACGAACGTCGACGCGCCGAGCTCGGCGGCGAGGTCGATGTTGCGCAGGACCTTGCGGAGCGCGAACCGGCGCACCTGGCGGTCGTTCGAGGTGAAGCCGCCGTCCTTGAACACCGGGGCGGAGAAGAGGTTCGTCGTGACCATCGGCACGACGATGCCGGTGGCGTCGAGAGCACCCTTCAGGCGGTCGATCTGCGTCTGGCGCTCGGCGTCGGTCGAGCCGAACGCGAAGAGGTCGTCGTCGTGGAAGGTCAGGCCGTAGGCGCCGAGCTCGTCGAGCTTCTCGACGGCCTCGACCACGTCGAGGGCGGGGCGGGTCGGGCCGCCGAAGGGGTCGGATCCGTTGTAGCCGATGGTCCAGAGACCGAAGGAGAACTTGTCTGCACGGGTGGGCGTCGTTGCCATGGTGGTCACCGTTCGTCGTCGAAACAAAATGTTGCCGCGCCCAACATAAGCGGTAGTGTTGACTCTGGCAAGGACGTGATCGCAAGGGAGCGAGCGGATGGCACAGGACCGACTTCGAGTGGCCATGGTGGGCCACGGCTTCATGGGAGCCGCGCACTCACAGGGGTGGCGCACCGCACCGAGGTTCTTCGACCTCGGGGTCGAACCGGAGATGGCCGTCATCGTCGGCCGTGACCCGGAACGGACCGAGGCGGCGCGGCAGCAGTACGGCTGGCAGGCCGCGTCCACCGACTGGCGCGCCGTGGTCACCGACCCGGACATCGACGTCGTCGACATCTGCTCGCCCGGCTCGTCCCACGTCGAGGTCGCGATCGCGGCGCTCGAGGCCGGCAAGCACGTCCTGTGCGAGAAGCCCCTCGCCAACACCGTCGCCGAGGCCGAGGCGATGACCGCGGCGGCCGCCGCCGCACGGGCGGACGGCGTCCGCGCGATGGTCGGCTTCAGCTACCGCCGGGTGCCCGCCATCGCGTTCGCGAAGCGGCTGGTGGAGGACGGGAGGCTCGGCACCGTCCGACAGGTCCGCGCGCTCTACCTGCAGGACTGGCTCGCCGACGAGGACGGCCCGATGACGTGGCGGCTCGACAAGGCGCTCGCCGGCTCCGGCTCGCTGGGCGACATCGGCGCGCACGCGATCGACCTCGTCGAGCACGTCACGGGCGCACAGCTGTCGACCGTGTCCGGCACCCTCGAGACCTTCGTGACCGAACGTCCGCTGATGGCCGAGGGTGTCGGGCTGTCCGGCACCGCCTCGACCGAACGCGGGCAGGTCACCGTCGACGACGCCGCCTTCTTCCTCGGACGGCTCGCCGGTGGCGCTGCCGACGGGGCGATCGGCACGTTCGAGGCGACGCGCTACGCGACCGGCCGGAAGAACGGCCTCACGCTCGAGATCAGCGGGTCGGCGGGCGCGATCCAGTTCGACCTCGAGTCGATGAACGAGCTGGGCTTCTACGACGCCACCGCACCCGCGGGCGAGCAGGGCTTCCAGCGGATCCTCGTCACCGAGCCCGAGCACCCGTACATGGCCGCGTGGTGGCCGACCGGGCACCTCATCGGGTACGAGCACACGTTCAGCCACGAGGTGAAGGACTTCGTCGAGGCGATCGTCGCGGGCACCGACCCGTCGCCGTCGTTCGAGGACGGGCTGCACGTGCAGCGGGTCCTCGACGCGGTCGAGCGGAGCGCCGCCGACGGCAGCGCCTGGACGGTGATCTGAGTGGCTCCGACGAAGCACGCCCTCGTCGTCCGCGGCGGGTGGGACGGGCACATGCCGGTCGAGACCACCGACGCGTTCGTGCCGTTCCTGCGGGACAACGGGTTCGACGTGCAGGTGTCGGACTCGACCGCGGTGTACGCCGACCAGTCGGTCATGGCGGACGTCGACCTGATCGTGCAGGTCGTCACGATGTCC
The DNA here is from genome assembly GCF_900113095.1 of Curtobacterium sp. YR515. Lineage (NCBI taxonomy): Bacteria > Bacillati > Actinomycetota > Actinomycetes > Micrococcales > Microbacteriaceae > Curtobacterium > Curtobacterium sp. YR515. The sequence goes on along the minus strand of NZ_FOOD01000001.1, from coordinate 535,532 downwards.
ACCATCGCCGACGACGAGTTCGCCGGGCTGCAGCGAGCCGTCCTCGGCGGCGCCGGCCTCGCGGGCTGGCACGGCGGGATCGCGGACGCGTTCCGCAACACCGCCGACTACCTGCACATGATCGGCGGCCAGTTCGCGCACCACGCGGGGAAGCACCCGTCGGAGCGCACCGGCGAGCAGTCCGACAACTACATCCCGTACACGGTGCACATCACCGACCTCGGGCACGAGCACCCGATCACGCGGGGCATCGAGGACTTCGACCTCGTGACCGAGCAGTACTGGGTGCTCTCCGACGAGTACAACGACGTGCTGGCGACGACCACGCAGGAGGCGCGGGACTTCGACGCCTGGAACCGGCCGGTCACGGCGCCGGCGATCTGGACCCGGCAGTGGGGCGAGGGACGCGTGTTCGTCTCGGCACCCGGGCACCGGCTCGAGGTCGTCGAGTCGCAGCCGCTCCGCACGATCATCGAGAGGGGACTCCTGTGGGCAGCCCGGTGAACGGTCCGGCACTGCGGGTCGGTGTCGTCGGTGTCGGCAACATCAGCCAGCAGTACTTCGAGCACTTCCCGGCGCTGCCCGGCCTGGCGCTCACGGCCGTGGCGGACCTCGACGTCGACCGTGCCCGGTCGGTCGGCGACGCCCAGGGTGTCCGGGGCACGAGCGTCGACGAGCTCCTCGCCGCGGACGACGTCGACGTCGTGCTCAACCTGACGATCCCGGCCGCGCACGCCGAGGTGGCCACCCGGGCCCTGACCGCTGGCAAGCACGTCTACGGCGAGAAGCCGCTCGCACTCGCGACGGCCGAGGCCGCACCGGTGCTCGAGCTGGCCGCACGCTCGGGCCTGCGGGTCGGCAGCGCGCCGGACACCGTGCTCGGGACGGGGATCCAGACCGCGCGCGCAGCACTCGACGACGGGCTGATCGGCGACCCGGTCGGTGCCGCGGTGTCGTGGAGCGCCCCGGGGCACGAACTCTGGCACCCGGCGCCGGCGTTCTACTACCAGCCCGGCGGCGGCCCGCTGCTCGACATGGGGCCGTACTACCTGACGAGCCTCGTGCAGTTCTTCGGCCCCGTCGCCCGGGTCAGCGGGAGCGCCACCCGGTCGACCCGTGAGCGGACCATCGCGACCGGGCCGTTCGCCGGCGCACCGATCCCCGTCGACGTCGACACCCACGTCGTCGCCGTGCTCGAACACGCCAGCGGAGTCGTCTCCACGGTCACCGTCTCGTTCGAGGTGTGGGCGACCCGGGCGCCGCTGTTCGAGGTGCACGGCACCGCGGGCAGTCTCGCCGTCCCGGACCCGAACCGCTTCTCGGACCCGGTGTCGATCGCGACGGCCGACGACCGCGAGTGGCGCGAGCTGCCCGTGTCGGCCGGGTACGCCGACGCCGGCCGCGGGTACGGACTCGCGGACATGGCGCACGCGATCGCGACCGACCGACCGCACCGGGCGTCGGGGGACCTCGCGTTCCACGTGCTCGAGGTCATGGAGGCCGTCCAGACCGCCTCGCGGGAGCACACCGTCGTCACGGTGGCGTCCCGCGTCGACCGGCCGGAGACGGTCCCCGCCGGCGCGACCCCGGGATCATGGTGACCAGCACACGCAGCGAGGAAGGACGACGACGATGACGACGACGGACGGAACCGACGAGGCGGGGACGACCCGCGCCTCCAGGCCGGTCACCCTCTTCACCGGCCAGTGGGCCGACCTGCCCTTCGAGGAGGTCGCACGTCTCGCCGGCGACTGGGGGTACGACGGCCTCGAGATCGCCTGCTGGGGCGACCACCTCGACGTCCGCCGCGCCGCGACGGACCCCGCGTACGTCGCGGACCGCACGGCGATCCTGGAGCGCAACGGGCTGCAGGTCTGGACGATCGCGAACCACCTCACCGGCCAGGCCGTGTGCGACGACCCGATCGACCAGCGGCACGAGGACATCCTCGCGCCGCACGTGTGGGGCGACGGCGACCCCGAGGGCGTCCGGCAGCGTGCCGCCGAGGAACTGCAGTGGACCGCGCGTGCCGCCGCGGCGCTCGGCGTCGACACCGTCACCGGGTTCTCCGGATCCTCGATCTGGAAGACCGTCGCGGGCTTCCCACCCGTGCCCGCGTCGATGATCGACGCCGGGTACCAGGACTTCCACGACCGGTGGTCGCCGATCCTCGACGTGTTCGAGGAGGTCGGCGTCCGCTTCGCGCTCGAGGTGCACCCCTCCGAGATCGCCTACGACTACTGGACGGCGAAGCGGACGCTCGAGGTGTTCGCCGACCGCCCCGCGTTCGGGTTCAACTTCGACCCGTCGCACTTCGTCTGGCAGGACCTCGACCCCGCCGCGTTCCTGCTCGACTTCGCCGACCGGGTGTACCACGTGCACTGCAAGGAGTCGGTGAAGCAGCTCGACGGGCGCAACGGACGACTGTCGTCGCACCTGCCGTGGGGCGACCCCCGGCGCGGGTGGGACTTCGTCACCGCCGGGCACGGGGACGTGCCGTGGGAGCGGGTGTTCCGCGTGCTGAACCACATCGGCTACACCGGACCGACGAGCGTCGAGTGGGAGGACGCCGGCATGGACCGGCTCGTCGGCGGGCCGGAGGCACTGGCGTTCGTCCGGAAGCTGGGCACGATCGCGCCGCCCGAGGCCGCGTTCGACGCGGCGTTCTCGCGGTCGCGGTAGCGCGCCGCCACCACCCGCCCACCGACCACGACGAGGGACCGATGACGAGCACGACCGCCGCGACGCCTGCGCCTGCGCCCGCGCCGGGCAACGCGGCGCGCGTCCTCCGGCTCGTCCACGAGGAGGGCCCGATCACCCGCGCCGAGATCACCCGGCGCACCGGCCTGAACCGCTCGACGACCCTCGCGCTCGTCGGCGAACTCGTCGACCGCGGCCTCCTGCACGAGGACCTCCCCGCCGCCGGTGCACCGGGGACCGGCGTCGGGCGGCCGAGTCCGGTCGTCCGGGCCGCGCCGGACGTCGTGGCCGCCGCGGTCACGGTCGAGGTCGACGCCGTCTCGGTCGCCCTCGTCGGGCTCGACGGCACGGTGCGGAGCCGCCTCGTCGAGCCGCAGCACCGTCCGCCCACGCCCGGCGAAGCCGTCGAGACCGTCGCAGGGCTGCTCGACCGGATCCGTCCGGGGTCGGCCGGCACCGCGACGCTCCGGCTCGTCGGGATCGGGGTCGCCGTGCCCGGGACGGTCCGGGTGGAGGACGGGACCGTCCAGTACGCACCGCACCTCGGCTGGCACGACGCGCCCTTCGCCGGGCCCCTCGCCGAACGGACCGGGCTGCCGGTTCGGGCCGCGAACGACGCCAACGTCGGTGCCTGGGCGGAACGGCTCGCCGGCAGCGGCCGGGGCGTCGACGACCTCGTGTACCTCAACGGCGGCGCGAGCGGCATCGGCGGCGGGGTCATCACGGCCGGCCGACCGCTGAGCGGTGCCGACGGGTACGCGGGCGAGCTCGGACACACCTTCGTCGCGGCGAACGGCATCCGGTGCCACTGCGGTGCCGTCGGCTGCCTCGAGACCGAGGCCTCCCGTGACGCCCTGGCGACCGCGGCCGGGACCGTTCCGGACGACCTGGTCGCCCTCGCCGCGGCGCTCGCCGAGGGCCGACCCGAGGTCGAACGGGTCGTGGACCGCCAGGTGACCGCCCTCGCCACGGCCCTCCGCAACGCGATCCACACCGTGAACCCGTCGGTCGTCGTGCTCGGCGGCTTCCTCGGCGTGCTGCTCGACCACGTCGGCGACCGGATCCTCGACGACGTCCGAGCGCAGTCGATGACCGGGACCGCCGACCGGCTCCGCATCGTGCCGGCCGCGCTCGGGTCCGACGTGCTCGTGCACGGGGCCGCCGAGATCGCGTTCGGCGCCCTGCTGCGCGACCCGGACCGGATCACCGACGCGGTGCCGACCACCGCCACACCCACCCCCACGACCACCCATCCGTCCGGCCGCGACGACGCGGCCGAGGAAGCGAGATCCGCATGACCTCCACCCAGCGCGTCAGCGTGCTGCTCGGCACCCAGGACCTCACCGTCGAGGACCGCCCCGTCCCCGCGGTCGACCCCGGCGACGTCCTCGTCCGGGTCGCCGCGGTCGGCGTGTGCGGCTCCGACGTGCACTACTACCGCCACGGCCGGATCGGGGACTTCGTCGTCGAGGAGCCCCTCGTGCTCGGCCACGAGCTCTCCGGCACGATCACCGCGGTCGGCGAGGGCGTCGACCCGTCCCGCGTCGGGGAGCGCGTGGCGATCGAGCCGCAGCGACCGTGCCACCGCTGCGCTCAGTGCCTCGCCGGGCGGTACAACCTCTGCCCGCACATGCGCTTCTACGCGACGCCCCCGGTGGACGGGGCGTTCGCCGAGTTCGTCACGATCGAGTCCGAGTTCGCGCACACGCTGCCCGACTCGGTGTCGTTCGAGGCCGGAGCCCTGCTCGAACCCCTTTCCGTCGGCATCGCCGCGGTCCGCAAGGCCGGGATCGTCCCCGGGTCGAGCGTGCTCATCGCCGGGGCCGGTCCGATCGGCATCATCTGCGCGCAGGCCGCGCGGGCGTTCGGTGCCTCGCGGATCGTCATCAGCGACCTCGTGCCGGAGCGCCGCGAGCGTGCGCTCTCCTTCGGCGCGACCGAGACCGTCGACCCCACCGTGGTCTCCGTGGCGTCCGACCTGCCGCCGTTCGACGCCTTCATCGACGCCAGTGGTGCACCGCGGGCCGTCTCCGACGGCATCAAGGCCGTGGGACCGGCCGGGGCCGCCGTCCTCGTCGGGCTCGGCAACTCCGAGATGACGCTGCCGGTCGAGCACATCCAGAACCTCGAGGTCACCGTCACCGGCATCTTCCGGTACACCGGCACGTGGCCGGTCGCGATCGAGCTCGTCGCGTCGGGGCAGGTGGACCTGGACTCGCTCGTCACGGGCCGCTTCGGCCTCGACGACGTCCGCGAGGCCCTCGAGAGCGACACCGACCCCGAGTCGCTCAAGTCGGTCGTCTACCCGGGCGGCGTGCCGTCCGCGACGTGACCGGACGGCGGACGGGAGGGACGGGTCGGGCCCGCACCGTCCCTCCCGTCCGTCCCGGAGTCGCCACCAAGGCACGCGACCCGCGTCGGGACGCCCCCACTGGGGCCACCGCCGCGACACCCGGACGCGCTACGGTTCGCGCATGACGGCTTCACCCGCGGCTGCCGTGCCGCAGCGCACCGACCGCCGTGCCCTCGTGTCCTGGGCCCTGTGGGACTGGGGATCCGCGGCGTTCAACGCGGTCGTGACGACCTTCGTCTTCAGCACGTACCTGGCGAGCCGCGCGTTCGTCGACCCGGCGCTCGTCGCCGACACGTCCGCCGCCGGGAAGGCGCTCGTCGAGCGGGAGCTCGCGCACAACGCGGCCGTCGTCTCGACGGCACTGACGATCGCCGGCATCGTCGTCGCGCTCGTGGCCCCGGCGGTCGGACGCCTGGCGGACACGTCCGGGCACCGACGCCGGTCGGTGCTCATCGCCACGATCGGCATCGCGCTCTCGATCGGCGGCATGGTGTTCGTCGCGCCGAGTCAGCCGTACCTGCTGCTCGGGGCGGCCCTGCTCGGCATCGGGACCGTCGCCTACGAGATCGCGAGCGTCGGCTACAACGCGATGCTCGGACAGGTCGCGTCGGGGGAGCAGACCGGACGCGTCTCGGCGATCGGCTGGGCGGCCGGGTACTTCGGCGGCATCGTGCTGCTCGTCGTCCTGCTCGTGCTCTGCATCCAGGACTTCGGCGGAGGCGACGTCGCGGGGCTCCTGCAGCTGCCCGCGACCGTGGCCTCCGGGCAGTGGGACGTCCGCGTCGCGATCGGCATCGCCGCCGTGTGGCTCGCCGTGAGCTCGATCCCGCTGTTCGTCACCGTCCCCGAGGCCGCGCCGGACCGTTCGCGCGCCGGCACCCTGCTCGGGGCGTACCGGGACCTCGGGCGGGACATCGCCCGGCTCTGGCGCGAGCGCCGGAACGTCCTCGCGTTCCTGCTGGCGAGCGCGGTGTTCCGCGACGGCGTCGGCGCCGTGTTCACCTTCGGCGGGATCGTCGCCGCGCAGGTGTTCGGCTTCAGCCCGTCGCAGGTGATCCTCTTCGCCATCGCGGCCAACATCGTCGCGGGCATCGCCACGTTCCTGTCCGGCAGGCTCGACGACCGGTTCGGTTCACGCGCGATCATCACGGTGTCGCTCGTCGGGCTCGCGGTGTGCGGGATCGGCGTGTTCGCGGTGGGGAACGTCACCGCGGGCTTCTGGGTCCTCGGCCTGACGCTGGCGCTGTTCGTCGGGCCGGTCCAGTCGTCCTCGCGGGCGTACCTGGCGCGGTTGGCGACGCCCGGCCGCGAGGGCGAGCTCTTCGGCCTGTACGCCACGACCGGGCGCGCGGCGTCGTTCCTCGCGCCGGCGCTCTTCGGGGTGGCGGTGACGGTCGGCGGATCGACGCGGTACGGGATCCTCGGGGTCGTCGTGGTGCTGGTGGCGGGGCTGGTGCTCATGGCGTTCGTGCGGCGGGAGCCGGTGGACGGGCGCTGAGTCCGAGCGTGTCGGAGACCGTGGTGCTATCGTCTCCGACGTCCACGGGGGAACGACGGGGGGAACACATGGGGGCCGCAGAACTGCGGATCGAGTCGGAGACGCTCGCGGCGGTCGCGACCGCGCTGACCGACGCCCGGACCGCACTCGGTGCGGACACCGCCCGGTTCACGGGCCTCGACACCGGTTGCCTCGGCGTGACCGAGGTGGTCAGCCGCACCGCCGGCCTGTCGCTCGCCCACCAGGGCATGATCGACGCCGTCGACGCGGCCCTCGAGCAGGCCGCGACCTTCCCGCACGACCTCGGTGCGCAGGTCGACGCGCAGGAAGCCGCCCTCGCGAAGCAGGCGGACGGCAAGTGAGCGGCGAGGAGCCGGACGTCGGCGACCCCGCCGGCATCACCGCCCTGGGGAAGCACTGGCACGACCGGGCCGACGCCGTGCAGGACGCCCTGGCGAAGATCGCCTCGGCGTCCGACGTCACCGCGTCGCCGACGTGGAAGGGCGACGCGCAGACCCGCTTCGCGGCGCTGCTCGACGAGATGCGGCCGAGCGCGTCCGGCCTCGTGGCGCTCTTCGACGCCGCCGGGGACGCCTTCGACCAGTACGCGAAGGACGTCCAGCGCATCAAGGACGACGCGGACGCGATCCGCCTGCAGCGCGGGACCGTCGCGGCCGAGCTCGCCGGACAGCAGCTCACGCTGCCGACCCTCCGCTCCGCTGCGAAGGCCGACGGCGCGACCGAGGCGGACGCCACGAGCCTCGCGAACGCGGAGCGGGCGATCGCCGACGCCGGCGACCGATCCGCGGCGCTCGACGCCCAGTGGGAGCAGCTCGTGCAGGACCGCACGACGGCCGACCAGGCGCTGCTCCGGGTGATCACCGGCCCCGAGACGCTCGGACGCCTCGGCAGCATCGAGGGACGTGGTGTCGGCGCGTCCGACGAGGACCTCGCGTCGATGCTCGCGGGCCTGTCGCCGACCGAACTCGGCGCGCTCCTGATGCTCGACCGCAACCTCGCCGACCGCATCGCCGACATGTCGCCCGACGAGGTCGCCGCGCTCTGGAAGACCCTGGGCGGTGGGAACGACACGACCGGCGCCGAGCACACCGCCGCCCAGGACGCGCTCATCGCATCGCTGCCCGCGGTCGTCGGCAACCTCGCGGGGCTGCCGGCCTGGGCGCGGGACCGGGCGAACCGGATGACGCTCGTGTCGGCCGTGGCCCAGGCCGAGCAGGACCTCGCGGACGCGAAGAAGCGGCGCGTGGGGCTCGGGTGGCCGGCGTCGCAGGCGGCGGACCAGTCGATCGAGGCGGCGCAGGCGAACCTCGACGCGTACCGGAACATCGAGAAGACCCTGGCGTCGACGGCGAAGCCCGGTCGCGCGCTGCTCACCCTCGCCACCGACCACCAGCCGCCGCTCGCTGCGGTGGCGGTCGGCGACCTCGACACGGCCACGAACGTCTCGTACATGGTGCCGGGGATGGGCACGACGACCAAGGACACGACCGGGTGGACCACCGCGGCCCAGAACCTCTGGACGGCGCAGGAGGGCAAGAACGCGACCGGCGCCGAGCACGCGGTCGTCGCGTGGATGAACTACGAGGCGCCGCCGGTACCGAGCGGCCTCACCACGATGGGTGTCCTGCACGGCGACGCGGCCCGGGCCGGGGCGGACCGGCTCAGTGCCGACCTCCTCGGCTTCGGGGCGGCGCGTCCCGATTCGCCGACACTCAACGTGGTCGGGCACTCCTACGGGACCACGGTGGCATCGGAGGCGCTCCACGATCACGGTGTGCACGTCGATTCCTTCGTCAGCGTCGCCTCGGCAGGCATCGAGCAGGACGTCGGAGGTGCGTCTGGTATCGCGGCCGACCACGTCTACGCCGGCCAGGGGAGCCCCGGTATCCCGTTCACGGACGACCCGCGAGACCAGTGGGCCTGGGTCGGCCGAGCAGGCAGCGGTCGCCAGGACCCGATGGACGCCTCGTTCGGCGCGACGACCTTCGGGACGAACGGTGGGGACCCCGGCGAGGGTGCCGGCGTGACCACACACGACCCGATCGGCTACGGCGGCAGCCAGGGGTACTTCAACCTCGGGACCGAGTCGCTCGACAACGTCGCGCAGGCTACGTTCGTGGGAGGCAAGGACCTCACTCCCGCGGACGACGCCGGGGTGAGCGCCCTGCAGCAGGACTACTTCGACAACCTGATGGGACCGACACTGTGATCGGACGCCCCCGAGGCACGGCAGCCGGGCCCGCACTCGCCCTGACCCTCGCCCTGACACTGGCGCTCGCCGCGTGTTCGGGTCCGCCGACAGGAGGCACCTCCGTGGAGACCACACCGAGCACACCGACCGTCCAGCACCAGCGTGATCTCGCCGCCGCCTACGTCGACGCGACCATGCGGACGTCGGGCGTCACGTGGGACGACTCGCAGGCGAACGAGTACGCCCAGGAGTGCCTCCTCGGTGACGGCACGTCCGGAGCGCTCTACAACCTCGCCCGCATCGGCGCGGGAGTTCCCGACCCCGAGGCTGCGGTGCGGACCGTCGGCCGGTCGTGGGCTGCGGACGGGTTGACCGTCAAGTACTCGGAGTCGTCGCTCAACGACGGCAGCCGGCAGTTCGTCGTCAACGGGGCGGGTGGTGCCGTCGAGCGCATCCAGTTCGGGGCGGCGACCGTTCGAAGCTCGCTCGCCGCGGTCTCCCGCTGCGGGACGGGTGACGCAGCGGACCTCGGCTGAGGTGCGGGCGTCCGTGCGCGCCCCTGCGGTCGTCGTGGCATCGGAGCTCGGGTGAGCGTGTGGGGGCGGCGTTCGACGCCGATCTCCTCCAGGCGACCGACGGTGATCGGGACGGTGCTGCTCGCCGCGATCCTGCTCGCGGGCTGCGCGGCGGGCACCCCGACCAAGGAGGACACCGTGCAGGCTGCACCGACCGCAGAGCACCAGCGCCGACAGGCGGCAGACTCCGTCGAGGAGACGATGCGCCGTTCGGGGGTCGACTGGGACGCGGACCAGTCCGACGAGTACGCGCAGGACTGCGTGCTCGCCGACGGCTCGGCGGGCGCGCTCTACAACATCGTCCGGACCGGTGCGGGCGTCGACGACCCGGAGGCCGTGACGAAGGCGGTGGGCACGGCCTGGGTGGCGGACGGACTGAAGGTGGAGTACTCGACGGACGAGATGACGTCGGGTGCGAAGCGGTACCTGGTGAACGGCGGCGGCGGCGCCGTCGAGCGCATCCAGTTCGGCGCGGCGACGACCAAGACCACCATGAGCGGCGTGTCGAAGTGTGGCACGGGTGACGCGGCGGACCTCGGCTGACGCCTCCCGTCGGGCGGTGCCAGGAGGCGCGGTGCCGGCCCGCCTGCAGGCTGCGGTTCCGCGCACGGTTGCGCCCCTGGCGCGGTTCCGCCGGACTCCGCAGCGAGCGTGCGCCAGGATGGAGCCATGACCGACCAGCGCATCGCCGTCGTCGTCCTCGCCGCCGGGCAGGGCACGCGCATGAAGTCGTCCACCCCGAAGGTCCTGCACCGCCTCGCCGGGCTGCCGCTCATCGCGCACGTGCTCCGGACGGCGTCGTCCCTCGAGCCCGAGCACGTCGCCGTCGTCGTGCGGCACGAACGGGAGCTCGTCGCGGCCGAGGTCACCGAGCGTGCCCCCGACGCCATCGTGGTCGACCAGGACGACGTCCCCGGCACCGGCCGTGCGGTCGAGGTCGCGGTCGAGGCGCTGCCGGCGGACTTCGACGGCGCCGTCGTCGTGCTGTCCGGCGACGTGCCGCTGCTCGACGCGGCGTCGCTCCGAGCACTCGTGGACGCCCACGTCGGCGGCGGCAACGGCGCCACCTTCGTGAGCGCGATCGCACCGGACCCGACCGGCCTCGGCCGCATCGTCCGCGACGCCGACGGGGCGTTCGTCGGGGTCGTCGAGCACAAGGACGCGACCGCCGAGCAGCTGACGATCACCGAGGCCAACGCGGGCATCTACGCCTTCGACGTCACGCACCTCCGTGCGGTCCTGCCGTCGCTCACCACGGCGAACGCGCAGGGCGAGAAGTACATCACCGACGCGCCGGCACTCATCGGAGCGCGGGGCGCGCGCATCGACGTCGTCACGCTGACCGACCCGTGGCTGGTCGCCGGCATCAACGACCGGGCGCAACTCTCCGACGCCGCGCGGGTGCTGAACGCGCGCATCGTCCGTCGGCACCAGCTCGCCGGCGTCACGGTGCAGGACCCGGCGACGACGTGGATCGACCTCGACGTCTCGATCGAACCCGACGCCGAGGTCCTCCCGGGCACCCAGCTCATCGGCGCCACCGCGATCGCCTCGGGCGCGGTCGTCGGGCCGGACACCACCCTGCGGGACACCGAGGTCGGCGTCGACGCCGTGGTGAACCGCGTCGACGCGACCCTCGCGGTGATCGGTGACGGCGCCTCCGTCGGACCGTTCGCCTACCTGCGACCGGGCACGATCCTCGGCGACGGGGGCAAGATCGGCACCTTCGTCGAGACGAAGAACGCGACGATCGGCCGGGGCAGCAAGGTGCCGCACCTGTCGTACATCGGCGACGCCGAGGTGGGCGAGGACTCGAACATCGGCGCGAACACGATCACGGCGAACTACGACGGGGTGCACAAGCACCGGACCGAGGTCGGCTCGAACGTCCGTACAGGGTCGCACAACGTGTTCGTCGCCCCGGTTAGGATTGGTGACGGAGCGTACACCGGCGCGGGTACGACCGTCCGCAAGGACGTCCCTGCCGGGTCGCTGGCGATCAGCTACGCCCCACAGCGCAACACCGACGGATGGGTCGAGGAACACCGACCCGGTTCGCCGGCTGCCGAGGCCGCTCGGCGCGCGAACGGCGAACAGATCTGACGGCTCTCGGGCCGATCAACACGGCCCCGCGGGGTCAGGGAGTGAGCACCGCACTTGTCCGGAATCAAAACGACCGGCCAGAAACGACTCGTCCTCGTCTCAGGGCGAGCACACCCGGCGCTCTCGGCCGAGATCGCCGAGGAACTCGGCGTGGACCTCGTCCCGACCGATGCACGGACCTTCGCGAACGGGGAGCTCTACGCCCGCTTCGACGAGTCGGTCCGCGGCTGTGACGCGTTCGTCATCCAGTCCCACACCGCGCCGATCAACGAGTGGCTCATGGAGCAGCTCATCATGGTCGACGCCCTGAAGCGCGCGTCGGCGAAGCGCATCACCGTCGTCGCGCCGTTCTACCCGTACGCGCGGCAGGACAAGAAGGGCCGTGGTCGCGAGCCGATCTCGGCGCGACTCGTCGCCGACCTGTTCAAGGCCGCTGGTGCGCACCGCATCATGAGCGTCGACCTGCACGCCGCACAGATCCAGGGCTTCTTCGACGGCCCGGTCGACCACCTGTTCGCCATGCCGGTCCTGCTCGAGCGCTTCCAGCAGACCCTCGACCCGTCGACGCTGACGGTCGTCTCGCCGGACATGGGCCGCGTGCGCGTCGCCGACATCTGGTCGGAGAAGCTCGGCGCGCCGCTCGCGATCATCCACAAGCGCCGCGACCCGCTCGTGCCGAACCAGGTGTCCGTCCACGAGATCGTCGGTGACGTCTCGGGTCGTGTGTGCCTGCTCGTCGACGACCTGATCGACACCGGCCGCACCATCGCCAAGGCAGCAGAGGCGCTCAAGGCCGCCGGTGCCACCGGCGTGGTCGTCGCGGCGACGCACGCGGTGTTCTCCGACCCCGCGACGGAGCTGCTCCAGAGCGAGTTCATCGACCGGGTCGTCGTCACCGACACCCTGCCGCTGCCGGAGGACAAGCGCTGGGACCGCCTCGAGGTCCTGCCGATCGCACCGCTCATCGCCCGCGCCATCCACGAGGTCTTCGACGACGGGTCGGTCACCTCGATGTTCGACGGCGCCGCTTGACCGCACCCGTGCGCGACGCGCTCGCGGCCCGGCTCCGGGCCGCGGGCAGCGTCTTCGCCGAGGACGAGGCGGACCTCCTGCTCGAGGCCGGCGACGGGGACGCTGTTCGCCTGCGGGCGCTCGTGCAGCGGCGGCTCGGCGGCGAACCGCTCGAGTACGTGCTCGGCTGGGCGGCGTTCGACGGGCACCGCCTCCGCGTGACGCCGGGCGTCTTCGTGCCCCGGGCCCGCACCACCGTCGTCGTGGAGCAGGCCGCATGCCGGTTGCACCGCTACGACCGTGTCGTGGACCTCTGCTGCGGTGCCGGGGCGATCTCGGTCGCCCTGCTCGGTCGCGTCGGTGCCCTCGACCTCGTCGCGGCGGACATCGACCCGGCGGCGGTCGACGTCGCTGCGGAGAACATCGGCGACCGCGGCATCGTCGTCGCCGGGGACCTCTTCGCGCCGCTGCCCGACCGGTTCCGCGGGCTCGTCGACGTCATCGCCGTGAACGCGCCCTACGTGCCGACGGGGTCCATCCCGATGATGCCGTCGGAGGCCCGCGACCACGAGCACCGTGTCGCGCTCGACGGCGGGGCGGACGGGCTCGACCTGCACCGGCGGATCGCGTCGGGGGCGGGGGAGTGGCTCCGACCCGGGGGTGCGGTCGTGATCGAGGTGTCGGCTGCGCAGGCGCCGACGTCGGCGGCCGTCTTCGAGGCTGCGGGCCTCGCGGTGACCGTCGAGTCCGACGACGAGGTCGACGGGACCTGTGTCGTGGCGACGCGTCCCGCCTGAGACGATCCGCGTCGTCGAGGTGACCCGCGTCGTCGAGGTGACCCGCGTCGTCGAGGTGACCCGCGTCGTCGAGGCGCGCCGCGCCTCCTGTCCGTGACGACGGACGGTCCACACCGTCTCAGGCCGCGCGGACCTCGACCGTGTGCCATCCCGACGCCCCGTTCGGAGCCGGGGGCCGCTCGACGCTCGTCTGCACTTCACCGTCGGCGCTCACTGCGCGGACCTGGATGCGGTGCGACCCCTTCGTCGGCGTCCACCGGTAGACCCACTGCCGCCACGTGTCGGCCGAGACGGAGTCCGCGAGGGTCGCCTCTTCCCACGCGCCGTCCCCGACCCGGACCTGCACGCCCTTCACCCCGGTGTGCGGCTGCCACGCGACCCCGGCGATCGCCACCGTCGAACCGGCGTCGACCGTCGCGCCCGCGCGCGGGGTGTCGATGCGCGACTCCAGCTTGACCGGACCGCGTTCCGACCAGCCGCGCGGCGTCCAGTAGCCCTGGGCGTCCGCGAACCGCGTGACCTCGAGCTCGGTGACCCACTTCGTCGCGGACACGTAGCCGAAGAGCCCCGGGACCACCATGCGCACCGGGAACCCGTGCTCCGGCGGCAGCGGCTCGCCGTTCATCCCCACGGCGAGCAGCGCGGCCGTCCCGGCGTCCTGCAGGACGTCGAGGGGCGTGCCCGCCGTGAACCCGTCGATGCTGCGGGACAGCACCATGTCGGCACTCGCGTGGGGCCCGGCGCGCTCGAGCAGCTTCCGGATCGGGTAGCCGAGCCAGAGCGCGGTGCCGATGAGGTCCCCGCCCACCTCGTTCGAGACGCAGCTCAGCGTCGCGTGGTGTTCCTCGAGCGGGAGGGCGAGCAGGTCGTCCCACGTGAGCTCGACCTCGTGGTCGACGGCTCCGTGGATGCGGAGCTTCCAGTCGGCGGTGTCGACCGACGGCACCCGCAGCGCGGTGTCGATCCGGTAGAAGTCGCTGTTCGGGGTGACGTAGGGCGTGATGCCCTCGACGTCGAGCGACGCCCCGGCCGGGACCGCGGGGGCGGTGGTCGCCGGGGCCGGCAGCCGGACGGCCCGGCGTGCGGCAGCGGTCGCCTGCGCGGCGGCGGTGCCCAGACGGGAGGCGCCGCCCACCACGACCGCGACGGCCGCCGCCGTCACACCCCAGACCAGGAAGGCGCGACGTTCCGCAGAGGCGGGTCGCGGTGCGGCGGAGGGCACGGCGGCTGCCGACTCCCACCGGCGGAGCCTGGCGGTGAGCAGCCGGAGCACGATGACGGCCGCGGCGACCCCGAGCACGGACGGAGCCCCGTCCAGCGTGCCGCTGCCGGAACGGGTGGTGACGGCCAGGAGCGAGAGGACACCGCCCACGGCGAAGACCAGGGCCCCGAACGGCGGGCGGGCGCGTTCGAGGATGCCCGCCCCGGCGCTGACCACGGCGACGATGACCACCATGAGCACGAACAGCGCGACCTTGTCGCCGGTGCCGAAAAGCGTGACCATGAGGTCCTTCGCGCCCGGGGGTGCGAGGTCGATGACCGCCGAACCGACCGCGACGAGGGGGCTGCCGGCACCACCGAGGACGAGGGCACCGAGTTCCGCGGCGGCGAAGAACGCGAGCGCGGCGACGATGCCCGTCGCGGCCGCGAGCAGGCGGGGGCGCGAGACCGCCACGGGGGCGGGCGCGAGGTCAGTGGTCACGGGCCGAGCGTAGGTCGACCGTGCCGCGTGTGTGCTGACAGTCGTGCATGCGGTGGACAGAGCCGGCGGTGTCCGCACCCGTGGACGACCCGTACCCCGCACGAGCGGGTCCGCTGGTTCGTCGGGCGTTCACCGGTGCCGGCCAGCCGGTCGCGGGTGGAGCATGCGAGGATCGAGGGGTGCTGAGGCGTCCCGACCGTGTCCCGCGCTTCGGTCGCGCCCGGCGACGGGACCGCCACCCGATGTCGCAGGCACGACGTCTCCTGGTGCTGCGCTGGATCATCGTCGGCGTGTGGGCGGCCCTGCTCACGGCACGCATCATCGTGGTGTCCACCACGCCCGACGCGGACCTGACCTTCTTCGGCATCGCCGAGGTCGCCGTGATCGGTGTCGGTCTCCTCGTGATCGCCGGTGCCGTGCTGCGGGGCTGGTCGCTCCGACGGCGGCACGAGGACGAAGCCCTGGCGCTCGCGATCCGCCGGATCGACCCGACGGTGTGGCTCGTGCCGGCGGCACCGACCCCGGAGCTCCGGGCATCGGTGGAGTCCGTCCGGCCGGACGTCGCGCTCGGGCACCGGGTGACGTGGGCCTTCGGTGCGACCGAGGCCTCGCTGTGGGAACTCGAGGAACGTCGTGCGACCCGGCTGCTCGTGATCCGGTGGAGCCGGATGGTGCACGTCGGCCTCGAGGACGTGCACGGCGACGGCCGGTCGTGGGCGATCGCCATGCACTACGTCCGGCCCGACGACACGACAGCGGTGGCGACGTTCTTCGTCCGTGCGGCGCCGGGCTCGCGGCGGGTGCTGGGCCGGGGCCCGCGGATGGAGCGGCTCGTGGCCGACCTCGCGCGCGAACGAATCGTCGCGTAGCGCGGGGAACACGGAGGGCCCCGCCGATCGGCGAGGCCCTCTCGTGGTGCGGTCGTCGCCGCTGCCTAGTGGGTCGACGGTTCCTGTTCGACCTCACGCCGGTCGTCGTCCGACCAGAGCGTGTGGAAGGTGCCGTCCTTGTCGATGCGCTGGTAGGTGTGCGCGCCGAAGAAGTCCCGCTGCCCCTGGATGAGCGCGGCGGGCAGGCGGTCGGAGGCGAGCGAGTCGAAGTACGACAGCGCGGACGAGAACCCCGGCGCCGGGATCCCCGATGCCGCCGCGATGCCGACGATGCGACGCCACGCGGCCTCGCCCTCCTGCACGGCGTTCGCGAAGTACGGGTCCACCAGCAGCGACTCGAGCGAGGGGTTCTTGTCGTACGCCTCGACGATGCGGTTGAGGAACTGCGCGCGGATGATGCAGCCGCCACGCCAGATCTTCGCGATGTTGCCGAGGTTGATGTCCCAGCCGTACTCCTTGGCCCCGGCGATGATGAGGTCGAAGCCCTGCGCGTACGCGACGACCTTCGACGCGTAGAGCGCCGCGCGGACGTCGTCCTCGAACCCGTCCGGGACCTCGGCGATGGCGGGACGGTCCGGGAAGGCCTTCTGCACCGCAGCGCGCTGGACCGGCTTGGACGACACCGCGCGGGCGAACACCGCTTCGCCGATGCCGGAGACGGGGATGCCGAGACCGACCGCGTTCTGCACGGTCCAGACGCCGGTGCCCTTCGACCCGGCCTCGTCGCGGATGACGTCGACAAGGGCCTTGCCCGTGTCGGCGTCCTGCTGCTTGAGGACCTCGACGGTGATCTCGATCAGGTAGGACTCGAGGTCGCCGCCGTTCCACTCGTCGAACACCTTCACCAGGTCTTCGACGGACAGTCCGCCGACGCGGCGGAGCAGGTCGTACGACTCGGCGATGAGCTGCATGTCGGCGTACTCGATGCCGTTGTGCACCATCTTCACGAAGTGGCCGGCACCGTCGGTCCCGATGTGGGTGACGCAGGGCTCTCCCTCGGCGACGGCGGCGATCGACTTGAGGATCGGTCCGAGGGTCTCCCATGCCTCCTTCGAACCGCCGGGCATGATCGACGGCCCCTTCAGGGCACCCTCTTCACCGCCGGAGATGCCGGTCCCGACGAAGTTGAGACCCTTGTCGCGCAGGTCGTGCTCGCGGCGGATGGTGTCGTGGAAGTTGGCGTTGCCGCCGTCGACGATGATGTCGCCGTCCTCGAACCGTTCCGCGAGCTGCTCGATGACCGCGTCGGTGCCCTTGCCCGCCTGCACCATGATGATGGCCGTGCGCGGCTTGGACAGCGAGGCCACGAAGTCGTCGATCGACTCGGACGCGATGAAGCCGGCGTCCGCGTGCTCGTTCAGCAGTTCCTCGGTGCGGGCGTACGTGCGGTTGTAGACCGCGACGGTGTTGCCCTCCCGCGAGGCGAGGTTCCGAGCGAGGTTCGAACCCATCACCGCCAGACCGACCACGCCGATGTTCGCCTGTCCGTTGTTCTCTGCCACGAGGTCTCCTTCGTCCTGACGTTCGGCACCAACCTACGGTCCGCAGCCTGGGACCGCCCGGGTGTTACGGCAACTGGGGACGACTGTTCACCGGCCCAATACGGTGGAGGAATGACCGAGCGCGCTGTCCTCCCGCCCCTGCTCGTGATGGGGGTCTCCGGTTCCGGCAAGTCGACGATCGGGCAGGCCCTCGCCGACGCCCTCGCCGCCGAGGGGCAGCCCACGGTCTTCGTGGACGCGGACGACCTGCACCCCGCCGCGAACAAGGAGAAGATGCGGCAGGGGATCCCGCTCACGGACGAGGACCGCTGGCCCTGGCTGGACGCCTGCGCCGCGCGGATCGCCGAGGTCGAGGACTCCGGCCACCGCTGCGTGATGGCGAACTCGGCGCTCAAGCGTGTCTACCGCGACCGTCTCCGCGCCTCGGCGCCGACCCTCGTGATCGCCTTCCTCGACGGCTCGCACGACCTGATCGCCGACCGCCAGGCGCACCGTCACCACGAGTACATGCCGAGCTCCTTGCTCGACTCGCAGTTCGCGACGCTCGAGCGACCGCAGCCGGACGAGGCCGCCGTCACCGTGTCGATCGAGGGCTCGGTCGACGAGACGGTGACGGCGATCCTCTCCGCGCTCTCGGTCACTTCCGGCTGAGCTCGGACAGCCGCGACCGGTACTCCTCGGCGTCGATGTCGCCGCGGGCGAACCGGTCGGCGAGCACCGAGCGGGCGTCCGACCGCGCCCGCCAGCTGCCGCGTCGGAGCACGCCGAACACGAGGAACACGACGAGGAACGCGACGAAGAAGAACGCGGGGAAGACGGGGAACGGGAACCCGACGCCGTGCCAGTAGGGCGCGGTGGCGGCGATGGTGGTGAGCATGGTGACCTCCTGTGGTCGGTTCGGCGTCGCTGTCACGACCGTCCAAGACTCGGTCCAGGAGGCGCGGCGCGCGTCCGTCGCGCAGCCCCACTTCCGCCTGCTCCCGCAGTCGTAGTGCACGTCCTCCTCCACACCCGACTACTCCCGCGGGAGTAGTCCACAGGTCGTGCGCACGCCCGATGCCGCGGGCGGGAGCCGACCCTAGGCTCGAGCCATGGACACCACCCCGACCCTCGCCGACCCGGCGAGCGACGGCACCCGCTGGGCCGGGCGCCGTCGCTTCGCCCGGGTCGGTCGGGTCCTGCCGGTGGCGTTCCTGCAGATCGTCGGGACGCTGCTCGCATCGCGCGTGCTGGTCGGACCCGGTGTCGGGACGGGCTCGGCCGGCCCACCCTGGGCACGGCACGCGTTCACCGGTGCGGTCGACCCGGTGCACCTCGGCCCGCTCGCAATCGGGTTCCTCGTGGCCGGCGTCGTGGTGCTCCCGTGGCGCTGGCGGTGGCCACGGTCGGTGCTGCTCCTGACCCTCGCGACCACGATCGGGTACGCCCTCGTCGTGAGTCCGCGCGGGCCGTTCGTCGCCGCGCTGACGATGGCGCTCGCCAACGCGTGGCTCCGCGGACACCGTTGGTGGGTCGTCGCCTCAGCGGGGCTCGCCGTCGTCGTGCTCCCGACCGCCGATGCCGTCCTCGGCCGCTCGTCCGTGCTCGACCTCAGCGCCGTGCTGCTCTGCATCGCCTGGGCCACCGTGACCATCGCCGTGTCCGAACTCGTCCGGGTCCGGCTCGAACGGGTCGCGGAACGCCGTCGTCAGCGCGCCGAGGCCGACCGGCGCCGTGCCGCCGACGAGCGGGTGCGGATCGCCCGCGAGCTCCACGACTCGGTCGCCCACAGCATGTCCCTCATCAACCTCCAGGCAGGGGTCGCCCTCCACCTCGGCGCCGACCTCCCGGACCAGACGCGGGACTCCCTCGCGAACATCCGCGACTCCAGCCGCGAGGCCCTCGTCGAACTCCGCACGATCCTCGGCGTGCTCCGCTCGGTCGACGGAGCGCCCGACCGTGAGGGGTCCGAGCGCGCCCCGACCGCCGGTCTCGACCGCGTCGCCGACCTGGTGGAACGAGCGCGTGCCGCAGGCGTCGACGTCACCCTGGCCGTCGACGGCGACCGTTCGGCCGTGCACGGCATCACGGACCGGAACGCGTTCCGCATCGTGCAAGAGTCGGTGACCAACGTCATGAAGCACGCCCCCGGACACCGAGCCGACGTGACGATCTCGATCGGCCCGGACGTCGTGGACCTCGTCGTCGCCGACCGCCCGTCCCAGCCGCGGGTGGCCGACGTCGGCTCCACCGAGCCGCTCGCCCCGACCGGCAACGGGATCATCGGGATGCGCGAACGTGCGAACGCCGTCGACGGCACCCTGTCCGCCGGACCGACGACCGACGGCGGCTGGCGGGTGGCAGCACGCCTCCCGGTGGTCGGCACCGACCCCGAGGACGCCCGATGACCACGGACAGCATCGCCCCGGACCCGATCCGCGTGCTCCTCGTCGACGACCAGGTGCTCGTCCGCGCCGGGCTCCGCGCACTCGTCGACGCCGAACCCGGCATGACCGTCGTCGGCGAGGCGGGTGACGGCGACGCCGCGGTGGACGTCGCACGGCGGGAACGCCCCGACGTCGTCCTCATGGACATCCGGATGCCGGGCACCGACGGGCTCGCGGCGACGCAACGGATCTCGGCCGACCCCGAACTCGGGGGCGTGCACGTGGTCATCCTCACCACGTTCGAGGAAGACGACTACGTGTTCGAGGCGATCCGCGGTGGGGCTGCCGGATTCCTCGTGAAGGACACCGAACCGGCCGAACTCCTCCGGGCGATCCGGACCGTCGTCGCGGGGGAGTCCCTGCTCTCGCCCCGGGCGACCCGTTCCCTGGTCGAGGCGTACGCCACCCACGCGAAGCCGTCGTCCCTCGCGCCGGAGCTGGGCGTCCTGACCGACCGCGAGCGTCAGGTCATGCAGCTCGTCGCCGTCGGCATGACGAACGCCGAGATCGCCCAGCACCTCTTCGTGAGCCCGATGACCACGAAGACCCACGTCTCCCGGGCGATGATCAAGCTCGGCGCCCGCGACCGTGCCCAGCTCGTCGTCTTCGCCTACGAGACCGGCCTCGTGACCCCGGGCTGGCGCCCGTGACCGCCCGCTCCGCTGCCACCGTGACTTCGAAGACCGTGCAGCTCGACGACCTCCTCGACGCCGAACGGCACTGACCGGACCCGTGGCAACGGACGGCAACGACTGCCGGACCGCCGCACCCCGAGTTGCATGGACCCCATGTCGTTCACCGGATTCGGCGTCGTCGCCGGAGCAGCACTGACCGAGGCCGTCCGTCGCGCGGGCGCCGACCACGTGGAGCCGACGATCGCCGGCAACCTGGCGATCCGGCCGAACGACCACGGCGGCGGCCACGACCACGGCGGCGGCTGGGTGCTCGACGACGGCTACGCCGGCGACCGCTTCCCGTCCTTCGCGATCCTCGTCCCCGGTGACCTCCCGCTGCTGACCGCCGATCCCGACGCGGTCCGGGACTACTTCGAGGCCGTCCTCCCGATCGTCCACTCCGTCGCCGACCCGGGCGCGAAGATCGTGTTCGGCTCGGGCACCGCCCGCACGGCACCCGACGGCATGCCCGCGGCCGAGGCGCACCGCAGCTTCGCCGAGGTGCTCCGCACGGCCCGGGACACCGCCGCGGCGAACGACCTCCGCATCGTGCTCGAGCCGCTGAGCCGCTCGGAGACGAACGTCCTGCACTCCGTCGCCGAGACCGTCCGGTTCCTGGACGACGCGGCCGTCGACGGGGTGGACGTCGTCGCCGACCTGTTCCACATCCGGAACGAGGGGGAGTCGCTCGACGTCCTCCGGGAGCACGGCGCCCGCATCGGCCACGTGCACGTCAGCGATCGCGACCGTCGCCCGCTCGGTGCCGAGGGCGGCGACGACGTCTGGCGCGACTTCCTCGCGGCCGTGCACGACGGCGGCTACCGCGGTCCGGTCTCACTCGAGTGCAACTGGTCGCCGGACAGCGCGACCGCCGAACAGGAGATCGGCCGATCGCTCGAACTCCTCCGACGATCGGGTGCCATGCTCGTGGCATGACGATCGAGGTGCGTCCCGCGACGTCCTTCGACGACGTCCGCACCATGGTCGGTCCGAAGCGTCCGGACGCGAACGTGTGCTGGTGCCTGAGCTACCGGATCCCGGCGAAGGAGAACCAGGCCCTCAGCGGCACGGCCCGTGGAGATCGCGTCCGGGTGCTCCTCGACGAGGACCTGCCGCCCGGGGTCCTGGCGTACGACGGCGACGAGGTCGTCGGGTGGGCCGCGGTGCACCCCCGTCCGGACACCACGTTCGCGCGGAACCGGAAGATCCCGCACCTCGACGACCCGGGCGACCGGAGCGTGTGGAGCGTCTGGTGCATCCGGGTGCGGCCGGGCCACCGGGGCGAGGGCATCTCGCACGCGCTCCTGGCGGGCGCGGTCGACTTCGCCCGCGAGCACGGCGCCCGCACGGTGGAGGGGTACCCCGTCGACAACCGCGGCGAGCGGGTCGACCTGACGATGGCGTACGTCGGGACCCGCGCACTGTTCGAGCACGCCGGGTTCGAGCACGCGGCGGACACGACGTCCGTCCTGAACGGTTTCCCCCGCGTGCTCGTGCGCAAGCGCCTCAGAGCTTGAACGTCGCCCTCGGGATGTCCGACACGATCCGACGCGCCGTCCGTACCGCGTCCTCCTCGGACAGCTCGTGCGTCACCACGAGCGACGCCAGGTAGGCCGCGTCCGCTCGACGAGCCATGTCGTGCCGCGCCGGGATCGAGCAGTACGCCCGGGTGTCGTCGATGAACCCCGAGGTCTTCGTGAACGACGCCGAGTCGGTGATGGCCGCCCGGTACCGGCCGATCGCCGCGGGGGTGTCGATGAACCACCAGGGAGCGCCGGCGTACACGGCGGGGTAGAAGCCAGCGAGCGGGCCGATCTCGCGGGAGAACACGGTCTCGTCGACGGTGAAGAGCACGAGGTGGAACCCCGGCGCGGTCCCGAACGACTCGAGCAGCGGCCGCAGCGGTTCGGTGAAGGACCCGACCGCGGGCAGGTCGTGCCCGGTGTCCGGCCCGAAGCGCTCGAGCGTGGGGGCGTGGTGGTTCCGCAGCACACCGGGGTGGAGCTGCATGACGAGACCGTCCTCGACGCTCATCTCGGCCCACCGGTAGAGCATGTCGTGCCGGTACGCGACGGCCTCCGACGCGGTCACAGCGGACGGACCCTGCATCGCGGCCGTGTGGATCCGCGAGCGCTCCGAGGCCGACAGCGGCGTGGACCCGGCGTCGAGGACCCCGGTGTCCGTGGCGGTGGCACCGTGCTGGACGAAGTACTGGCGACGTGCGCGCAGAGCCGCCAACAGCCCGTCGTGGGTTCCCGTGTCGATGCCGGCGGCCTCACCGATCGACGCGACCACGTGCCTCCAGTCCGACCCCGACGGGTCGAACACGGCGTCCGCGCGGAACGTGGGGACCACCCGGCCGGTGAAGGTGGGGTCGGCGGCGAGCCGCGCGTGCGCGGCGAGGTCGGCGGTGGGCGCGTCCGTGGTCGCGAGGACCTCGATGCCGAAGGCGTCGAACAGGGCGCGCGGACGGAACGCGGGCGTGGTGAGGAGCTCGGCGATGTGGTCGTACTGGGCGTCCGCGTTCGCGGCCGACGGCTGCTCCGTCAGTCCGAAGACGTCGTGCAGCTCCGTCTCGAACCAGTAGCGGACGGGAGTGCCGAGGAAGTCGTCCCAGTGCTCGGCCAGGTTCCGCCAGATGGATCGTCCTGGAGGCACGGTGCCGGTTCCCGACAGGTCGACGCGACCCAGCGCCTCCAGTCCGACACCGTTCGCGTGCAGGAGCCGCAGGACGTAGTGGTCCGGCGTGATGAGCAGCGACGCGGGGTCCTCGAACGGTTGGTCGTCCGCGATGAGGGCGGCGTCGACGTGCCCGTGGGGGGAGATGATCGGCGCGTCCTTGACGGCGTCGTAGACCGTGCGGGCGACCGCTCGCGCTCCCGGGTCGGCTGCGAAGAGCCGGTCCGGGTGCGGGGCGAGCGGTGTGGCGGTGGTGGTCTGGGTCATCGTCGACTCCTTCATGACGCGTGGGGGACGGGTGCGGGACCGGTGGACTCGCGGACGGTGAGGTGGGTCGGCAGCGCGACCGCGCCGCTCATGTGCTCGCCGGGCAGTTCGTCGGCGGGGATCGCGCCGAGCCGTCCGAGGAGCATCCGGATCGCGACCCGGCCGGCGCGCTCGATCGGCGACGTCATCGTGGTGAGCGGGGGGTTGCAGAAGTCCGCGCCGAAGATGTCGTCGCAGCCGACGATGCTCATGTCCTCGGGGACGCGGACGCCCCGCTCCCGGAGTCTGGCGAGCATGCCGATCGCGATGAGGTCGTTGAACGCGATGCAGGCGGTGGCACCGGCGTGCACGGCGGCGTCGGCGGCCGCTGCTCCGGAATCGACGAACGGCGCGTGCGGCCCGACGCGGCCGACCCGCACGCCGAGGCGCTTGGCGACGCGGACGAGGGCCTTCCACCGGCGTTCGTTCGACCACGAGCTGTCCGGGCCGGCGACGTAGAGGATGTCCCGGTGACCGAGGGACACCAGGTGCTGCACGGCCTGCTCGACCCCGCCGGGGGTGTCGATGAGCACGGAGGGGACCCCGGCGGGCCGGCGGTTCACCACGACGAGCGGGGTGCGTTCGGCGAACCGGGCGATCTGCGCGTCGGACAGTCGCGACGCGGTGAGCACGGCCCCGTCGGCCTTCCCGGCGATCGCGCTGAGGGCGGCCATCTCGGCGTCGGCGGACTCCTCGGTGTCGACGAGGAGCTGCGTCCACCCGGCACCGGCGAGCTGGTGCTGCGTCCCGCGGATGACGTCGAAGTAGAAGGGGTTCGTGATGTCGGACACGAGCACGGCGACCGCGCGGGTCCGGCCGGACGTGAGCGCCCGGGCCTGCGAGTTCGGGACGTAGCCGAGTTCCCGGGCGGCCTGCTGGATGCGCTGTTGCGTCGCCTGGTTCACACGGTCGGGCAGGGAGAGCGCCCGGGACACCGTGGACGGCGCCACACCGGTGGCGTCGGCGATGTCGCGGATGGTCACCCGCCGGGCGGTGTCGGTGTCGGTCACGGTTCCTCCGTCGTCCGGCTTGCGCGTCGGTGCGCCGGTGCGGTCTGCCGGTGCCTCGGTGCGCCGGTGCAGCGAACGTAAACCGGTCTGGCAACAAGTGGCAACCGATTGCCGCATGTTGCCAACCGCGGGACAGTGGATCGACCGGGCAGTGCCGCCCGGAGGAGGTCTCGAGGAGGAAACCCCCGTGAACACGCGAAGACTTCATGCCCGCACCGTGATCGGTGCCGCGGCCGTGGTCGCCCTCGCCGCGCTGTCCCTCCAGGGATGCGCCGTGGTGAACGGCAGCGGCGACGACCCGAACACCCTCCGCGTCATGATGGGCGCGGACACCACCTACCCCAAGGAACGCAAGCAGTGGCAGCAGGACGTCGCCGCTGAGTTCAAGCGCACCACCGGTGCGAACGTCCAGTGGGAGACGTACTCGTCCGCCCAGGAGGAGCTCACCGCCATCCAGACCAGCGTCATCTCGGGGCAGGGTCCGGACGTGTACGCGATCGGCAGCACGTTCACGCCGACCGCGTACGCCACCGGCGCCTTCGTCGAGATGGGCTCGAAGGAGTGGAAGGCCGTCGGGGGCAAGGACCAGTTCGACCCCGCGTCCTTCGGGATCTCCGGACCGAGCACCTCGAAGCAGATCGGCATCCCGTTCGCCAGCCGACCGTTCGTGATGGCGGTGAACAAGGACCTGCTCGCCGACGCGGGGATCACGGAGATGCCCACGACCTGGGACCAGCTGACCGAGGACGCCAAGGCCACCACCACGGGCGGCCGACACGGCCTGGCGATCGCCTACGCCGACGGCTTCGACCCGTGGAAGTTCGTCTGGGGCATGGCGCAGAACGCCGGCAACACGATCGTCTCGAAGGACGGCAAGGCGGAGATCGACTCCAAGGCCGTCGAGAACGCCTACCGCACCTACTTCGACTGGGTCACCAAGGACGGCGTCGTCGACAAGGCCGCGATCGGGTGGAACAACGCCCAGGCCCTCGCACAGTTCACCGAGGGCAAGGCGGCGTTCTTCCCGATGACGACCACCACCGCGATCAACTCGTTCAAGAACACCCCCGTCGACGGCAAGTACGAGTTCGCACTCCTGCCGACGGTGCCCCCGGGAGCGACGACGCGTCCGTCCGGCGGCATCGAGGCGGCGAGCATCCTCTCCGGCGACAACTGGGTCGTGGCCGACTACGGCAAGAAGCAGGACCTGTCGTTCGACTTCATCAAGCAGCTCAGCACGCCCAAGGCGCAGCTCGAGTACTACAAGCTCTTCGGCAACCTGCCGACGAACTCCGACGCCGCGGCCGAACTCGCGGCGGCGAACCCCCAGCTCAAGCCGATCATCGACGCCGGCAAGCTCTCGAAGCCGACCGCCTTCACCGGTGCCTGGTCGGACATCCAACTCTCCCTCGTGGACGTCGTCGTGCAGTCCATCCCGTCGCTGAAGAGCGGTGAGGTCACCGACGACCAGCTCCGGAAGCGTCTGCAGGACGCCCAGAAGGACGCCCAGTCCACGCTCGACCGGCAGAAGAACGGAGGCCTGTGATGACGCAGGTCCAGACCCCCGCGCCGCGCGCGACCGAGCCGCGGGACCGCGAGGTCCGTCCGCACGGCACGACCCCGCTCTACAAGCGGGAGCGTCCCCTCTGGATGCTCCTCCCAGGCGGCGTCCTCATGCTCGCCGTCATCGTGGTGCCGCTCCTCGTGGGCTTCTACATCGCGATGCTCGACCTCGACCAGTACACGCTCCGCCAGTGGTTCAGCGCTCCGTTCGTCGGGTTCGCGAACTTCGCCGAGGCGTTCACGGACTCGCCCCTGCTCCACTCGATCTGGATCTCGGTGTCCATCTCGGTGCTCGTCACCGCGGTCACCGTCCCGATCGGCGTCGCCGCGGCGATCTCGACGCAGAACCGGTTCCCCGGTCGCGGACTCGTCCGGTCGATCTACCTCATCCCGTACGTGCTCCCCGCCTTCGTCGTCGGCACGTTCTTCCGGACGATGCTCCAGCCGCAGGGCGTCGTGAACTCGATCCTGCACACCGACGTGCTCTGGCTGAACGGCTCCGCGTCGTACTGGGCGCTCGCCGGCGTGATGATCTGGACGAGCTGGCCGTTCGTCTACCTGCTCTCCCTCGCCGGACTGCAGGCGGTCGACAACGAGGTGCACGAGGCCGCCGCACTCGACGGGGTGACCTGGTGGGCGAAGCTCCGCTACATCATCTTCCCGTACCTGCGCGGACCCCTGAGCCTCGCGGTGATCATCGCGATCCTGCACAACATCAACAACTTCACCCTCCCGTTCGTGCTGTTCGGCATCCCGCTGCCGTCGAGCGTCGAGGTCATGCCCGTCCTCACGTACATCGCGAGTTTCCAGTCGTTCCGCTTCGGTCTGTCCGCGGCGATGGCGATCTGCTCGCTCGTGATCGTCGCGATCCCGCTGTTCGTCTACCTGCGGGCCGTGAAGCTCGACACCGGTGACGACGCGGGCCCCAACCGCAAGCAGCGTCGTGCCGACCGGCGCACCCTCGCGGCAGCGACCCCTGCCGCTGCCGCCGACATCGACGGAGCCCGAGCATGAGCGCCTTCACCACCGCCACGCGGACCCGCCCCACGGCGACGCTGACCGAGAGCATCACCGCCGGCGACCGCGGCCGTCGGCACAAGCGCCCGTACGACACCGACGTCACCCGGCTCCTGCCGCGCTGGTTGCTCATCCTCGTGATCGCGGTGATCATCGCGTTCATCGCCGTCCCCGTGCTCTACATCCTGTTCGGGTCGGTCAACTCCGACGTCGCGGTGGCCCGGGGCGAGTACTTCCCCTCGGAGTTCACGCTCGCGAACTACGTGGACATCTGGTCGACGGTCGCACTCGGCGAGGGGCTCGTGAACTCGATGCTCACCGCCGGTGCCGTCGCCGTCGCGAGTGCGGCGCTCGCCGTCTCCACCGCGTACGTGCTGGTCCGGTTCCGCTTCCTCGGACGCCTGACGTTCCTCCGCGGCCTGCTCGCGCTGCAGTCGATCCCCGGCACGCTCCTGCTCCTGCCCGTGTTCGTGGTGTTCTCGAACATCGCGAGCGCCACCGGCGTGCAGATCATCGGCACCCGCTGGGGCCTGTTCGTCACCTACCTGACGTTCGCCCTGCCGTTCTCGACGTGGGTGATGGTCACGTACCTGCGCGGCCTGCCGAAGGAACTCGAGGAGGCCGCCCGCATCGACGGCGCGTCCAGCACCAAGATCCTCACGAAGATCGTCCTGCCGCTCTCGTGGCCCGGCATCGTCGTGTCGGCGATCTTCGCCTTCCTGCTCGGCTGGAACGACGTCCTGTTCTCGACGATCATGACGACCCCCAACACCCGCACGGTGGCGGTCGTCCTGCAGGTCCTCGGCACCACGCAGGAGGGCGGCGCCGTCCCGATCTACGGCCAGATGATGGCCGCGTCGATCGTCTGCGCGGTCCCGGTCGTGGCGCTCTACCTGATCTTCCAGCGCTACCTGGTCGGCGGTCTCACCGCCGGCTCCGTCAAGTAGCGCTGTGCAGTCTGCCGACTTGTCCACAGACTGCCTGGAGGCGCGGTGCCAGCCCGCCCCGCGCCTCCAGGCTGGTCGCATGAAGGGAATGCAATGACCCAGCCCAGTTGGGAACTCTCCGGTTTCGGCGACGAGATCGACGCCGATCCGGCGATCCAGGTCGCGGTGCTGCAGGCGCTCGGCGCCAGCGCCATCGAGGTCCGCAGCGCGTGGGGGGTGAACGTCGTCGACCTCGACGAGGACCAGCTCGCCGGCCTGCACCGCCTGTTCGAGGAACGCGGGCAAACCGTGTCCGCCATCGCCTCGCCGATCGGCAAGGTGTCGGTCGACGAGCCCGTCGAGCACGAGGTCGGACGACTCGGCCGCGCGATCGCCGCCGCGCACGCCCTCGGCACCACGAACATCCGGATCTTCTCGTTCTACTTCGAGGGCCGGCAGCCCGAGGACGTCCGCGACGACGTCCTCGTGCGGATGCGCGCTCTGGCCGACCTCGCCGAGCGCGAGGGCGTGACGCTGCTGCACGAGAACGAGAAGGACATCTACGGCGACGTCCCCTCGCGCGTGCTCGACATCGTCGAGAGCGTCGGCTCGCCCGCGCTCCGACTCGCCTGGGACAACGCGAACTACGTGCAGTGCGGCGTCAAGCCGTTCACCGACGGATGGGCGCAGCTCGCGCCGTACGTCGACTACCTGCAGGTCAAGGACGCCCTCGCCGCCGACTCGTCGGTCGTCCCGGCGGGTGAGGGCGACGGCGAACTGCTGCAGACCCTCACCGCGCTGCGCGACGCCGGGTACTCCGGCTACGCCTCGCTCGAGCCGCACCTCAGCGACTTCACCCACCTCGGCGGGTTCTCCGGCCCCGCGGCGTTCGGCCGCGCCGGTCGTGCCCTCCGGAAGCTCACCGACCAGATCGGAGTCACCCTGCGATGACCGAACCCACCCCGCTCAAGCTCGCCGTCGTCGGCGCCGGCGTCATCGGACGCCACCACGCCAAGGTCGCCGTCCATCACCCCGACCTGCAGGTCGTCGCCCTCGTCGACGCGATCCCCGCAGCGGCCACGAGCGCCGCCGACGAGATCGAGGCGATGGGCGTCACCCGCCCCATCACGACGTCCACCATCGAGGAAGCGATCGCGCAGACCGACATCGACGTCGTCGCGATCTGCTCGCCGTCCGGCATGCACGTCCAGCTGGCCGAGGCCGCCCTCGCCGCCGGCAAGCACGTCGTCATCGAGAAGCCCCTCGACACCACGATGCCCCGCGCACGGCAGATCGCCGCGCTCGCCGCCTCCGCACGAGCGCGCGGACTGGTGACGAGCGTCATCAGCCAGCACCGCTTCGACCCGGCCTCCGCCGCGGTCGCAGCAGCCGCCCACGACGGCGGGTTCGGCACCGTGACCTCCGGCCTCGCGAGCGTCGCCTGGTACCGCTCGCAGGGCTACTACGACTCCGGCGACTGGCGCGGCACCTGGGCGCTCGACGGCGGCGGCGCGGTGATGAACCAGGGCGTGCACACCGTCGACCTGCTCGTCTGGGCGCTCGGCCGTCCGGTCGAGATCTCGGCGCAGACCGGCCTGCTCGCGCACGACCGGATCGAGGTCGAGGACACCGCGGTCGCCACCGTCCGGTTCGCCGGGGGAGCGCTCGGCGTCATCCACTGCACGACCGCCGCGTACCCGGGCCTCTCCGCCCGGTACGCCGTCTACGGCACGCACGGGTCCGCGATCGTCGACGACGACCGCCTGGCGTACTTCCACATCGCCCCCGACGCGGCGACGCTCGAGTCCGCGTCCACCACCGCGAACGCCACGGCGGTCGCCGGTGCGGTCGACCAGAAGGACGAGGTCGTCCCGCCGGAGCACGTCGTCGGCGGTCCGGCCGAACCCGACCACTTCGCCGCCGGTCACGCCCGGCAGTACACCGACATCGTCGAGGCGATCCGCGACGGCCGCGAACCCGGCGTCACGGTCGACGCGGCCCTCGTGTCCCTCGCCACCGTCCGCGGCCTCTACGTCAGCGCGACGCTCGGCAAGCCCGTCCGGATCGACGACGTGATCGAGGGCGCGTACGACGACGTCGTCCCCGTCGTCGGCGCACACGCAGCAGAAGGAGCCACCCGATGAAGTTCTCCGTGTTCACCGCCTCCACCCCCGACTGGACCCCGTCACAGGCCGCGCAGACGCTCGCCGAGCAGGGCTGGGACGGCATCGAGTGGCGCATCGTCGACGACCGTCCGGCCTCCGGCGAGGCCGTGCCCGCCGGGCGCTCGTTCTGGGCCGGCAACAACTCCACGTGGCAGTTCACCGGCATCGAGGACCAGGTCGGCGAGATCGCCCGCACCACCGACGCCGCCGGGCTGGAGTACTCCGGCATCGGCGGGTACCAGCAGGCGTCGAACCGTGACGGCGTCGACACCATGCTGCGTGTCACGAGCGAGCTCGGCGCCCGCCAGGTCCGCGTCTCGATGCCGATGTACCGGCAGGAGAAGGAGCGCACCGGCGAGACCTACACGCAGATCTTCGACCGCACCCGGGCGGACCTCGAGTGGGCCGTCTCGCGTGCGACCGAGCTGGGCGTGAAGGCGCTCGTCGAGCTGCACCACATGACGATCACGCCCTCGGCGTCGGCGGCGCTCCGGCTCGTCGACGGCCTCGACCCGGAGCACGTCGGCGTCATCCACGACCTCGGCAACCTCGTGATCGAGGGACACGAGGACCACCTCGCCGCGTTCGAGCTCCTCGGCCCCTACCTCGCCCACGCGCACGTGAAGAACGCCCGCTGGGTCGACACCGGCGACACCCGGGCCGACGGCAGCACGATCTGGCAGAACGAGTGGGCACCGCTGCGCACCGGCCAGGCGTCCGTCTCCGAGTACCTCGACGCGCTCCGCCAGGTCGGCTACGACGGCTGGGTCACGATCGAGGACTTCTCCACCGACCTCCCGCTCGAGGCCCGCACCGCCGACAACCTGGCGTACCTGCGGTCCCTCGTACCGGTGTCGGCATGACCGATCGCCGACCCGGCATCGTGCACCTCGGGGTGGGTGCGTTCGCGCGCGCCCACCTCGCCTGGTACACGGCGCACGCCGACGGCGAGCCGTGGGGCATCACCGCCTTCACCGGACGCTCGCCGGACACGGCCGACGCGCTGCAGGCCCAGGGGTGCCGGTACACGCTCGTCACCCGGGCCGCCTCGGGCGACGACGCCGAGGTGGTCGACACGATCGTGGCCGCCCACCCGGGCAGCGACTCCTCGACCTGGAGGCACGTGGTCGCGTCCCCGGCGACCACCGTCGTCACGCTGACGGTCACCGAGCAGGGCTACCGGTCCGGTTCCGACGTCCCGGCCCGCCTGGTCGAGGGGCTCGAGGCCCGCCGCGCCGCGGGGTCGGGGCGCATCGCGCTCGTCAGCCTCGACAACCTGACCCACAACGGCGACGTGCTCCGTGACGCGGTGACGTCCGCCGTGTCCGACCCGGCGCTGCAGGACTGGGTCGACGCGAACGTCTCGTTCCCCTCGTCGATGGTCGACCGGATCACCCCGGCCACGACCGACGACGACGTGGCGGCGCTGGCGGAGCTGCCCGGTGCGCTCGACGGCGACCGGGTGCCCGTGGTCACCGAACCCTTCGCGGAATGGGTGCTCGAGGACGGCTTCGCGGGGATCGACCGTCCGGCGTGGGAGACCGCCGGCGTCCGCATCGTCGACGACGTCACCCCGTACGAGCAGCGGAAGCTCTGGCTCCTGAACGGGTCCCACTCACTGCTGGCGTACCTCGGCCTGCAGCTCGGCCACGACACGGTCGCGTCCGCGATGGGCGACCCCGTCTGCCGGGCGGCCGTCGAGCAGCTCTGGGACGAAGCGGCGCTCGAGCTCCCACTGCCCGCGGCCGAGGTCGCCGCGGCACGCGACGCCCTGGTCGACCGGTTCGCGAACCCCCGGATCCGGCACACCCTCCGGCAGATCGCCGCCGGCGGCTCCGAGAAGCTCCCCGTCCGCGTGGTCGACGTGCTCCGGCACCGACTGGACCGCGACCCGTCCGCGGGCATCGGTCCCGGTGCCGCGACCGCCATCGCGGCGTGGTGGCTGCACCTGACCGAGCAGCCCGACCTGGTGAGCGACGACGGAGCCCCCGGGGCAGACTCGGACGTGCACGACGTGCTGCGCGTCATCGCCCCCGACCTCGACACCACCCCCGTCGTCGCGGCGATCACCGCCGCGGCCGACCGCATCCGTGCCGCGCGGGACACCGCGGAGCGCACGAGAACCGACGAAGGAGTCCACGCATGACCGACACCACGACGAACCCCGCGGCCCCGGTGCCGGGTGCGACTGACGCCGGCGCGGCGACCGACCCCACCGCCGGACGTCCGGACACGTGGGCGTCGGCCGACCGTGGGCAGCTGATCGACCGCGCCGAGGTCATCGTCACGAGCCCGAACCGCAACTTCGTGACGCTGAAGCTCACCACCGCCGACGGCGTCACCGGGCTGGGCGACGCCACCCTGAACGGTCGTGAGCTCGCCGTCGCCACCTACCTGTCCGAGCACGTCGTGCCGCTGCTGGTCGGCCGCGACGCGAGCCGGATCGAGGACGCCTGGCAGTTCCTCTACCGCTCGTCGTACTGGCGGCGGGGTCCGGTCACCATGGCCGCGATCGCCGCGGTCGACATGGCGCTCTGGGACATCAAGGGCAAGGTCGCGGGGATGCCCGTGTACCAGCTGCTCGGCGGCGCCTCCCGGACCGGGCTGATGGCGTACGGCCACGCCTCGGGCAAGGAGCTGCCGGAGCTGTTCGACTCCATCCGTGAGCACCAGTCCGAGGGCTACCGCTCGATCCGCGTGCAGACGGGCGTCCCCGGCCTCGAGTCGATCTACGGCATCGCGTCGAACAAGACGACGACGGGGAACGAGGGCGTCCGCTACGACTTCGAGCCCGCGCAGCGCGGTGCGTTCCCCGCGATGGAGGACTGGGACACCCGGGCGTACCTGCGCCACGTGCCCACCGTGTTCGAGGCCGTCCGGAACGAGTTCGGCCCCGAACTGCCCCTGCTGCACGACGGCCACCACCGGATGACCCCGCTGCAGGCGGCGAAGCTCGGCAAGTCGCTCGAGCCGTACGACCTGTTCTGGCTCGAGGACTGCACCCCGGCCGAGAACCAAGAGGCCCTGAAGCTCGTCCGGCAGCACACCACGACGCCGCTCGCGATCGGCGAGGTCTTCAACACGATCTGGGACTTCAAGGACATCATCCGCGACCAGCTCATCGACTACGTCCGCGGCGCCGTGACCCACATGGGCGGCATCTCCCCGCTCAAGAAGACGATGGACTACGCCGCGATGTACCAGATCAAGTCCGGGTTCCACGGGCCGACCGACATCTCACCGGTGGGCCTCGCGGCGCAGATGCACCTCGGGCTGGCGATCCACAACTTCGGCATCCAGGAGTACATGCAGCACGGCCCGAAGACGAACCAGGTGTTCCGGCAGACCTTCACCTTCACCGACGGGTACCTGCACCCCGGCGACGAGCCGGGCCTCGGGGTCTCGCTCGACGTCGACGAAGCGGGCAAGTACCCCTACGAGCAGGCGTACCTGCCCTTCAACCGCCTCGCCGACGGCACCGTCCACGACTGGTAGCGGGCAAGCTGGGCCGCATGGGGTTCGCGGACGTGGCGAGGGAACTGCTCCTCGTCGCGCCCGCGGACTTCGTCGCCGAGCGGTCGGCGCGTCAGCGGGCGGTCCGGAAGGACGACCGTACCCTCGCGACGGCGATCGGCGGCCTCCGGAAGCCCGCGCCGGCCGCGTGGGTCATCGACCTGCTGGCGCACGAGGGTGCACTGGACGAGGCCGTCGACCTCGGACCCGCCATCCGGCAGGCACAGGCGGACGCCGACCCGGCCGTCATCCGGAAGCTCCGGCGTCAGCGAGCGGGCGTGGTCGACGCGCTCACCCAGGCCGGTGCCGACCTCGCGTCCGATGCCGGGCACCCGGTGACGCCGGCCGTGCTCGACCAGGTGCGGGCGACGATCGAGGCCGCGATGGCGGACCCGCACGCCGGTGCCGCGGTGCGCTCCGGGCTCCTCGTCCGCGCGCTCGAGAGCGCCGGGTTCGACGACGTGGACCTCGACGGGGCGCTCGCCGATCCGGATGCGGTGCCCGATGCGTGGTCGGGGAGCGGCGCGGCGCCGATCCCCATCACGGAGGGGAGACGCGCGGCGGGGACGACCCGCGCCTCCCGGAAGCCCGACCGCAAGCCCGAACGCAGGCCGGACCACGAGCCCAACCGCAAGCCGGGCCGCGAGCCGGACCGCGAGCCGGGCCGCGAGCCGGACCGCGAGCCCGAGCCTGCCCCGGACTCCTCACCCGCGACCGACCCGGCCGCCGAACGCCGCGCAGCGCGCGAGGCCGAGACGGCCGCGCGGACGGAGTCCCGCGACGCCGACGCCGCACTCGACGCGGCCGAGGACGCCCTCGCGACCGCCGAGGCCCGCCGGGCCGACCTCGAACGCCAGCTCGCCGAGGCCACCGCCGAGGTCACGCGACTCGAACACGCCCGCGACGACGCCGAGACCACGAGCGACCGAGCCCGCGAGCTCCTCGCGGCCGCCCAGCACCACCGACGCGAGGTCGGCCGCTGACCGGAGCCCGTCCGACACGGACTGACCAGTACCCCTCGAGCGGCCCCGGAGCCCACATCGTTACCCAACAGTTGTCGTTCTTGACGGACTGCGTTGGAGCGGTCTAATCTCGGGCACCATGCTTCGGGCCGGCGATGGTCCGCCGGGTCCGCCCCGACGACAGCACCGGGCGGCCCGGGTACAGGACTCGCATCATCGCCGACGCAGCACCCCACCCGCAGCCCCTGCGCGGGTGAGGGGCTGCACGGCGCGCGGCGCACCCCGGAGACATGCCGCGATGCCGGGTCGAGCACTCCGGGGCCCCTCCAGGAGAGACGACACATGTCGGAACCCCGCACCGCCCGCACCACCACTCTCACGCCCCCGAACGGCGTCACCGCTCCCGAATCCGGCACCGCCGCGCCACCGCCGGCCGCCGCCGCCCGCGAGGGACTCCTCGCCCGCCTCGGCATCCCGCACCCGCTGCGCTGGGGCTTCCTCGGCGTCCTGGTCTTCATGACCGGCGACGGCATCGAGTCGAACTTCATCTCCCCGCACATCGCGGCGGCGCTCGGCTCCGGCGGGGTCGACAGCGCCGCGATGGTGATCGGCCTCTACGGCGTCGCGGTCCTCGTCGCGTCGTACTTCGCCGGCGTGCTGTCGGAGCTCTGGGGCCCGCGCCGGGTGATGACCATCGGCGCCGTGCTCTGGGTCGTGTTCCAGGTCGCGTTCCTCGCGGCACTGCCCACCGGGTCGGTCGGCCTCATCGCGCTGACGTACTTCCTGCGGGGCCTCGGCTTCCCGCTGTTCGCGTTCTCGTTCCTCTGCTGGGTGAACCACACGGTCGCCCGAGAGCGGAACGCCACCGCCGTCGGCTGGTTCTACGTCGTGTTCACCGGCGGCCTGCCGACGCTCGGCTCGCTCATCGCGATCGGCACCATCCCCGCGTTCGGCGGCGGCCACACCGGGGAGACCTGGTCGATGGCGCTGTCGCTGCTCCTCGTCGCGGTCGGCTGGGCGATCGTCCGGTTCGGCGTGCACGAGCCGACGGGCCTCGGTCGGATCGCGCCGCGCTCGCACTCCGCCGCCCGGGTGATCGCGAGCGGCATCGAGGTCTGCGTCAAGCGCCCGAAGGTCCTGCTCGCGGTCCTCATCCGGCTCGTGAACACCGCCCCGGAGTTCGGCATGTTCGTGATCATGCCCGCGATCATCGGCACCGAACTCGGTTGGGGCCAGTCGAAGTGGCTGACGATGACCGTGATCGTCTACGCCGGCAACATCCTGTTCAACGCGTTCTTCGGCGCCCTCGGCGACCGCATCGGGTGGATCCGCACCGTGAAGTGGTTCGGCATCGGCGCCTCGGCGATCGGCCTGCTCGCGTGGTGGTACGTCCCGCACCTCGTGCCGGCCGGGTCCGAGTGGGGCTTCTGGCTGGCGACCGCCGCCGGCACCGTGTTCGGCATCATGCTCGCCGGGTTCACGCCGATGGGCGCGATCGTCCCCGCCTTCGCCGGCGAGGAGCGCCGTGGCGCCGCGATGGCCATGTACGCCACCGCGGCGGGTGGTGCGACGTTCCTCGGCAACGCCGTCGTCAGCGCCGTGCTGCCCTGGGGCGGCCCCGGCGGCGTCGTCTGGACGTTCGTCGGCCTCTACGTGCTCGCCTTCGTGGTGCTGTCCTTCCTCAAGGTGCCGAAGGGCGCCGAAGTGGCAGGCCACTGACGCGACCACCTGCGGCCTGGAGGCGCGGTGCGGGCCCGCACCGCGCCTCCAGGCCGCCTGTACCGACGTCCAGGGCACGGTGCGACACGCCCGGATCGGTCCTGCTAGACTCGGTGACTGACTTCGGCGAGGGCCGCGCATGCGCGGCCGTGATCGACGCGGTGGGAGACCCGGCCCAGCTTGGGAACGTTCCTCACGCGTGCACGCGTTCGAGTTGCAACACCACAGACCCCCACGATGCCGGCACCCCGGTGTCGTCCCCGAGACCAGGAGACACCATGGCCGACTACACCAAGCTCGCAGCGGAAGTCCGCACCAAGTTCGGCAAGGGCGCTGCTCGCAAGCTCCGTGCCGCCGACAAGATCCCCGCGGTCGTCTACGGCCACGGCACCGAGCCGAAGCACATCACGCTGCCCGGCCACGAGACCATGCTGCTCGTCCGCACCGCCAACGCGGTCGTCGACCTCGACATCGAGGGTGCGGCCCAGCTCGCCCTCGTCAAGGACGTCCAGCGTGACCCGGTGCGCCAGATCATCGAGCACATCGACCTCGTGGTCCTGCGCCGCGGCGAGAAGGTCACGGTCGACGTGCCCGTCGTCGTCGAGGGCGAGTCCTTCTCCGGCACCATCCACGTGCAGGACCTCAACACGGTCTCGCTCCTGGTGCTCGCCACCTCCATCCCCGAGCACGTCGTCGTCGACGTCGAGGGCCTCGAGGACGGCACGCAGATCCACGCCTCGCAGCTCCAGCTCCCCGAGGGCGCCGAGCTCGAGACCGACGCCGAGGCACTCGTCGTCGCGATCGTCACCCCGCGTGGCACCGCCGACGACGACGCCGCCGACGAGGCCGCTGCCGAGGCGGGCGCCGAGGCCGGTGCCGAGGGCGGCTCCGCCCCGGTCGACGGCGAGTAACACCCCTTCGCGGACATCTGGCCGACGCTGATGACAGGCAAGACGCTCGTCGTGGTCGGGCTCGGGAACCCCGGGCCCGGCTACGCGGGCAACCGTCACAACGTCGGCCAGATGGTCCTCGACGAACTCGCCGCTCGCATGGGCGCGACGTTCAAGAAGCACAAGACCCCGAACCAGGTCGCCGAGGGGCGCCTGGTTCCAGGGGGACCCCGCCTGGTGCTCGCCAAGCCCGGGTCGTTCATGAACACCTCGGGTGGCCCGGTCTCGAGCGTGCTCGGGTTCTACAGCGCCACCCCGGCCGACCTCGTCGTCGTGCACGACGAGCTGGACCTGCCGTTCGACACCGTCCGCCTGAAGGGCAGTGGCGGGCACGGCGGCCACAACGGCCTGCGCGACATCATCAAGGCCACGGGGACCAACGAGTTCACCCGCGTGCGGATCGGCATCGGCCGACCCCCCGGGCGCCAGGACCCGGCCGACTACGTGCTGCGTGACTTCTCGCCGACCGAGAAGAAGACGCTGCCGAACCTGCTGGCGGACGGCGCGGACGCGGTCGAGGCGATCGCGGACCTCGGGCTCCTCGCCGCACAGCAGCGCGTGCACGCCCCGTCCTGAGCGGCGCTGCCCGGTGCCGTGCGTTCGCCGGTCGCGCACACAGCGGCCGGTGTCAGTGGTGGCCGGTACCATCTCCTGAGTGACGATCTCGGGCATCATCCCTGCGCTCTCGCGCGCCTCCGCGTTCGATCGCGTCCTCCGTGCCGCTCCCCGTGACGCCGACTTCTCGGTCGTCGACGGTCTGCGCGTGCCGCTGCTCGGCGCCCTGCTGGCCGAACGCACCGGGCCGCAGTGCGTCTTCGTGATCACGGCCACCGGGCGCGAGGCCGAGGCCGTCCGCGCATCGGTCGGCAGCTACCTCCCCGATGCCGAGGTCCTCGAGTTCCCCGCGTGGGAGACCCTGCCGCACGAACGGCTCAGCCCGAGCGCGCAGACCGTCGGCACGCGCATCGCGACCCTCCGGAAGCTCGCCGCGTGGCAAGACGCGCCCGTGGCCCAGCGCCGCACGACCGTGGTGGTGGCGAGCGTCCGAGCGGCGCTGCAGCCGATCGCGGGCAACCTCACCTCCCTCGCGCCGATCGCCCTCCGCACCGAGTCCCGCGGCAACGACCTCGGCACCATCGCGGGGCAGCTCGTGGACATGGCGTACGCCCGGGTCGACCTCGTCACCCGCCGCGGTGAGTTCGCCGTGCGCGGCGGCATCCTCGACGTCTTCCCGCCGACGGCCGACCACCCGGTCCGCGTCGACTTCTTCGGTGACGAGATCGAGGCGATCAAGGCCTTCTCCGTCGCCGACCAGCGCACCACCGACGACGACCTCGGCTCCGTCGAGCTCACGGCCTCGCGCGAACTCCTGCTGAGCGACGACGTCCGGCAGCGGGCGCGCGAGATGCTGCACGAGTTCCCGAACCTCTCCCAGATGCTCGCGAAGATCGCCGAGGGGATCCCGGTCGAGGGCATGGAGTCCCTCGCCCCCGCGCTCGTGCAGGACCTCGTGCCGGTCACGAACTACCTGCCGGACGACTCCGTCATCGCGGTGTTCTCGCCCGAGCGGGTGAGCGGCCGCGCGCACAGCCTCGCCGAGACGAACACCGAGTTCCTCCAGGCCGCCTGGAGCGCCGCGGTCGCGGGTGCGCAGGCGCCGATCGACCTCGACGCCGGCAACTTCCTCACCGTCCAGCAGCTCAAGAACGGCCGTGGGCAGCGCACCTGGTGGACGGTCTCGCCGTTCGACTCCGGGCTGGACGAGGGCGACGCCGAGCGCGTGCTCACCGACGCCGAAGCCGTGGCCGAGGCGGGCGACTACATCCGCGTCCGGGCCGAGGCGATCCCGAGCTTCGCCGGCAGCGCGGACGGTGCGATCGCGCACGTGAAGCAACTCACCGACGACGGGTGGGCCGTCGTGGTGACCGCCCAGGGCCAGGGACTGGTCGAACGGGCGGTGCAGGTGCTCGCCGACGCGGGGGTCGCCGCCCGTGCCGAAACCGTCACCGCGCCTCCCGAGCCCGGCGTCGCCGTCGTCACGACCGCCACCGTCGAGCACGGCTTCGCCACCCCGGATCCGCGCATCGCGGTCCTCAGCGAGGCCGAGTTCTACGGCCGCAGCGTCCAGCAGGGCGCGCGCACCGTCAAGAAGCTCGCGAGCCGGCGCAAGAACGTCGTCGACCCGCTGCAGCTCAAGCCCGGGGACGTCGTCGTGCACGCCACGCACGGCATCGGCAAGTTCGTCGAGCTCGTCTCGCGCGAGGTGAGCTCCGGCGGGCGCAACGCGGTGAAGACCCAGCGCGAGTACCTCGTGCTCGAGTACGCGCCGTCGAAGCGCGGGTACCCGGGCGACAAGCTCTTCGTGCCGACCGACCAGCTCGACCAGCTCTCGCGGTACGTCGGCGGCGAGTCCCCGACCCTGTCGAAGATGGGCGGCTCGGACTGGGCCTCGGCGAAGTCGAAGGCGCGCAAGGCCGTCCGCGACATCGCCGTCGACCTCGTGAAGCTCTACTCCGCGCGGATGGCGTCGAAGGGGCACGCGTTCGGCCCGGACACCCCGTGGCAGCGCGAGCTGGAAGAGGCGTTCCCGTTCGCCGAGACGGCCGACCAGCTCACCACCATCGACGAGATCAAGCGCGACATGGAGCGGCCGATCCCGATGGACCGTCTGCTCTCCGGCGACGTCGGCTACGGCAAGACCGAGGTCGCGATCCGCGCCGCGTTCAAGGCCGTGCAGGACGGCAAGCAGGTCGCCGTGCTCGTCCCCACGACGCTGCTCGTGCGCCAGCACATGGAGACCTTCCAGGAGCGCTTCGCCGGCTTCCCCGTGCACCTGCGCGCCCTCAGCCGGTTCCAGACCGAGAAGGAGTCGAAGGAGACCATCGCGGGCCTCGCCGACGGCACGGTCGACATCGTCATCGGCACCCACCGGATCCTGTCGCAGGGCATCCAGTTCAAGGACGTGGGCCTGGTCATCATCGACGAGGAACAGCGGTTCGGCGTCGAGCACAAGGACCAGCTCAAGAAGCTCAAGACGAACGTCGACGTCCTGGCGATGTCCGCGACGCCGATCCCGCGCTCGCTCGAGATGGCGGTCACCGGCATCCGCGAGATGTCCACCCTCGCCACCCCACCCGAGGACCGCCACCCGATCCTCACCTTCGTCGGGCCGCAGTCCGACCTGCAGGTCGCCGCCGCGATCCGCCGCGAGCTCCTGCGCGAAGGGCAGGTGTTCTACGTGCACAACCGCGTGAAGGACATCCAGTCCGTCGCCGCGCACCTCGCCGAGATCGTCCCCGACGCCCGCATCGCCGTCGCGCACGGGCAGATGTCCGAGTCGACGCTCGAGCAGGTGATGGTCGACTTCTGGGAGCGCCGGTTCGACGTCCTCGTCTCGACCACCATCATCGAGACCGGCCTCGACATCGCGAACGCGAACACGCTCATCATCGACAAGGCGGACAAGTACGGGCTGTCGCAGCTGCACCAGCTGCGCGGTCGTGTCGGCCGAGGGCGTGAGCGCGGGTACGCGTACTTCCTCTACGACGCCGAGAAGCCCCTGTCCGAGACCGCACAGGACCGCCTCGAGACCATCGCCGCGAACAACGAGCTCGGCGCGGGCATGCAGGTCGCCATGAAGGACCTCGAACTCCGCGGGGCGGGCAACCTGCTCGGCGGGGAGCAGTCCGGCCACATCGCGGGCGTCGGGTTCGACCTCTACCTGCGCATGATCGGTGAGGCCGTCTCGCAGTTCCGCGGAGACGTCGCCGAGGGGCAGACCGAGCTCCGGCTCGAGATCCCCGTCGACGCGCACATCCCGGACGACTACGTCGAGTCCGAGCGGCTCCGGCTCGAGGCGTACCAGAAGCTCTCCGCCGCCTCCGCCCCCGCGGCGCAGGCCGAGGGGATCGACATGGTCCTCGACGAGCTCACCGACCGGTACGGCCAGCCGCCGCAGGCCGTGCTCACCCTGGTCGAGGTCTCGCGCCTCCGCCGGATGGCGCAGCAGGTCGGACTCTCCGACGTCGTCGTGATGGGGTCGAACCTGCGCGTCGCGGGCAAGGAGCTCGCCGACTCGGCGCAGGTGCGGCTCAAGCGGATGTTCCCTGGAGCCCGGTGGTTCCCGCAGCAGGACGCGGCGAGCATCCCGCTGCCGAAGCCGCACGGTGAGACCCTGCCGGACGCTGCGCTCATCCAGTGGGTGGAGAGCATCCTGACGGCCGTGTACGGGGCGTCGAAGGCGCCGGCGGAGACGCCGGCGGCGTAGTCGGGCGGGCTGCCGCCGCGCGCGTGCGTGGCGACGGACGGGAGGCGCGGTGCCAGCTGGCGCCGCGCCTCCCGTCCGTCGGTGGTCGCGTCGTGGGCGCGTGCGTGCCGGCGTGGGCGGGCGCTTGCGTCCGTGCGCATCATCCGACGTTCCGCCGGTCGATCGACGCGTGCAATGTCGGAACAGGCGCGCGCACGGACCCCGCGCGACCCCGCTACTCGGTCGCCTCGGCCTCGGAGAGCTCCCGCCGCGCCCGGTACCGACGCGCCCGCAGGCTGACCACGACGGCGGAGGCCACGATCGCGATGCCCGAGCCGACGAGGACGGCGAGCACCCCCTCGTCGAGGATCTCCTCGTTGCGGGCGAAGGCGAGCTCGTTCATGAGCAGCGAGACCGTGAACCCGATCCCGCCCAACACCCCCACCGTGACGATCGACCAGAACGACAGCGTCGAGCGGCCGGGCGCCCGGAAGATCCGGGTCGCGACAGCCCCGAACAGCGTGATGCCGATCACCTTGCCGACCGGTAGCGCGAGCACCACCGCCCAGAAGGTCGGCGAGAGCTCCCCGATGCCGACGGCGGGCACCACCACCGCGGCCGACGCGAAGGCGAACACGGGCAGGACGATCGCGTTCGACCACGGCTCGACGTTGCCGTGCAGCGTGTGCCCGGGGCGGCGCGGCAGGACGAGCCCGAGCGCCACGCCTGCGATCGTCGCGTGCACGCCCGAGTGGTACACGAGCCACCACGTCAGGACACCGAGCACGACCATGCCCGCGATGACCCAGGCCTGGCCGGGACGCCCGGGGCGCAAGGCCTTGCCGAGCAGCCAGAAGAGCGCGAGCACGACGACGGCGCCGGCCAGCGCGAGGAAGTCGGTGTCGTGCGCGAACACGACGGCGATGATGATGATCGCGATGAGGTCGTCGAGCACCGCCAGGGCCAGCAGGAACACCCGGAGCGTCGAGGGCAGCCCGCGACCGAACATCGCCAGGACGCCGAGTGCGAAGGCGATGTCCGTCGCGGTCGGGATCGGCCACCCGTGCCCGTACGGCGTCCCCTCGGTCACGAGGAGGTAGATGCCCGCCGGGACGAGCACGCCGCCGACCGCCGCGATTGCGGGGATGACCGCCGTCTTCGGGTTCGACAGCTCACCGGCGACGAGCTCGTGCTTCAGCTCGATCGCCACGAGCAGGAAGAACACCGCGAGCAGCCCGTCGCTGATCCAGTGCGACACCGAGAGGTCGAGTCCGACCGC
Organism: Curtobacterium sp. YR515; assembly: GCF_900113095.1. NCBI lineage: Bacteria > Bacillati > Actinomycetota > Actinomycetes > Micrococcales > Microbacteriaceae > Curtobacterium > Curtobacterium sp. YR515. Next base: position 492,754 of record NZ_FOOD01000001.1, on the reverse strand, counting down.
ACCCCACGGGGCCCGCACGTGCAGGAGGTGCTCGAGGCCAGGGCCGAGCGGCGAGTTCGCCACGACGAGCCCGAGGATCGCCGCGGTGAGCAGGGCGATGGCGCTGAAACGGGGGGAACGGACGATTGCCGGCATGGAGCTCCGTCGGAGAAGGGTCGGGTGGGAGATCGTCGACCAGACTTCCCGACACGCCACGTACAGCATACCGGCCGACCCTCGGCGGCGTCCACGGTGTGCTGCGTGGCACGATGACCGCATGACCGCCGTCTCGGACCTCGTCACCGTCGTCGACCGCCTGCTCGACCCCGCCGGAGGGTGCGTCTGGAACCGCGCCCAGACCCACGCCTCGCTGGCGCGGTACGCGGTCGAGGAGTCGTACGAGCTGGTCGACGCGATCGACTCCGGGGACGACGACGAACTCCGCGAGGAGCTCGGCGACGTGCTCTACCAGGTGGTCCTCCATGCGGGACTCGCGGAGTCGTTCGACCTCGAGGACGTGGCCGCCGGCGCCCGGGACAAGATGGTGCGCCGGCACCCGCACGTGTTCGGGGACGAGCGGGCGGACACCGTGGAGGACGTCGTGCGCGTCTGGCGGGCGGCCAAGGCTGCGGAGAAGTCGTCGCGGCGGAGCGTCTTCGACGGGGTCCCTCGGGCGATGCCGCCGATGGAGCGGGCCGTGAAGCTGCTGGAACGCCTGGAGGAACGGGGGGACTCCGACGCGGTCGTCGCCTCCGTCGTCGCGGCGGCGGGCGCGGGGGCGCGGTCGGGAGGCGCGGGTGGCGTCCCGGACGCCGGTGCTGCGGGTGCGGGGGCGCGATCGAGGGCCGGGGGTGCGGTTCCGGACGCGGGTGCGGTTCCGGACACGGGTCCTGGTCGGGAGGTGCGGGTGGAAGGCGCCGGTGGTGCCGTCGTGGATGCCGGGTGGGGGACCTCCGTGCTCGCGATGATCGCGGAGGCGCGTGGCACCGGGATCGACCCGATCGCGAGTCTGCGTGCTGCGGTCGCGGAGCTGGAGTCGGCCGGCCGCGTCGGAGAGTGAGGCCACCCGCCGCACCCGAGCGGTGCGGGTGCGCGGAGTGCGGTGCGGGTGCGGGGCGCTGGGGGCGCGGGCGAGGGGAGTGCGGGCGTCCTCCCAACCCGAAAAAAGGAGGACGCCCGCGAGTGGGCCGACGGCACCACCAGGGATGCGGTGCCGATGGAGCAGCCCACTCGAACCGCGGGGCACACTGCAGCACGTTGCCCACGCGATCGGTTCGTCGGATGGATCAGGCACCCGTCGAACCGAGGTTCTGGATGAAGAATATCAGCCGGTCGGAACGTGTGCAAGCCGGGGAGGCCGATCTGCCAGAATCGATCCATGGCTCCGACCGTGACGGCTCCCCGTGGCATGCGTGACTTCCTCCCGGCAGACAAGGCCCGGCGCGAGCACGTCCTGGGCGTGATCCGCGACGTGTACGCGCGCCACGGGTTCGACGAGATCGAGACCCCGGTCGTCGAGGACGCCGCCCGCCTGCACTCGGGCCTCGGCGGCGACAACGAGAAGCTCGCGTTCGCGGTCATGAAGCGCGGGCTCTCCACCGAGGACCTGCAGCACGCCGGTGCGCCGCTCGACCTCGCCGACCTCGGGCTGCGGTTCGACCTCACCGTGCCCCTCGCGCGCTTCTACGCCACGCACCGGGCCGAGTTGCCGTCGGTGTTCCGGTCGGTGCAGATCGCCCCGGTCTGGCGTGCCGAACGTCCGCAGAAGGGGCGCTACCGGCAGTTCGTGCAGTGCGACATCGACATCCTCGGTGAGCCCGGGCAGCTCGCCGAGATCGAACTCATCCGGGCGACGACCGCTGCCCTCGACGCGCTCGGGGTCCAGGGCACCACGATCCGGATCAACGACCGCCGGATCCTCCTGGCGCTCCTCGGGTCGTGGGGGATCACCGACCCGACCGCGGCCGACCGTGCGCTCATCACGATCGACAAGCTCGACAAGATCGGGCCGGACGGCGTGGCGGCAGAGCTCCGCGAGACCGTCGGCGTCGAGCTCCCCGGGCTCGAGGACACGATCCGCACGCTCGAGACCGCCGACTGGGACGCCGTCGGGGGAGCCACGTGGCTCGACGCCGACGCGTTCGAGGACCTGCAGCGGCTCCGCTCGGCGCTCCCGGGCGTCGACCTGCGCTTCGACCCGACGCTCGTCCGTGGCATGGGCTACTACACGGGCACGATCTTCGAGGTCGCGCATCCCGACTTCGGCTACAGCCTCGGCGGTGGTGGGCGCTACGACGGCATGATCGGCCGGTTCCTCGGTCAGGACGTGCCCGCGGTCGGGTTCTCGCTCGGGTTCGAGCGGCTCGTCGACCTCGTCACGCTCCCGGAGTCCGCCGAGTCCGACGCCGTCGTGCTCGTGTACGACAAGGACGTCGACCCGGTCCGGCTCGCGGCGCTCAAGGCCGAAGCGCTCGAGGGGCACCGTCGTGTCCGGCTCGAGCGACGCACGAAGAACATGAAGAACCTGCTCGCGGTACTCGTCGCGCAGGGCTTCGACGCGTTCGCCTCCGTGGGTGCCGACACGCAGTCGCTCGAGGGTGTGGAGTTCCGCCCGCTGGCGTGAGTTCTCCACAGTCGCCCGTCATGCACGCCTCGTGTTCACCCGCGCCTCGCTAGGATCGACTCCGCAATCACCACAACCGAACGTGTAGGGAGTACCCCGTGGCCCAGATCGACGCCGTAGGCGCACGCGAAGTCCTCGATTCCCGAGGCAACCCGACGGTCGAGGTCGAGGTCCTGCTCGACGACGGGGTCGTCTCGCGCGCACTCGTCCCGTCCGGCGCCTCCACCGGTGCGTTCGAGGCGTACGAGCTCCGTGACGGAGACGCTTCCCGCTACGGCGGCAAGGGCGTCCTCAAGGCCGTCGACGCGGTCCTCGACGAGATCGGTCCGGCGCTCGAGGGCTTCGACGCCACCGACCAGCGCCTCGTCGACGCCGCGCTCATCGAGCTCGACGGCACCGAGAACAAGTCGCGCCTCGGTGCGAACGCGATCCTCGGCGCCTCGCTCGCCGTCGCACGCGCGGCCGCCGACTCGGCCGACCTGCCGCTGTTCCGCTACCTCGGCGGCCCGAACGCGCACACGCTGCCCGTCCCGCTCATGAACGTCGTCAACGGTGGCGCGCACGCCGACACCAACGTCGACATCCAGGAGTTCTTCCTCGTGCCCTACGGCGCCGAGTCCTTCTCCGAGGCGCTCCGCTGGGGCGTCGAGACCTACCACGCGCTCAAGGGCGAGCTGAAGAAGCAGGGCCTCGCGACCGGCCTGGGCGACGAGGGCGGTTTCGCCCCGGAGCTCGCGTCCAACCGCGCCGCGCTGGACTTCCTGCTCGCCGCGATCGAGAAGGCCGGTTTCACGCCGGGCAAGGACATCGCGCTCGGCCTCGACGTCGCCTCCACCGAGTTCTTCCACGACGGCAAGTACGCGTTCGAGGGCAAGCAGCTCTCCGGCGAGGAGTTCACGGCCTACTTCGCCGAGCTCGTCCGCGACTACCCGCTCGCCACGATCGAGGACCCGCTGGCCGAGGACGACTGGGCCGGCTGGTCGCACCTGACCGCCGAGCTCGGCGACAAGGTGCAGATCGTCGGTGACGACCTGTTCGTCACGAACCCGACGCGCCTGCAGCGGGGCATCGACGAGAAGGCCGCGAACTCGATCCTCGTCAAGGTGAACCAGATCGGCACCCTGACCGAGACCCTCGACGCCGTCTCCCTCGCGCAGCGCCACGGCATGACGGCGATCCTGTCGCACCGCTCCGGCGAGACCGAGGACACCACGATCGCGGACATCGCGGTCGCGGTCGACGGTGGTCAGATCAAGACCGGCGCCCCGGCCCGCTCGGACCGTGTCGCGAAGTACAACCAGTTGCTCCGCATCGAGGAAGAGCTCGGCGACGCCGCGGTCTACGCGGGCCGCTCGGCCTTCCCGCGCTCGGCTTCCCTGTAACCCAGCGCCTCTGCGAGACGCCGTCCTCCCTCGGGAGGGCGGCGTCTCGTCGTTCGGGCGCCGAGGTCGCACGGCATGCCGAGCGCCGACCGTCGAGGTCGCACGAACTGCCGTCTCAGCCGGACGCGGGCGACCGATCGTGCGACCTCAGCGGATCGCCCGCGGCGTGTTGCGCGACCGCGTGCCGGGCGCTGGCAGCGTTCCGGGGGTGCGCCGCGCCTCCTGGATCGCCCGCTGAGAGGGCGCCGAACGGCCGCGTGCCGACCGCCAGCAGGCCCGCCGGCGGGTTATCGTCGGACCGTGCCCAGCCAGAAGCCCCGTGTCCGCCGCGTCCCCGTGGCGCTGCCCGAGGGTGGCTCGTCCGAGCAGCCGTGGTACCGCTCGATCCGGTTCTCCGGGTTCAGCCTGCTCATGCTGGCCATCATCGTGCTGTTCGTCGTCGTGCTCGCACCGTCACTCCGGACCCTGATCCAGCAGCAGGAGCAGATCGCCCAGCAGCAGCGCGAGGTCGCGAGCCAGAAGGCCGACGTCGCCCAGAAGAAGAAGGACGTCGCGCGCTGGGACGACCCCGCGTACATCGAGGCGCAGGCTCGGGACCGACTGCTCTACGTGTACCCGGGCGAGGAAAGTTACCTCGTGATGGGCAGCGAGAACCGGAAGGCCGAGTCGACGCCGACGACCGATTCCGGCACGCCCGTGAGTTCGACCGTGCAGACGCCGAAGGTCGACTGGGTGCAGGCGATGCTGTCGTCGGTGCTGACCTCGGGGCTCACCGACGAGACCACGCAGCAGCTGGTCGCACCGGACGTCTCCGGCACCGGCGACACGAAGTAGGACGACGCGCGGGACTCCGGTAGGCTCACGTACCCGTGACGACCCCTCCCTTCGACCCGCCCTCCGAACGCGACATCCAGGTCGTCTCGGCGCAGCTCGGCCGACCGGCGCGTGACGTCATCGGGATCGCTGCTCGCTGCGTCTGTGGCAACCCCACCGTCGTGTCCACGAAGCCCCGGCTGTCGAACGGCACCCCGTTCCCGACGCTGTACTACCTGTGCCATCCCGCGGCCACCGCTGCGGTCAGCACCCTCGAGGCCAACCAGGTCATGCCCGAGCTGGCAGCCCTGCTCGAGGACCCGACCGTCGCCGAGCAGTACCGCGCGGCGCACGAGTCCTACCTCGCCGATCGCGAGTCGATCGAGCACGTCGACGAGATCGACGGCATCACCGCGGGTGGCATGCCCACCCGCGTGAAGTGCCTGCACGCCCTCGTCGGCCACGCCCTCGCCGCCGGACCCGGCGTCAACCCCATCGGCGACCTCGCGCTCGAGCGCACGAGCTGGTCGCCCGCCCGGTGTGAGTGCCGGGCGTATGATGAGGGAGCAGACGCCGGAGTCGGGGCGGGTGGCGGCGAATTCTGACCAGCCTCCCGGCAACCACCCCACTCCAAGGAGATCATCCACCGTGCCCAAGATCCTCGTCGTCGGCGGCGGTTACGCCGGCTTCTACACCGCCTGGAAGCTCGAGAAGCACCTTCGTCAGGGCGAAGCCGAGGTCGTCATGGTCGACCCGCTGCCGTACATGACGTACCAGCCGTTCCTCCCCGAGGTCGCCGCCGGTTCCATCGAGCCGCGTCACGCCGTCGTCTCCCACCGCCGTCACCTCAAGAAGACGCGCGTCGTCACCGCCAAGGTCACGAAGGTCGACCACGCCAGCAAGACGGCGACGATCACCCCGGCCGAGGGCGAGGCGTGGGAGGAGTCCTACGACCAGATCGTCATGACCGCGGGTGCGGTCTCGCGTACCTTCCCGATCCCGGGCGTCGCCGACGAGGCGATCGGTCTGAAGACGATCGAAGAGGCCGCGGCGATCCGCGACAAGATCCTCACGAACTTCCACAAGGCAGCGACCCTGCCGGCCGGCCCGGAGCGTGACCGCCTGCTGACCGTCGTCGTCGTCGGTGGTGGCTTCGCCGGCATCGAGGTGTTCGCCGAGCTCCGTTCGTTCGTCTCCGACCTGCTCAAGAGCTACCCCGAGCTGTCGTTCGACGACACGCACTTCCACCTCGTCGAGGCGATGGGCCGCATCATGCCCGAGGTGTCGCTCGAGACGTCGCACTGGGTGCTCAAGAACCTCGCGCAGCGCGGCGCCACGGTGCACCTCGAGACGCAGCTGGCCTCGGCGGTCGGCGGCGTCTGCGAGCTCAAGACCAACGACGGCGCGATCGAGAAGATCGAGTCCGACCTCATCATCTGGACCGCCGGCGTCATGGCGAACCCGATGGTCAAGGGCACGGGCCTCCCGCTCGAGCAGCGTGGCCGCATCCGCGTGCAGCCCGACCTGCGCGTGGTCGACGACAACGGCGTGATCGCCGACGCGTGGGCCTGTGGTGACGTCGCGGCCGTGCCGGACCTCACCGGTGGTGGCGTCGGCGGGTTCTGCGTGCCGAACGCCCAGCACGCCGTCCGCCAGGCGAAGCAGCTCGCGAAGAACCTCGTCGCGACGATCCGCGGCGAGGCGACGACCGACTACAAGCACGAGAACCTCGGTGCCGTCGCCGGCCTCGGTCTCGGCATCGGTGTCTTCCAGTCCGGCAAGTTCGCCATGAAGGGCTTCCTGGCCTGGGGTGCCCACCGCGGCTACCACGGCCTGGCGATGCCGTCGTGGGAGCGCAAGTGGCGCGTCATCGGCGACTGGGTCGGTGGCTTCTTCCTCGGCCGCGACATCGCGTCGCTCGACGACCGCGAGACCCCGCGCGCCGCGTTCGAGGCGTTCGCGTCCCGTCCGAAGCCCGCAGCCGAGGCCCCCGCGGCACCGGTCGAGGCGTCGAAGCCGACCACCGCTCCGGAAGAGGGCAAGCCCGCCGGTGCGGCCGGTCCCGCCTACGGCGAGCCGGCGAAGGACGTCTCGAACGACGCCGAGCCGGTGAAGGCCGAGGCGGACGCCAAGTAGCGGCACGCTCCAGACGAGGCGGTCACCCCACGGGGTGGCCGCCTCGTCTTCGTCGGTAGGCTGTTGCGGCCCGCCCCCGTGGCCCAATCGGTAGAGGCATGCGACTTAAAATCGCCGAGTTGTGGGTTCGAGTCCCACCGGGGGTACGACGAGCGGGAACCGACACCCGACTTACAATCGCCGAGTTGTGGGTTCGAGTCCCACCGGGGGTTCCGAGGCGACGGACGAAAGCCCGCCCCCGCTACCATTCTCGGGTGGTCGGATTCGGAAGCGCGCTCGCGAACCTGCGGAACGCCCTCGGCCGACCCGAGGCCCACGTCGAGGTGGTCGACGGCGAGACCGTCCCCACCGGCATGCTGCTCGGCACGCTGGGCGCCCTCCTCCTCGACGCCGGCAGCTCGGTGACCGACGTCCGTTCGGCGCTCGAGAAGGCCCGCGACGCCGCCGGGGTCGGGCCGACGCTCGCCGTCGGGGTCCTCCCCGCCCTCGTCATGGTGAGCGAGGTCGCCACCGGCGCCGCCACCATCGTCAACGCCGAGGGCGTCGAGCTCTCGAGCCGCCAGGCCGCTCGGGCGAACCGGCTCGTCCTCGGCCTCGAGAGCGGCTCGATCGCCCTCGCCGAGATCCCCGCACGGGTCCGAGCGATCCGCGCCGGGACCGTCCCACCGCCGGCACTGCCGTGGATCCTCGGCAACGCCCTGACCTCGGCCGGACTCGCGGTGGTGTTCCGCTGCCCGTGGTGGGCGATCCTCGTGGCGCTGGCCGTCGGAGCCCTCGTCGGCGTGATCGGGCTCGTGCTCCGTCGCTTCCGCGAGGCCGTGGCGATCATCCCGTTCCTCGCGGCCTTCGTGTCCACGACCATCGTCGGGCTCGTCGCCGCCGGCACCGGGTTCGACCACGTCCCGCTCTTCGCCGTGTGCGCCCCCGTGGCCGTGTTCGTGCCGGGAGCCCTCATCACCAACGCCCTGCTCGAGCTCACCGCGGCCGACATCGTGACCGGGTCGTCGCGGCTCGTGCAGGGGCTCATCATGCTCGGGTTCATGGCTGCGGGCATCGCATCGGGGAGCGCGCTGACCGGGCTGCACGTCGACCCGTCCTCGGCGGCACTCGTCGGCGAGGTCGCCGGCGTCGGCACGGACCGCGGCGGGTGGGAGGCCGTGCCGTCCTACTGGGTGTCGTGGGTCGCGGTGGTCGGGCTGGCCGTCGGCCTCGGCCTGGTCTTCCGGTCGGGGTGGCGGCTCACGCTCGTGTCCGTCGCGGTCATGGTCACGGCCTACGCGCTGGTGAGTGGGACGACCCCGCTGTGGGGGAGCGTCGTCGCCACCGGTGCGACCGCCGCGCTGCTGTTCGTCGCGACGCGGCTGCTGGAGCGACTGGTGCCGGCGATCCCGGCGACGGTCTCGTTCTTCCCGGCGTTCCTGCTGCTCGTGCCGGGGACGGTCGGGCTCGTCGCGGTCGCCACGTTCGACCCGGAGGCGCTGGCGAACCCGCTCGCGACGTTCGTCAGTCTCTGCATCGGCACGAAGATCGGCGGCCTGCTGCCGGGGCTGTTCGCACGGAACGCACCGCACCGCGGGGCCGACGCGACCCAGTAGACGCGCGCAGCGCGGAGAGCGCGGCAGTCGCCGTGGACGCGACCCACTGCGGGACGGGAGGCGCGGTGCCGGCCCGCACCGCGCCTCCAGGCCGTCACGGCGCGAGCAGGAGCCCCGCAGCCTGGTCGTCCACAGCCGTCTCCTTCGCGAGGTAGTGCACCTTCTTGCCCGTGGCGTTGTACGGCAGCTCGGTGACGAATCGGTAGAGCCGCGGCCGCTTGTAGCGGGCGAGGCCGGGGTGCGACGCGGTCCACTCCTCGAGGGCGGCGGCGGCTTCGACGTCGTCCTCCGGCAGCCGCCCGGGCGCGCGGACGACGTACGCCGTCACGACCTCGCCCCAGCGCTCGTCGGGGACGCCGACCACGATCGCGTCGGCGACGCCCGGGTGCTCCTGCAGTGCGGCCTCGACCTGCACGGGGTGGACGTTCTCGCCGCCGGAGATGATCATGTCGTCCTTGCGCCCGACGATCGTCACGCGCTCGTGCTCGTCCCACGTGGCGAGGTCGCCCGGGTAGAACCAGCCGTTCGCGAACTTCTCGGCCTCGAGCCCGGGGTTGCGGTACGAGTAGCCGGACTTCACGGTGCGGACCGCGAACTCGCCGATCTCCGAACCGTCCTTCGGCACGGTGTCGCTCGGGTCGGCGAGGCGGTCCTCGTAGACGCGGACCACGGCGACGTCGTCGTCGGTCGAGGCCCGGCCGGTCGACCCGGCACCGTCGGGGAAGTCCTCGGGACGGAGGAAGGTGTTCCAGAAGGTCTCGGTCGTGCCGTAGCCGTTGAAGATGCGGGGCGACAGGAGCTCCTGGTACCGGAGCGCCGCGGCCCGGTCCAGCGGTGCGCCCATCGTCACGATGCCGTTGAGGGAGGACAGGTCGCGGGGCCGCTGCTCCTGGGCGTTCGCGAGCTGCACGAGGTTCGGCGGGGCGCCGATGAGGAACGTCAGCTGCTCGGACTCGACCAGGTCGAGCACACGGTCGGCGTCGAAGTGCCGGAGCGTGGTGAGTTCGGCGCCGACGTAGAACACCGGGTTCGGGCCGCCGGAGTAGAGACCGCCGCGGTGGAAGAGCGGCGACATGTTGAGGGTCTTGTCGAACGGGCTCAGCGGGAAGTGCATGATCACGTCGTGGGCGCTGAGGACCTCGACGAGGCTCGGCAGCGGCACGGGCTTCGGCCGTCCGGTCGTGCCGCTCGTGTACAGGCGCGTCGTCTCGTCGTAGGTGCTGCGGGGCTCGGACGCGGCGAGCTCGTCGGCGGTGACGGGGTCGCTGGTGAGGAGCGCGGCGAAGTCGACGTCGCCGGGTCGGGTTCCGTCGCCGACCACGACGACGTGCTCGGGCGTGTGGTCGGAGCTGGCGAGCGCGGCCGTGATGTCGGTCGAGCGGGCGGCGTCGTGGACGAGGACCACGGGGGCGGAGTCCTCGATGATGAACGCGACCTCGTCCGACGCGAGTCGGAAGTTGGTGGGGGAGAACACCGCGCCGATGCGGTGGGCCGCCAGGTACAGGATCGCGAACTCGGGGGAGTTGAACAGCTCGACCATGACCACGGAGCCGCGACCGACCCCGTGGCGCACGAGCCACCCGGCGACGCGGTCGACGTCGGCGCCGAGCTCGGCGTACGTCCACGAGCGGTCGGTGTCGGGATCGCGGAGCGCCGGTCGGCCGGCGAAGCGGTGGGTGTTCCGGGCGAAGCCGTTGGCGTACGTGTAGCTGTGCTCGAAGACGTCGCGGAAGCGGGTCGGGTCGTAGTCGGATCGGGTCTCGGTCATCGTCGCTCCCAGCAGCGGTCGTGGTGCTGCACGCACCGTCCGTGGTACGGCGCGCTCCGTTCGTGATGTCGCGCGCACCGCTCGTCAGCGTATCCGTGCAGCGAGCCTCGGCGGCAGCCCGATCCGAGCCCTGACGGTGCCACGTTCAGGCGCGCTGGTCGACCCGGGCCGCCCGCTGCCAGCACCAGACGGCGACGGCTCCGGCGGTGCAGACCGCGGCGACGACCACCAGCGCGACGGGGGAGACGTGCGTCCCGGCCGACCCGGAGTACACGGCGGCGGCCAACGCGACGGCGACCGCGGCGATGGCGGCGTACCGACCACGGGACCGCGCGAGCAGGGACTGCCCGGCGGACCCGGCCACCGGCAGCAGCGTCACGACGACGGCGCCGAGGCCGCCGACGCACAGGGTGATCGCGAACTCGGACACGAACGACACCCAGAAGCCGGACCCCGGCGTGACGGAGTGCAGGACCCAGCCGGCCGCCGCCACGACGAGCAGCGAGATCGACCGCCAGGTGGCGCTGCGGGCGCCGGAAGCGATCGAGGAGCCGAGCCGGAGCGCCCGGGTGTCGAGGTCCGGTCGGCCGATCGGCACGAGGACGGCACCGACGATCACAGCAGGTGAGAGGTCGAACGTCCGGGTGACGCCGCACGCCACGAGGGCGGCGAGCACCAGCCAGGGGGAGACCCGGAACCCGATGGTGCTGCGATCGGTGCCGGCTGCCCAGCGGGTGGCGAGGACGATCGTCGTCGTGAGGACGGCCGCGCCGAGCAGGACCGCGATCGCCAGACGGACGTAGCGGGCCTCGAGGGAGATGCCCACGCCGAGGAGCGTGCACAGCCCGACGACCAGCACCGCGACGGTGATCGAGGCCCAGGTCGGGAGCACGTCCTCGCCGCGGCGTCGCTCGTCACGGGGGCGGTTGCGACCGAGGAGCCCGGCGAACGGCGAACGGATCCGGCCCCGGGCGACGCCGGCGACGAGTGCGAGCGGCCCCGCGATGAGCACGAGGAACCCGGCGGCGACGGCCGTGGCGACGAGGACGGTGCGCCACGAGAACGCCGCCTGGATGGTCGGCACGGTGGTGTCGTACGCGGTGGAGGCGGTCCAGTCGCCCGCCGGGCCGGACCAATCCAGCCCGCGGCCGTGCCCGCCCGTGGTGGTGCCGGACCCGCTGTCGCTGCCGGCGCCTCCATCGGAACCGGAACCCGGACCGGAGCCCGGACGGGAGCCCGGACCGGAGTCCGAACCGGTGCCGGGGCCGGAGGAGCCACCGGTCGCGGTGCCGTGGCCGTTCGGGCGCGTCGTCGTGCCGGTGCTGCCCGTCCCGGTACCAGGGGTCCCGGACGGCGAGCCGCTGCCGGTGGACCCGTCACCCGGCGTGCCCGGCGCCGCCGACGCACGGGAGACGACGACCCGGACGGCCGTCGAGGTCGGCGAGAAGTTGCCGGCGGCGTCGTGCTGCGTCGCCGTCACCGCCCGGGTACCGGCGCCCAGCGTCGAACCCGCCGTGGTGCAGGACCACCGGCCGGAGGCAGGCACCTCGGTCCGGCACACGGGGGCACGGTCCACGTACACGGTGAGCACGGCGCCCGCCTCGCCCGTTCCGCTGACGGTCAGGGGCTGGACGCGCACGCGGTCGCCGGAGCCGGGCGCGGTGATGCGCGGTGCCGTCGGCGCGGTCCGGTCGAGCGTCACGGTCACCGGGGTCGACGCGGCGCTCCGCAGGTCGGACCGGTATCCGTCGGCCGTGCTCGCGGTCTGCGTGGCGGTGACGGAGAGCCGTGCGTCGCCGCCCGGGGTGCCGCCGCGGAGGGACACCGTCCACCGACCGTCGGCACCGACCGTGGCGGTCCGGTCCGTCGACGACCCGGACACCGAGAGCGTGACGGTCGACCCTGCGTGCCCGGTGCCGGTCACCGGACCGTTCGTGGGCCGTGCGGTGGTGACGACCGGCGGGACGATGACGTCGGACGCCGGGGTGCGCGCCGAGCCGAGCCCGGGGAAGCTCTGGTCCGCCACGGTGAAGACCTGCTGAGGTCCGCTCCGGACGGTCGCGAGGCAGGACCAGGCACCGTCGTCGTGGACGGTCGCGGTGCAGCCGGTCGACCCGGTCGACGCCGGACCGGTGACCCGCAGGTCGTGCCCGGGGGTGCCCCTGCCGCTGAAGCGCACGGTCCCGCTGGTGATGTCGCCGGGGTCGTCGATCGACGGGCGCACCGGGGGCCGGCTCGGCGACGTGGTCGGGGGCGCCGGGGTCAGGTGGTCCTGGGGCGCTGGCGTGGGGGTGGGTGTCGTGCCCGGATCGGGGTCCGCAGCGGCAGCAGCGGTGGACGTCACGGCTGCGGACGTCACGGCGGTGGCCGGGGCCACGGCGAGGGCGAGCAGGCCCACGACCAGGGCGGCCCCCGCGGCGACGGCCAGCGTGATCCGGGTTCGGCGAACGGGGCCGTCGCCCCCGACAGCCCGGTCGTCCACGTTCTCCCCGCGCGCGTTCATCCGAGTCCATCCCACGTGATCGAGCCGCTCGGGTCAATACGTCGATCGGATGATGTCCGTGGACCGAGCGACACGCCGAGCAGCCCGAGCGCGCGGTGTGTGCGACTCGGGAATCGCCCGTGAACCGGGGCCGTGGACGAGAGGGCACCCCGCTGGTCGATACAATCGTCCTCGGCCGTGACGCAGGCCCGACGGCCCCGTCACACCGCGATCCCGACGCGCAAAGGAGTACGCCCTCATGGACACCGGACTCATCACGACGCTGATCGTCGTCGGAGTGGTGGTGGTCCTCCTCGTCGTCGTGGGGATCTACCTGTGGGTCACGTACAACTCGCTCGTCACGCTGAAGGTCCGCGTCGACGAGGCGTGGAGTGACATCTCCGTGCAGCTCAAGCGCCGCGCCGACCTCATCCCGACGATCGTCGAGACGGTGAAGGGCTACGCCACGCACGAGAAGTCCGTGTTCGAGGCCGTGACGAAGGCCCGCGCCGAGACGCTCAGCGCCGGGGACGCCTCGAGCGCCTCCACGGCAGAGGGACACATGCAGAAGGCACTGAAGAGCGTGTTCGCGGTGGCCGAGGGGTACCCGCAGCTGCAGTCCAGCCAGAACTTCCTGCAGCTGCAGTCCGAACTCGTCGACACCGAGGACAAGATCCAGTCCGCCCGTCGCTTCTACAACGGCGGCGTCCGCGAACTGAACACCAAGATCCGGGTCTTCCCGAACTCGTCGTTCGCGAAGAGCCGTGGCTTCACCGAGGCGTCGTTCTTCGAGACCGCCGAGCCCGCGGCGATCGCCGAACCGCCGCGCGTCCAGTTCTGACCCGCCGGGCGACGGCTGCGACGTGTACAGCGCGATCGCGCGCAACAAGCGCAACACGGTCCTCATCGTCCTGGTCTTCCTGCTGATCATCGGGGCGCTCGGGTTCCTCGGCGGCTACCTCGCCGGCAACGTGTCGATCGGCGTGATCGTCCTCGTGGTCGCGCTCGGGTACGCGCTGGTGCAGTACTTCGCCGCGGGTCGCCAGGCCACGGCGATCGCGGGCGGCATCGAGATCGACCGGAACACCGAGCCACGACTCTGGCGCACGGTCGAGAACCTCGCGATCGCCACCGGGATGCCGATGCCGCGCGTCTTCGTGATCGAGGACCCGTCGCCCAACGCCTTCGCCACCGGCCGTGACCCCGACCACGCGATCGTCGCCGCGACGACCGGGCTGCTGGCGATCATGGACGACCAGGAGCTCCAGGGCGTCATGGCCCACGAGCTCGGGCACGTCCGGAACTACGACATCCGCGTCTCCACGATGGTGTTCGGGCTCGTGGTCGCGGTCGGTCTCATCGCCGACGTGCTCCTCCGCATCTCGATCTTCAGCGGGCTCGCCGGCGGTCGGAACCGGAACAACGACAACGGCGGCAACAACCCGATCCTGCTCATCGCCGGCCTCGTCGCGGTCATCGTGGCGCCGATCGCCGCGGCGGGCGTGCAGGCCGCGGTGTCCCGGCAGCGGGAGTACCTGGCGGACGCGACCGGCGCGATGACCACCCGCCACCCCGAGGGGCTCGCCCGTGCGCTCGAGAAGCTCGGCGCGTACGGCCGGCCGATGCAGACGCAGAACTCGTCGATGGCGCACCTCTGGATCGCCGACCCGATGCGGCCCGGCCTGATGGACCGACTGTTCTCCACGCACCCGCCGCTGCCGGACCGGATCGCGCGGCTGCGCGGGAGTCTCGACCGGTTCTGACCCGACGGCGGGTGCCGGCGACCGGGTGTGGCCCAGGAGGCGCGGGTCGGCCCCGCCCCACGCCACCGGCCCGTCAGACGGCCGGTTCCAACGCCACGCTCGCGTCCGCGTCGTCGGCTGCGACGTGCGGCACCAGCCGGACGCCGAGCGCCCCTGCGACCGCAGCCGCGGCGGTTCCGCGATCGGTGACCTCGACCCCGTCGAGCCCCTGCCACGCGGCCGTCCGTCGGAGGGTCTCGGCGAGTCGCCCGGCATCGAGCCGCTCGCCCGGCTCTTCCCACGCCGTCCGCACGCGCAGGACCCCGCGCTGCCGGTCGCTCTTCAGGTCGACCCGCCCGACGAGCCGGTCGTCCTGCAGGACGGGCAGGACGTAGTAGCCGAAGACCCGCTTCGGTGCCGGCGTGTAGATCTCGATCCGGTAGTGGAAGCCGTACATCCGCTCGGCCCGCCGCCGGAACCACACGACCGGGTCGAACGGACTGAGCACGGCGTCGGCCGTCACGTGCCGCGGGACCCGGGCGTCGGCGTGCATCCAGGCGCGCTCGCCCCAGGACTCGACCCGCACCGGCACGAGCTCCCCGGCGGCGACGAGTTCGGCGATCGCCGCGGCGGTGTCGTCGGAACGGAGCCGGTAGTAGTCGGCGATGTCCGCGCGGGTGCCGACGCCGAGTGCCCGGGTGGCCCGACGGACGAGTTCGAGGACGGCTGCGGGTCGCGCCGGTGCGTCCTCGAGCGTGCCGGCAGGCAGGACCTGCTCGGGGAGCGCGTAGACCCGCTCGAAGCCGGACCGTCCGGCGCTCACGACGTCGCCCCAGCGGAACATCTGCTCGAGTCCGAGCTTCACGTCGCTCCAGCCCCACCACGGCCCCCGACGGACGTTCGACTCGTGCTCGACCGCGCTCGCCGGCATCGGCCCCTCGGCCGCGAGCAGCGCCCGGAGCTCGCGCCGGACCCCCTCGGTCCGCCGGACGCCGTCGATCCGGTTCGGCCACGAGTCGCGCTCGCGCAGCGCGTCCATCCGCCACCGGAAGAGGGGGAGATCGGTGCGGTCGACGAAGGCGGCCTCGTGCGCCCAGTACTCGGCGTAGGGACCGCGCTTCGACATCGTCAGACGGTCGAGCGTGGACCGGTCGTAGGCGCCGAGCCGGGCGAAGAGCGGCAGGTAGTGGCTGCGCTCGAAGACGTTCACGGAGTCGATCTGCAGCAGGCCGAGGCGCGCGAACCCAGCGTTCAGCGCCCGGGTCGACACGGCGTCGGCAGGCGGCTGGCCGAAGCCCTGGGCAGCCAGTGCGACGCGGCGGGCCTCGGCAGCGGAGAGCGTGGTCCTGACCATGTCCGAAGGCTACCGATCGCCGCCGACACCCCGCGTCCGGTGACGTATGCCGTATCTGGTACCTGTCGGGCCGCACATCGGTACACTCGCGACCATGGCATGGGGCAGAAAGCAGCAGCAACCGACGCATCCGGACCCCGTGGTCGAGGAGTCGGTCCCGACCGGCATGCGGATCGCCGGCGCGTGGTCGTGGCGGATCCTGGTCGTCATCGGGGTGATCGCGGTCTTCATCTGGCTGATGACGATCTTCAGCCAGATCCTCATCCCGTTCCTCGTCGGCATCGTCGTCTCGGCGCTGCTCGTGCCGATCTCGAACTGGATGCAGCGCCACCACGTGCCGAAGTGGCTCGCGGTCGTCATCAGCCTGCTCGGCGGACTCGCGGCGATCGGCGCGCTGGTGTGGCTCGTCGTCGACCAGATCATCGCGTCCTACCCGTCACTCCGCGACCGGACGGTCGACCAGTACGCGAACATCAAGGACCTCGTCCTGAACTCCGGCCTGGGCATCACGCAGGGCGACGTCAACGGCTGGCTGGACGACGGCACGAAGTGGCTGCAGGACAACAGCGCGTCGATCCTCTCCGGGGTCGCGAGCGCAGGGTCCGGTGCCACGCACGTGTTCGAGGCGCTCTTCATCATCCTGTTCACCACGATCTTCCTGCTCATCGACGGCAAGAACGTGTGGCGGTGGGCCGTGCGGCTCTTCCCGAAGAAGGCCCGTGCGACCGTCGACGGCGCCGGTGTCGCGGGGTGGATCACCCTGACGAGCTTCATCCGCGTGCAGATCTTCGTCGCGTTCGTGGACGCCGTCGGCATCGGGCTCGGCGCCTTCATCGTCGGGCTGTTCTTCGGCGGCATGCCGCTGGTGATCCCGATCGCGGCGTTCGTCTTCCTCGGTGCCTTCATCCCCGTCGTCGGTGCGATCGTGACCGGGTTCCTGGCCGTCTTCGTCGCGCTCATCTTCAACGGCCCGCTCGCGGCCGTCCTCGTCCTCGCGGTCGTGCTGCTCGTGCAGCAGATCGAGGGACACATCCTCCAGCCGCTCGTCATGGGCAACGCGGTCAAGGTCCACCCGCTCGCGGTGGTCCTCGGCGTCACGGCGGCCTCCGGGCTCGCGGGCATCGCCGGTGCCTTCTTCGCCGTGCCGCTGATCGCCACCGTGAACACGATGGTCATGACGATCGCGAGCGGCCGCTGGCGTGGACTCGACTCCGAGCACGTGCTCGAGGCCACCCCGAGGCGCGGCCAGCACGGGCAGCTCCAGCTCCGGCGTGGCCGCCGCCACAAGGTCGGCGACGCGGTCCCGGCACCGGGCAGCAAGCCGGAGCCGGCGGCGGCTGAGGGCACTGCCAGCACCAACTGACGTCACGGGTTCGTCAGGAGTGCCGCGAGCGACGATGATGGACCCGTGACCGACACCACCACGCCGCTGATCCCCACGCTCGACGACATCGAGAAGGCACGTGTGACGATCGCCGGGGTCGCCCGTGTCACCCCGATGGAGACCTCGCAGTTCCTCGCCGAGGTCCTCGGGTCGCCGGTGCACCTCAAGTGCGAGAACCTGCAGCGCACCGGTGCGTACAAGGTCCGCGGTGCGTACAACCGCCTGTCGACCCTCACCCCGGAGCAGCGGGCCGCGGGGGTCGTCGCCGCGAGCGCCGGCAACCACGCGCAGGGGGTCGCCCTCGCCGCGCGCGAGCTCGGCATCCCCGCGACGATCTTCACGCCGGTCGGCGTCGCCCTGCCGAAGCTCCAGGCCACGCGGCACTACGGCGCCGAGGTCGTCCTGCGCGGGCACTCGGTGGAAGAGGCGCTGAGCGCGGCCAAGGACTTCGCGACACGGACCGGAGCGGTCTTCATCCCGCCGTTCGACCACCCCGCGGTCATCGCCGGCCAGGGCACGCTCGGGCTCGAGATCCTCGACCAGGTGCCCGACGCCGACACGGTCATCGTGCCGATCGGCGGCGGCGGCGTCATCGCAGGCATCGCCCTCGCCGTCAAGGGCGTCGCCGAGCGCCTCGGACGCACCATCCGGGTCATCGGGGTGCAGGCCGAGAACGCAGCCGCCTACCCGAGCTCGCTCGAGGCCGGCGAGCCCGTCACCGTCAGCACGAAGCCGACGATCGCGGACGGCATCGCCGTGGCGCGACCCGGCGACCTGAACTTCCCGATCATCCGCGACCTCGTCGACGACATCGTCACCGTGTCCGACGACGACGTCGCCCGGTCGCTCCTGGTGCTGCTCGAACGCGCCAAGCTCGTCGTCGAGCCCGCCGGGGCCGTCGGCGTCGCGGCGATCATGTCCGGTGCCGTCCGGGACACCGGTCGCACCGTCGTCCTGCTCAGCGGCGGCAACATCGACCCGCTCATGATGGAACGCGTGATCACCCGCGGCCTCGTCGCGGCGTCGCGCTACATCGGCATCCGCATCATGCTGCCGGACCGCCCCGGTCAGCTCGCCCGCGTCTCGCAGGTCATCTCGGACGCCGGCGCGAACGTCGTCGAGGTGCTCCACACCCGGCACGGCCAGGGGCTCGTCATCAACGAGGTGGCACTCGACCTGTCGATCGAGGCGCGCGGCCCCGAGCACGCACAGGAGGTCATCCACCGCCTGCACGAGGTGGGCTTCCAGCCGGAGCTGCTCGAGCACTGAGACGGGCGCTGGACCGAGCCGGAGACGGACAGGAGGCGCGGTGCCAGCCGGCACCGCGCCTCCTGTCCGTCAACGGTCGCGTCTACGGCTCGTAGCGCTCGACCTTCGTCACCTCGACGGCGATCTCCTTGCCGTTGGGCGCGGTGTACGTGGCCTTCTCGCCGGCGCGCAGGCCGACGATGGCCGCGCCCACCGGGCTGACCGGGCTGTAGACGGTGAGGTCCGAGCCCTCGCCGACGATCTCGCGGTTGCCGACCAGGAACGTCGACTCGTCACCGGCGATGACGGCGGTCACCACGGTGCCGGGCTCGACCGTGCCGTCGAAGTCCGCTTCGCCGACGGTGGCGTGCTTGAGGAGCTCGGTGAGCTGACGGATGCGGGCCTCGATCTTGCCCTGCTCGTCCTTGGCGGCGTGGTAGCCGCCGTTCTCCTTGAGGTCGCCCTCTTCGCGAGCGGCTTCGATGCGGTTCGCGATCTCCTGGCGACCTTCACCGGACAGCGTCTCGAGCTCGGCCGTGAGGCGGTCGTGCGCCTCTTGCGTCAGCCACGTGACCTGGGTGTCGTTGCTCATGGTGATTCCCTTCAGCAAAGAACAAGACCGGCCGGTGTGGCCGGTCTTGTCCGCGAATCACAGCAGTCTAGGGAACCCAGCAGTCGTGGATCAAGCCGGTCACACCGCGTGACACGGTGTTCACGGGCGTGCTGATGCTCCGGACGCGCTGATCGGATGCCGGCACCCGGATCTCGCGCCAGCCGACGATCGTGTACGACTTGTCGAGGACCTGGACGGCGCACTTCGCGACCGTGCCCGGGTCGACGGAGATCTGCGTGTGCACGACCACCTGGTGGTCGGAGACGACCTGGTACCCGACGTCGTCGGTGTCGAGGCCGTGGCTGGTCTGCCCGGGACCGGCCCAGACCACCCAGACGATGAACACCAGGGCGACGGCGGCAGCGGCGACGATCCCGATCAGCCGCGTGCGACGAGCGCGTCCGGGGGTGCGGCCGTAGCGGTCGTCCAGCGTCGCGGTGGTGCTGGCGGACGGCTGAGGTGCCGGTTGGTGCTGCGGTTCGGACAGTTCGGGGCTCCCGGGGTGATTATCCTGATCCCAGGGTAGTTCACGTGACACTGTGTGCTGCCACGCGATCAGTGAGGAAGACCAGTGCCGTACCGCTTGATGGCCGTCCACGCCCATCCCGACGACGAGTCGAGCAAGGGAGCGGCGACCGCGGCGAAGTACGCGGCCGAGGGCAACGAGGTCCTCGTGGTCTCCTGCACGGGCGGCGAGGCGGGGGACATCCTCAACGACCAGCTCGGCGAGCCCGCCACGAGCCGGGCGCACCGCGACATGGCCGGGTACCGCCGCACCGAGATGGCCGGGGCCCAGGCGGCGCTCGGCATCGACCACCTGTGGCTCGGGTACCACGACTCCGGCCTGCCCGACGCCGACAAGGGCGAGACGGTCCGCCGCGGCACCTTCTCGACGGTGCCGCTCGAGTACTCGACCGAGGCGCTCGTGCGGGTCATCCGGCGCTTCCGCCCGCACGTGCTCGTCACGTACGACGAGAACGGCGGCTACCCGCACCCGGACCACATCCGGACGCACGAGGTCTCGGTGGCCGCCTGGCGCGACGCCGCGGACCCCGAGAAGTACCCCGATGCCGGGCCCGCGTGGTCCGTCGCGAAGCTCTACTACGAGCGCACCATGAACCCCCGGCGCTTCCGGACGGTCTTCGAGGCCCTGCAGGAACGCGACCCGGACAGCCCGGCGGTCGAGCAGCTGCGCGAGTGGGTCGAACGGTTCGCCGACCGGCCCGACCTCGCCACGACCCACGTCGACGTGCACGAGTACTTCGACGCGCGTGACGCGGCGCTCCGGGCCCACGCGAGCCAGGTGCCGCCGGACAGCGCCTTCTTCTACTGGCCGAACGACCTCCTCGCGACGGTGTGGCCGACCGAGGACTACCAGCTCGTCGAGGCCCGCGTGCCGACCGAGCTCCCCGAGTCCGACCTGTTCGCGGGGATCCCTGCCGACAAGGACACCACTGCGTGAGCACCCTCCACGCGGCACTCGCCGCGACCCCCAGCCCGAGCCCGACCTCGAGCGTCCCGGACGTCGACGTGACGCCCGGCGTCGCGGGCTTCATCGCGATCGCGGTCGTGGCCATCGTGACGATCCTGCTCGTGATCGACATGACCCGGCGCATCCGGCGGACCCGCTACCGGGCGGAGATCCGGGAGCGGCTCGAGGCCGAGGCGAACGGCACCGCGGGTGGCGATCGTGACGGCATCGACCGTGACGGCATCGATCGCGACGGCGTCGCGACGGACGAGCCGGAGCGGCGTGCGGCCGAGGACGGCCGGGCCGACGTCGGGGACGACACCGAGCGCGGCTGACGCGACCGGCGCGGCTGACGCGACCGGCGCGGCTGACGCGACGGGCGCGGTGGACCCGCGTGAGTGCGGGACGGGAGGCACGGTGCGGGCCCGACCCGCGCCTCCCGTCCGACGGACCGTCGCGGTCAGCGCACCGGGTCCAGCGCCACGATGAGGACACCCGCCCACTGGGCGGCGAACGCGACGACCGTGAGGGCGTGGAAGACCTCGTGGAAGCCGAACACCGTCGGCGACGGGTTCGGCCGCTTGAAGCCGTACACGAGCGCACCGAGGATGTAGGCCACGCCGCCGGAGAGCACGAGGACCGTCATCGGGACGCTCGCGGCGAAGAACTGCGGCAGCAGCCCGAGCGCCGCGCAGCCGAGGACGAGGTAGATCGGCACGTAGAGCCATCGGGGCGCCCCGATCCAGAGGACCCGGAAGGCGATGCCGAGCGCCGCGCCGGACCACATCACCCAGAGCACCACGACCATCAGGGTGTGCGGCAGGGCGCAGATCGCCACGGGTGTGTACGTGCCGGCGATGAGCAGCAGGATGTTCGTGTGGTCGATGCGCTTGAGCACCGCCTTGACCGTCGGGCCCCAGGGGAACCGGTGGTAGGTCGCCGAGACGCCGAACATCGCGAGCGACGTCGCCATGAACACGGCGCTGCCCACCTTCGCCGCGGGTGAGCCCGCGAGGACGATGAGCACGATGCCCATCGCGATGGCGAACGGGAACGCCCCGAGGTGGATCCAACCGCGCCACGCGGGCCGGGGTTCGGACGCGCTGGCGGTCGTCCGTCCGGCGGTCGCGGTGCTCGCGGCCTCGTCGGTGAAGGGGACGTGGGGGAGGGTCCCGGTGTCGTGCTCGGCCTGCATGGTCCGACCGTAGGGGCCGATGCCGAACGAACGCCGAACACGGGCGGACGGCCCGGGGAACGCGGCTCGCTCCGAGGCGCCGTGCACTATGTTCGTTCCGTGACCGGCAGGGTGGGATGGGCAGGACGAGGGATCCTCTACCGCGCCTACCAGAACCGGATCCGCCGGCAGATCGACGGCTCGGCGATGCCGAAGCACGTCGCCATGATCGTGGACGGCAACCGTCGCTGGGCGAAGCAGCTCGGCCTCGAGTCCGCCGCGCACGGGCACCGCGCGGGCGCCGCGAAGATCCCGGAGTTCCTCACGTGGTGCGACGACCTCGGCATCGAGGTCGTGACGCTCTACCTGCTGTCGTCCGACAACCTCAAGGGTCGTGGCGGCGACGAGCTCGAGCAGCTCGTCGGCATCATCGCCGACCTCGCGGGGACCCTGGCCGACCACCGGGACTGGCGGGTCCAGCACGTCGGCTCGAACGAGGGCCTGCCCGAACCCCTCGTCGCCGCGCTCTCCGCCGCCGAGCAGCGCACGGCGGAGCACACCGGGCTGCACGTGAACCTCGCGGTCGGCTACGGCGGCCGTCGGGAGATCGCGGACGCCATGCGCAGCATCGTGCAGGCGCACGACGAGGGCGGCGGCACGCTCGACACCCTGGCCGAGGTCCTCACGCCCGAGCTCATCGGCGACCACCTCTACACCCAGGGGCAGCCGGACCCCGACCTGGTCATCCGGACGTCGGGCGAGCAGCGGCTGTCCGACTTCATGCTGTGGCAGAGCGCGCACAGCGAGTTCTACTTCGTCGAGGCGCTCTACCCGGACCTGCGCGAGGTCGACTTCCTGCGCGCCGTCCGCGACTTCGGGCTGCGGTCCCGCCGGTACGGCGGCTGAGCGGTCGGGGTCGCGCCGTTCCCCGCACTGCGGCGGCTGTCGGCCGTTCATCCCAGTAGACTCACAGGGTTTTCGTCCCACGGAAGGTTGCCCCTGTGAACATCGCCGAGTACGCCTCAGGCTTCGCCGAGGAGCCCGGCTACCTCGACCACGCCGCGTTCGGTCCCGTCCAGACCGCGGTCCTCGAGGAGCAGCGCGTGCTCGGGACGATCCAGGAGCACATGCGCTTCGGCGCCATGGAGACGCTCGACGAGCAGGACGCCCGGGTCCGCACCGTCGCCGCACGGCTCGTCGGCCGGCGCGAGGACCAGGTCGTCTCGCAGACCGCCACGACGCCAGGGCTCCTGCACACCGCGTTCGGGCTCACCGGCGGCGTGCTCGTCTCCGCCGACGAGTACCCCTCGCTGCCGCTGGCCCTCGCGAGTGCTGCCTCGGCCACGGGCGGTCGCGTCCAGCCCGTCGTGGTCGAGTCCGGCGCCGGGTGGATGACGCCGTCGCTCATCGAGTCGCGCCTGTCCGACGACGTCACCGCGGTCGCCGTCTCGCTCGTCGACTGGCAGACCGGCTACCTCGCCGACCTCGCCGCCATCCGCGAGGTCATCGGCGACCGCCTCCTCATCGTCGACGCCATCCAGGGCTTCGGCGTGGTCGACGCCCCGTACGAGCTCGCCGACGTCGTCGCGACCGGCGGCCAGAAGTGGCTGCACGCCGGGTGGGGCACCGGGTTCACCGCGTTCAGCGACCGTGCGCTGAACCGCCTCCGGCCCGCCCTGTCCGGCCCGCACGGCACGACCGGGTGGCCGACCGAGGTCCCGTCGGTCCGTCCGGGTGCCGCCGGCTTCCAGATGACCCGCACCGACCCGGTGTCGCAGGCACGCCTGGCGGTGTCGCTCGACCGGCTCACGGCCGTCGGTGTCGCCGTCGTGCAGGAGCGGGTCACCGACCGGGTCGAGCGGGTGTTCGACATCGCCGACGAGTTCGGCCTCTCCGTCGAGTCCAGCCGCGACCCCCGGGAGCGCGCCGGGATCGTGGTGCTCCGACCGCCGCAGGGACGGCTCACCGCGCTGTCCGCGGCGTTCCACAACCACGGCGTGACGGTCACGACGCGGCTCGGGGTCGCGCGGGTGTCGGTGTTCGCGTCCACCACGGACGAGACGCTCGACATGTTCCGCGACGCCTGCCTGTCGTACGCCACGATGCAGTAGCGGCCGCGTTGTTCACGTGACCGTAACTCGGGGAACCGCGTGTCGCTGGTGCCGTGTCGGGGGTCGGACGTAGCTTGTCCCCATCGGGCACCGCGCCCGATCGAAGCGGCCACAGTCGGTGCTTCGCAGACCCGCTCCACGGCCGCGTTCGAGGACATGGACCGGGCCGAGCGCGGCCCGGGGATGGAGTGGTCGTGACCTCTCAGAACGTCTCTCGCGGAACACAGCAGCAGCACACCGCGGACTCGTCCACATCGGTCGCCCAGCGCACGTACGTGCTCGACACCTCGGTGCTCCTCAGCGATCCGCGGGCACTGTTCCGCTTCGCGGAGCACGCGGTGGTCCTGCCCGTCGTGGTCGTCAGCGAACTGGAGTCCAAGCGCAACGACCCGGAGATCGGGTACTTCGCCCGGCAGGCACTCCGGCTCCTCGACGAGCTCCGGATCGAGCACGAGCGGCTCGACTTCCCGATCGCGATCGGCGACGGCGGCTCGTTCCGGGTCGAGCTGAACCACTCGAACCAGTCCGTCCTCCCGTCCGGGCTGCAGCTCGGCGACAACGACTCGCGGATCCTCGCGGTCGCCTCGAACCTCAAGAACGACGGACTCGACGTGGTCGTCGTGTCGAAGGACCTGCCGCTGCGCGTCAAGGCGTCCTCGATCGGCATGGCGGCCGAGGAGTACCGCGCCGAGCTCGCGGTCGACTCCGGGTACACGGGCATCGCCGACCTGCAGGTGTCCGGCGAGCAGATGTCCGACCTCTACGAGAAGGAGGAGATCCGCTCGTCGCAGCTCGACGGCGTCCCGGTCAACACCGGCGTCGTCATCCACTCCGAGCGCGGCTCGGCCCTCGGCCGGGTGCACACCGCCGGTGCGGTGGCGCTGGTGCGTGGCGACCGCGAGGTCTTCGGCCTCCGCGGGCGCTCCGCCGAACAGCGGCTGGCGATCGACGCCCTGCTCGACCCGGAGATCGGCATCGTCTCGCTCGGCGGCAGCGCCGGCACGGGCAAGTCGGCGCTCGCGCTCTGCGCCGGTCTCGAGGCCGTCCTCGAACGCCAGCAGCACAAGAAGATCATGGTGTTCCGGCCGCTCTACGCGGTGGGCGGCCAGGAGCTCGGGTACCTGCCGGGCGACGCGTCCGAGAAGATGAACCCGTGGGCACAGGCGGTGTACGACACGCTCGGCGCCCTGGTCTCCGACAACGTCCTCGACGAGGTCGTCGAGCGGGGCATGCTCGAGGTGCTCCCGCTGACGCACATCCGCGGACGCTCCCTGCACGACGCGTTCGTGATCGTGGACGAGGCGCAGTCGCTCGAGCGGAACGTGCTGCTCACGATGCTGTCCCGCATCGGGCAGAACTCGCGGGTGGTCCTCACGCACGACGTGGCGCAGCGCGACAACCTGCGGGTCGGTCGGCACGACGGGGTCGCCTCGGTGATCGAGCGGCTCAAGGGGCACCCGCTGTTCGCGCACGTGACGCTGACGCGCTCGGAGCGGTCCGCGATCGCGGCGCTGGTCACGGAGATGCTCGACTCGCCCGACCTGGTCTAGCGGCGGCGCGCGGCACGCTGCGCGTCGAACCACGAAACCGACGTCGAACCGGCCCTGGATGCTGGTTCGATGTCGGTTTCGTGGTTCCGAACAACCCGACGGACAGGAGGCGCGGTGCCAGCTGGCACCGCGCCTCCTGTCCGTGACGGGGTGGGTCAGTTCGGGTGCGTCATGCTGAGCACGTCGAGGGCGCTGTCGAGCTGCTCCTCGGTGACCTCGCCCCGCTCGACGTGGCCGAGGGCGATCACGGCCTCGCGCACGGTGACGCCTTCCTGCACCGCGAACTTCGCGACCTTCGCCGCCGCCTCGTACCCGATCACGCGGTTGAGCGGGGTGACGATGGACGGCGAGGACTCGGCGAACGCGCGGGCCCGGTCGAGGTTCGCCTCGAGCCCGTCGATCGTCTTGTCGGCGAGCACCCGCGAGCTGTTCGCGAGCAGGCGGATCGACTCGAGCAGCGCGGTGCCCATCACGGGGATCGCGACGTTCAGCTCGAACGCACCGGAGGCGCCCGCCCACGCGATGGTGGCGTCGTTGCCGATCACCCGTGCGGCGACCATGAGCGTGGCCTCGGGGATGACGGGGTTGACCTTGCCGGGCATGATCGACGAGCCGGGCTGGAGGTCCGGGATGTGCAGTTCGCCCAGGCCGGTGTTCGGCCCCGAGCCCATCCACCGGAGGTCGTTGTTGATCTTCGTCAGGCTGACCGCGATGACCTTGAGCGCCCCGGACGCCTCGACCAGGGCGTCCCGGGCGCCCTGCGCCTCGAAGTGGTCGAGTGCCTCGGTGACGGGCAGCCCCGTGTCGCTGGCGAGCTGGGCGATGACCCGCTGCGGGAAGCCCTTCGGGGTGTTGATCCCGGTACCGACGGCCGTGCCGCCGAGCGGGACCTCGGCAACGCGGGGGAGCGTCGCGTTCACCCGCTCGATGCCGAGACGGACCTGGCGCGCGTAGCCGCCGAACTCCTGCCCGAGGGTGACGGGCGTGGCGTCCATGAGGTGCGTGCGGCCGGACTTCACCGCGTCGGCCCAGAGCGTGGCCTTCGCCTCGAGCGACTCGGCGAGGTGCTCGAGCGCCGGGACGAGCGTGCGGATGAGGGCCTCGGTCACGGCGACGTGCACCGACGTCGGGAACACGTCGTTCGAGGACTGCGAGGCGTTCACGTGGTCGTTCGGGTGCACCGGGGCACCGGCGACCTCGGACGCGAGGGTCGCGAGGACCTCGTTCATGTTCATGTTCGACGAGGTCCCGCTGCCGGTCTGGTAGACGTCGACGGGGAACTGGTCGTGGTGGGCGCCACCGATGATGGTGTCCGCCGCCTCGACCACGGCAGCGGCCAGGGTCGGGTCGACGATGCCGAGCTCACCGTTGACGATCGCGGCCGCCCGCTTGATCCGGGCGAGGGCGACGATCTGGGCCGACTCGAGCCCGCTCCCGGAGATCGGGAAGTTCTCCACCGCGCGCTGCGTCTGCGCCCGGTAGAGCGCGGACACCGGCACCCGGACCTCGCCCATGGTGTCGTGCTCGATGCGGTACTCGCCGGAGCTGTCGGTCACGGTGGTCGGGGTGGTGTCGGTCACGTCGTCGTGGTCCTTCCTGGGGTGCTCGCCGGCCGCGGTCGCGCCGGCTGGTGGGTGTCCCGATGGTGTCCGGGACGGGTCGTCGTGGCGGTCGGTCAGGCCTGGCCCACGACGGTGTCGACGGCGACCTCGCCCGTGGTGAGGTCGTAGGTCGCGCCGACGACGGCCAATCTACCCTCGGCGATCGCGTCCGAGACGGCGCCGGAGCGTTCGATCACCTGACGGAGCGTGGCTTCGAGGTGGGCGGCGCCGACGGATTCCTGCGGGACGTCGGCGTCGGTGGTGCGGACGCGCTCGACGCTCGGGGCGATGGCGTCGACGAGGGCCTGCAGGTGCGGGGCGGGGACGGGCTCGCCGGAGCGGGCGGCCGCGACGGCACCGCACTTGGTGTGCCGGAGGACGACCACGAGCGGCGTGCCGAGCGCGACGACGGCGAACTCGATCGATCCGAGCACGACGTCGTCGACGATCTGGCCGGCGTTGCGGATGGCGAAGAGGTCCCCGATGCCGGCGTCGAACACGTGCTCGAACGGCACGCGGGAGTCCGAGCAGCCGAGGACGGTGGCGAACGGTGCCTGCGACCCGGCGAGCTCCGAGCGGCGGTCCGGGTCGATCCGGCCGGTGCGGCGCTTGTCGGCGGCGAAGCGGGCGTTGCCCTCGACGAGGAGTCGGAGGGCGTCGGACGGGGTGGAGGCGGCGCGGTCGGGCATGGGGCTCCTCGGGTGCTTCGGGTGGTTCGGGTCGTGGTCGTGCTGCTGCTGCGGCGGGTCTTGGCTCGTCAGTTCGCGAACTGCTTGCTGACGGCGGTCGCGACGGTCCGGAAGGAGGTGTCGTCGGCGGTGCCGGACAGGACGACGGTGCCCTGGTCGAACGTCGACACGAGCGAGTACGCCTGGTTGCCCGCGTCGTCGCCCTCGGCCCGACGGTCGTACACCGTCCACTTCGTCCCGGCGATCGTGCGGGTGCCCGTGGCGGCGTGCTGGTCGAGCTGGTTCGACACCCAGGTCGCGTTCGCGTCGATGCCCTGCTGCAGGCCGATGTACTGCTTGTCCGGCGTGAGCAGGCCGACGGTCCAGACGCTCACCCCGTCGGACGTCTTGTCCTGGTAGTCGGCACGGTTGGACGAGAAGTCCCCCGGCAACGCGGGCGCGGCGAGCGTGACGCCCGGCACCTGGGCCTGCGAGGCCACCTGGCGGTAGTCGACCGTCCGGTCGCCGATCGTGTTGTCCGGACGCACGACGACCGCGACGAGGAACAGCACGATGCCGAGCGACGCGATGAGTGCGAGCACGAGGTTGAACGCGGTCTGGTGCTGCCGCCGGGCGGTGCGGGCAGCGTCCTTGCGCGCCCAGGTCTCCTCCGGTGTCTCGGGGCGGCCCAGCTCGGCGACGATCGGGCGGCCGTCGGCGTCGGTCATCGCGCTGCGCCGTCCTCGGACTCGGACGCGGCGCGTGCGGCGTCGAGCCGGGCCCGGGCGCCGACGAGCCACTCTTCGCACCGGGCGGCCAGGGACTCGCCCCGTTCCCACAGGGACAGCGAGCGTTCGAGCGTGGCCGATCCCTGTTCGAGCTCGGCGACGACGCGCACGAGTTCGTCGCGCGCCGCTTCGTAGCTCAGCGACCGGACGTCGGGCTGCTCGGGTTCCTGCTGGGATGACACCCCTCGATCCTACCGAGCGCCCACCGACGTGCCGCCCGCGGGGACGAACCCGTGGACAACTCCCGGCCGCGTAGGGTCTGGGGGCATGACGGACCTCCCCGACGGCGCGACCTGGTACCCGGCCCCGACCGCCCCGGACCCCGCGGACGCGCGACCCGACGTTGCCCTCGTCCTGCCCGGCGGCGGGTACCACGGCCACGCCGCCCACGAGGGGGAGGGCTACGCCCGGTGGCTCAACACGATCGGCATCTCCGCCGTGGTCTTCGCGTACCCGGTCGCCCCGCACCGGCACCCCGACGCCGTGGTGGCGACCAGGACGCTCCTGCGCGACCTGCGCGCCGGACGGTACCCGGGCCTCCCGTCCGCTCCACGCGTCCTGCTGGTCGGCTCGTCCGCGGGTGGCCACCTCGCTGCCCTCGTCTCGAACGCGCCGACGCCCGACGAACGCGCCGTGTCGGACGTGGACGACCGACCCGACCTCGCACTGCTCTGCTACCCGGTGGTCTCGATGACCGACCACCAACACCGGGGGAGCGCGGACAACCTGCTCGGCACGGGTGCGACGGTGTGGGCGCTGGGGGCGCTCGACACGGAGCTCATGGTCGACGGCGCTACCCCGCCGACGTTCCTCTGGCACACCGCCGAGGACCCGGCCGTCCACGTCACGCACTCGCTGCGCTACGGGGAGGCACTCGCGCGCCGGGCGGTGCCGTTCGAACTGCACGTGTTCGAGCGTGGCGCGCACGGGATCGGGCTCGCCGAGGGTACCGGGACCGCTGCCGCGTGGCCGGACGTCGCCGAGGCCTGGCTGCGCGATCGCGGGTGGTGACCCCTCGCCGCCGCGACACCCGCCGCGACACCCGCCGCGACGTCGACCGGGGTCAGGCCCCGTCCGGACCGGGACCGTCCGGCTCGAGCGTCCCGGTGGCGGTGCCCGCGCCGAGCGTCACGTGCACGGGCGTCGCACCGCTGAGGTCCTCCGAGCCCCGCACCACGCCGCCGTCGGCCGTCTGCACGATCGCGTAGCCGCGCCGCAGGGTGTCCCGCGGGGACAGCGCCCGGAGCCGGGCGGTGAGGTGCCCGACCTCGGAGTGGGAGCGTTCGAGCCGGCGGTCGAGGAGTTCACGGGCGCGGGAGAGGTCGCGCGCCACCTCTTCCGCGCGGGTGTCGACGAGCCAGGCGGTGGACGCCAGGGCGGGGCGGGAGCGCAGGGCCGCGATCCGGTCCGCCTCGACCGAGAGGGTGTGCGACAACCGGAGCCCGAGTCGTGCCCGCGCCTGCCGGACGTTGGCGAGTTCCTCGGCGACGTCGGGCACCACGCGCTTGGCCGCGTCGGTCGGGGTGGAGGCACGGAGGTCGGCGACCTCGTCGAGGATCGGCCGGTCGGCCTCGTGCCCGATCGCCGAGACGATCGGGGTGCTCGCAGCGGCCGCGGCACGGACGAGTCCCTCGTCGCTGAAGCCGAGCAGGTTCTGGAAGTCGCCGCCGCCGCGGGCCACGATGATGACGTCGACGGTCGGGTCGGCGTCGAGCTCGAGGATCGCCGCGGTGACCTCGCTCACGGCGCGCTCGCCCTGCACGGCCGTGTGGACCGTCCGAAACTCGACCTGCGGCCACCGGAGCTGGGCGTTGCGCTTGACGTCCTTCTCGGCGTCGGAGTCATTGCCGGTGATCAGCCCGATCCGGTGCGGCAGGAAGGGCAGGCGCTTCTTCCGGGACGGGTCGAACAACCCTTCCTCGGCGAGGGTGCGGCGCAGGCGTTCGAGCCGCTCGAGCAGGTCGCCGAGTCCGACGTGCTTCATCTCGACGACCTGCATCGTCAGCGAGCCGCCCTTGACCCAGTAGTTCGGTTTGACGGCCGCGACGACCCGGTCGCCCTGCTTGATGTCCGCGGGGACCCGGGAGCGCACGCTCGACCAGATCGAGAACGACACGGTGGCGTCGACGTCGACGTCCTTGAGCTTGCCGTAGACGTTGCCGCCCGCGACGTTCCACTGGGTGATCTCGCCCTCGACCCAAGCGGTGCCGAGCCGGTCGATCCAGTCGCGGAGCTTCGCGCCGAGCAGCGCGACGGGCCACGGGTCGTCAGCCGTCGGGGGACCCTGTTCGATCGCCAATGTCGTTCCTTCCACGCGGGACGTCCATGCTGCCCGAGACCGGTGACAGCGCGCTCCGGACGGGTTGTCCACAGGTCCGTGCGCGCTCAGCCCGCGCGCGTCCCGCTCACCTATCATCGGGGACGTGACGATCACCAACGGCCACACGGTCCCGCTCGCCCCGCCGCGGGTCCTCGCGGCGCGCGGCCGCCTGCGGGACGAACCGGTCGCCGGTACGAAGAAGGTCCTGCTCGCCGCCCCCCGCGGGTACTGCGCGGGCGTCGACCGCGCCGTGGTCGCGGTCGAGAAGGCGCTCGAGCAGTACGGCGAGCCCGTGTACGTCCGCAAGCAGATCGTCCACAACGTCCACGTCGTGTCGACGCTCGAGCAGCGGGGAGCGGTCTTCGTCGACGACGTCGCCGAGGTCCCGCGCGGTTCGCACGTGGTCTTCAGCGCGCACGGCGTCTCACCGGCCGTGGTGGCGGGCGCCGCCGACCGCGACCTGCACGCCATCGACGCAACGTGCCCGCTCGTCACGAAGGTCCACAGGGAGGCGACGCGCTTCGCGAAGGCCGACCGCACCATCATCCTCATCGGGCACGCCGGCCACGAAGAGGTCGAGGGCACCATGGGCCACGCACCCGACCGCACGATCCTGGTCAACGGACCGGACGACGTCGCCGCGCTCGAGGTCCCCGACCCCGAGAACCTCGTCTGGCTCTCGCAGACCACGCTGAGCGTCGACGAGACGATGGAGACCGTCCGGCTCCTGCGCGAGAAGTTCCCCACGATCGAGGACCCGCCCTCCGACGACATCTGCTACGCCACCCAGAACCGCCAGGTCGCGATCAAGAAGGTCGCCCCCGGAGCCGACCTCGTGATCGTGGTCGGCTCGGCGAACTCCTCGAACAGCGTCCGCCTGGTCGAGGTCGCGCTGGAGCACGGCGCGAAGGCCGCACACCGCGTCGACTACGCCGCCGAGATCCAGCAGGACTGGCTCACCGGAGTCGGCACCGTCGGCGTCACGAGCGGCGCCAGCGTGCCGGAAGAGCTCGTCACCGAGGTCCTCGACCAGCTCGCGGACGCCGGCTACGCCACGGTGGAAGAAGTCGTCACGGCGCACGAGGACCTCATGTTCTCGCTGCCGAAGGAACTCCGCACGGACGCGTCGGGCAACCCGACGCGCGCACTCGGCGGGCGTCGCCGGTGAGCGGGGGCACGGACGGCTGGTCCGCGGTGCCCGCCCGCGAGCCGGGTCAGGTCGTCGATCCCTCCCTCGGCCAGGAGGCGCGGCGCACCCCCGCCCCGTCGGCCGACGGTGACGCGCACGGTCGCGTCCACGGCCGTCCGGCACCGCAGTACGGCGAGTACGCGCCCGACGGTTGGGTGAACCCGGTGCTCGTCGAACAGGAGCGCCTCGAGCACGAGGAGCGCTCCCGAGCCGCAGGCGAACGCGAGACCCGCGACCACCCCGCTCGCGACCGCGATCCCCGTGCCGGCGCCCAGCGGCCCGGCCCGGCGACCGACGGCGGGACGGCTCGCCCGACACCCCTCGCCGGACGCTTCGGCCGCACCCCGATCGACTTCGTCCTGACGGTCGGGCTGCTCGTGATCGGGCTCTGGTCGGTCGTCGAGTCCCTCGCCGTCGGCACGACCGCCTCGACCATCCGGACCCTCGTCGAGCGCCAGTACACCGAGCTGTCCGACCCGGCGGCGCTGTCGACCGCCGTGCTCGTGCGGGCGGTCGTGCTCGTCGTGGTGTTCGTGCTCGTGGCCTGGTGGTCGATCCGACGGCTCCGTGCCCGGCGCTGGACGTTCTGGGTCCCGCTCGTGGGCGGTGTCGTCGCGTCGGTGCTCGGCATCGTGCCGGTGATGGTCGTGCTCTTCCAGGACCCGGCGTTCACGGCGTACGTGCAGCGGATGGCCGCCGGCGGCTGACCCGCCCGCCGGGCGCTCCCGCGTCAGCCGGCCAGGAACGCGGCGACGGCGCCGTGCAGGGACGCGAGGTCGTCGACGTGCACGAGCTCGCGGATCGAGTGCATCGACAGCAGCCCGACGCCGATGTCGATCGTCGGGATCCCGAGCCGGGTCGCCGCGATCGGGCCGATGGTCGAGCCGCCCGGGATGGTGTTCACGTTGACGAAGGGCTGCCACGGCACGCCCGCGGCAGCACACGCGGTGGCCCAGACGGCCTCGCCCTTCGCCTCGGTCATGTAGCGCTGGTTCGCGCTGATCTTCAGGAGCGGGCCCGCTCCCGGACGCGGGCGGTTCGTGGGGTCGTGCTTCTCCGGCTGGTTCGGGTGCACGAGGTGCCCGGCGTCGCTCGACAGCAGCCACGAGGCACGGAACGCCCGCGCGGCTTCGGAACGGGTGGCGCCGAGGCCCTCCTGCACGCGACCGAGGACGTCCTCGAGGAAGGGACCGCCGGCACCGGACGG
The DNA here is from genome assembly GCF_900113095.1 of Curtobacterium sp. YR515. Taxonomy (NCBI): domain Bacteria; kingdom Bacillati; phylum Actinomycetota; class Actinomycetes; order Micrococcales; family Microbacteriaceae; genus Curtobacterium; species Curtobacterium sp. YR515. Next base: position 459,556 of record NZ_FOOD01000001.1, on the reverse strand, counting down.
GGTCGAGGACCCGATCTCCTCGTGGTCGAACGCCGCGAACACGGGGATGTGGTCGCCGTCGGCCGGGGCCTCGACGATGCCGCGGAGTCCGGCGTGCACGCTCGTCAGGTTGTCCATCCGGCCCGAGGCGAGGAACTCGCGGTCGATGCCGATCCGGGCCGGCACCTGGGTGTCGGCGAGGAAGAGGTCCCACGACACGGCACCGTCGCCGAGCCGGGCGCGCAGCCACGACACCACGTCCGTCCCGCCCGTGTCGCCGTCGACCCCGACGATCGGCAGGGTGTGGCGCTGGCGGTCGATCTCCTTGCCGTCGTTCACGCCGCGGTCGAGGTGGATCGCGAGGTTCGGGATGCGGGCGACGGCGTCGGTGGACACCAGACGGACCGTCCCGTCCGCGTCGACGACCCGGCCGGCGATGCGGAGGTCGCGGTCGAACCACGTGGAGAGGAGCGCGCCGCCGTAGACCTCGACGTTCAGCTGCTCCCAGCCGCCGGTGCGCACGCCGGGGTTCGGCTTGATGCGGAACCCGGGGGAGTCGGTGTGGGCGCCGAGGATCCGGAACGGGGTGGTCGGGGTGGCCCCGGACGGCAGACGCCAGGCGATGACGGCACCGTCACGGACCACCACGTAGGCGCCGGGCGTCGTCGGCCAGGCGCCGAGCTCGTCGAGCTCCTCGAACCCCGCGGCGACGAGGCGGTCCCGGGCGGCCGCTGCCGCGTGGAACGCGGTGGGGGACTCGGTGACGAACTGGGCGAAGTCGGAGGCGATGGCGTCGGCGGTCACTCGACCATCGTGGCACGACGGTGGAGGTGACCGGACGCAGAACGGGGCGCGTCCGTCGGACGCGCCCCGTTCCTCCAGGCTGTTGCTCGGGGTGTCAGCCCTTGGTGTGGCCGGCCGAGCCGAGCACCTTCGCGGCCTCGCCGACGCGAGCCGCCATCGCGGTCTCGGCGACCTTGCCCCAGGCGCGCGGGTCGTACTGCTTCTTGTTGCCGACCTCGCCGTCGATCTTCAGGACGCCCTCGTAGTTCCGGAACATCGAGTCGGCGATCGAGCGCGTGAACGCGTACTGCGTGTCCGTGTCGATGTTCATCTTGATGACGCCGTTGCGGACGGCCTCGTGGATCTCGTCGTCGGTCGAGCCGGAGCCACCGTGGAAGACGAGGTCGAGGGGGTTCTCGCCGGTGCCGTGCTTGGCCGCGACCGAGGCCTGGATCTCGCCGAGGAGCTCGGGGCGGAGCTTGACGTTGCCCGGCTTGTAGACGCCGTGCACGTTGCCGAACGTGAGCGCGGCGATCCAGCGGCCCTTGTCGCCCAGGCCGAGTGCGTCGACCACCTTCTCGACGTCGTTCGGGGTCGTGTACAGGGCGTCGTTCGTGCCCTCGTGCTCGACGCCGTCCTCTTCGCCGCCGACGACGCCGATCTCGACCTCGAGGATCGCGTTGATGTTCCGCGTCTTCTCGATCATGGTCTTGGCGATCTCGATGTTCTCGTCGAGCGGCACGGCCGAGCCGTCCCACATGTGCGACTGGAAGATCGGGTTGCGGCCGGCGCGGACCTCTTCCTCGCTCGCTGCGATGAGCGGCAGGACGAAGCCGTCGAGGGCGTCCTTCGGGCAGTGGTCGGTGTGCAGCGCGACGGTGATGTCGTAGTTCTTCGCGACCTCGTGGGCGAACTTCGCCATCGCGAGGGCACCGGCGGCGCGGTTCTTGACGGTGTGGCCCGCGAAGTAGTCGGCGCCACCCGTGGTCACCTGGAGGATGCCGTCCGAGCCCGCCTCGGCGAGGCCCTGGAGGACCGCGTTGATCGTCTGTGACGACGACACGTTGACGGCGGGGTACGCGAACTTGCCGGCCTTCGCTCGTTCGATCATCTCGGCGTACTGTTCCGGCGTTGCGATGGGCACGTGGATCTCCTTCGACTTCGGTGGTGTCCTCGCCGATCGTAGTCAGCCGGACTGGAGGCGCGGTGCGGGTTACGCGGTCGGCCCGCGCCCGGCGTGCACATGCGTCCACGGGCCCGTTGTCCGGACCGTCGGTCGGCTGCCGGTCGGTAGGCTGGCGGTCGTGACTCCCACGACGGAAACCGGCTCCCTGTTCCTCCAGCCCGACCGCAACCTGGCGCTCGAGCTCGTGCGTGCGACGGAGGCCGCGGCGATCCGTGCGCAGCCGTGGGTCGGGCGTGGTGAGAAGAACCTCGCGGACGGTGCCGCCGTCGACGCGATGCGCAAGTTCCTCGGCACGGTGAACTTCGACGGCGTGGTCGTCATCGGCGAGGGCGAGAAGGACAACGCCCCGATGCTCTACAACGGCGAGCACGTCGGCAACGGGCACGGCCCGGCCTGCGACATCGCCGTGGACCCGATCGACGGCACCTCGCTGACCGCCGCGGGTCGCCAGAACGCGATCTCGGTGATGGCCGTCTCGGACCGCGGCTCGATGTACGACCCGTCCGCCGTGTTCTACATGGACAAGATCGCCGCCGGCCCCGAGGGTCGCGGCGTCCTCGACCTCGAGAAGCCCATCGGTGACAACATCCGTGCGCTCGCGAAGGCGAAGGGCAAGGACCTCGAGGACATGCAGATCGCCGTCCTCGACCGTCCCCGCCACGACGAACTCATCCGGGCGATCCGTGCGACCGGTGCCGGCACCCGTCTGCTGCTCGACGGTGACGTCGCCGGTGGCATCGCGGCGGCGCTGCCCGGATCGACGATCGACATGTGCGTCGGTGTCGGCGGCACCCCGGAGGGCATCATCACCGCGTGCGCGATCAAGGCGCTCGGTGGTGTGATCCTCGGCAAGCTCCAGCCGAAGGACGACGAGGAGCGCGAGAAGGCGATCGCCGCCGGACACGATCTCGACAAGGTCCTCGACCAGGACGACCTGGTCACGGGCGACAACACGTTCTTCGTCGCCACGGGTGTCACCGACGGCGTGCTCGTGGACGGTGTCCGCCGGTCGCGCGGCGTCATCCACACGGACTCGCTCGTGCTGCGGTCCCGCTCGAACACGATCCGTCGCATCCAGGCGGACCACCGCGCGGAGAAGTGGTTCTGATCCGCTGACGCCGCGGCGCGGCCGGCGCTGCGCGGCGGCGCGGCGCACATCGCGTTCGCACAACCGAAGTCCGTCCGAACCACGTTCCCGCGTGGTTCGGACGGACTTTCGTTGTGCGGGGCGGGACGGGGCGGGGCGGCGCCGGGCGAAGCGGGGCGGGGCGGCGCCAGCGCGCCGGAGCGCGCGCTCAGTCGTCGTCGAGGGCGCCGACGAGCTCCGGCGCGGTGAGCAGCCTCGGCTCGTCGGTGATCGTCGCCGGGTCCGCGATGACCTTCGACTCGTCGAGGAGTGACAGCCGCCGGGCACTCGGCAGGACCTGCCGTTCGAGCGACCCCACGAACCGGTTGTAGTCGACCACGGAGCCCCGGATCGACCGCCCGAGCTTGTCGACGTGTCCGGCCATGGTGGCCAGGCGACCGTAGAGCTCGCGGGAGACCCGGAAGAGCTCGTGCGCCTCTTGTGAGACGACGTCCTGCTGCCACGAGAACGCCACGGTCTTCAGCACCGACCACAGCGTCACCGGCGACGCGAGTGCGATGCGCTTGCGGAACGCGTGGTCGAGCAGCCCGGGGTCGGCGGCGAGGGCGCTCGAGATGAGCGACTCCGACGGGATGAACGCCACGGTGAGCTCGGGTGACGCGTCGTAGCCGGTCCAGTACTCCCGCGCGGCGAGGGCGTCGACGTGCGCCCGCAGTGCCTTGACGTGCTGCCCGATGAGCGCATCGCGCCGGGCTCCTTCGGCGCCGGTCGCGGTCGCCGGGATCTCGGCAGCCTGCAGGTAGGCGCTGAACGGGACCTTGGCGTCGACGGCGATGGTCTTGCCACCCGGCAGGTGCACGACCATGTCGGGGCGTGTGGTGCCGGCGGTCGTGGTGACGGAGGACTGCACGTCGAAGTCGACGCGCTCGAGGAGTCCCGCGGCCTCGACCACGTTGCGCAGCTGGGTCTCGCCCCAGACGCCGCGCGTGCTGTTCGACGACAGGGCGCTGGCCAGCGTGTCGGCGGTGGCGCGCAGCCGTTCCTCGGATTCGGCAGCGGAGCGCAGCTGTGCGGAGAGGGCCCCGTACTGCTCGCTGCGGGACTGTTCGAGCTCGGCGATCTTGGCGCGCATGACGTCGAGCGTCTGGGCGACCGGGCTGAGCGCGGAGAGCACCTTCGACTCGCCCTGGGTCCGGGCGGCGTCGGCGCCGTGCATGCGCTGGACGAGGTGCTCGAGTTCGGCAGCCCGGCGTTCGAGCGAGTCGACCTGCCGCCGGTACTGCGCGTCCTGCGCGTCGAGCCGTTCCTCGGCGTCGCGACGGACCTCGTCGAGGCGCGACCGGAGCGCCTCGGCGCTGGCGCGGGACGTGGCCGCGTCCACGCCGGCGCGGGACCGCGCGAGCGACCAGGCGACGACCGCACCGACGGCGACGCCGATCACGAGACCGATGACCAGGGCGAGGATCTGCATGTCGCGACCTTGGCAGGACCCACCGACACCGCGCCTCCTGGGCCGCCCGAATCCATGTCATGACATTAGGGCAAACAAGGTGTACAGTCGTGATCGTCCGCCGATGAAGCCGCACGGAAGGTCCCCCGCGTCGCATGACGAACCCAGCTCCCCACGCGTACGACGTGATCACGATGGGACGTGTGAGCGTCGACATCTACCCGCAGCAGACGGGGCCGCTCGAAGACGTCTCGACGTTCTCGAAGTCCGTCGGCGGCAGCGCCACGAACGTCGCGATCGCGGCAGCCCGGCACGGAGCCGACGCGGCGGTCATCACCCGCACGGGCAACGACCCGTTCGGCCGCTACATCGCCAGGACCCTGCCGGAGTTCGGTGTCGCGAACGCCTTCGTCGAGACGGTCGAGGGGCTGAACACCCCCGTCGCGTTCTGCGAGATCTTCCCGCCGGACGACTTCCCGCTGTACTTCTACCGGGCACCCAAGGCCCCGGACCTCATGATCACGGCGAAGTCCCTGCCGCTGCACGAGATCGAGCGGGCGAAGATCTTCTGGACGACGGTCACCGGCCTCAGCGAGGAGCCGAGCCGCCAGGCCCACCAGGTGGCGTACGAAGCGCGCAGTGCCGCCGCGTCCCCGACCGCCCGGCACACCGTGCTCGACCTCGATTACCGGTCCATGTTCTGGTCGTCGCCCGAGGCCGCGACGCGCGAGGTCGCCGTCGCCCTCGAACACGCGACCGTGGCCGTGGGCAACCGCGAGGAGTGCGAGGTCGCCGTCGGTGAGACCGACCCCGTCCGCGCCGCCGACGCCCTGCTCGAGCGCGGGGTCGAGATCGCCATCGTCAAGCAGGGGCCGAAGGGCGTCCTCGCCAAGACCCGCGACGAGTTCGTCGAGTTCCGCCCGCACCACATCGACGTCGTCAACGGCCTCGGATCGGGCGACGGCTTCGGCGGGGCACTCACCCACGGACTGCTGCAGGGCTGGGGGCTCGAGCGGACCCTCGCGTTCTGCAACGCCGCCGGCGCGATCGTCGCGACCCGGTTCGAGTGCTCGACCGCGATGCCGACGAGCGACGAGATCGAGCAGTTCCTGCAGGACAACCCCACGGAGGAGGCCGTCAATGCCTGAGATCAGCACTGCCGACTTCGCGCGGCTGCGGGACGTCCGCGCCGGGCAGCCCGAGCTCGTGCGGGCCGCGCTCGACGCCCGCCGCAAGCGCTCCCTGCTCGCCGACGACGGCAAGCTCTTCATCGTGGCCGCGGACCACCCGGCGCGAGGAGCGCTGGCCGTCCGGAACGACGAGTCCGCCATGGCCGACCGGTACGACCTGCTCGAGCGGCTCGTCACGGCGCTCGGACGCCCCGGGGTGGACGGGGTGCTCGGCACGCCGGACATCCTCGAGGACCTCGCACTCCTCGGCGCCCTCGACGACAAGGTCGTGGTCGGCTCGATGAACCGCGGTGGCCTCCGGGGCGCGACGTTCGAGATGGACGACCGCTACACGGCGTACTCGGCGCAGGCCATCAAGGACTCGGGGCTGGACTTCGCCAAGCTCCTGGTGCGCATCGCCCTGGAGGACTCGGGCACCGCCCCGACCCTCGAGGCGACGGCCCGGGCGGTCAGCGAGGCGGCCGCGCTCCGGCTGCCGATCATGCTCGAACCGTTCATGTCGGCGTGGCAGGACGGCCGGGTCGTCAACGACCTGACCGCCGACGCCGTGATCACCTCGATGGCGATCGCCGCGGGACTGGGGGAGTCGAGCGCGTACAGCTGGCTCAAGATCCCGGTCGTGGACGACATGGAACGGGTGATGGCCGCGACGACGCTGCCGACCCTGCTGCTCGGCGGGGACCCGTCGACCCGCCCGCTCGAGACCTACGCCAAGTGGGCCGACGCGCTGGCACTCCCCGGGGTGCGCGGCCTGGTCGTCGGCCGCACGCTGCTCTACCCGCCGGACGGCGACGTCGCCGCAGCCGTGGACGTGGCCGCCGGGCTCGTCCACACCCAAGAGGCGCCTGAAGGCGCGTCCGGGGGGTCCGTCCACACCCAGGAGGCCCGGGCCGGGTTCTCCACAGAATCCCACGACCCAGCCGCTCGGCTCGCGGGCGCCACCACCATGGACTCGTCCATCCCGGAAGGAAGCAACGCATGACCACCACCGAGACCGCCACCACGACCATCGGGCACTGGATCGACGGGGCACGCGTCGCGTCGACCTCCGGCAACACGGCCCCGGTGTACGACCCGGCGCTCGGGGTCGCGACGAAGCAGGTCGCCCTCGCGAACGAGGAGGAGATCCAGGCGGCGATCGCGAGTGCGAAGGCGGCGTTCCCGGCGTGGAGCAACCTGTCGCTGTCGAAGCGCCAGCAGATCCTGTTCTCCTTCCGCGAGGTCCTCAACCGCGACAAGGCGGAGCTCGCCGAGATCATCACGAGCGAGCACGGCAAGGTCATCGACGACGCCCTCGGCGAGATCGCCCGCGGGCAAGAGGTCGTCGAGCTGGCGACGAACATCCCGAGCCTGCTCAAGGGTGAGTTCAGCGACCAGGTGTCGACCGGCATCGACGTGTACTCGATCCGTCAGCCGCTCGGTGTGGTCGGCATCATCAGCCCGTTCAACTTCCCCGCCATGGTGCCGCTGTGGTTCCTGCCGATCGCGATCGCCGCGGGCAACACCGTCGTGCTGAAGCCGAGCGAGAAGGACCCGAGCGCCGCGATCTGGCTCGCCGAGAAGTTCAAGGAGGCCGGACTGCCCGACGGTGTCTTCACGGTCCTGAACGGCGACAAGCTGAGCGTCGACGGGCTCCTCACCAGCCCCGACGTCGAGTCGATCTCCTTCGTCGGGTCGACCCCGATCGCGCAGTACGTCTACGAGACGGGCACGAAGCACGGCAAGCGCGTGCAGGCCCTCGGCGGCGCGAAGAACCACATGCTCGTGCTGCCGGACGCGGACCTCGACCTCGTCGCGGACAACGCCATCAACGCGGGCTTCGGCTCCGCGGGTGAGCGCTGCATGGCGATCTCGGTCGTCGTCGCCGTCGAGCCGGTGGCCGACGAGCTCATCGAGAAGATCACGGAGCGCGCGGCGACCCTGCGCATCGGCGACGGTCGTCGCGGGTGCGACATGGGCCCGCTCGTCACGAAGCAGCACCGTGACAAGGTCGCCTCGTACATCGAGGTCGCAGAGCAGGACGGTGCGGTGGTTGTGGTGGACGGCCGCACCGTCCGACCCGACGGCGACGAGAACGGCTTCTGGCTGGGCCCGACGCTCATCGACCGGGTCCCCACCACGAGCCGCGTCTACACCGAGGAGATCTTCGGCCCGGTGCTCAGCGTCGTCCGCGTCGCCTCCTACGAGGAGGGCCTCGAGCTCATCAACAGCGGGGCGTACGGCAACGGCACCGCCATCTTCACCAACGACGGGGGCGCTGCCCGTCGCTTCCAGCGCGACGTGCAGGTCGGCATGATCGGCATCAACGTGCCGATCCCCGTCCCCGTCGCGTACTACTCGTTCGGTGGCTGGAAGAACTCGCTGTTCGGCGACCACAAGGCGTACGGCGCCGACGGCGTGAGCTTCTTCACCCGCCAGAAGGCGATCACGAGCCGCTGGCTCGACCCGTCGCACGGCGGCATCAACCTCGGCTTCCCGTCGAACGGCTGAGCGCTCGTGACGACCGACAACTGGTTCAACCCCGCCGGCTCCCGCCCCGAGGCGGGCTGGACGGACGTGATCGACGGCCGTGTCGCGGGGTGGGCGCACACCGGTCTGCGGACCGGCGCGCTGACCGACGGGGGCGAGCTGCGCCTCCAGGCCGACGCCGTGGAGCGCATCGTCGTGCCGCTCGCCGGATCGTTCCGCGTCACGTACGCGGGTGCCGCCGGGAACGGCGACCAGGCCCTCGACGGGCGTTCGAGCGTGTTCGACGGACCGACCGACGTCCTGTACCTCGGTTCGGGAACGGAGGCGCGGATCACCGGCACCGGTCGGCTCGCGGTCGCCGAAGCACCCACCGACACCGTCAAGCCGACGACGTACGTGGCCCGGCAGGACGTGCCGGTCGAGCTCCGCGGTGCCGGACAGTCCAGCCGGCAGGTGCACAACTTCGGCACCCCGGCGGCGCTCGACGCGGACAGGTTCATCGTGTGCGAGGTGATCACGCCGGCCGGCAACTGGTCGTCGTACCCGCCGCACAAGCACGACACGTCCGTGCCCGGCGAGGAGTCGAACCTCGAGGAGATCTACTACTACGAGTCCGCCGTCGCGCGCGGGGTCTCCGCACCGAGCACCGCCGACCCGTTCGCACTGCACCGGACCTACGCGTCCGACGACCGCGCGATCGACGAGTTCCGGCAGGTGCGCACCGGCGACATCGCCCTCGTGCCGTACGGCTGGCACGGTCCCGCCGTCGCGGCGCCGGGCTACGACATGTACTACCTCAACGTGATGGCCGGGCCCGACCCGGAACGCGTCTGGAACATCACCGACGACCCGGCGCACGGCTGGGTCCGCCAGGTGTGGGAATCCGAGTCGATCGACCCGCGCCTGCCCTACGAAAGGAAGCTCGCGTGACCACCAACACGCGGAGGATGACCGTCGGCCAGGCACTCGTCGAGTTCCTGGCCAACCAGTGGACCGTCGACGGTGACGTCCGCGAACGCACCATCCCGGGGATCTTCGGCATCTTCGGGCACGGCAACGTCGCCGGCGTCGGCCAGGCCATCAAGCAGCTCCACGTCGAGCAGCCCGGCCTGCTGCCGTACCACCAGGCCCGCAACGAGCAGGCGATGGTGCACGAGGCCGTCGGCTTCGCCCGCATGCACCGCCGCCGTGCCACCTTCGCCGCGACGGCGTCGGTCGGCCCGGGTGCCGCGAACATGCTCACCGCCGCGGCGCTCGCGACGACCAACCGGCTGCCCGCACTGCTGCTGCCGTCGGACACCTTCGCCACGCGCACGACCGACCCGGTGCTCCAGCAGATCGAGCTGCCGCACGACACCTCGCTGCAGGTGACCGACGCGTTCCGTCCGCTGTCCCGGTACTTCGACCGCGTCGAGCGTCCGGAGCAGCTGTTCTCGATCGCGCTCGCGGCGATGCGGGTGCTCACCGACCCGGCCGAGACCGGCGCCGTGACCATCGCCCTGCCCGAGGACGTCCAGGCCGAGCAGCTCGACGTCCCCGTCGCCTTCCTGCAGCCGCGTGAGTGGCACATCCGCCGGCCGCTGCCCGAGCACGGGCCGCTGGCGCGTGCGGTCGCGGCGATCCGGGCGGCGAAGCGTCCCGTCATCGTCGCCGGCGGTGGCGTGCTGTACTCCGGTGCGGAGCAGGAACTCGCGGCGTTCGTCGAGGCCACCGGCATCCCGGTCGGCACGTCGCAGGCCGGCGGCGGGTCGCTCGTCTGGGACCACCCGCAGTACCTCGGTGGCATCGGCGCGACCGGTACCGCCGCGGCGAACGCGATCGCCGCGCAGGCCGACGTCGTCATCGGGATCGGCACGCGGTACAGCGACTTCACGACGGCCTCCCGGACGGCGTTCCAGAACCCGGACGTCACGTTCGTCAACGTCAACGTCGCCGCGTTCGACGCCTACAAGCACGGGTCGCAGTTGCCGATCGTCGCGGATGCGCGCGAGACGCTCGTCGCGCTCGCCGAGCACCTCGCCGCGTTCTCGGTGGACGCCGGGTACGCGGCCGAGATCGCGCAGCGGAAGCAGGAGTGGGACGCCGTGGTCGACCAGGCCTTCGCACCGTCCGGCCTGGCCGTGCCCGGTCAGTCCGAGATCATCGGCGCGGTGCAGTCCGCCGCCGACCCGCGCGACGTCGTCATCCAGGCTGCCGGATCGCTGCCGGGCGACCTGCACAAGCTCTGGCGGGTGCGGGACGCCCTCGGCTACCACGTCGAGTACGCGTTCTCGTGCATGGGCTACGAGATCGCCGGGGGCATCGGCGTCCGCCGTGCGGCGCCGGACCGCGACGCGATCGTCATGGTCGGCGACGGCAGCTACCTCATGCTGCACACCGAGCTCGTCACGGCCGTGGCCGAGGGCATCAAGATCGTGGTGGTCCTCATCCAGAACAACGGGTACGCGTCCATCGGGCACCTGTCCGAGACGGTCGGGTCCGAGCGGTACGGCACGAAGTACCGCTACCTCGACGAGACCGGCTCGTTCGAGGGCGACGACGTGCTGCCCGTCGACCTCGCCGCCAACGCACGCTCGTACGGCGTCGACGTCATCGAGGTGCAGCCCGGGCCGAACGCGATCGAGGACCTCAAGTCCGCGGTGCGTCAGGCGAAGGCGAACGACCACACCACGCTCGTGCACGTCCACTCGGACCCGCTCGTCTACGCCCCCGAGGGTGACGGCTGGTGGGACGTCCCGGTCGCCCAGACCTCCACGCTGCCGAGCACCCAGCAGGCCCGCACCGCGTACGAGCAGCAGGTCGCCGCGCAGCGTCCCCTGCTCGGCTGAACACCTTCCACCACACGCAGAAAGCAGACGACGACGTCATGACCGACACCGCCACCGCCACCGACGCCATCCGGATCGGCACCGCCCCCGACTCGTGGGGCGTCTGGTTCCCCGACGACCCGAAGCAGGTCCCGTGGCAGCGCTTCCTCGACGAGGCGACCGCGGCCGGCTACAAGTGGATCGAGCTCGGGCCGTACGGGTACCTGCCCACCGACCCCTCGCGGCTGCGCGACGAACTGGAGTCCCGCGGGCTCCAGCTGTCAGCCGGCACCGTCTTCACCGGGTTCCACAAGGGCGACGACCAGTTCCAACGCGCCTGGGACCAGGCCGTCAAGGTCGCCGGTCTCGCCGCCGCGCTCGGCGCCGAGCACCTCGTGACCATCCCGGACCTCTGGCGCTCGGACGCCACGGAAGAGGTGCTCGAGTCGCGCACGCTGACGGATGAGCAGTGGGAGCGCCTCGGCAAGGGCCACGACCAGCTCGGCAAGGCGCTGCTCGAGGAGTTCGGCGTGCACCAGCAGTTCCACACGCACGCGGACAGCCACGTCGGCACCTACACGGAGACCGTGCGCTTCCTGTCCGAGACGGACCCGGCGTACACGAACCTCTGCCTCGACACCGGTCACTTCGCGTACTACGGCGGCGACAACCTGAAGCTCATCGCCGAGCACCCCGAGCGCGTCGGCTACCTGCACCTCAAGCAGGTCGACACCGACCTGCTCCCGGACGTCCTGAAGAACGACGTCCCGTTCGCCACCGCGGTGGCGCAGGGGATCATGACCGAGCCGCCGCACGGCACCCCGGAGCTCGCGCCCATCATCGAGGCCGTCGCGAAGATCAACCCGGACATCTTCGGCATCGTCGAGCAGGACATGTACGGCTGCTCCGTCGACGCTCCCGGCCCGATCGCCGAGCGCACGTTCCAGCACATCTTCGGCTCGACCGCCGCCGCCCGCGCCCTCTGACACCCCCAGGAGAACCCAGCATGAGCACCACCGAGAACCTCCGCGTCGCCGTCGTCGGAGCGGGCGCGATGGGCAGCGACCACGTGCGTCGCATCACGTCGACCATCGCCGGCGCCGACGTCGTCGCGATCGTCGACCCCGACACAGCCCGGGCCACCGCGGCCGCGGCGAAGGCCCCGGGTGCGATCACCGCGTCGTCGTTCGAGGACGCACTCGAGGCCACCCCGATCGACGCGGTCATCGTCGCGACCCCGGGCTTCCTGCACGAGCCCGTCCTCGTGCCCGCCATCGAGCGTGGCCTCGCCGTCCTCTGCGAGAAGCCGCTCACGACGTCGGCCGCGGACTCCCTGCGGATCGTCGAGCTCGAGCAGGCGACGTCCGAGCGCCCGAAGATCCAGGTCGGCTTCATGCGCCGGTTCGACAAGGGCTACCAGGAGCTCCGTGCGCTGCGGGAGTCCGGCTCGAACGGTGCCCTGCTCGCGCTGCACCACGCGCACCGCAACCCGACGACCCCGCCGAACTTCAGCGAGTCGATGCTCATCCACGACTCGGTGATCCACGAGATCGACATCATCCCGTTCATCACGGGGGAGCCGATCGTCGCCGTCGAGGTGAAGAAGCCGCGCAAGAACTCCCTCGCACCGGCCGACCTGCCCGAGCCGCAGTTCGTCCTGTTCACCACCGAGTCGGGCACGATGGCGATCGTCGAGATCAACGTCAACGCCCAGTTCGGCTACCAGGTCACGACCGACGCGGTGTTCGAGTCGGGTGTCGCCTACATCGGCCGCGAGACCTCGCTGAACCTCGTGTCGCAGGGCGTGTCCGGCCAGGGCGTCACCCCGTCGTTCGTGGAGCGCTTCGGCGCCGCCTACGACGAGGAGGTCCAGCGCTGGGTCGACGCCGCCAAGACCGGCGGCATCGACGGGCCGAGCGCCTGGGACGGCTACACGGCGTCCGTCGTCGCCGAGGTGGCCGTGCGTGCGCAGCAGACCGGTGCGCTGGAGCAGGTCGCCTACGCCACCGCGAAGCCGGCGTTCTACGAGACGGCCTGATCGATGCCGAAGATCGCACTCGACCCGACGCCGTTCCACCACGACCTGTCGCTGCTGGAGTTCCCGCAGAAGGTCGCGGACCTCGGCTACGAGTACCTGCAGCTCACCCCGCACCAGGACTTCATCCCCTTCTACCGACACCCGAAGGCCGACGACGACCTCGTCGATGCGTTCGCGGCCGCGTGCCGGAAGGCCGGGGTCGAGGTCGCGTCCGTCCTGCCGGTCCTCCGGTGGTCCGGGCCCGACCGTGACGCCCGCGAGGCCGCGGTGACGAAGTGGAAGCGGGTCATCGAGATCACGAAGCGCCTCGGCGTCGACACGATCAACACCGAGTTCTCCGGCCGCCCCGAACTCCCCGAGGAGTCCGAGGACGCCTTCTACCGCTCGATGGAGGAGCTCCTGCCGATCATCGAGGACGCCGGACTCCGCGTGCTCATCGACCCGCACCCGGACGACTTCGTCGAGGACGGCCTCGAGGCCCTCCGGGTCATCCGCGGCCTCAACTCGAAGCACGTCGGGTTCGTCTACGTCGCCTGCCACACCTTCCACTACGGCGGCAACATGGACGAGATCATCGACGCCGCGGGCGACTCGCTGCAGCTGATCCACGTCGCCGACGCCTACGACCACCGACGGTCGCACGGCCTCCGCTACATCACGAACCCGCCGGGCAACCCCGTGCGCGTGCACCAGCACCTCCCCGTCGGGCAGGCGGACGTCGACTTCGACGCCTTCTGGGCCGCCCTCGACCGAGTCGGCTTCACGGCGCGCGAGGACACCGTCGCGGTGTCGAGCGTCTTCGCCGAGGACGAGAACGCCGACGAGGTCTCCCGCTTCCAGCTCGACACGATCACGAAGGGACTGAACCGATGACGACCACCATCGAGACCCCGACGCCCACCGGCACCGACGCCCGACCCGTCACGCTGCAGGCTGCGTCGCAGACCGTGACCGCCCTGTGGAACGACTCCGCCGATCCGCGCGAGCTGTCCACCGCGATCCACGAGTACGGCGCCGTCGGAGCGACCTGCAACCCGGTGATCGCGTACACCTGCATCCAGCAGGACCCCGACACCTGGGTCCCGCGCATCCGCGAGATCGCCGCCGAGCACCCGACCGCGGGGGAGTCCTGGATCGGCTGGAAGGCCGTCGAGGAGCTCTCGATCGCCGCGGCCGCGCAGCTGTTGCCCGCCTTCGAGGCGTCGGGTGGCCGCAACGGCCGGCTGAGCATGCAGACCGACCCGCGTCTCCACCGCGACCGGGACGCCCTCGTCGAACAGGCCGTGCGGTTCTCGCAGCTCGCGCCGAACATCATCGTGAAGATCCCCGCCACCAAGGTCGGCATCGCCGCGATCGAGGAGGCCGCGTACCGCGGTGTCTCGATCAACGCGACCGTGTCGTTCACCGTGCCGCAGGTCGTCGCCGTGGGCGAGGCCATCGAGCGCGCCCTCGACCGCCGTGCCGCCGAGGGTCTGCCCGAGCAGGAGTTCGGCCACGTCGTCACGCTGATGGCCGGCCGCTTCGACGACTGGCTGAAGACCGTCGTCAAGCGCGACCACGTGATGGTCGACCCCGGCATCCTCGAGTGGGCCGGTGTCGCTGCGGTGAAGCACGCGTACCGGGTCTTCCAGGAGCGCGGCTTCCGGTCGCGCGTGCTCGTCGCCGCCTTCCGGAACGCGATGCAGTGGTCGGAGTTCCAGGGTGGTGACCTCGTCGTGTCGCCGCCGTTCCAGTGGTCGAAGGACATCAACGACAACGCGTTCCCGTTCCGTCCGGACGCCATCCACGACGAGGTCCCCGCGCACGTCATCGACGCGCTGCGTGCGGCCACGCCGGAGTTCGCCCGAGGCTACGACGTCGACGGCATGACGATCGACGAGTTCGACCGCTTCGGCGCCACGGTGACCACGCTGCGCCAGTTCCTCGACGCCGACGCGAAGCTCGACGCCCTGGTCCGCGACATCATCGTGCCGGCAGCATGAGCGCAGCCGCGTCCGCCGACGTTGCCACCATCGGTGTCGGCCTCATCTCGGTCGGCTGGATGGGCCGGTTGCACTCCCGTGCCTACCGCGCCCTGCCCGACCACTTCCCGGAGCTCGGCGTGCACCCCCGGCTCGTCGTCGCCGCCGACCCGATCGAGGCTGCACGCGACCAGGCCGTGACCCGCCTGGGCTACGAGCGGGCCGTCGCCGACTACCACGAGGTCCTCGCCGACCCCGAGGTCGACGTCGTCTCGATCTGCTCGCCGAACTTCCTGCACCGCGAGATGGCGGTCGCCGCTGCCGAGGCGGGCAAGCCGTTCTGGATCGAGAAGCCGATGGGCCGGTACGCCAGCGACTCCCGACAGATCCACGAGGCCGTGCAGCGCGCCGGTGTCATCACGAGCGTCGGCTTCAACTACCGGCACGCCCCGGCGATCGAACGGGCGCGCGAACTCGTCCGCAGCGGGCGCCTCGGCCGGATCACGAACGTCCGCGGGTCGCTCCTCGCCGACTACTCGTCCGACCCCGCGGCGCCGCTGACCTGGCGCTTCGAGCGGGAGCGTGCCGGCTCGGGCGTCCTCGGCGACCTGCTCTCGCACGGGCTCGACCTGGCGCAGTACGTCGTCGGCCGGATCTCGTCCGTGACGGCGCTCGCGGAGACCTTCATCGTCGACCGACCGCTCCCCGGCGCTGGCATCGTCGACCGCAGCGCCGCCGCGACGGGGGAGCGGAAGCCGGTCGAGAACGAGGACTACGCGGCCCTGCTCTTCCGCTTCGAGGACGGCGCCGTCGGCACGATGGACTCCAGCCGCGTCATGCGGGGGCCGCACGCCGAGTACACGCTCGAGGTGTACGGCACGAAGGGCTCGGTGCGGTGGGACTTCCAGCGCCTCAACGAGCTCGAGGTCTACCTCGACGGGCAAGAGGTCGACGGCTACGCCACCCACTACGTGGCCGCGGGGGACGGCGAGTTCGCCCGCTTCCAGCCGGGCGCCGGCACCGCCATGGGGTACGACGACCTGAAGACCGTCGAGGCCGCGCAGTTCATCGCGAGCGTCCGGCGCGGGGAGCAGCTCGCGCCGTCGGTCGCCGACGGCCTGGCGGCTGCGTCGATCGTGGAAGCGGCGGAGGCGTCGCTCGCCGACGGGGCGTGGCACGAGGTGGCGCGCGTCGACGGACCGCTCACCTACGCGGCGGCGACCCCCGTGCTCTAGACGCACGACCCGACGGACGGGAGGCGCGGTGCCAGCTGGCACCGCGCCTCCCGTCTGCTCGTCCTGCCGTCGCAATCCATGTTAGTTTGTCAGGACAAAGTATCGACCCGCAGGAGGCACCATGCCGCTCGTCCGTATCGACCTCGCCACCGGCCGCACGCCCGAGGCCGTGCGTGCCGTCGCCGACGCGATCCACACCGCCATCGTCGACGTGTACGGCATCCCCGCACGCGACCGGTTCCAGGTCGTCACCGAGCACCCGGCGCAGCAGATCATCGCCGAGGACGCCGGACTCGGGTTCGAGCGCACCGACGGCGTCGTGATGATCCAGGTCTTCACGCAGCGCGGGCGCGACCAGGCCGCGAAGCAGGAGCTCTACCGCGCGATCCACGACGGCCTTGCCGGGGTCGGTGTCGCGTCCGAGGACGTCTTCATCGGGTACGTCGAGAACGGGCCGGAGGACTGGTCCTTCGGCTTCGGCCGGGCGCAGTACGTGACGGGCGAACTCGGGGTCCCCTCGTTCGCCTGAGCGGGCCGCCTACTTGTCGACGAGCGTGACCTCGAACGAGTAGCGGTCGGGGCGGTAGCAGTGCACGCCGTACTCGACCGCGCGGCCCGAGGCGTCGTACGCGGTGCGGCTCATCGTGAGCACCGGGTCGCCGTCCTCGATCTCGAGCAGGCCGGCCTCCTCGTCGGTGACCGCTCGGGCGCCGATGCGCTGCTTCGCGACCCGCATGGTCACGCCGCGGCCGCGCAGGAGCTGGTACAGGCCGTGGGTCTGCAGGTCGTCGTCGGTGATCTCGAGGAACTCCGGCGGCAGGTAGTTCTCGAGGATCGCCATCGGGACGTCCTCGGCGAAGCGCACGCGACGGATGTGGGCGACCGTGGTGCCCGGTGCGATGCCGAGCGCCTCGGCGACGGCGTCCGGGGCGGGCACGTCGTTGCGTTCGAGGAGCTTCGTCGCCGGGGCCTGCGACCCCTGTGCGAGGTCGTCGTAGAGGCTGGTGAGCTCCACCTTGCGGGTCACCGGGCCGTGCACGACCTGGGTGCCGATCCCGCGCCGGCGCACGAGCAGGCCCTTGTCGACGAGGTCCTGGATCGCCCGGCGGATCGTCGGCCGGGACAGCCCGAGCCGCTCACCGAGGGCGATCTCGTTCTCGAGGCGGGCACCCGGGGGCATCGCGCCGGAGCGGATCGACTCCTCGATGCGCGAGGCGACCTGGAAGTACAGGGGCATCGGACCCGACCGGTCCAGGTCCATGAACAGGTCGGACGGCAGCTGGCCTTCGTTGGTCATCGCGGTCCTTCAGCAGTAGGGATTGTCGTGACAATACCACCGGGCCCGCGGCGGACCGGCCAGCGCGCCGCTGTCAGTCGGCGAAGATCATCGGGCGGTTCGACAGCCGGGGCTGCGCAGCCGTCCGCGGCTTCTCCGCTCGGGCCCGCACCGGAGCGATGGCGACCCGGACGGCCGCGCCGAGCGCCTCGACCGTGTCCGTCCCGTGGTGCCCGGCCGCGTGCACGACGATCGCCGCACACGCCTCGGCATCGGCGGCCGCGTCGTGGTGCTGGAAGCCCTCGTAACCGGCGGCCCGTGCCGCCATCGGCAGGCGGTAGGAGTCGAGCGTGTAGGTCTTGCGGGCGACCTGCAGCGAGCACAGCGAGTGGTGTTCCGCGAGGTCGATCCCCGTCGCCGAGCACCCACCGGCGATCACGCCCATGTCGAAGCGGGCGTTGTGCGCCACGAGGACGTCCCCGTCGGCGAACGCCACGATGTCCGGGTACTGCTGTTCCCACGACTTCGCCCCGACGACGTCCGACGCGACGATGCCGTGGATGCGGGTGTTCCACTCGAGGAAGGCGTCGTGCCCAAGCGGCGGTCGGATGAACCACGACGCCCGCTCGACGACCCTGCCCGCGCGGACCTTGACGAGTCCGACCGAGCAGGCGCTGGCGGGCGAGCTGTTCGCGGTCTCGAAGTCGATCGCGGTGAAGTTCAACGGCACGGTCCCGATCGTCGCACGCGGCGCCGACATCGCCGCAGAGCCCCTCGGCGTTGCGGCCGGGCCGGGCCGGGCCGGGGGGGGGGGGGGGGGGGGGGGGGGGGGGGGGGGGGGGGGGGGGGGGGGGGGGGGGGGGCGTCGGTTGTCGGTTGTCGGTTGTCGGTTGTCGGCCGTCCTCCGTCCGCCGTCCGCCCTTGGACTGTCGGACTGGAGGCGCGGGTCGGCCCCGGCGGGCGGCCGCCGGTAGGCTGTCCTCCCGTGGCACTCACCATCGGAATCGTCGGTCTCCCGAACGTCGGCAAGTCGACCCTGTTCAACGCCCTGACCAAGAACCAGGTCCTCGCCGCGAACTACCCGTTCGCGACGATCGAGCCGAACGTCGGCGTGGTGAACCTCCCCGACCCGCGGCTGGACCAGCTCGCAACGCTCTTCAACTCCGAGAAGACCGTGCCGGCCCCCGTGTCGTTCGTCGACATCGCCGGCATCGTCAAGGGTGCGAGCGAAGGCGAGGGGCTCGGCAACAAGTTCCTCGCCAACATCCGCGAGGCCGACGCCATCGCGCAGGTCGTCCGTGGTTTCACCGACGACGACGTCGTGCACGTCGCGAACAAGGTGTCGCCGAAGGACGACCTCGAGGTCATCAACACCGAGCTGATCCTCGCCGACCTCGAGACCATCGAGAAGGCGCTGCCGCGGTACGAGAAGACCGTGAAGCTGAAGCAGGCCGAGCCGATCGTGCTCGAGACCGCTCGTGAGGCCAAGGCAGCGCTCGAGCAGGGCACGCTCCTGTCCGCCACCTCGATCGACCTCGCTCCGATCGCCGAGCTCGGGCTCCTGTCGGCGAAGCCGTTCATCTTCGTCTTCAACGTCGACGAGGCGATCCTCACCGACGAGTCCCGCAAGGCCGAACTGGCCGCCCTCGTCGCGCCCGCCCAGGCCGTGTTCCTCGACGCCCAGGTCGAGTCCGAGCTGATCGAGCTCGACCCGGCCGACGCCGCGGAGCTCCTCGAATCGACCGGGCAGACCGAGTCCGGCCTCGACCAGCTCGCCCGCATCGGCTTCGACACGCTCGGGCTGCAGACCTACCTGACGGCCGGTCCGAAGGAAGCCCGCGCGTGGACGATCGGCAAGGGGTGGAAGGCACCCCAGGCTGCCGGCGTGATCCACACCGACTTCGAGAAGGGCTTCATCAAGGCCGAGGTCATCTCGTTCGAGGACCTCATGGCTGCTGGCTCCATCGCCGAGGCCCGTGCGCACGGCAAGGCACGGATCGAGGGCAAGGACTACGTCATGCAGGACGGCGACGTGGTGGAGTTCCGCTTCAACAACTGAGCGAGTTGCCCCCGCTGCGGTCACGACCAGTACCGTCGTTCGCATGGGGACGGGATTCCAACTGATCGTCGGGGCCGTGGTGCTGCTGTGGGGCGCTTTCGTGGTGGTCTTCCCGCAGGTGATCATCAAGCTGGCGTTGGCAGCGGAGAAAGCTGGCCTCGCGTGGAATCCGCAGGCGAGGTGGGGAACCGCTTGGATTCGCATGCTGGGTGCTGTGCTCGGTGTATTCGGTCTCGTCATGGTCGTGACCGCACTGCTCGAGGTCCTCAGGAGTTGACGCCGTGCACGGCGAAGCGTGGGGGAGTTTCGTTCCACAATTCGTGGTGCACGTGCAAGGGGCAGAAGCGCCATCGGACCGCGTCGTCCGGGCCGCGCCGCTCATGTCCAATGGGGCTGGTCACTCGGTCAAGAGTGCCCGATCGGAGCATTTGCTCGGACTGTTGTGTACCGAGCAGGTCGCGATCACGAGGTTCAGGAGCCGTGTATAGAACCGCTTCTGATCGAGATCGCGTTCATCGTGGACTTCGGACATGAGCTTGTTCAGCGCGGCGAAGACCCGGACGTTCTCCTCGCTCGAGTTGCTGCTCGCATACATCAGGGCAGTGAAGTAGGCGGCGTCGAAGTCCGCCTGGACCTGTTCGAGGTGTGGACCATCTGATGTTGGTGAGCTCCGCACGGCCATGTAAGCCGTCGACGTCGTGATGACCGCGTCGTAGGTCTCGATCATGCGGGCTCGGTTTGCTTCGTCGTTGGCATTCTGCTGGTTGACCGCACCGATCGTGAGGGGGATGAGGAGCGCACCGAGGAGAAACGTGTTCACCCATCGAAGGAACGGATTGGAGGCGATCCGACGCCATACCGAAGAAGCTTGCATCACGGACGCTATCGGCACGGTGAGCGCGAGCGTCAGCCACACGGTCCGCATCGCCGCGCGTACGGACAGCAACGCGAATTGCGAACCGACTAGATTTGCGCTGAGTCCATCGCCGAGGAGGCCCCATGTCGTACGTCGTCGACTTCGAGCACGTGTCCACCGTGGGGTTGGAGTCCTCGCCGGTCGCCGACGCCCTCGCCGGACTCCGGGCGAACGAGGCCAGGTACTTCAAGAACAAGTACGACCACGTCTTCACCACCCACCCCGCCGAGGACGTGCCCGACCTGGTCGACTACGTCACGAAGGTCCTCCAGGACGAGCGGGGGCTGGTCATCGCCTCGAAGCCGCTCGAAGCCACCGAGGCCTTCGTCGACGGGATCCGCTGGACCCACGTCTTCTACGAGTCCGGACTCGCGGTCAACGTCCTCTACACGTTGGAGCCGGGCGGCAAGCGAGCGGTCGGGTTCAAGCTCTCGGACGGCATGGAAGTGCCGGAGGAGCTGGCGGACAAGTTCAAGTTCGCGCGGCAGAAGTCGAAGCTGGCGGGGACGATCCGCGGTTCGTACTTCGTCGTCAAGGGCGAGTACTGATCTGTCCCGCTCAGAGGGGCACGGCCTCGACGAGCACGTGACGGAAGTGTTCGTCATCCTCGAGGTCGTCGAGGAGGTCGTCGAGGAGGACGTCGACAGGGAAACCGGTCATCGATTCGACGGCGTCGGCGAAGCCTCCGAGATCGAAGAGGGACGTCGCCGGCGTGGTGGAAACCAGCAGATCGATGTCGCTCGCGTCGGTGTCGTGGCCGCGTACCGTCGACCCGAACACACGAACGTCCCGGAGGTGGAACTCGCGGGCGACGGCGATGATCTCGTCGGCAAAGAGCGCGAGCGGGATGCTCGGGCGGAGGCGTGCCGCTCGGAGGATCCGGGTGAGAACCGCTTCCGACGGCTGTTCGGTGCCTGCTTCGAACGCCTCGATCATCGAAGGATCCACTCCGGCCGCCGACCCTAGGCTCGATGTGGACATGCGGACATCTTCCCGCGAGGCACGGATGAGGGCGGCGCTGCGTTCGACGAGCATCGGGGCACCTCCAGATCACCACCATGGGGGTGGGCAGTCGATCCGCCCGTACATTCCGAATGTTCGTGGCGGTCAGGACGTTCGCGCGAGTATCGGGTGACTTCGACGAGAGGACGTGGCCTGCACGATGAAGACCAGGATCTTCCCTTCGCTCCTGCACGGAGCGCGCACTGGGCTGTCCGGCGACACCTCCAGGCTGCGAGCGATGCGAACACTCCTGACGGAGCAGCGGAACGAGCGTCAGCGCCGCGCTCGCGTCGGTTTGGCCACAGAACGCGCTTGCTCGGCCCACGCGCATCACGCCCACCTACCGTCGAGAGGCTAGGAGGCAACGTGAAGTACATCCACTACGACGGCAGCCAGATCCTCACGGGGGACGCGATCGCCGATGCGGTCGCGGACTACGCGGCGATCCTCGGTGCCAACGGCAGGACCGACACCGTTGCGATCCCCGCGGTGGCCGACGACGGCTCGGTGACCCGGACGACGGTGCTGATCGGCCCCGCGAGCGAGTTGACCGTGAGCGCGGCGCCCGACGACGAACTCGAGCCCGAGGACCACGCGTTCATCCGGCGGCTGCGGGACGCTGCGGAGCGAGCGGGGACCGAACGGCCGGTGGACGTCGACGGCGGGCACCGCTTCGCCGACGCCGACGAAGCGAACACGGCGGACGCGGACACGGCGGCCGCGGATACGGCGACCGCGGACACGGCCGCGGCGGACACAGCGGCCGCGGACAAGACCGACTGACCCGACACACGACGAAGGCCGCCGAGCAGTGCTCGGCGGCCTTCGTGTGTGGCGTGCTGGGCTCAGGCTGCGAGTGCCAGTTCGCCCACGCGGACGGACTGCGCCTGCACGAGCGTGCGGCTCGCCTCGCCGCGCCACGAGCGACCGGGCACGGTCCAGCCGGCCTCGCCGTCGATGTCGACGCGGGCGCCACGGGTGATGAAGAGACCGAGGTCGTCGGCCGGGATGCGGACGAGGTACTCGCGCTGCGAGCGCTCGTCGCGCACACCGAACTCGGCGATGCGGTCGGGGGAGACGGTCGGCGCCGCGAGGGCGGTGCCGGTGATGGTGATTCGTTCGTTGCTGGTCATGGTGTTGCGGTACTTCCTGGTCGTTCGGCGCCCAGGGCGACTCGGTGTCGGCGGACGGCTGAGTCCGGCGCGACGCATCGAGTGCGGGGCGCGCACGTCGAGCTTCGACGTGCAGCTCGTCCGTTCGGATCGAGCGGTGGTCTCGTGGGAATGCGACTCGGGTGAGTCGGCTTCGAGACGGTTCGGTGTGCGCGAGTCAGATGGGTTCGCTGCAGTGCACCAAAAGAATACTCTACTCGACGATGCCCGGATTGTCCAGGAACGATGTCCAACGGCTCCCACCGGCAGCGACGTTGCCCGAGCCGTCGAGTCTGGCGGCGGAGGACGACGGCTTGCGACCGGCCTGCTCGTGGATCAGCCCGTCGAACGCCTCGGAGAAGTCGAGGCGGGGGACTGCCGCGGTGACGGCGAGCAGGTCTGACGCCGTCCACCGGGCGAACCCGGCCCCGGAGACGTCGAGCGAGGTCGCGACCTCGAGCAGGTGTCCCTCGACGTCGAGCGCGGGGTCGACCGACGTCCACATGTGGCGCTCGATCACCTCACCGACCCGGCGGGCACGGGCGGCGTCCCACCCGGCACCGAGGGCGAACACGCTGCCGACCGCACCGCCGGCTTCCTCGAACGGCACGGCGTGGGCGTCGAAAGACGGCGTCACGCCGAGGTCGTGCAGCATCGTGGCGACGAACAGCAGCTCACGGTCCGGCTCGAGCTCGATGGTCGGTGCGAGGAGCGACGCCCACGCCCACGAGCGCAGGCAGTGGTGCACCAGCGCCGGCGAGGACCACGCACGCACGACATCCAGCGCCCGCGCGGCCACGGGGGAGGGCGGTGCGAGCAGCGCGTCGACGTCCAGGGTCATGGCAAGAAGGTATCGGAGGCGACCGACCGACGGACGGGAGGCGCGGCACCAGCTGGCACCGCGCCTCCAGGCCACCTGTTGGTTCAGTTCAGGGTCGGGGTGTCCTCCGGCACGACGCCACCGCCGTACAGGTCGGTCGCCAGGTCGCGCAGCGCGCGGAGCGCGACGCGCTGCGTCAGCGGGCCGTACGAGATGCGGGCGACCCCGAGGGCCTCGTACTCGGCGGCGGGCAGGGCGCCCGGCAGCCCGATCACGGACAGCTTGCCGCGACCGAGGCCCGCGACGAGCTGCTCCACGACGTCACGCTGGATGGCTCCCGGCACGAACACCAGCGCGGCGCCGTTGTCGAGGAACGCCTTGCCGCGGGCGATCGCGTCGGCGATGCTCTCCTCGATCGGGCGGTCCCCGCCGCGGGCGATGGCGTCGGTGCGGGCGTTGAGCTGGAAGTCGATGCCCTCGGCCTGGGCGGCGGCGGTGATGGCGGCGACCCGGGCGACGGCCTCGTCGAACGGGCGGAGGCGGTCCTCGACGTTCGCGCCCACGATTCCCGCAGCGATCGCGCGGCGGATCGTCTCGGCCGGGTCCTCGTAGCCGTCGTCGAGGTCCGCCGTGACGGGCAGGTCCGTGGCGGCGGCGACGGTCGCGGCGCCCGACAGTGCCAGGTCGAGCGGCATCCCGCCGTCGTCGTACCCGTGCGAGGCGGCGATGGAGTGCCCGGCGGTGGCGATCGCCTTCGTCTCCGGCAGGTCGCTGACGACCTTCGCGCTGATCGCGTCCCAGACGTTGACGACGCGGAGGATCTCCGGTGCTTCGTGCAGCTGCGTGAGGGTGGTCGCCTTGTCGGCGGTGCTCGTGCTCATGACCCAGACAGTAGGCCGACCAGCCCGGGCAGGGATCATCGTGTCCGTCGCGCGACGTCACCGTAGCGTCGAGGACACCACCAGGAAGGACACCGACATGGAGCGTTGGAACGAGGCGATCGCCGCGGTCGAGGAGCACCTCGACGGCGGCCCGGACGACACCGTGCTCGACGTGGACGAGCTCGCGCGCATCACCGGGACGAGCGAGTACCACTTCCGGCGCGTGTTCTCCGCGCTCGCCGGGATGCCGCTCTCCGAGTACGTCCGACGTCGGCGGATGACGCTTGCCGCGGCCGTCATCGCCTCGGGGACGACGACCGTCTCGGACGTCGCCGCACGCTTCGGGTACGGCTCGGCCGATGCGTTCGGGCGGGCGTTCCGCGCCGTGCACGGCATCGGGCCGCAGGAGGCGCGCGAGCCCGGCGCCGTCCTCCGGTCGCAGGGTCGGCTGTCCTTCCGTCTCACCGTCGAAGGGAGCACTCCCGTGCAGTACCGCCTCGTCCAGAAACCCGCCTTCCGTCTCATCGGACGCTCGACCCTTGTCCCGCTCGTGTACGAGGGGCCGAACGACGCCATCCAGGCGTTCGAACGCAGCATCACCCCCGAGGACCGGGAGCGCATCGCCGGACTCTCCGACCAGGAGCCCTCGGGCGTGCTGTCCGTCTCCGATGCGTTCGCCGAGGGCCGCGCGGACGGCAGTCTCCTCCGTTACTCGGTGGTCGCCGCCACCTCGGTCGAGAGCGCACCGGGCCTCGAAGTCATCGAGGTGCCGGCAGCGACGTGGGTCGTGTTCTCCGGCTCGGGACCGGTGCCCGGAGCGATCCAGGCGCTGTGGCCGCAGGCGTTCGGGGAGTGGTTGCCCGCCAACCCGTACCGTCTCGTGGCGGCGCCGGAGATCGCTCGTGTCCGGCTCGCACCCGGCGGTCGTACCGCGGAGGCCGAGCTCTGGCTCGCGGTCGAGCCCGAGCCGGGGGCGTGACGCGCATCTGCTGAGCAGCAATGGTCGGGTCGGCGCAGGCAACCCGACTCTTTCTGCTCACGATGCGATCCGCGGCCCCGGCGCGGCCCCGGCGCGCGGGCCGGCCCGCGGCCGCGGGCCGGCCCGCGCACGACGCAGGATGACGGCCGGACTCGCGCCGCGCCTCCAGTCCGATGCATGCTGGGACGCATGGCGCACGACGAGGAGGACCCGGTCGGCACCCTGCGAGGGGTCCGCACGAGCATCAAGTGGACGCGGTACGCGCCCGACGTGCTGCCCCTGTTCGTCGCCGAGATGGACCACGAGGTCGCGCCGGCGATCCGGCAGGCGCTCATCGAGCGGGTGCAGCAGTCCGACCTCGGGTACCTCGACGGGCCCGGGCCGCTCGCACCGGCGTTCGCCGCGTTCGCGAAGGACCGCTGGGACTGGGACGTCGACCCCGCCCGGGTCTCCCTCGCCACGGACGTCAGCGTCGGGATCGTCGAGTCGCTCCGCCTCGCGCTGCCGGACGGCGGCCGGGTCGCGATCACGCCGCCGGTGTACCCGCCGTTCTTCGAGCTCGTCGAAGAGGCCCGATGTCAGGTCGTGGAGGTCCCGCTGCTCGAGCAGTGGGGCGTCTACCGGCTCGACCTCGAGGGGCTCGAGCGCGCCTTCGCCGACGGCGTCCGCGTCTTCCTGCTCTGCAACCCGCACAACCCCGTCGGCCTCGTGCACGACCACGACGACCTCGTGGCGCTCGCCGAACTGGCCGCACGGTACGACGTCCTCGTCATCAGCGACGAGATCCACGCACCGCTGACGCACCCCGGCGTCCGCTTCACCCCGTTCGCCGCGGTCGCCGAGCCCGCCGGGGCGCGGAGCATCTGCGTCACGAGCGCGAGCAAGGGCTGGAACCTCGCCGGGGTGAAGTGCTCGATCATCGTCGCCGGGGACGCACGGACGGCAGCGCTCCTCGACACGCTCTGGGAAGAGGTCGCCTGCCGCACGAGCATCCTCGGGTTGCACGCGAACCTCGCGGCGTTCAGCCTGGCGACGGACTGGCTCGACGACGTGGTCGCTCGGATCGTCGCGAACGAACGGCTGCTCGGCTCCCTCCTCGCGGAGCACCTGCCCGGCGTCGTGTACACCCGGCCCCGCGCCGGCTACCTGGCGTGGCTCGACTTCCGCGGCATCGGGCTCGGGGACGACCCGGCCGTGCCGCTCCGGGAGCACGCCTACGTCGCGTTGAACTCCGGCCTCGGGTTCGGATCGCAGGGCCGCGGGTTCGCGCGGCTCAACCTGGCGTGCTCGCCGGACACGCTGCGCGAGGCGGTGCTGCGGATCGCGGCTGCCTACCCGTCGAGTGCGCAGGAGGGGCTGGTCTGGCACGTCGCGTGAGCGGCGGGCTGGTGCGGGCCGTCAGCTGCTGGCTGTCGGCTATCGGCTGTCGGCTGTTGCCGTCGGCCTGGAGGCGCGGGTCGGCTACTCGGGTCGGCGCGCCTCGATGAGGTGCCGGGCTGAGGACGCCACGAACGGTCCGTCCCGCTGGATCAGCTCGTGCAGGTCGCGCAGACGGTCGCGGTACCGCTCGACGCTGAAGTCCGGCACCCACCAGATCACCTTCCGCAGCAGGTAGACCACCGCCGCGACGTCGCGGATCTCGATGCGGGTGCGAGCGGTCCGGAGGTCCACGACCTCGAGGCCGGCGGCTCGCGCGGCGTCGGCCTCGTCGTCGTGGTGTCGCCCCCGACGCTCGATCGGCTTCGGGCCGAGGAGGAACTCGATGAGCTCGAACACGCTCGCCGGGCCGACGTGCTGGGCGAAGTAGGTGCCTCCGGGGGCGAGTACCCGGGCGATCTCGTCCCAGTGGATCGCGGCGGGGTGCCGGCTCGTCACGAGGTCGAAGGCGCCGTCGGCGAAGGGCAGCGGCGGTTCGTCCGGGTCAGCGACGATGACCACTCCGCGCGGGTGCAGGAGCCGAGTGGCGGCGGCGACGTTCGGCGCCCAGGACTCCGTCGCGACCGCCGTGGCCGGGAACGCCGTGGCCTCGGCGAGGACCTCACCACCGCCGGTCTGCACGTCGAGGCTGGCGGAACCGGGGACCTCGGCGAGGCGGCCGAGTCGCTCGCCGAGCAGCTTCGCGTAGCCCCACGGCGGGCGCTCCTCGGTGGCGCGGCCGTCGAGCCACGAGAAGTCCCAGCCGGTGACGTCGGCGGCTTCGCCGATCGCGATCAGGTCGTCGAAGGTCGTGGTGCTCACGCGGTCCATGGTGGCGTCTCCCCGGCGAGGGCGCCAGCTCGTCGCAGCTGCTCGCTGACGGGGAGCGTCAGGCCACGTACTGGTTGCGTCCGACGACGCGGATCGTCAGGTCGACCTCGCGCGCGGGCACCTCTTCGGTGAGCCCGATCCACTCGCGGGCGACGAACCCGACGGAGGGCCACCGGGTGACCTCGGTCACCAGGAACCCGTCGATGAACACCTGCCACGCGCCGCGTTCGCGGACGGCCTGCACCTCGTGTGTCGCCATGCCGCGAGCGTACCGGGTTGGTACCGCTCCCTGGCGGCTCCGCTCAGAGGTCGAGTGTCATGTGGACGTCCGCGCGGGCGTAGGGGCTGGGCGCGACCTCGTCGTGGCCGAGGTGCCGGAACCCGAACGCCTCGTACAGGTGCACGGCGCTGGCCAGCTGCGCGTTGCTCTCCAGCACCACCCGGTGCGCACCGATCGCCCGGGCACGTTCGAGCGCCGCGGCGATGAGCTTCCGGCCGGTGCCGTGCCCCTGGTGCTCGGGCGAGACGGCCATCTTGACCAGCTCGAACACCCCGGGCCCGACGGGCGCGATGCCGACGCAGCCGATGACCGGCCCGTCCGATCCGAGCCGTGCGACGAAGGCGGCGCCGCCGGGCTCGACGATCTGGCCGAGCGGGTCGCCGAGGAGCTTGCGGTCCTTGTCCTCGAGCGTGAAGAACCGGCTGATCCACGCCTCGTTCAGGACGCGGAACGCCTCGGCGTCGGCAGCGGAGGCGATGTCGGTGATGAGCACGGCGTCGGTGGTGGTCGCATCGGGCATGCACCCATCATCGGACGCCGTGCCGAGTCCCGTCCAATACTCGTTCGCGCGGATCGATACGCTGTGTGCATGGATCGTGAGCCCGACGTCGACCTCCGGCAGCTCCGGGCGTTCCTCGCCGTGGCCGACGAACTGCACTTCGGACGTGCTGCCGAGGCGCTCCGGATCGCGCAGCCGGCACTGTCGCAGCAGATCCGGCGGACGGAACGGGCGCTCGGCGTCGACCTCTTCGTGCGGACGAGCCGCAGCGTCGCGCTCACCCCGGCCGGACGGGTGCTGCAGGGCCGGGCACGATCGCTCCTGCAGCAGGCGCGCCGGGACCTCGACGAGACCGTGCGGGTGGGCCGGGGCGAAGCGGGTCGGCTCGACGTCGGGTTCGTCGTCTCCGCGCTGCCGCTCGGTCCGATCGAACGCGTGCAGGTGTTCCGGGAGCGCTTCCCGCTCGTCCGCGTGGAACTCACCGAGGGCTACTCGTCGACCCTGCTGGCGCGGATCGTCCGTGGGGAGCTCGACCTGGCGATCGTGCGCGATCCCGATCCCGACCCGGCCGTGCGCTTCCTGCCGTTCCGCAGCGAGCGGTTCGTGGCAGCGGTCCCGCGTGGGCACCGGCTCGCGGCGCGGGCATCGATCCGGGGACCGGAGCTGCTCGACGACCCGTTCGTGTTCTTCCCGGCGGAGGCCGGATCGGTCGCGACCGAACGCAACCTCGCCCCGGTGGTGTCCGGTCCCCGGCGACCCGTCATCGTGCAGGAGGCCACCACCTGGGCCACGGTGCTGCACCTGGTCGGCGCCGGCCTCGGGGTGACGGTGGCGCCGGAGAGCGC
Source organism: Curtobacterium sp. YR515 (assembly GCF_900113095.1). Lineage (NCBI taxonomy): Bacteria > Bacillati > Actinomycetota > Actinomycetes > Micrococcales > Microbacteriaceae > Curtobacterium > Curtobacterium sp. YR515. The sequence goes on along the minus strand of NZ_FOOD01000001.1, from coordinate 430,416 downwards.
CACGCTCGCCGCTCCGGACACCGTCGTGCTGCTGCCGCTCGAGGCGGACGACCACCGGAGCGAGCTCGTCTGGGCCGCCCGCGCCGACGACGACCGCGAGATCCTGCGGAACTTCATCGCCGCGACGGAGTGAGTCCGCAGCGCCGGGCCCCTCACGCCAGCGGCAGCACCGGTGCCCGCTGGTCCCCGAGCTCGTCCACCCGCCAGGGTCGGGTGCCGCGGAGCGTCAGACCGAGCTGCGCGAGCACGAAGCCCACGTGCGGTTCGACGTCCGGGTCCCACGGCCCCTCGACGCCGAGTCCGAACGCGCCGAGCTCGTCGTCCGCCTCGTCGTGAAGGGTCAGGCGCCACCGGCCGTCGCCGAGTTCCTCGACGACGGCCCACCGGGCGGTGCTGAACCGGCTCACGCGGTCTTCGCCACGTCCTCGGTGAAGTTCCGCACCCGCTGCAGGAGCGCCTCGCCGCGCATCGCGATCGTCGCCGGCGGGTTGAGGTGCGGCGGCGCGGTGCGGATCAGCATCGGGCACCCGAGGTCCTCGCAGATGTAGGAGCCGATGGTGTTGCCGTTCCGCCCCGATTCTCCGGCACGCGCGGCCGAGAACAGGCGGACCTGCGTCGCCGGCTGCGGGGAGTGGCAGAACGAGCACATCGCCGCGATCCCGGGGCGGAGGGACCCACCGGCGGAGCGCACGACGATCCCGACCGGGCGGTCGTCGATCCACGACACGATGTAGCCGCGGCGGGCGGCCTGCGGGTCGCGCCACCCGAGGAACTCGCGCTCGTCCCACAGCGTCTCGTGCAGGCCGGGGATGGGCAGCTGGGCGAGTTCGTCCGGGGTGGCGTTGACGAACGACGAACGGATGTCTGCTTCGGTCAGTGGCTTCACGGTGCAATCACCATATGCCCCACCGCCGACACGCGTCAGGACCCCAGACGGGAGGCGCGGATCGCCCCGAGCGCGCTCGTCCCGTCCGCCACCAGGACGGCTCGCCGCAGCGCGTCGCGTCCGACACGTCGTGCGGCCGCGTCGTCGGCGGCGAACTCCACGAGGACGCGCGTCGAGCGCGCCATGGCGCGCGCACCGGGGATCCACGGGACCGCACGCTCGATCGACTCGGCGATCCCGACCGCGACCGCGTGGCGCTGGGTCAGGTGCGCGCGTTCGTGGGCGACCACGGCCTCCAGTTCGTCGGTGCGCAGACGGTCCGCGAGCCCGGTGCTCACGAGCACGCCGCCGGACCTGCCGGGGACGGCGCAGGCGAGTGCGTGGTCCGCCTCGAGGACGGACACCGGCGTGCCGTCGATCTCGCGGTGCGGTGCCGCGCCGGAGCGCATCGCCTCGCGAACGGCCTCGTGCTCGGGGCCGGGCCGGACCCGGACCGCGATCACGAACGCGAGCACGGCGAGCAGGGCGACCCCGACGTTGAGGCCGTGCGTGGGGGAGCCGCCGAAGCCCATCGGGTCGGTGATCGGGCGGTTCGCCACGACGAGCAACGTGATGCCCGCGACGAAGCCGACCACGCCGAGCAGCACCGCCACCGACCAGCACACCAGCGCGGTTCGCGGCCGGTCGATCGTCCACGCGGAGCGGGTCAGGACCCGGGGCGCGAGCACCACGACCGCCAGGGCGAGCGCGATGAGGACGACTCCGGTGACGACCACGGCGGATCCGTCAGGAACGGGCTCGGGCGTCGAGGGCGCGGCGGATGACGTCGAGGTCGTCGGAGGCGAGCGAGCCGGTGAACTGCAGCAGGGCGGCTTCGCGGTCGGTCGCGGCAGCGAGGGCGTTCGACATGAGGGAGGCCGTCTGCTCCTCCCTGCTGTTCGTCGCACGGAAGGTGAGCGGTGCGTCGTCGTGCTGCTGCCGCTCCACCCGACCCTTGCGACCGAGGCGGTCGAGCACGGTGAGCACGGTCGTCAGTGCGGGCCGGGGTTCCGGGAAGGCGTCGAGCACCTGGCGCGCGCTGAGCCCGCCGTCCGCCGACCAGAGCGCGTCGAGCACCGCCTGCTCGAGCTGCCCGCGGGGGCGTGATCGCTGACCTGCCATCCCCGCATTCTACGAGATGTCGAACCACCGGGTCCGTCACATGCCCGAAACGCGGGGTCGGTATGATCGGCCCGACAACTGAAGACCGGCCGTTCATCCGCCGCGGGAGACGTCGTGCGGTGCCCTGGGCACCCTGCACGGCACCGAAGGAGCAATCCCCCCGACAATCTCTCAGGTCCCACACCGCAGCGGACAGGCCACTCTGAAAAGCAGCCACGATGCCCCCACCGGGTCGGTCCGTGGCTCGCCCACGGTGAAAGCCGCCGGACCTCACGGGCCGCGGTGAAACTCTCAGGCCCATGACAGAGGGGGAGTTCCGCCCGACGACGGTCGTCGGGTCCTGCCGATGCCAGGAGAACTCCGCCCATGCCAACGTCCCCACTGCGCTCGTCGCCGCTGGAGCCCGCCCACGAAGCCGCCGGCGCCACCTTCACCGACTTCGCCGGGTACCGGATGCCCGTCCGGTACTCGTCCGACCTCGCCGAGCACCACGCCGTGCGTCAGGCCGCCGGTGTCTTCGACCTCTCGCACATGGCCGAGGTCGGCGTCACCGGTCCGCAGGCCGTGGCCTTCCTCGACCACGCGCTCGCCGGATCGTTCGGGGCGATGCCGGTCGGACGGGCGAAGTACTCACTCCTCCTCGCCGACGACGGCGGCATCCTCGACGACCTCGTCGTCTACCGCACCGACGAGGACGTCTTCCTCGTCGTCGCGAACGCGTCGAACCGGCAGGTCGCGGTGGACGCCCTGACGGCACGGGCCGACGGCTTCGACGTCGAGGTGTCGGACGACTCGGACACCACCGCACTGGTCGCGATCCAGGGCCCGGCCGCTGCCGGGACGCTCGACGCGCTCGTCGTCGCCGACCGGCTCCAGCCGGAGAGCCCCCTCGACGAGCTCGGGTACTACCGGGCGCTGCACGCGGTGTTCGACGGCGCCGAGGTCCTCGTCGCGCGCACCGGCTACACCGGCGAGGACGGCTTCGAGGTCTACAGCGACCCGTCCGTCGCCGGAGCGCTCTGGGACGCCCTGCTCGAGGCCGGCGCCGACCGCGGGGTCGTGCCCGCCGGCCTCGCCGCCCGCGACACCCTCCGGCTCGAGGCGGGCATGCCGCTCTACGGGCACGAGCTCGGCACCGACGTCCGTCCCGCCCAGGCCGGCCTCGGCCGGGTCGTGGCCAAGGACGGCGACTTCGTCGGCGCCACCGGCGTCACCCCGTCGGACGACGCCCGCGTGCTCGTCGGCCTGGTCACCGAGGGCCGCCGGGCCCCGCGTGCCGGGTACGACGTCGTGCAGGACGGCGTCGTCGTCGGCACCGTCACCTCCGGTGCGCTCTCGCCGACCCTCGGCCACCCCGTCGCGATGGCGTTCGTCGACCCGGCGCTCGCCACCGAGGGACAGCTCCTCCACATCGACGTCCGCGGAACGGCCATCCCCAGCACCGTCACCGCGTTCCCCTTCTACCGCCGCGCCTCGAAAGGCTGATGCAATGACCGACCAGACCGCACTCCAGTACACGGCCGACCACGAGTGGCTGCTCGTCGAGGGCGACACCGTCACCGTCGGCATCACCGACCACGCCGCCGAACAGCTCGGTGACGTCGTCTACGTCGAGCTCCCCGCCGTCGGCACCGCCACCACCGCGGGCGAGCAGATCGGCGAGATCGAGTCGACCAAGAGCGTCGGCGAGCTCTTCGCCCCGATCGAGGGCGAGGTCGTGGCGATCAACGACGCCGTCGTCGGCGCCCCCGACACCGTCAACCAGGACCCGTTCGGCGCCGGCTGGCTCGTCAAGATCAAGGTGGACGGCACCTCCTTCCCCGAGGACCTCATGGACCACGACGCGTACCGGGCGTCCATCGCATGACCGGCGACCTCCAGAACCTCCAGACGTCCTTCGCCGACCGCCACATCGGCACCACACCGGCCGACCAGCGGACGATGCTCGACGCCGTCGGCCAGCCGTCCCTCGACGCCCTCGTCCGAGCCGCGATCCCCGAGGCGATCCACGCGGCGCCGACCGTCCACTCGGGCATCCCCGCAGCGATCGGCGAGACCGAGGCGCTCGCCGAACTGCGCGCCAAGGCCGCCCGCAACACCGTCCGTCGCGCCATGATCGGGCTCGGGTACCACGGCACCCACACCCCCGCGGTGATCCAGCGGAACGTGCTCGAGAACCCCAGCTGGTACACGGCCTACACGCCGTACCAGCCGGAGATCTCGCAGGGCCGGCTCGAGGCGCTCATCAACTTCCAGACCATGGTCTCGGACCTGACGGGCATGGCCACCGCCGGCGCCTCGATGCTCGACGAGGGCACGGCCGTGGTCGAGGGCATGCTCCTCGCCCGCCGGGCGTCCAAGGTCAAGGGCGACGCGTTCCTCGTCGACGCCGACCTGCTGCCGCAGACCCGTGCGCTGCTCGACCACCGGGCCGAGGCCGTCGGCATCGCCCTGCGCGGGTTCGACGCCGTGGCCGGACCGACCGACGAGCAGCTCGACGGTGCCTTCGGCGTCATCGTGCAGTACCCCGGCGCCTCCGGTCGGATCGTCGACCCGTCGTCGGTCATCGAGCGCGTGCACGCCGGTGGGGGCATCGCGGTCGTCGCGGCGGACCTCCTCGCGATGACGCTCCTCGCCAGCCCCGGCGACCTCGGCGCCGACGTCGCCGTGGGCACGAGCCAGCGCTTCGGCGTCCCGCTCGGCTTCGGTGGCCCGCACGCCGGGTACCTCGCCGTCCGTGCCGGCCTCGAGCGCCAGCTGCCCGGCCGCCTCGTCGGGGTGTCCTTCGACGCCGACGGGCAGATGGCCTACCGCCTCAGCCTGCAGACCCGCGAGCAGCACATCCGCCGCGAGAAGGCGACGAGCAACATCTGCACCGCGCAGGTCCTGCTCGCCGTGATGGCCTCGATGTACGCGGTGTACCACGGACCCGAGGGGCTCCGCTTCATCGCGGGCCGCGTCGCCCGGACGACGTCGGCGCTCGCCGGGGCCGCCCGTGACGCCGGGCTCGAGGTCGTGCACGACGCGTTCTTCGACACGCTCACCCTCCGCGCGCCCGGACGCGCCGAGGCACTCGTCGCCGCGGCCCGTGACGCGGACCGCCTGCTGCACCTCGTCGACGCCGACACCTTCCAGCTGTCCGTCGACGAGACGACGATGCCCGAGGACGTGACGGCCCTCGCCGTCGTGTTCGGCGCGGTCGACGCGACCGTCCCGGCGACGGAGACCGCCGTGCGGGACGCGGCCACGCGCCTCCCGTCCGATCTGCTGCGGAGCAGCGAGTACCTGACGCACCCGGTCTTCAGCGCCCACCGCAGCGAGACCCGCATGATGCGCTACCTCAAGCACCTCGCCGACAAGGACTACGCGCTCGACCGCGGCATGATCCCGCTCGGCAGCTGCACGATGAAGCTCAACGCGGCGACCGAGATGGCTGCCGTGACGTGGCCGGAGTTCGCGAACATCCACCCGTTCGCGCCGCGCGACGACGTCGAGGGCTACCTCGACATGATCGGCGACCTCGAGTCCTGGCTGGCCGAGGTCACCGGGTACGACACGGTCTCCCTGCAGCCGAACGCGGGCAGTCAGGGCGAACTCGCCGGACTCCTGGCGATCCGCGGGTACCACCGGTCCCGCGGCGACGAGTCCCGCACGGTCTGCCTCATCCCGTCGAGCGCGCATGGCACGAACGCCGCGTCGGCCGTCCTCGCCGGCATGCAGGTCGTCGTGGTCGCCTGCGACGAGAACGGCAACGTCGACCTCGACGACCTCCGTGCGAAGACCGAGCAGCACGGCGACCAGCTCGCCGCGCTCATGATCACGTACCCGTCCACGCACGGCGTCTACGAGCACGACATCCGCGAGATCTGCGCCGCCGTGCACGACGCCGGTGGCCAGGTCTACGTCGACGGCGCGAACCTCAACGCGCTGCTCGGCCACGCTCGGTTCGGCGACTTCGGCGGGGACGTCTCGCACCTCAACCTGCACAAGACGTTCTGCATCCCGCACGGTGGCGGCGGGCCCGGGGTCGGTCCGGTCGCGGCGAAGTCGCACCTCGCACCGTTCCTGCCGGGCCACCCGTTCGCGCAGGACGCCGACCGTCGCACCGGCTCCGTGCGCGCCGAGGGTTCCGACCGCGACGCGCACGCCGGTGGCCCGGTCAGTGCAGCGCCGTACGGCAGCCCGAGCATCCTGCCGATCACGTGGACGTACGTCCGGATGATGGGGCTCGAGGGGCTCACCCGTGCGACCGAGGCCGCGGTGCTCGGGGCGAACTACATCGCCGCACGCCTGCGCGACGCGTTCCCGGTGCTCTACACGGGGGAGTCGGGTCTCGTCGCGCACGAGTGCATCCTCGACCTCCGCCCGCTCCGGGACACGACGGGCATCACGGTGGACGACGTCGCGAAGCGCCTGGTCGACTACGGCTTCCACGCCCCGACGATGTCGTTCCCGGTCGCGGGCACGCTCATGGTCGAGCCGACCGAGAGCGAGGACCTCGCCGAGCTCGACCGCTTCGTCGACGCGATGCTCGCCATCCGTGCCGAGGCCTCGGCGGTCGAGCGCGGGGAGTGGCCGGCGGACGACAACCCGCTCGTGCACGCCCCGCACACCGCGTCGTCGGTGATCTCGGGGGAGTGGACGCACGCCTACACCCGCGAGCAGGCGGTCTATCCGCTGCCGGGCATCAGCGCCCGGAAGTACTGGCCGCCGGTGCGCCGGATCGACCAGGCGTACGGCGACCGGAACCTCGTGTGCGCCTGCCCGCCGGTCGAGGCGTTCGCCTGATCCCGAGCTCGCGTAACGTGTGCCCCGTCCGGTGTCCCGGGCGGGGCACACTGCTGTGCGCAGCCAGGCAATCGGCTTGCACAGAGTTGTGCACGGACGCAAGCATCTCGATGCGGTTGCAACAATCTCGCCCCGGCGTCCGTGATCCGCCCGAATCTTGCATCCTCTCGCAAGGATCGTGCAACTTGGTTTCCGATTTGTAACCGATCTCCCCTGGGCTTGGTGAGCACTCCCCACACTGCCTACAGTGCAAAGGTCAAACGTGGCGAGCAGGCACCCGTGCGCCCGCCGCGTCCCATGCACCAGGAGGAATCTTGATCAAGAAGCGCGCTGGGCTCGCAGCCCTCGCCGTGCTCGGGGCCACAGCAATCGCCCTGGCCGGCTGCTCCAGCAACAGCAGCAGTGGAGGTGACAAGGCGGGCTCGACGAACGCGTCCGGCATCGTCACCACCAACGGCAACGAGCCCCAGAACCCGCTCATCCCCTCGAACACCACCGAGGTCGGCGGCGGCAAGATCATCGACTCGATCTTCGAAGGCCTAGTGTCCTACGACGCCAAGGGCAAGCCGGTGAACGAGGTCGCGAAGAGCATCGACACCGATGACTCGAAGACGTTCGACATCATGCTCAACACCGACTACACCTTCACCAACGGCGAGAAGGTCACGGCCGAGTCGTTCACGAAGGCGTGGAACTGGGCCGCCCAGTTCTCGAACAAGCAGGGCGCGAGCTACTTCTTCGAGAACATCGAGGGCTACGACGCCACGAAGGACTCCGAGCTCACCGGCCTCAAGGTCGTCAGCGACGACGAGTTCACCGTGACGCTCAAGTCGGCGCAGTCGGACTTCCCGCTGTCGCTCGGCTACTCGGCGTTCGTGCCGCTGCCCTCGGAGTTCTACAAGGACACCAAGGCCTTCGGTGAGAACCCGATCGGCAACGGCCCGTACAAGCTCGACGGCAAGGGTGCGTGGACGCACAACCAGTCGATCAAGCTCGTCACCAACAAGGACTACGAGGGCAAGCGCAAGCCGAAGAACGGCGGCCTGACGGTCACGTTCTACACCTCGCAGGACACCGCGTACTCCGATGCGCAGGGCGGCAACCTCGACGTCCTCGACGCCGTGCCGGACAGCGCCTTCGCGACCTACAAGTCCGACTTCCCGGACTCGAACGTCAACCAGGCCGCCGCCATCTTCCAGGCGATCTACCTGCCCTACTACCTCGACCACTGGAAGGGTGAAGAGGGCAAGCTCCGCCGCGAGGCGATCTCGATGGCGATCAACCGCAAGCAGATCACCGACAAGATCTTCGACGGCACCCGCACCCCGGCCAAGGACTTCACCTCCCCGGTGATCGCCGGCTGGAACGACGACCTCGACGGTTCGGACGTCCTGACCTACGACAAGTCGAAGGCCAAGGAGCTGTGGGCCGAGGCCGACAAGATCTCGAAGTACAACGACACCCTCACCATCTCGTACAACGCCGACGGCGGACACGAGGCGTGGGTGACCGCGGTCACGAACTCGATCTCGAGCACGCTCGGCATCAAGGCCGAGGGCAAGGCGTACCCGACGTTCGCCGAGGCCCTCGCGGTCCAGACGGACGACAAGCTCACGGGCGGCAGCCGTACCGGTTGGCAGGCGGACTACCCGTCGCTGTACAACTTCCTCGGCCCGACCATGGGTGACGGCTCGTCGAGCAACTACTCGCGCTACGACTCGGCCGAGTACAACGAGCTCCTCCAGAAGGGCCGTTCGGCCGCGACCGTCGAAGAGGGCAACAAGTTCTTCGACCAGGCGCAGGAGCTCCTGTTCAAGGACCTCCCGGAGATCCCGCTGTGGTACTCCAACGTCACCGGCGTGTGGAACGCGGACACCGTGTCGAACGTGAAGTTCGGCTGGAACTCGGTGCCGCTGTACTACGACGTCGAGGTCAAGAAGTAACCTCAGTCTCCTCGTGAGACACATCGCGGACGGGTATCCTGCTCCGCGACCACCGGACGGGGGTTCGGGAGCCCACCAGGCTCCCGAACCCCCGTACCTCGGCGGCAACACCTTCCCCCACCACAGCGGGCGCCGCCGCCCGCACCGGACTCCCGTGCCGACCCGCGGACCGTCCACCCCTCACGACATGAACCTGAACGACATGCGCGTCCCGAACCAGGCAGGGATCTGATGGCCTGGTACCTCGGCAAGCGCCTCCTGCAACTCATCCCCGTGTTCTTCGGGGCCACGTTCCTCATCTACTTCATGGTGTTCTCCCTGCCGGGTGACCCGATCGCCGCCCTGTTCGGTGACCGTCAGCCGTCGCCGCAGGTCATCGAGCAGCTGCGCCAGCAGTACAACCTCGACAAGCCGTTCATCATCCAGTACCTGCTCTGGATCGGCGGCGTGTTCCGCGGTGACCTCGGGCTGACCTACTCGGGTCTGCCCGTGAGCTCGCAGCTCGCGCAGGCCTTCCCGATCACGGCTCGCCTCGCGATCCTCGCCCTGCTGTTCGAGTCGATCGCCGGCATCGTCGTCGGTGTCATCGCCGGTCTCCGCAAGGGCAAGCTCTTCGACGCGACCGCCCTGGTCGTGAGCCTCCTGCTCATCTCGGTCCCGACGTTCGTGGTCGGCTTCCTGCTGCAGTACGTCCTCGGCATCAACCTCGGCCTGTTCCGGGTCACGGTGTCGGGTCAGGCGCCGTGGTCCGAGCTCGTCCTGCCCGCGATCGTGCTGGCGTCGGTGTCGTTCGCGTACATCGTCCGCCTCACCCGCGCGAGCGTCGCCGAGAACGTGTCGGCCGACTTCGTCCGCACCGCGACCGCCAAGGGGCTCCCGCGCCGTCGCGTGGTGGGTGTGCACATCTTCCGCAACTCGCTCATCCCCGTGGTGACCTACCTGGGTGTCGACATCGGCAACCTGATGGTCGGCGCGGTCGTCACCGAGGGCATCTTCAACATCCACGGTGTGGGTGGCACGGTGTTCCAGGCCGTCAAGCTCGGCGAGGGTCCGACCGTCGTGTCGTTCGTCGCCGTGATGGTCATCATCTTCATGCTCGCCAACCTCCTGGTCGACCTGCTCTACGCCGTCCTGGACCCGAGGATCCGCTATGCCAAGTAACGCCGCACCCCGCTCGGCGACGCACTACGTCGCCCCGATCGAGGAGACCCCGCTCCAGGCGGTCGACCAGGTCAACGAGGACGAGAAGACCCGTTCGACCTGGAGCGACGCCTGGGACTCGATGCGGACCCGTCCGATGTTCTGGGTGTCGTCGGTCCTCATCCTGCTGATCGTCCTCGTGGCGCTCTTCCCGGGGCTCTTCGCCCACGTCGACCCGCGTGCGGCGGACCTGGCGAAGAGCAACGAGGGACCCGAGGCCGGCCACATCCTGGGCTTCAACCGCCAGGGCAACGACGTCTACGCCCGCACCATCTGGGGCACGCGCAACTCGCTCATCGTCGGTGTCGTCGCGACCGTCCTCGTGTCGATCGTCGGCATCGTGATCGGTGCCCTCGCCGGCTTCTTCGGCGGGTGGCTCGACACGATCGTGTCCCGCATCGGTGACATCTTCTTCTCGATCCCGACGGTCCTCGGCGCGATCGTGATCATGTCCGTGATCCCCGCGCGGAACGCCCTGACGGTGTCACTCGTGCTGGCCGTGTTCGCGTGGCCGCAGATCGCCCGCATCATGCGCGGCGCCGTGCTCAGCGCGAAGCAGTCCGACTACGTGACGGCCTCGGCCGCGCTCGGTGTCAGCCGCTTCACCACGCTGGTCCGCCACGTCGTCCCGAACTCGCTCGCACCGGTCATCGTCGTCGCGACGGTGTCCCTCGGCACGTTCATCGTCGCCGAGGCCACGCTGTCCTTCCTCGGAATCGGACTGCCGCAGTCGGCGCTCAGCTGGGGTGTCGACATCGGCAACGCCCAGGCGTCGATCCGCACCGCGCCGTCGACCATCTTCTGGCCGTCCGCCGCCCTGTCCATCACCGTGCTCGCGTTCCTCCTCCTCGGTGACGTGGTCCGCGACGCACTCGACCCGAAGGCGAGGGCCCGCCGATGAGCGAGACACTGACCCAGCCGAACGCCAGCCGTACCGGCGGCTCCGGTGCGCCCCTGCTCGAGATCACCGACCTCGAGGTCGGCTTCAAGACGCAGAACGGCTTCGTCCAGGCGGTCCGCGGTGCCAGCTTCACCCTCGAGCAGGGTGAGCGGCTCGCGATCGTCGGCGAGTCCGGCTCCGGCAAGTCGACGAGCGCCCAGGCGATCATCAAGCTCCTGCCCGGGACCGGCCAGGTCACCGGCGGGTCGATCAAGTTCAACGGGCGCGAGCTCGTCGGCCTGAGCGACAAGGAGATGTCGGAGATCCGCGGGAAGGAGATCGGCTACGTCCCGCAGGACCCGATGTCGAACCTCAACCCGCTGTGGTCGATCGGCTTCCAGGTCGAAGAGGCCATCAAGGCCAACGGCATCGCGACCGGCAAGCACGCCATCCGTGCCCGTGCGGTCGAGGTCCTGCAGGAGGCCGGCCTCGGCGACGCGTCGACCCGCCTGAAGCAGTACCCGCACGAGTTCTCCGGCGGCATGCGGCAGCGCGTGCTCATCGGCATCGGTCTGTCGAGCCGCCCGAAGCTGCTCATCGCCGACGAGCCGACGAGTGCGCTCGACGTCACCGTGCAGCGCGTGATCCTCGACCACCTCGAGACCCTCACCCGCGACTTCGGCACCTCCGTCCTGTTCATCACGCACGACCTCGGCCTCGCTGCCGAGCGCGCCGAGAAGCTCGTCGTGATGTACAAGGGCCAGGTCGTCGAGGCCGGGCCCTCGAAGGAGATCCTGGCGAACCCGCGGCACCCGTACACGCAGCGCCTCGTCGCCGCGGCACCCTCGCTCGCGAGCCGTCGCATCCAGTCCAAGGTGCAGCACCAGCGCGTCGACATCGCGGACGTCGGCAGCGACGACGCCGAGCTCCTCGCCCGCGCCCAGGAGCGCGAGCAGGCACCGGCGAAGGACCTCATCGTGGTGAAGAACCTCGAGAAGGTCTACAAGCTGCGCGGCAAGAACCTCGCCTCCCGCGAGCTCAAGGCCGTCGACGACGTCTCGTTCTCGATCCCGAAGGGCACCACCACGGCGCTCGTCGGCGAGTCCGGTTCGGGCAAGTCGACCGTCGCGAAGCTCGTCCTGCAGCTCGAGGCCATCACGAGCGGCACGGTCCAGTTCGACGGCATCGACATCGGCGCGCTGAAGGGCAAGGACCTCTTCGACTTCCGCCGCCGCGTGCAGCCGGTCTTCCAGGACCCGTACGGCTCGCTGGACCCGATGTACAACGTCGGGAACACGATCGCCGAGCCGCTGCACACGCACAAGGTGGGCGACAAGGCGTCCCGCCGGGCCCGCGTGCTGGAGCTGCTCGACCAGGTCGCGCTGCCGAAGTCGATGGTCAACCGCTACCCGAACGAGCTCTCGGGCGGGCAGCGGCAGCGCATCGCCGTGGCGCGGGCCCTCGCGCTCAAACCCGAGGTCATCGTGCTCGACGAGGCGGTCTCCGCGCTCGACGTGCTCGTGCAGGGCCAGATCCTCGACCTGCTCACCGAGCTGCAGTCCGAGCTGGGCCTGACCTACCTGTTCATCACGCACGACCTGGCCGTCGTCCGCCTCGTGGCGGACAACGTCTGCGTCATGCGCAAGGGACAGATCGTCGAGAAGGCGACCACCGACGAGGTCTTCGCCAACCCGCGCGAGCAGTACACGAAGGACCTGCTGGACGCCATCCCCGGCGCCGGGTTCGAGTTCGGACGCTGATCCCGCTGGACACGAACGAGGCCGGACGCACCGTCGTCCTCCGCGCAGGCCGCGGAGGCGCGGTCGCGTCCGGCCTCGTCGCGTTCCTGGCGCTGTTCATGCTCGGCGACGCCGCGGTGCGGGGGAGCTGGGACGTCGTCCTGCACGCCGTCGGTCCCCTCGCCGCGCTCGTCTGGGTGCTCTGGGTGCTCACCTTCCGCCCGCACGTACGGATCACCGACCACGCGATCACGGTGGTGAACCCGCTCCGGTCCACCACGGTCCCGTGGGGCGCCGTCGAGGACGTCCGGATGCGATGGCAGATCGTGCTCGACCTCGCCGACGGCCGCCGGCTCACCTGCTGGGGCGGTCCGTCGCTGCCGCGGCCGAAGCCGACCCGACGCGGGGAGCCCCGCGTGCTGCGGCAGCCGGACGAGTTCGTCGCGGTCCGCGACCGCTGGTCGGAACGGCACGGGCGCACGCCCGACGCCCCCGTCGTCCGGGGCTGGGACGTGCCGGCCGTCGCGTCCGGCATCGCCGTGTTCGCCCTCTGCGTCGTCGCGATCGTCGTCTGAGACGTCCCGACAGGACGGACGGGAGGCGCGGTGCCAGCTGGCACCGCGCCTCCCGTCCGTCACACGGAACGTCAGTCGGTCACACCGTCGCCGACACCCGCTCGGTGAGCAGGTGGTTCTGGTCGGTCTGGATGCAGGCCACGCCGCGTCCGTGCACGTCCTGCAGGCGCGGGTCCACCGAACGGCACTGCTGCTGCCGGTCCTCGTCGAGGAGCTGGTACAGCGGGCAACGGGTGCGGAACCGGCACCCGTCGATCCGTTCCGTGGGGGAGGGGAGGTCGCCGTCGAGCAGGATGCGTCCGCGGGCGGCCTCGGCGAACGGGTCCGGCACCGGGACCGCGGACAGCAGGGCCCTGGTGTAGGGGTGCTGCGGGTCGTCGAACACGCGGTCGCCGTCGCCGTACTCGACGATCCGGCCGAGGTACATGACCGCGACGTCGTCGGCGATGTGCCGGACGACCGAGAGGTCGTGCGCGACGAACAGGTAGGACAGGCCCAGGCGGTGCTTGAGGTCCTCGAGCAGGTTGATGACACCGGCCTGCACGGACACGTCCAGCGCCGACACCGGCTCGTCGAGCACGAGGATCTTCGGCTCGACGATGAGCGCGCGGGCGATGCCGATGCGCTGTCGCTGGCCGCCGGAGAACTCGTGGGGGTACCGGTCGATGTAGCTCGGCTCGAGACCGACGAGCTCGAGCGAGTCCCGCACGCGTCGGCGGATCTCGTCCTTCGGCACGCCCTGCACCGTGAGCGGCTCGCCGATCACGGACCCGATGTCGAGTCGGGGGTCGATGGAGGCCATCGGGTCCTGGAAGACGACCTGGATGTCGCTCCGGAGCGCACGGCGGTCGGACTTCGACAGCGTGCCGGTGTCGACGCCGTTCACCTTGATGCTGCCCTGCTGCGCGCCGGCGAGCTCGAGGATCTCCATGATCGTCGTGGTCTTGCCGCAGCCGGACTCGCCGACGAGCCCGAGGACCTGTCCGCGCTTCAGCGTGAGCGAGATCCCGTCGACCGCGTGCACCTCGCCGATGCGCCGGCGGAACAGGGCGCCCTTCGTCAGCGGGAAGGTCTTCACGACGTCGTCGAGCTGCAGGACCACGTCGTCGCCGTGGTCGATCTCGGACTCGGGGACGTCCTCCGGGCGCGGGAAGATCTCGGAGCGGGCGAGCGTGCCGGCGGCGATCTCGTCGCGGCGGATGCACGCGGCGGTGTGCTCGTCGTCGAAGGCGCCGTTCGTGATGGTCGGCGTCGCACCGGTCAGGACCGGGTTGTCGTCGCTCGGTGCCACCGACGGGGCGATCAGGGCCGGCTCGCCCTCACGGCAGGCGTCGAGGACCGCGGGGCAGCGGTCGGCGAACGGGCAGCCGGTCGGCTTCTGGGTGAGCAGCGGCGGGCGGCCGTCGAGCGGGACGAGGCGCTCCGAGCGTGCCGAGGCCATGTTCGGCATCGAGCGGAGCAGACCGATCGTGTACGGCATGACCGGCTCGCGGAAGAGGGGTTCGACCGGTGCCGTCTCGACGATCCGGCCGGCGTACATCACGGCGACCCGGTCCGCGTTGCCCGCGACGACGCCGAGGTCGTGCGTGATGAGGACGACGGCGGCACCGGTCATGTCCTTGGCGGTCTGCAGCACGTCGAGGATCTGTGCCTGGATCGTCACGTCGAGCGCCGTGGTCGGCTCGTCGGCGATGATCAGCTTCGGGTCGTTGGCGATGGCGATCGCGATCATGGCGCGCTGCCGCATGCCGCCGGAGAACTCGTGCGGGAAGGCGTCGAGCCGCCGCGAGGGGTTCGGGATGCCGACGACGCGCAGGAGTTCCTCGGCGCGGGCCCGGGCGGCGTGCGCGGTGAGGTTCCGGTCGTGCAGCCGCAGCCCCTCGATGATCTGCTGGCCGATCGTGTACACGGGCGTCAGGGCGGAGAGCGGGTCCTGGAAGACCATCGCGATGTCGCCGCCACGGAGCTTCGACATCTCGCGGTCGTTCAGGCCGAGCAGCTCGCGGCCGTCGAACCGGATGCTGCCCTCGACCTTGGCCGACGACGGCAGCAGACCCATCACGGCCATCGAGGACACCGACTTGCCCGATCCGGACTCGCCCACGATGCCGAGGAACTCGCCCTGGTTGACGGAGTAGTCCACGCCGCGCACGGCGTACACGGGCTTGGAGCCCGGGTTGAACGTGACGGCGAGGTCGGAGACGGTGAGCAGCGGCTCAGTCACGGTTGGCTCCCGAGGTGGGGTCGATGGCGTCGCGCAGGGCGTCGCCGAGCAGGCTGGTGGAGAGGACCGTGGCGACGAGCGTCGCAGCCGGCAGGACGAACAGCCACGGTCGGGTGACCGCGGACTGGCTGCCGGCGGCGAGCAGGGTGCCGAGCGACACGTCCGGCACCTGGATGCCGAAGCCGAAGAAGCTCAGGGCGCTCTCGGAGAGGATCATCGCGCCGACGCCGAGCGTGGCGTCGATGATGAGCAGCGAGGCCACGTTCGGCAGGATGTGCCGCCGGATGATCGTGAACGACGGGACGCCCATGAACCGTGCGGCCTTGACGTAGTCGCGCTCCCGGAGGGACATCGTCTGTCCGCGGATCACGCGGGCCATGATCATCCACCCGAAGATCGCCAGGCCGACGATGAGCGCGAGCCAGCTGAGGTTCTTGAACAGCGGGCTGAGGAGCACGAGCGCGTAGAACGACGGGATGACCAGGAGCAGGTCGATGCCCCACACGAGCGCCCGGTCGACGAACCCGCCGAAGTACCCGGCGATCGCACCGACGATGCCCGCGATGAGGGTCGCGGCGGGACCGGCGATGAGCCCGATGAGCAGGGACTTCTGCAGGCCCACCAGGGTCTGGGCGTAGATGTCCTGGCCGATGTCGTTCGTGCCGAACCAGTGCGAGGCGCTCGGCGGCATGCCGAAGGCGAGCCCGTCGGAGTCGACGGCGTTCCAGTGGTACAGGTACGGACCGACGAAGGCCCAGAGCAGGATGAGGAGGAGTGCACCGCCACCGATGCGGGCACGCCAGGTGCCGAGCACCTTGCGCCAGAGCGGGGTGCGGCCTCCCTTCACCTCGACGACGTGCGCCGGCTGCCCGGCGTTGCCGTCACCGGGGTCGCCGGCGGTGGTCGTGGTCGTGGGGTCGAGAACAGACACGGGTCACACCCTCACTCGCGGGTCGAGCGCGGCGTAGAGCAGGTCCGCGAGGGTGCCTGCGATGAGCACGAGGATCGCCGTGAAGAGGATCGTGCCCGCTGCCGCGTTGATGTCGTTGTTGCTGATGCTCTGGACGAAGTACTCGCCCATGCCGTGCCAGCTGAAGACCAGTTCGGTGATGCTCGCGCCGGTCAGGATGAGGCCGAACGAGTACGCGAAGAACGTCGACATCGGGATGAGGGCGACGCGGACACCGTGCCGCATGATGGCCGATCCACGCGTCCGGCCCTTCGAGCGCGCCGTCCGGATGAAGTCGTTCGACAGCACGTCGAGCATCGCGGAGCGCTGGTAGCGCGAGTACGAGGCGACGGCGCCGACCGTCAGCGAGATCGTCGGTAAGAGCAGGTGCACCAGCCGGTCGCCGAGCACCGGGAAGAACCCGGTCACCCCCGGGGTGTACTCACCGGTGAACGAGATCAGCTGCGTCCCGACCGCCCCGTTCAGGGTCGTCGCGAGGATCATCAGCACCACCGCGATGACGAAGGGGGGCGTCGCGAGCACCGCGAACGAGAGGTAGGTCGACACCTGGTCGGACGTCTTGTACTGCTTGACGGCGTTCCAGACGCCGAGCAGGACACCGAGGATCGCACCGAGCAGGGTGCCGATCACCAGCAGTCGCAGACTCGTGCCGGAGCGGGCGACGATGTCGGCCGTGACCTCGGTGCCGCGGGCGCTGATGCCGAGTGAGCCGTGCGTGACCAGGTTCACCCACCAGTTCCACGTGCGGACCAGGAGCGGGGTGTTCGGGTCGGCGCCGAGCTTCTGGAGCGCGGCGTCGATCGAACTCTGCGGGACCGGCGGGTTCTTGCCGAGGTACCGGGACGTCGGGTTGAGCGTCGCGCTGGCGAGGATGTAGCCGAGCGTCGTCGCGACGATCGTCAGGATCACGTAGTTGACGATCCGCTTCGCGAGGAAAGCAAGCATGTACTGGGACCTCAGTGGGGTGCGGCCGTCCGTCCGGACGGCGTTGTTCGGTGGCGACAGGCTAGCCGCTTCCGAGCCGGGGTGGGTGATCCCTGTTGACGCTATGCAACATTCGTTACGAGCATGTTTCGATTCGGTACAGCAGCCCTTGTGCGACCTTCGGATGTGACTAGGGTTCTCAACCAACAGGCGTGGCGGCGGGGGCCGTCGCGTCCCGGCGCTCCGGCGCGAACCACAACGAAAGGGAATCCTCGCCATGCGAATGAGGATCAAGACGACGGCCGTGCTCGCCACAGCAGCCGCCGCGGCACTCGTGCTCGCGGGCTGCTCCGGCGGCGGGTCCGCCGGACAGAGCAGCTCGGCCGTCGCCACGTCGTCGCTGAAGTCGACGGGTTGGACGGTCGCCGACCGCGACACGATCAAGGACGGCGGCTCGCTCACCCTGCCGATCGACTCCGCACCGGCGAACTGGCAGCTGTCGAACCTCGACTCCGGGACGGTCGACGACAACACGATCGCGGGCACCTACCTGCCCGGGTTCATCCAGTTCAAGGCCAACGGCGAGTGGGAGGCGAACAAGGACTACGTCGACTCGATCGAGCTGACGAAGGACTCGCCCCAGACCGTCGAGATCAAGATCAACCCCAAGGCGGTCTGGTCCGACGGCACCCCGATCACCGAGAAGGACGTCGAGGCGAACTGGAAGGCGCTGAACGGCACGAACAAGGCCTTCGCCCCGCTCGCCACCAACGTCTGGGAAGACGTCGACTCCGTCACGCAGGGTTCGGACGAGCGCGACGTCATCGTGACGTTCTCGAAGACGAACGCCGACTGGCCGAGCGTCTTCACCGCGATCTACCCCTACTGGGCCGTGGACACCCCCGACCACTTCAACAACTCGTGGGCGAAGGGTCCGTTCGCCGCGGACGGCAAGACGTACGTCTCCGCCGGCCCGTACATCCTCAAGACCTTCGACGCCAACGGCGGCGTCGTGACCTTCGAGAAGAACTCGAAGTGGTGGGGTGACGCGCCGAAGCTCGACACGATCGTCTTCAAGACCGTGTCCCGCGACGGTGTCGCCCAGGCCTACGCGAACAAGGAGTTCGACGCCTTCAACCTGAACGGCAGCGCGGACAACTTCAAGACCGCGAACAGCCGCTCGGACTCGAAGATCGAGCGCTCGCTCGGCACGACCCAGCGTCAGATCACCCTGAACGGCACGTCGGACGTCTTCAAGGACCAGGAGGTCCGCCAGGCGTTCGCCCAGGCGATCAACCGCCAGGTCGTCGCGCAGGCGATCCTCTCGCCGGTGAAGAGCCCGGTGCAGGTCCTCAACAACCTCGTCTACCTGCCCGGCCAGAAGGGCTACCAGGACAACGTCTCCTCGGTCTACGGCTACAGCACCGACAAGGCGAAGAAGAAGCTCGAGGACGCCGGCTACACGATCGGCTCGGACGGCTACGCGACCAAGGGCGGCAAGACGCTCGACGTCCGCTTCGTCATCCCGTCGGACAACCAGAACTCGGCGAACGTCGCGCAGCTCGTGCAGCAGCAGACGAAGCTCGCCGGCTTCAAGGTGACCATCGACACCGTCCCGACCGACGACTTCTTCACGAAGTACGTCACCACCGACGGCCGTGACTTCGACGCCACGTACTTCGCCTGGCAGGGCACGCCGTTCCCGGTGTCGTCGCTGAAGTCGATCTACTACCCGGCCGACGCGGGGCAGAACTACACGGGCGTGACCGACGACTCGCTCGGTGCCGCCTGGGACAAGGCGAACGCCGAACTCGACGCCGACAAGCGCATCGAGGACGCGGACGCGATCGACAAGAAGATCGTCAAGGTCGCGGGCACGATCCCGCTGTTCCCGGAGCCCTACGCCTGGGGCGTGCGCAAGGACCTCGTGAACTACGGTCCGGCGCAGTTCCAGCAGTCCTCCGTGAAGTGGCAGGACGTGGGCTACAAGAAGTAGTCCGCTCCGCTGGAGAACGGAAACGACATCCCCGACGTCGCACGACGTCGGGGATGTCGTTCTTCGTCGGAGGGATCGCGGCGGTCAGAGCTGCGCGGCCGCCAGGGTCGCGACGAACGCGAGGACGACGATCGCGAGGATCGTCCACCCGTGCACACGGTGCGTGATCGGCGCAGCCGTCACGGTCGCCGGAGGCGGGCCGTCCTGTGCGGGCGGCTCGGGCACGAACGCCCGGATGCGCTCGGCCGCAGCGTCGACGTCGACGCGATCCGCGCCTCCTGGACGACCGTCGACCACGGCGGCGAGCCGGGCCGACCTGCGGGTGGCGAGCCACGTGCGGCGGACGCCCTCGCTCGTGACGATCTCGATGCCGTACTTGGTGCGGACCTCGGTGACGCGGCGCCAGGTGTAGGTGCTGGTGCGGCGGACGTCGACGATGCGGAGGTGCTCGTCGGTCAGCTCGAAGCGCGGGCGCCAGAGGACCGCCCACGCGATGAAGGCGATGCAGATGCTCGGGACCGGGGCGAGCCAGGCGGTGCCGCCGCTCAGGAGGGCGAGGGGAACGAGCGCGGCGGCCGCGACCCACAGGACGACGGCGAGCAGACGCATGCCGGGGGCGAGGATCGTGGTCACGCCGAAGAGGTTACGAGATGCCTCCCCGGGAACGCCCGGGGAGCGGGTGTGACACACCAGCGCGTATCTCCGGACGACCCGATTCCCCGGGGAGGCAGATCCTGTGTGGACCTCTCGTGGCGTCAATCGTCCTCGGCCCCCGTTCGGGTGTCAATACCCCAGACCGTCGCATTTTCGGGGGACCGACACGCCGTGTCACGCCACGAGGAGCTCGATCTGCGCCCGGATCGCGTCCGCCCTGGGGAACCGGAGCCCGACGAGCCCCACGTGCCGCCAGCGGACCACGCCGTCCGGCCCGATCACGAACACGGACCGCCGGAGCCCGATCCCCGGCGCCTGCACGCCGTACGCGCGGATGATGTCCCCCGCGGTGTCGCTCAGCAGGGGGAAGGTGAGCGAGGACCCGCGGGCGAACGCCTCGTGCGAGTCGAGCGCCTGCGGGCTGACGCCCCACACCACGGCGCCGAGGTCGCCGAAGTCGTCGAGTTCCTCTTGGTAGCTGCAGAGCTGTGCCGTGCAGACCGGGGTGGCGTCGCCCGGGTAGAAGGCGAGCACGAGCGTCCGGCCGATCTCGGCCGACAGGGCGTACTCGTCGTCGGTGCGGGTGCCGTCGCGCACGATCATGCCGGGCAGGGTGAATCCGGGTGCGGGATCGCCGACCTCGGGGATGCTCATGCGGCCACGGTAGGTGCGGGACCACGGTCCGGTGCGGCGCCGCGCTGTGGGTTCGCTGTGGGTCCGTCGGACCGGGGTCGGACGGGTCCGCCGCATCGCCGACGCCCGAACGGGGGGATGCCGCGCGGTCGGCGCGGCGGACGCCCGGGACCGGTCGCCCGCCGTGCCGCGGGCGACCAGCGTCAGCGGAAGAGCTGCGGGAACGCGTGCGCGACCCACGGGTACCCGACGAACACCGCGGCGTCGAGCAGGCAGTGCGTGATGACCAGGGGGAGGAGTCGACCCCACTTCGTGTAGATCCAGCCGAACACGATGCCCATCACGGCGTTCCCGACGAACGCGCCGAACCCCTGGTAGAGGTGGTAGCTCCCGCGCAGGACCGCGGTGGACAGGACGACCTGCCAGCGCCCCCACCCGAGGCCGCCCAGCCGTTCGTAGAGGTACCCGACGACGATCACCTCCTCCTGCAGCCCGGAGCGGATCGCCGAGAGCAGCAGCACGGGGATCGTCCACCAGTACGAGTCGAGCGCCGCCGGGTTCACGTTCACGGTGAACCCGAGCGCCCGCCCGGTGAAGTACAGCGCGAGCCCGGGGATCCCGATGCCGAGGGCGATGAGCGCCGCGCCACCGAGGTCGGGCCGCACGCGGAACCGGTCGATGCCGAGCCGACCGAGGTGCGGGCGGGTGGTGCTCCAGAGCAGGAAGCAGACGAGCGCGACCGGCGCGAGGTCGACCGCGATGCCCACGAGCTGCCGGGCGAGGTCGACGTACTGCACGGTCGTGGTCGAGGTGTTGAGCGCCGTGGACTGCTGCCCGAGCGGCGTCGTCTGCGACAGGTCGTCGATGATCTGCAGCACCGAGTACAGCGCGCTGCCGCCGAGCGAGAGCATCAGCACGATCGTGATCTCGATCCACGTTCGCCGACGGCTCATCGGGGGTACTCCTCTCGGTTGCGAACTACCGGTAGACTGGCGTGTCGGGCGTTCTGCCCACCTCCGGGCAGTGCCACCGCGGCGCGAGCGCCACAGTCGGCCGCCCGATCTTCTTCCGAACACCAAAGGATGTCCTGTATGGCGCTCGCCACCCGGTCCGACCTGCGCAACGTCGCCATCGTGGCACACGTCGACCACGGCAAGACCACCCTCGTCGACGCGATGCTCACGCAGACCAACTCGTTCGACGCCCACTTCGAGGGCGAAGACCGCATGATGGACTCGAACGACCTCGAGCGCGAGAAGGGCATCACGATCCTCGCGAAGAACACGTCGGTGCTCTACAACGGCAAGCACGCGACCGAGTTCGGCGCGGACGGCCCCATCACGATCAACGTCATCGACACCCCGGGTCACGCCGACTTCGGTGGTGAGGTCGAGCGCGGCCTCTCCATGGTCGACGGCGTCGTGCTCCTCGTCGACGCATCAGAGGGCCCGCTGCCCCAGACCCGCTTCGTGCTCCGCAAGGCGCTCGCCGCGAAGCTCCCGGTGATCCTGCTCGTCAACAAGACGGACCGCCCGGACTCCCGCATCGACGAGGTCGTGTCCGAGTCGCAGGACCTCCTGCTCGGGCTCGCCTCCGACCTGTCGGACGAGGTCGACGACCTCGACCTCGACGCGATCCTCGACGTCCCCGTGGTCTACGCCTCGGGTCGTGCGGGTGCCGCCAGCCGCAACAAGCCGGCCGACGGCTCGCTGCCGGACAACGACGACCTCGAGCCCCTCTTCGAGGCGATCCTCCAGCACGTCCCCGCCCCGAAGTACGACGACGAGCACCCGCTGCAGGCGCACGTCACGAACCTCGACGCGTCGCCGTTCCTCGGTCGCCTCGCGCTCCTGCGCATCTTCCACGGCACCATGAAGAAGGGCCAGACGGTCGCGTGGGTCAAGCACGACGGCAGCGTCGTCAACGCCCGCATCACCGAGCTGCTCGTCACCAAGGCGCTCGAGCGCTACCCGGCCGAGTCGGCGGGCCCCGGTGACATCGTCGCCGTCGCCGGCTTCGACACGATCACCATCGGTGAGACCCTCACCGACCCCGAGGACGTCCGTCCGCTGCCGACCATCACGGTCGACGACCCGGCGATCTCGATGACGATCGGCACGAACACCAGCCCGCTCGTCGGCAAGGTCAAGGGCCACAAGCTCACCGCCCGCATGGTCAAGGAGCGCCTCGACCGCGAGCTCATCGGCAACGTCTCGCTCAAGGTCCTCGACATCGGTCGTCCCGACGCGTGGGAGGTCCAGGGCCGCGGCGAACTCGCACTGGCCATCCTCGTCGAGCAGATGCGTCGTGAGGGCTTCGAGCTCACGGTCGGCAAGCCGCAGGTCGTCACCAAGCGTGACGAGAACGGCAAGCTCCAGGAGCCCTACGAGCACATGACGATCGACACGCCGGAGGAGTACCTCGGCGCGATCACGCAGCTCATGGCCGCTCGCAAGGGCCGCATGGAGAACATGACGAACCACGGCACCGGCTGGGTGCGCATGGAGTTCATCGTCCCGTCGCGCGGCCTGATCGGCTTCCGCACGTCGTTCCTCACCGAGACCCGCGGCACCGGCATCGCCAACGCGATCTCGCACGGCTACGACGAGTGGGCCGGCCCGATCCAGACCCGCATCAACGGGTCGATCGTGTCCGACCGCTCGGGTGTCGTCACGCCGTTCGCCATCACGAACCTCCAGGAGCGGATGACGTTCTTCGTCAACCCCACCGAAGAGGTCTACGAGGGCATGGTCATCGGCGAGAACTCGCGCGCCGACGACATGGACGTCAACATCACGAAGGAGAAGAAGCTCACGAACATGCGTTCGGCGAACGCTGACACCTTCGAGTCGATGACGCCGTCGCGCCAGCTGTCGCTCGAGGAGTGCCTCGAGTTCGCGCGTGAGGACGAGTGCGTCGAGGTCACCCCCGACGCCGTGCGCATCCGCAAGGTCGAGCTCGACGCGCAGGCCCGCCAGCGCGCCTACGCCCGCCTGAAGCGTCAGGACGCGTAAGCAGCGGTCCATCCAGGAGGCACGGCCTCCCCCCGACGGCCCGGTCACCTCGTTCGAGGTGGCCGGGCCGTCGTCGGATGTACCGTGGTGCGCGTGACTCTCGACCTCCTCGCGCTGTACCAGGACCTCCACGCCCACCCCGAGCTCGGCTTCCAGGAGCACCGCACGGCGGGCATCGTCGCCGACCGGCTCGCGGAGATCGGCGGGATCGAGGTCACCACGGGCGTCGGCGGCACCGGTGTCGTGGGCGTCCTGTCGAACGGCGAGGGGCCCGTCGTGTGGCTCCGCGCCGACATGGACGGGCTGCCGGTCCAGGAGCGCACCGGCCTGCCCTACGCCAGCGAGCACCACGGCACCGACGAGGACGGCAACGACGTCCCGACGATGCACGCCTGTGGCCACGACATCCACGTGACGTGGCTGCTCGGGACCCTCGAGCGCCTCGCCGCCACCACGGGCGACTGGCACGGCACCGTCGTCGGTGTCTTCCAGCCGGCGGAGGAGGTCATCTCCGGCGCCCGGGCGATGGTCGAGGACGGGCTCGTCGAGCGCTTCCCGACGCCCGACGTCGTCCTCGGACAGCACTCCGCGCCGGCGCCGGTCGGCATCGTCGCGGTCGGCAGCGGCCCCGTGATGGCGTCGAGCGACCGGCTGACGGTCACGTTCAACGGCCGCGGCGCGCACGGTTCCGCCCCGCAGGCCTCGCTCGACCCGGTCGTCACGGCCGCGTCGGCCGTCGTGCGCCTGCAGACCGTGGTCTCGCGCGAGGTCTCGCCGAGCGACGCCGGGGTCGTCACGGTCGGCAGCTTCCACGCCGGCACCCGCGCGAACATCATCCCCGACCAGGCCGTCATCGAGATCTCCACGCGGGCCCGCAACGAGGAGACCCGCGAGCGGATCATCGCCTCGATCGAGCGCATCGTCCGCGCCGAGAGCGAGGCCGGTGGGCTCCCCGAGCCGACGATCGTGCGGTCGCCGGGTGCCGAGGTCACCGTGAACGACGCCGAGGCCGCCCAGACCGTGCTCGACGCGATCCGCGCCGAGGTCCCCGGAGCCCGCGACCTCGAGATCGGCCTGGCGATGGCGTCCGAGGACGTCGGCCAGCTCGCCACCGCGGCGGGGGCGCCGCTCGTGTACTGGTTCACCGGCATCACCGACCCGGAGCTGTTCCGTCGCGGCGAGGACATCCCGAGCAACCACTCGCCCTTCTACGCGCCGCAGGCCGAGACGGCGATCCCGGTGGGCGTCGACGCCCTCGTGGCGGCGACGCGCGCGTACGTCGCCTGACGCGGGCGGTCTCGCAGGACCGAGCCAGGAGGCGCGGCGCGACCCCGCCACGCACGTGACGTTCCCAGGGGACTCACGCCGCGCCTCCCGTCTCGCCCCCTAGGGTGCTGGGCATGCGCACCCCGACCCGCACCCTGATCGCCGCCGTCGCCGCCGGCATCGCCCTCGCCGGACTGGCCGGCTGCTCGTCCGACGCCGTGAAGCAGGCCACCGACCTCGGCTCGTCGGTCGCGTCGAGCGTCGCCGAGGGCGTGCAGGGCATCGACGGCAAGGCCGTCCAGGACGGCATGGCCTCGGTCGCCGGCGGCATCGACGGCGCACTCGACACCGCGCTCAAGGGCGCGAACGTGACCTCGGACGGCAAGGTCCCCGACGGCTTCCCGACGAAGGACGTCCCGCTCGTCGACGGCACCGTGCTCGGCGGCGGGAGCGGGCCGAACGGATCCGGGTGGGTGGCACAGGTCCGTGCCGCCTCGGTCGACGACTTCGAGGCCGCCGCGCAGCAGCTCACCGACGCCGGGTTCACCGAGTCGGCGAAGCGGGCGGACTCGTCCAGCGCCTTCGGGATGTTCCGGAGCGACGGCTACCGGGTGGTCCTGACCTTCTCCGACGGCAGCGACGGCGTCACCGCGACCTACATCGTGACGCCCCGCTAGCCACCGCTGGGTACGCTTGGACCCGATGTCGAAGGCCCCCGCAACCCGCCCCGAGCGCGTCCTGTTCGTGCACGCCCACCCCGACGACGAGACGCTCTCGTCGGGCGGGACGATCGCCACCCTGCTCGAGCTCGGCGCCGAGGTGACCGTGCTCACCGCCACCCGTGGCGAGCGCGGCGAGATGCTGACGCCCGAGCTCGCGCCGCTCTTCGGCGACGGTCCGCGGGTCGCCGCGCACCGCGAGACCGAGATCGCCGCCGCCCTCGCCGCACTCGGCGGTCCGGCGCACCTCTGGCTCGGCGGGTCGGGTGCGCGTCCGACGGACCTGCCCGAGCGCCGCTACACCGACTCCGGCATGCAGTGGGGCCCCGACGGACGTGCCGTCGCCGCCGGGGACGCCCCGGCGGACTCGCTGACCGCGGCGGACCTCGGCGAGGTCGTCGACGACATCCGCGCCGCGATCCGGTCCGCCGGCGCGGACGCGGTGGTGAGCTACGCCGACGACGGCGGCTACGGCCACCCCGACCACGTGCGGGTCCACCACGCCGCGCGGTACGCCGCCCGTGCCGAGGAACTCCCGTTCTCGATGATCGTGGACCCGGACTCCGGGCAGGCCGACCTGACCGTCGACGTCGTACCGGTGCGGGCGAAGGTCCGGGCGGCCGTCGAGCAGTACCGGTCCCAGGTGACGGTCGACCCGGTCGATCCCCGTGACCCGACCGCGCTGTCGTGGGTGATGCCGCACGGTGCCCGGCACCAGGCGCCGGCGGTCGAGGCGTTCCGTCACGACGCCGACCGGGTCCCGCAGGCGCCGCAGACGTTCGCCGAGTTCTCGCGGCAGGGGAAGGTCACCGCCGTCGTGGTCGCCCTCGTGCTCGGACTCGTCGCCGGGGGACTCGGCACGGTCACGCACCAGCAGACCCTCGGAGGCTTCCCGGTCGGCATCGTGCTCACCTCGTTGATCGTGATCGGGCTCACGGTCGGCATCCGGCTGCTGTACCGGTCGCGGGCGATGGTCGCCGCGGTCGGCATCGGGATCATCGCCGCGACGCAGGTGCTGTCGTCGGTGGGCGGGCAGAGCTCCCCGCTCGTGCTCGCCAACGTCGCGGGCTACGTGTGGACGTTCGGGCCGGCGGCCGTCACGGCGCTCGTGCTCGCGTGGCCCGACCTGTCCGGCATCCGGGCGTCGGCCGCCGGGCGGTCGGGGACGGCCGACCGGGCCTGACGGTCCGTCCGCCGGGCGGTCAGGTGCGGCCGGGTCGCGCGGGTAGACTCGATCTGCTCAGTCCGAAGGGAGCACCCCAACCGTGACGTACGTGATCGCCCAGCCCTGTGTCGACGTCAAGGACCGCGCCTGCATCGACGAATGCCCGGTCGACTGCATCTACGAGGGTGACCGGTCGCTGTACATCCACCCCGACGAGTGCGTCGACTGCGGTGCGTGCGAGCCGGTGTGCCCGGTCGAGGCGATCTACTACGAGGACGACCTCCCCGACGAGTGGGCCGACTACTACAAGGCCAACGTCGAGTTCTTCGAAGAGGTCGGTTCCCCCGGCGGTGCCGCGAAGGTCGGTGTGATCCACAAGGACCACCCGGTCGTCATGGCCGAACCGCCCCGCGGCTGAACCGGATCCGACCCGTGGCGCTCGACCTCCCCGACTTCCCCTGGGACCAGCTCGTCCCGTTCAAGCAGCAGGCCGCGGCGGTCGAGGGCGGCATCGTCGACCTCAGCGTCGGCTCGCCCGTCGACCCGACGCCCGCCGTCGTCCGCACGGCGCTGGCCGAGGCGACCGACGCGCACGCCTACCCGCAGGTCGCCGGCACCCCGGCCCTGCGCGAGGCGATCGCGGACTGGTACGGCCGGCGCCAGGGCGTGACCCTCACGCCGGACCAGGTCCTCCCGACCATCGGGTCGAAGGAGTTCATCGCCGGGCTCGCGCTCTGGCTCGGCATCGGCCGCGGCGACACGGTGGTGTTCCCGGCCGCGGCGTACCCGACGTACGAGCTCGGTGCGGCCCTGGTCGGCGCCGACGCCCTCGCGTCGGACGACCCGGCCGCCTGGCCGTCCACCACGAAGCTCGTCTGGCTGAACTCCCCGGGCAACCCCGACGGCCGCGTCCTGTCGATCGACGAGCTGCGCGCCGCGGTCGAGCGGGCGCGGGAGCTCGGCGCCGTCATCGTCGGCGACGAGTGCTACGCCGAACTCGGGTGGGAACCGCCGTACGACACCGCACCGACCCCGACGATCCTCGACCCCCGGGTCGTGGGCGACTCGGTGGACGGGGTGCTCAGCGTCTACTCGCTCTCGAAGCAGTCGAACCTCGCCGGCTACCGGGCGGCCTTCGTCGCCGGTGACGCGCGGGTCCTCGCCGAGGTGCTCGCGGTCCGCAAGCACACGGGCATGATGCCGCCGCTCCCGGTGCAGGAAGCGATGATCGTCGCCCTCGCCGACGAGTCCCACGTGCAGGCGCAGAAGGCGCTCTACCGCGCCCGACGGAACATGCTCCGACGGGCACTCGAAGGCGCCGGCTTCCGGGTCGACCACAGCGAGGCGGGCCTGTACCTCTGGGCCACCCGCGGCGAAGCGGCGCTCGACACCGTCGCCTGGCTGGCCGAGCGCGGGATCCTCGTCGCACCGGGGACCTTCTACGGTGCAGCGGGTGCCGAGCACGTGCGTGTGGCGCTCACGGCGACCGACGAGCGCATCGCCGCAGCCGCGCAGCGACTGGCGAGCGGGCGTCGTCTGGCGTCCGCCTGAGCCTTTCGCGCTCGGCGCAATCCGTGGTTCCCACCAAGTCCTGAGGCTCGATGTGTGCACGACCGACAGTGGGCGCGATTAGGCTGTCACCGTGACTGACACTGCCAATGACGCTCAGAAGACGGCCACACCGCCCACCACGCCCGTCCCCGTGAGTCCCGCCGCCGAGCAGACCGCGGCGACCGCGACGCTGACGTACCCGGGCGGCACGGCGGAGTTCCCGATCCTGCCGAGCGTCGACGGTGCGTCCACCATCGACATCTCGACGTTCAAGAAGCAGACCGGGATGAACACGCTCGACTACGGGTTCGTGAACACCGGGTCGACGAAGAGCGCCATCACCTACATCGACGGTGACCAGGGCATCCTGCGGTACCGCGGCTACCCGATCGACCAGGTCGCGTCGAACCTGACCTTCCTCGAGGTCGCCTGGCTCCTCATCTACGGCGAGCTGCCGACGCCCGCCGAGCTCGAGTCCTTCGACGCCCGGATCCGCCGCCACACGCTGCTGCACGAGGACCTCCGTCGTCTGTTCGACGCCCTGCCGCACTCGGCGCACCCGATGTCCGTCCTCTCCAGCGCCGTCAGCGCCCTGTCGACCTACTACGAGGACGACATGGACGTCGACGACCCCGAGAAGGTCGAGCTCCAGACCGTCCGGCTCCTCGCGAAGCTGCCGGTGATCGCCGCGTACGCGCACAAGAAGTCCATCGGGCAGGCGTTCCTCTACCCGGACAACTCGCTGTCCTTCGTCGACAACTTCCTGCGCCTGAACTTCGGCACGATGGCCGAGACCTACCAGCCGAACCCGGTGCTGTCGAAGGCGCTCGAGCGGCTCCTGATCCTGCACGAGGACCACGAGCAGAACGCCTCCACCGCCACGGTCCGGATGGTCGGGTCGACGAAGGCGAACATGTTCGCCTCGATCTCCGCCGGCATCAACGCGCTGTACGGTCCGCTGCACGGCGGTGCGAACGAGGCCGTGCTCGAGATGCTCCAGCAGATCAAGGACTCGGGCGAGCCGGTGACCCGCTTCGTCGAGCGGGTGAAGAACAAGGAGCGCGGCGTGAAGCTCATGGGCTTCGGGCACCGCGTCTACAAGAACTACGACCCGCGGGCGAAGCTCGTGAAGGAGTCGGCGCACGAGGTGCTCGAGGCGCTGGGCGTGCAGGACGACCTGCTCGACATCGCCATGGAGCTCGAGGGCATCGCGCTCGAGGACGAGTACTTCGTCAGCCGGAAGCTCTACCCGAACGTCGACTTCTACACGGGCATCATCTACAAGGCGATGGGCTTCCCGCCGCGGATGTTCACGGTCCTCTTCGCCATCGGGCGTCTGCCCGGGTGGATCGCGCAGTGGCGCGAGCTCAACAACGACCCGCTGAACAAGATCGGGCGCCCGCAGCAGCTCTACGTCGGGCACCCGGAGCGCGACCTGCCCGCACGCTGACGCGCCGCGCAGCCACGCGCGGGCGCGGCGGTGGACGGTACGGATCGACCGACGGGAGGCACGGTGCGGGCTGGCACCGTGCCTCCCGTCCGTCGCACGGTCGGCTCCGCCGCGTGCCCGCCCGCGCCGCTCAGGCGCCGGACGAGCGCGCCGCCCAGGCGGTGACGAGATCGAGCGCCCGGTCCGAGTCCGATGACCCCGGCCGGTTGAGGAAGGCGTGGCGCGCTGCCGGGAGCACGTGCCGTTCGACCGCGACCCCGGCGCCGCGCAGCTCGTCGGCGAACCGGTCGCCCGAGGCCCGCATCGTGTCGTGCTCGGCGTCCACCATGAGCGTGCGGGGGAAGCCGGAGAGGTCCTCGCCGCCGGGGAACGCGGTGGCGGTGTCACCCGCGCGGCCGACGTGGTTCCGGTTCGCCCGGTCGAGCAGTGCCGGGTGGTGCGTGAGCCGCCGGTGCCCGCGGACCGATCGGAGGACTGCCGCGTCGCGCGGGGTGCGGGCGTGGAAGAACCCGTACGCGAGGACGAGTCCGTCCGGCCGTGCGGCGTCCGGCAGCGTCCGGGTCACGGCTGCTGCGAGGCACGCGCCGGCACTCGCCCCGCCGAGGAAGACGGGACCGTCGGTCTCGCCGCGGACGACCTCGAGCACGGCGCGGACCTCGTCGTTCGGCACCGGGTGGCGGCGTCGCCCCCGGGTTCCTCGGCGTCCGACGACGGGCAACCCGGGCAGGGGAGCGAGGCGGTACCCGACCGTGACGACGTCGAGCCCGCGGTCGGCGAGGGTGCCGGCGACGACGTGCGCTTCCGGCAGGTCGAGGCTGCCGCGGAAGAACCCACCCCCGTGCAACCACACGAGCGTCGTGGCCGACGTCGTGCCCCGGCGTGCGGCGTACCGGCGGACCGGCACCGGGCCGTGCGGTCCGTCGACCGTTCCCCCCACGGACGGACCGCCTACGCGTGCAGCGCGGTGTTGAGCTGGATGCCCTGCCCCTGGCGCTGCAGTGCCTCCACCGCGCCGGAGACCGAGTTGCGGCGGAACAGGATGTTGGGCGTGCCGGAGAGCTCGGCGGCCTTGACCGTCTTCGGGGTGCCGTCCGGGTTCGGGGCCGCGCCGACGACGACGACCTTCGTGCCGGCCGTCACGTACAGCCCGGCCTCGACCACGGAGTCGTCGCCGAGCGAGATGCCGAGACCGGCGTTCGCACCGAGCAGCGCGCGCTCGCCGAGGGAGACGCGGTGGGTGCCGCCGCCGGACAGCGTGCCCATGATGGAGGCACCGCCGCCGATGTCCGTGCCGTTCCCGACGACGACGCCCTGCGAGACACGGCCCTCGATCATCGCGTCGCCGAGGGTGCCGGCGTTGAAGTTCACGAAGCCCTCGTGCATCACCGTCGTGCCGGGAGCGAGGTGGGCGCCGAGCCGGACCCGGTTCGCGTCGGCGATGCGCACGCGGTCGGGCACGACGTAGTCGACCAGCCGGGGGAACTTGTCGATCGCGTGCACGGCGATCCCGGCGCGCTGCAGGCCGGGGCGGAGGCGGGTCAGGTCGTCGGGGTGCACCGGGCCCGCGTTCGTCCACGCGACGATCGGCAGGTGGGCGAAGACACCGTCGAGGTTGACCTCGTTCGGCGCCACGTGCAGGTGACTGAGGAGGTGCAGGCGGAGGTACGCGTCCGGCGTGCTCGCGGGTGCGGCGTCGATCGTGACCTCGGTCGTGACCGCCTCGATCGTGACACCGCGGCGCGGGTCGTCGCCGACGTGTGCGCGCAGGTCGGCGGGGAACACGGCGTCGGCGGGCAGTGTGCCGACGAACGTCTCCGGGTACCAGGTGTCGAGCGTCGTGCCGTCGGCGGCGATCGTCGCGAGGCCGTGGCCCCAGGCGTGGGTCGGGCGGGCGGTGGCAGCGGTCGTGTCGGTCACCGGACCAGGGTACCCAGCGAGGGGAGGGGGCCACCCGTCCGTCCGGACGGCTCCGCCGGGCTGCAAGGGTCGGCCGGTAGGCTTCCCGCATGCCGGAGCCGCTCGACCTCACCGCCTCGTCCATCGACATCACCCGTGCCATCTGCGACATCGAGTCGGTGTCCGGTGACGAAGGGCCGCTCGCCGACGCGATCGAGGCCGCCCTGACGCCGCTGCCCCACCTCGAGGTGATCCGCGACGGCGACGCGATCGTGGCACGGACGAACCTCGGTCGTGACCGCCGCGTGGTCATCGCGGGGCACATCGACACCGTGCCGCTCAACGGCAACCTGCCGACCGAGTTCCGGACGGCCGAGGACGGCACCGAGATCCTCTGGGGCCGCGGCACGGTGGACATGAAGGCAGGTTGCGCGGTCCAGCTCAAGCTCGCGTACGACCTCGCCGAGCCGAACGTCGACGTCACCTGGGTCTTCTACGACCACGAAGAGGTGAGCGACGCGCTGAACGGCCTCGGGCGCCTGGCACGGACGCGTCCCGAGCTCCTCGCAGGCGACTTCGCGATCCTCGGCGAGCCCTCCGGCGCGCAGATCGAGGGCGGGTGCAACGGCAACCTCCGGGCCGAGGTCCGCGCCTCCGGCAAGCGCTCGCACAGCGCCCGGAGCTGGATCGGCGACAACGCGATCCACAAGGCCGCGCCGATCCTGGCCACGCTCGCCGCCTACGAGCCGCGCACGGTCACGGTCGACGGGCTCGACTACCGCGAGGGCCTCAACGCCGTCGGCATCACGGGCGGCATCGCCGGCAACGTCATCCCCGACGAGGTCATGGTGCACGTCAACTACCGCTTCGCCCCGTCGCGCAGCGCGGACGAGGCCGTCGCCCACATCCGCGAGCTCTTCGACGGCTACGACGTGCAGATCGTCGACCTCGCCGCCGGTGCCCGCCCCGGACTCGACGCCCCGATGGCGCAGGACTTCGTGGCCGCCGTCGGCGGTCCCGCGCCCCGCCCGAAGTACGGGTGGACCGACGTCGCACGCTTCTCGGCGCTCGGCGTCCCCGCGGTCAACTACGGACCCGGCGAGCCGGTCTTCGCCCACCACGACGACGAGCAGGTCCCCGTCGACCAGATCACCGCGGTCGAGCACGGTCTGCGTCGGTGGCTGACGGCCTGACCACGGCCGGGTCCACCCGGCTGAGCCCTGCCCGCGCCCGGTGGCACGCCCGCTACCGGGTCGTGCCGTGGTGGCTGCGGATCACGGTCGTGTACGTGCTCGCGCGGATCGTCACGGGCACGATGCTCGCCGCGTTCGCGAGCGTGCAGGCGGCGAACTCGTTCACGGTGCAGCACCCCGGCCTGCTGTCGTTCTCGTCGATCTGGGACGGCGCCTGGTACCGGGTGATCGCCGCGTCCGGGTACCCCTCGACGCTGCCGATCGACGCCACGGGACACGTGACCGAGAACGCGTGGGCGTTCATGCCCGCCTACCCCTTCCTGGTGCGGGGCCTGATGGCGCTGACGGGCGCGTCCTTCGAGTTCGTCGCCGTGTCCGTCTCGCTCCTGTTCGGCTGGGGAGCGGCGCTCGTGTTCCGGCGGCTGATGGGTCGGTTCCTCGACCCGGCTCGGGCGACCTTCGCGACCGTGCTGTTCTGCGTCGCACCCGTCTCGGCGATGTTCCAGGTCGCGTACGCCGAGTCGATGGGCCTGTTCCTGCTCCTCGTCGCGTTGCTGCTGATGGTGGACCGCCGCTGGTGGTCGATGCTCCCGGTCGTCCTGCTGCTCGGCATGACCCGGCCGACCGGGCTGGCCTTCGCGCTGCTGATCGTGCTGTTCCTCGCCGCGTGGTTCGTCCGCCCGTCGTGGGTCCGCGCGTCGTCGCCGCTCACCGTGCAGCGGTTCGTCCCACCCGCGGTGGTCGCGGTCGTGTCCGGGATCGTCGGGCTGGCGTGGCCGGCGATCGCCTGGGCGGTGACCGGGGTGCCCCGGGCGTACACGGACACCGAACTGGCGTGGCGGTCGTCGTACATCGGGTGGCGGGAACTCGTCCCGTTCGCGCCGTGGGTGCAGGGCTTCGGGTGGTGGTTCGGGCAGCCGGCCGGCGCGATCCTGCTCGCCGTCGTGGTGGTCGGGTTCGCCGCGTTCGTGGCCCTGCCGGCCGCGCGGCGGATCGGGCTCGAGCTGCGGCTCTGGGGCGTCGCCTACCTGGTGTACCTGCTGGCCGTGTTCTTCCCGCAGTCGAGCACCTGGCGCATCCTGCTGCCGATCGCCCCGCTGCTCGGGATCGTCGCGCTGCCGCGGTCACGGGTGTACCGGGTGGCGGTCGTGGTGGTCTGCATCGCGCTGCAGTGGGTGTGGATGTACTACTGCTGGTGGATCGACGGCTACGACTGGACCCCGCCGTGATCGACGTCGGCCTCGCGGTCCTCGGCGCCCCGCGCCACCGCCTCGGGGTCGGCTGACGCCGCCGCATGGATCATCGCGTTCGCGGTCGCGATGAACGGCACCGCGAAGAACGCCCCGACGACGCCGGCGATCGTCGTGCCCGCGGTGACGCCGAGCACGACACCGAGCGGGTGCACGCGCACGGCCGACCCGGTGAGGAACGGGTGCAGGACGTGGCTCTCGAGCTGCTGCACGGCGATCACGATGCCGAGCATGACCAGCGCGGGCACCCAGCCGTTGAACACGAGCGCGACGAGCACCGCGACGACGCCCGCGACGATCGCGCCGACGACCGGCACGAAGGCGCCGAAGAACACGATGACGCCGATCGGGATCGCGAGCGGCACCTGCAGCGCGAGGGCGCCGATCACGATGCCGAGCGCGTCCGTCACCGCGACGACGAGCTGGACGCGGATGAAGCTCGTCAGGGTCTTCCAGCCGGCGTGCCCGGCGACGTCGATGCGACCGCGCGCCCGGCGGGGGAAGAGCCGCACCACCCACGACCAGATGCGCGGGCCGTCGACGAGCACGAAGATCGTCGTGAACACCACGATGAAGAGGCCCTCGAGCAGGTGCACGAGCCCGCTCCCGGCCTCGGCCGCACCCGAGGCGATCGACGACGCGTGGGTCTGCAGGAACTTCGTGCCGTCGGACAGCCACTTCGTGACCTGCGACGCCGTGATGCCGAACGGCTCGGTGGCCAACAGGCTCTGCAGCGACTGCACGTTGTGGTCGAGACGGTGCTCGAGCGACGGCAGGTCGTACCGGATCTGCGCCGTGACGACCAGCGCGAGGACGCCGATCACGATCACGACGGCGAGGAAGCACGACAGCACCGCGAGCCACTTCGGCCAGCGGTGGCGCTGCAGGAACAGCGAGAACGGCGCGAGCAGGGCGCACACGATGAGGCCGATCAGGAACGGCACCACGATGTCCTGCAGCAGGACCACGAGTGCCACGACGACGGCGAGGGCGGCGACGACGACGAGCATCCGCCACGAGAACGCCCCCGCGACGCGCACGCCGACGGGGACGGCCTCGACGGCGGGGTCGAGCGGTTGACGGCGTTTGGAGCGGATGTACGGCACACGCCAAGGTGACCACTCGGAACCGCGAGAACGTCGCGATCCACGACCCCCAACCTGGGCGGTTTCGCAGTTCCCCCATCGATACGAGATAATGGGGGTGCATGTACTGCACGAAAGGGGACATCTGATGGCAGCCATGAAGCCGAGGACCGGTGACGGGCCGATGGAGGCTGTTAAGGAGGGTCGACTCATCATCGTGCGGGTTCCGCTCGAAGGTGGAGGCCGCCTGGTCGTCTCGGTCAACGATGCCGAGGCCAAGGAACTCCACGACGCACTCGCCGAGGTCGTCTCGGCCTAGTACGTCGACGCACCAGAACGGAGGGCCCGGAGCGCGTACGCTCCGGGCCCTCCGTCCGCCCGCCCTCCGTCCGTCCCGCCCGGCGCCGATGTCGGCGTGGCACGGCAGGATGGGCTCCGTGCCGAGGACCCACCTGCCGATCCGTCGCGTCGAGGAGTACTGCGACCCCGACCCGATGCCCCGCGACGTCTGGCCCGCCACACTCGCCCCCGTCCGGCAGCTCCTCGACGAGGGCCTCGACCTCGACCCCGTGACGGTGTTCGTCGGGGAGAACGGCGTCGGCAAGTCCACCATCGTCGAGGCCATCGCGCTGCAGTTCGGCATGGGGCCGGAGGGCGGCGGCACCGGATCGCAGCACTCGACCCGCGCCTCCGAGTCCGACCTGTGCGAACACATCGCCGTCCGCCGCGACTTCGGGGCGCCCCGCGGCGGGTTCTTCCTCCGGGCGGAGACCATGCACGGGTTCTTCACCTACCTCGAGGAACACCCGAACCTGTCCCGGCCCGAGCCGGTCTTCCACGAGCGCAGCCACGGCGAGTCCTTCCTCGACTTCGTGATCGACCGTGCGCGGTGGCCCGGGTTGTGGATCCTCGACGAACCCGAGTCCGCGCTGTCGTTCTCCGGCTGCCTGGCGCTCATCGGCCTGCTGCAGTCGATCGTCGAGAGCGGTGTCGGGCAGGTGCTCATGTCGACGCACTCACCGGTGCTCGCAGCCTTCCCCGGCGCGACGATCCACGAGGTCGGCGAGTGGGGCCTGCGGCGCACGGAGTGGGCCGACCTCGACCTCGTCCGGCACCAGCGGTCGTTCCTCGAGTCCCCGGAGCGCTACCTGCGCCACCTCGGGCACGACGACTCCGACCGAGACGACACCGACTAAGCGGAGACCTTCGTCATCTGCAGCAGTCCGTCTCCGGCGGGGGAGAGCGCGCTGATGACCGCACCCGACGTCGACACCTCGGTGAGCAGCAGCCGGAAGTCGGTCGTCGCCCTGTCACGCTTCACCGGGTCGGCCACCCGGCCCCGCCAGAGCGCGTGCGGCACGAGGACGGTCCCGCCGAGCCGAGCGAGCCGCAGTCCGTGCTCCACGTACTCGATGACGTGCTCCGGGTCGGCGTCGACGAGGACGATGTCGTACGAGGCCTCGTTCATGCGCGGCAGCACCTGGTTCGCCCGACCCGGGATGAGTCGGATCCGGGCGGGGGCGGTGCCCGCGGCGATGTACGCGTCACGGGCGTACTGCTGGTGGTCGACCTCGATGTCGATCGTGGTGAGCGTGGCGGACGGTGCGCCGCCGAGCAGGTACAGCCCGGACACCCCCAGGCCGGTGCCGATCTCGATCATGCTCGTGGCGCGCGAGGCGGCCGCGACGACCCCGATCTGTGCGCCGATGGCGGGGGAGATCGCCTCGACCCCGAGTTCGAGGGAGTGCTCCCTGGCTCGGGCGATCACCTCGGACTCCGAGACGATGTCCTCGGCGAACTTCCAGTTCGACTCTTTCTCTGACACGCACACTCCGTTCGGGTGACAACTCTACGGGTGCTCCGGGGTGTGGACGGGTTACGCTCGTACCGTGTTCGACGGCTTCGAGAAGTTCCTGGTGATCGGGATCATCGGCGTCCTCCTGCTCGGTCCGCAGCGACTCCCGCAGTACGCCCAGAAGCTCGCCGAGTTCGTCAAGGCCGTCCGTCGCTTCGCCGACACCGCGAAGGACCGGATGCGCGACGAGATGGGCCCCGAGTTCGACGAGGTCGACTGGCAGAAGCTCGACCCGCGGCAGTACGACCCGCGCCGGATCATCCGTGATGCGCTGCTCGACTCCGGCAGCAGCGCCGCTGCGGTGCAGACCGCGCAGGTGACCGCGTCGAAGGTGCGCGCGACGGCACCCGTGGTGCCGCTCGCCGTCGGCGAGGCCGCACCGTTCGACGCCGAAGCGACCTGACGCGACGTCACGTGAGCCGATGACGGACTGGAGGCGCGGTGCCAGCTGGCACCGCGCCTCCAGTCCGTTGACGGTGGCGACTACTGCAGGTCGGCCAGGAAGCGGTCCGTCCACGCGAGGGCCGGAGCGCTCGGGACGGAGCTGCAGGTGGACATCGCCGTCGTCGAGGAGCACGGGGTGTCACGGTCGAGGGACCAGTAGTGGACCCCGGCGAGCCCGTTCGCCTTCGCGTAGGCGGACAGCGTGTCGACGTCGGCGAGGGTGAAGACCTCGTCGGAGGCGTCGTTCACGCCGATCATCGGGGTGACCTCGATCTTCGACGGTGCGATGCCGTACGTGTGCTCGAGGTTCGTGACGGCCTGGATCGAGGACTTGCCCATCTCGCAGGTCGATCCGGACAGGACGCAGTTCGCGGTCGTCGCGCGGCCGAAGTCCATCGTCATGAGGTTGACGGTGTAGTTCGTCAGGCTCGATGCCTTGATGGCCTTGACCGTGGCGTCACCGGTGCTGTTGAGGCCGCCGAAGCTCCCGTCGCTGGCGGCCAGGGTCGCGAGGGTGAACGAGAACCGCATCCCCGGGTACTTCGACTGCGCGAGCGCTGCGGCGTTGACGAGGTTCTGCACGTCGGCGGCGGACTGCCCGCTCTCGATGTCGAAGTCGACGCCGATCATGTGCGGGGTGGCGTACCGGGCGATGAAGCTCTGCAGCGCGGTGCCCGAACACTTGAACGAGCCCGCCGCACCGCCGGTGCTCACGATGTAGTTCACGCCCGCGGCGTCGAGCTTCGGGATGTTGGCGCTCGCGAACGCGTCCGCAGCGACACCGCCCCAGTTCTCGCTGCCGCAGGTGCCGGTGGCGAACGCGAGGGTGATCGCCTTGAGGCCCGGCTCCCGGGTGGACACCAGGCTGTTGCTCGACCCGACGACCGGGATGCGCGTGCCGGTGACGGCGGTGTTCATCACGTTCGTGTTCCAGTCGAGGTTCACGGTGACGTCCTTGTAGGGGCTGAAGACCAGGCCCTTCGCCGTCCCGCCGCTGCCGCCGGTGCCCGGGGTGGTGGTGCCGCCGCCGGGGTTGGTCGTACCGCCGCCGCCGGTGCCGGCGCAGGCTCCCGTGGACGTCCAGGGCTGGCCGCTGCCGGTCGCGCCGGAGTGGGTCGCGGGGTCGTCGCCCTGCGTCCACCAGTTCGCGGTGTAGTTCGTGCCGCTCTCGCTCACCGTCGCGCCGCCGCTGTAGGCGGTGCCCGCGCTCCACGCGGTGGCGCACGCCGGTGTGGCCGCCATGGCCGGTGCTGCTGCGACGGACCCGCCCGCCAGTGCAGCCGCGAGGGCCGCGACGAGTCCGATCCTGAGTCTGGTCCTGCTGTTCACACGGTTCTCCTGTCCTCGGTCCGGCGGCGTTGCCGGACACGGGTGGAGCCCCTGCGGACCCGATTCCGCAGGAGCATTGTGGAATACCCCTGCATATTGCTCCGCGGTGGAACGACCTGTCCATGAAAGGACGTACAGGCAGCGTCGATCGGCTGGCGGATCAGTCCTTCGACGCGACGATCGTGAAGGTCGTGGGGAGGCGGTCGCGGTCCTCGCCGGGCCACTCCCACGAGCCGTCCCCGGTGTCGACCATGCGCGGGCTGAACCGCCACGGCAGCGTCCGACCCTCGTCGAGTCGGCGCAGCCGGAGCCCGGCGCCGAGCAGGGCGTTCACGATCTCCGACAGCGGGTGCGGCCACTCGTAGGTGCGGGTGTTCGACACCGTGCCGTCGCCCGCGTAGGTGCCGGCGTCGTCCCACTGCTGGGCGGAGCCGTCCGCGAAGTACCGGTAGCGGGTGACGAGCCCGTCGGCGTCCTCGTCGAGCGCGTACAGCGCGGGGTGGCCGTCGCGGATGAAGAACACGCCGCCCGGTCGCAGGAGTGCTGCGACCTGGGCGGCCCACCGGTCGAGGTCGTCGAGCCAGCAGATCGTCCCGATGCTCGTGTAGACGACGTCGAAGTCGCCCACCACCGCGGCCCGGGCGTCGAGGACGTCCGTCTCGACCCAGGTCACGTCGAGGCCGAGGCGCGCCGACAGCCCGGCGGCCGAGGCGAGCGCCGCGGGGGAGAAGTCGACGCCGGTGACGCGGGCTCCCTCACGCGCGAGCGAGACCGTGTCCGTGCCGATGTGGCACTGCAGGTGGCAGAGGTCGAGGCCGGCGACGGAGCCGTCTCGCAGCCACGGTCGCAGTGCGGGCAGGTCGTCGCGGATGACGGTCGAGCGGTGGTCCGGGTCGGTCAGGGCGTCGATCTCGTAGGCGCCCTCGTGGATGGGCACCCGGTCGTCCCAGTTCGCGCGGTTGGTGTCGCGGGCCTGCTCCCAGTCGACGCTGACGTGATCAGTGCTCATGCACTCGACCCTACGACAGCGACAGCCCGAGCTTCCGGCCCGACAGGCCCCGTCCCATCGTGCCGATGCGGTCCGCGATCGCCGCCAGCGCCACCGCTGCCGGGTCCTCGGGAGCGCCGAGCACCACCGGGACGCCGGCGTCGCCGCCCTCGCGGAGCGGCACGGACAACGGCACGCTGCCGAGCACCGGGACGGCGGTGTCCTGGTCGCGGGAGAGCCGGCGGGCGGTCTCGGCGCCACCGCCCTCGCCGAAGAGGTGCAGCACGGACCCGTCGGGCTGCACGAGGCCCGCCATGTTCTCGACGACGCCGATCACCCGCTGCCCGGTCTGACGGGCGACGATCCCGCTCCGTTCGGCCACGTCGGCAGCGGCCGCCTGGGGCGTGGTGACGACCAGGACCTCGGCGTGGGGGAGCAGCTGGCCGACCGAGATCGCCACGTCACCGGTACCGGGCGGCAGGTCGAGCAGGAGCACGTCGAGGTCGCCGAAGTACACGTCGGTGAGGAACTGCGAGACGGTGCGGTGCAGCATCGGACCGCGCCAGGACACCGCGGTCGAGACGTCGTCCACGAACATGCCGATCGAGACGATCTTCACGTCGTGCGCGACGGGCGGCAGGATCATGCTGTCGACCCGGGTCGGGCGAGGGGCCACGCCCGCGGCGTCGGTGAGCCCCATCAGCCCGGGGACGCTGAAGCCGTGCACGTCGACGTCCACGATGCCCACGCGCTGCCCGCGGGCCGCGAGGGCGGCGGCGAGGTTCACGGTGACCGTCGACTTGCCGACGCCGCCCTTGCCGCTCGTCACCGCGATCACCCGGGTGAGCGAGTCCGGGGTGAACTGCACGCCCCGGGGTCTCCCCGCGCGGAGTCGTTCGGTGAGCGCGGCACGCGTCGCCGGGGCCATCACGGACACGTCGACCGCCACGCTCGAGACGCCGTCCACGGAACCGGCGGCCGCACGCACGTCGCGCTCGATGGTGTCGGCGGCCGGGCACCCGACGATCGTGAGCTGCAGGTCGACGCGCACCGCGCCTCCTGGCTGCACGTCGACACCACGGATCATGTCGAGCTCCGTGACGGGCCGGCGGATCTCGGGGTCGATCACGCGGCCGAGCGCGGCGAGGACCGCGCTGCCCAGCTGCTCGTCCGACCGGCCGCCGTCAGCCACGGGCCGTCGTGCCGGACTCGTCGGCGAAGCCGGCGTCCTCGGCGTCGCGCCGGTCGAGTTCCTCGAGCAGCGAGCGGATCTCGGCGCGGATGAAGTCCTTCGACGCCATGTCCCGCATCGCCAGGCGGAGCGCCACGACCTCGCGGGCGAGGTACTCGGTGTCGGCGAGGTTCCGCTCGGCGCGCTGCCGGTCCTGCTCGAACTGCACACGGTCGCGGTCGTCCTGCCGGTTCTGGGCGAGCAGGATGAGCGGTGCCGCGTACGACGCCTGCAGGGACAGCACGAGCGTCAGGGCCGTGAAGCCGATCGCCGCGGAGTCGAACTGCCAGGGCTTCGGGGCGAGCGTGTTGTAGCCCATCCAGACGACGCAGAACAGGGTCAGGCCGACGAGGAACCAGGGCGTTCCCATCGCACGCGCGATGCCCTCGGTCGCGCGACCGAAGGCGTCACCGCGACCTCGGCGCCGGGTCGGCAGGACGCGGGTGCGCATGCCCTTGGGGGAGTCGAGTCGAGCATCGGTCCGCTCGCGATCGCGGCGGTTGTCATCCGTTCGGGCCACGGGTGGTCCTCCTTCCCGTCGTCACGGGCGTCCTGCGTGGGCGTTGGCGCGGAAGCGGTGAGGGTTCCCCCTCGCCCTGACTTCGCCAGTCGTCCGGCAGGACGTGGTCGAGGACATCGTCGATCGTCACCACCCCGACGAGACGGTGGGCATCGTCGACCACGGGGACGGACAGCAGGTTGTAGGTCGCCATGATGCGCGTGACCTCGGCCGCGCTCGCGTCGACGCGGACCGGGTCGGTCTGCTGGTCGATGAGCGTGCCGAGTCGTTCGTTCGGCGGGTAGCGGAGCATCCGCTGGAAGTGCACGAGGCCGAGGAACCGGCCGGTCGGCGGCTCGTACGGCGGCAGCGTCACGCAGACGGCGGCGCCGAGCACCGGCGCGAGTTCGTGGCGGCGGACGAGCGCGAGCCCCTCGGCGACGGTGGCGTCGGCGGAGACGATCACCGGCTCGGTCGTCATGAGACCACCGGCGGTGTCGGGCTCGTACTCGAGGAGCATGCGGACGTCCTGCGCCTCTTCCGGCTCCATGAGCTGGAGGAGGGCCTCGCTGCGCTCGTCGGAGAACTGGGCGAGGACGTCGGCCGCGTCGTCCGGCTGCATGTGGTCGAGCACGTCGGCCGCACGGGAGTCGACGAGCCGGGTGAGGATCTCGATCCGCTGCTGGTCGGGCATCTCCTCGAGCACGTCGGCGAGCCGGTCGTCGGGGAGTTCCTCGGCGACCTCGAACCGCCGTTCCTCGGGCAGGTCGAGCAGCGTCGACGCCAGGTCGGCCGGCAGCAGGTCGGAGTAGGCGGCGATCACGTGTTCGGCGGACTGGGCCTCGCCGGGCAGCTCGTCCTCGGTGACCTCGTTCCAGGTCGCGAACGTCGTCGGGCCCTTGCCGAACGGGGAGGGCGTGGTCTTCGGCTTGCGGAGGAAGAGCTGCGACACCTCCCAGTCGCCCTGCCCGCGGTCCTCGATCGCGACGTCCTCGATGGTGGCGCGGATGCGCTCCTTCTTGATGAGGACCTTGCGGCCGAGCATCTCCGCGATCACCCGGACCTCGCCACCGCGCTGCTCGAAGCGGCGCATGTTCACGAGGCCGGTCGTGATGACCTGCCCGGCACCGATCGAGGTGATGCGGCCGATGCTCACGAAGATCCGGCGCTTGCCCGGGACCTCGACGATCAGACCGACGACGTGCGGCGGATCGGCCCGGCGGTACACCACCAGGACGTCTCGGACGCGGCCGACGCGGTCTCCCGCGGGGTCGAAGACGGAGCACCCGGCGAGGCGGGCGACGAAGACCTTCGTGGCGCTCACCCGACCCAGCGTAGTCGGTGCGTCTGGCCGGATCCGCCGTGGCGGTCGGCGGCTTCCCTGAGAGTGCACGTGCGATTGCAAGGTGTGCGGTGAATGATGGCTGTGTGAGCAATCAGAGCCCGTTCGGCGGCCGGACCGCCCAGGCCTTCCCGACGCTGCCCAAGGGCGACGTCCTCGGCACCTACGACAGCTACCCCGACGCCCAGCGCGTGGTGGCGAAGCTCGCCGAGGCCGACTTCCCGGTCAACCAGCTCTCGATCGTCGGCAACGACCTCAAGACCGTCGAGCGCGTCACCGGCAAGATGACGTACGGCCGTGCGGCGATCGCCGGCGCGCTGTCCGGCCTCTGGCTCGGCATCTTCTTCGGCATCGTGCTGACGCTCTTCTCGCCGAGTGCCGGTGGCCTCATCCTCGCCGCCGCCATCATCGGTGCGGCGTTCGGCATGC
Source organism: Curtobacterium sp. YR515 (assembly GCF_900113095.1). NCBI lineage: Bacteria > Bacillati > Actinomycetota > Actinomycetes > Micrococcales > Microbacteriaceae > Curtobacterium > Curtobacterium sp. YR515. The sequence continues at coordinate 387,137 of NZ_FOOD01000001.1, read as the reverse complement.
TCTACGGCATCGTCTCGTTCGCGATCACGAAGCGGCAGCGGGACTTCACGAGCGTGCACCAGGTCCTCGCGACGAACTACCAGATCGTCGTCGAGCCGCAGCTCGTGGGCCAGGCCCGTCGCATCCTCGGTGAGGCCGGGCTCGCCCCCACCACGCACTGGAACCCCGGGACGCCGGGTGCACCGGGACCGCAGAGCGGCCCGGGGGCCGGGTTCCAGGGGCAGCCGCCGCAGCAGCCGTGGCGTCCGGGGCCCGGGGCCGGCTCCGGTGCTCCCGGCTCCGGCGGGCAGTCGGCCGGGTCCGGCGGCGGGTGGGGCGCCGGTCAGCAGGGATCGCCGTACGGTGGGCACGCCACACCGCACCACCAGCCAGGAGGCGCGCAGCAGCCCGGCACGCCGCCCTCCGGCGCGCAGACGGGGACGCCGCGCTACGGCACGAACGAGGGGCCGCGCTACGGGGAGACCCCGGCGACCGCTCCCGCGCCGGCAGCACCCGCGTCCGCACAGCAGCCGCGTGCGGAGGAGCCGCCGCGCTACGGGGAGCGGGTGACCGGGGCGACGCCGCCGGCGCCGAGCTCCGCCGAGTCCGCGGAGTCCGCGCCCCCGAAGGACGACGAGTCACGCTGAGTCGCCGGCGGCCGCCGAGCTCCGGGGCCGGGATCGGGGCCGGGGTCGAAGCTGGGGGCGAGGCCGGGGCCGAGGTCGCACGACGCGCCGCTCACGTCCGCCGAGGTCTCACGAACGGCCGCTCCCCGTCGCGGGGAGCGGCCGTTCCCGCGACCTCGGCGGCGTCCGTCCCGGCGCCCGCGGGTCCTCGAGCGGGCGGGACACGCCGCGCGCAGGTCGTCGAGCGGGCGGGACACGCCGCGCGCGGGCCGTCGAGCGGGCGGGACACGCCGCGCGCGGGTCGTCGAGCGGGCGGGAACGGCCGCCGAGGCGCTGCGAGCGGGACGTACTTCGCCCGCTCGGGGCCCGGGCTAGAGGACCTTCGAGTAGCAGATCGAGGTCGGCACCCCGACGTACGGCCCGAAGTTCGCGATGCGCGTGAACCCCTCGCGCTCGTAGAACCCGATCGCACGCTTCTGCTCGTTCCCGGTCTCCAGCACGAGCGCCGGCGACCCGAGGTCGAGCGCAGCGTCCTCCAACCGACGCAGCAGCGCCGCCGCGACACCGGCACCCCGGGACTCCGGCCGGACGTACATCCGCTTGATCTCGGTGATGCCGTCCTGCACGACCCGCAGCCCGCCGCAGCCGAGCGGCGTACCGTCGTCGTCCCGCGCGAGGAAGAACACCGCGATGGAGTCCGCCGTCGGCTTGTCGCCGGGTTCGGTGTCGCCGCCGTACGCACGGTCGATCTCCAGGCGCTGGGCGGCGCGGAGCCGCTGGGCGTCGGGGGAGTCGAAGTGCTCGACGTCGATCGAGAACGCGCTCTCGCTGGGGCTGGGGGAGACCTCCGGTGTCGTCACCCGCTCAGGCTAGCGGCCGGAGCGGGCGATCCACCCCTCCACTTCCGAGGGGGTCCGGGGGATGCCGACGGACAGGTTCTCGGCGCCGTCCTCGGTCACGAGGATGTCGTCCTCGATGCGGACGCCGATGCCGCGGAACTCCTCGGGCACGGTGAGGTCGTCCTGCTGGAAGTACAGGCCGGGCTCGATCGTGAAGACCATGCCGGCCTGCACGGTGCCGTCGATGTACATCTCACGCCGGGCCTTCGCGCAGTCGTGCACGTCGAGGCCGAGGTGGTGGCTCGTGCCGTGCACCATGTAGCGACGGTGGAACTGGTTGTCCTGCTGGAGCGATTCCTCGGCGCTGCCGGGCAGGAAGCCCCACTCGGCGGTCTTGCGGGCGATGACCTCCATCGCGGTGGCGTGCACCTGACGGAAGGTGATGCCGGGCTTCACGATGGCGAAGGCCGCGTCCGCCGCTTCGAGCACGGCTTCGTACACGAGGCGCTGCACGTCGGTGAAGGTGCCGCTCACCGGGAGCGTGCGGGTGATGTCGGCCGTGTAGAACGAGTCGACCTCGACCCCGGCGTCGATGAGGATCAGGTCGCCCGGCTCGACGGCGCCGTCGTTGCGGGTCCAGTGCAGGATGCAGGCGTGGTGGCCGGAGGCGGCGATCGTGTCGTAGCCCACGGTGTTGCCGTCGGCACGGGCACGGCGGTTGAACGTGCCCTCGACGATGCGCTCGCCGCGGGGGTGCGTCAAGACCGCGTCGAAGTCGGCGATGACGTCGTCGAACCCGGCCTTGGTCGCGTTCACGGCCTTGCGGAGCTCGTTGACCTCGTACGCGTCCTTCACGAGGCGCAGCTCGGAGAGGTCGCGGGCGAGGGCGTCGTCCGTCGCGGGCACGCCGTCGGCCTCGGGCGCGCCACCGACGGCGCTGCCGATCCGGTCGTCGAGCCCACGGGTGAGGTCGGTGTCGGCGTCGCGCACGACGAGGGCCGAGGCGTCGAGCCCGGCGCGCACGGCGTCGAACGCGCCGAGGTCGGCCGTCGCGAGACCGAGGTCCGCCGAGACCTCGTCCAGCGAGGGGCGCGGGCCGACCCAGAACTCCCCGATCTCGGGGTTGGCGTAGAACTCCTCGGAGTCGCGGCCGGCGGTCGCGCGGAAGTACAGCGTGGCGTCGTGCCCGGAGCCGTTCGGCGTCATGACGAGCACGGAGCCGACGACGGTGTCGGTGCCCCAGCCGGTCAGGTGCGCGAACGCGGAGTGCGGGCGGAACGGGTAGTCGCAGTCGTTCGACCGCACCTTGGCCTGGCCGGCCGGTACGACGATCGTCCGGCCCGGGTGCAGCTCGGAGAGCTTCGCGCGGCGTTCGGCAGCGAAGGCGGCCTGCTCGCGGGGCTCGGGCAGCGGACGGTCACGATCGGCCCACTGCGAGCCGATGTAGTCCTTGAACGTCGAGGATCCGGGGGTGGTGGAACGGTTGCTCGTCGCGCGGGGCGTGGTGTCGGACATGCACCCATCATCGCACCGCCCGTCGCTCCGCGGCCTGTGCGCCCGCTCACCTGTGGATAGCATTGTCGACGTGCCCGATCCGTTCATCGACCTGCACGCGCACTCGAGCGTCTCCGACGGCACCGAGCGACCCGCGGACCTCGTCCGGGCGGCAGCAGCCGCCGGACTGGACGCCGTCGCGCTGACGGACCACGACACGACCGCGGGGTGGGACGAGGCCACGGCGACCGTCCGCGACCTGCCGGTCACGCTCCTCCCGGGTCTCGAACTGAGCACCCGCGTCGGCTACCGCAGCGTGCACGTGCTCGGCTACCTGGTCGACCCCGCCGACCCGGCGCTCGTCGCCGAGACCGAACGGATCCGCGACGGACGCCTCGCGCGGGCCCGCCGGATGGTCGACCGCATCGGCCGCGACCACCCGATCACCTGGGACGACGTGCTCGCGCAGTCCCGCGACGGAGCCACGATCGGCCGCCCGCACATCGCCGACGCCCTCGTCGCCCGCGGGCTCGAGGCCGACCGCAGCGCGGCGTTCCGGGGGATCCTGCACCCGGCCTCCGGGTACTACGAGCCGCACGAGGCGCCGTCCCCGCTCCGGGGCGTCGAGCTCATCCGACAGGCCGGCGGCGTGCCCGTCATCGCCCATCCCGCCGCGTCGTCGCGGGGGATCGTGATCGACGAGCCGATGCTCCGCGAGCTGGTCGAGGCCGGGCTCGGTGGGCTCGAGGTCGACCACCGCGAGAACCTCGCGCACGGCAAGCGCACCCTGCTCGACTGGGCGACGCGGTACGGCCTGTTCGTGACCGGGTCGAGCGACTACCACGGCACGGGCAAGCCGAACCGGCTGGGCGAGCACCGCACGGCGTTGGCGACGTTCGACGCCATCCGCTCCGAGGCGACCGGCAGCGCGCCCGTCGTCGGCGTCGGCTCCCGCCTGGCCTGACCAGCGCGGCCGCTCCGGCGGGTGGGGACGACGAAGGGCCCGTCGCGTCGGCGACGGACCCTTCGGTGACGGCCTGGAGGCGCTACTCGCCGTCCGACGACCCCTGCGGCGCCGAGGCGGTCGCCTCGGACGAGCCGCTGCCGCTCCCGCGGCGGCGACGCCGACGACGACGCTTCGCGGCGCCGTCCGTCGAACCGTCGGCCGGTGCGCCCTCGGCACCACCGGACTGGGCCGGGGACTCGGCGTCCGCAGGCTGCGAGGCGGACCGTGCCGCGCCTCCCGAGCCGTTGCCGGAACCGGATGCCGAACCCGAGCCGGACCGCGTCCGGGTGCGGGGCGGACGCGAGCCGCTGCGCGGACGGTCGCCGGACTGCTTCTCGGCGGGGCCGCCGGCCGATGCCGCGTGCGCCGAAGCGCCGGGCAGACGGCCCTTGGTGCCGGCGGGGATGTCGAGTTCCTCGAAGAGGTGCGGCGACGACGAGTAGGTCTCGACGGGCTCGGGGATGCCGAACTCGAGCGCCTTGTCGATCAGCGTCCACTTGTGCAGGTCGTCCCAGTCGACGAACGTGACCGCGATGCCGGTCTTGCCCGCACGGCCGGTGCGCCCGGCACGGTGCAGGTAGGTGTCCGGGTCGTCCGGGATGGTGTGGTTGATCACGTGCGTGACGTCGTCCACGTCGATGCCACGGGCCGCGACGTCGGTGGCGATCAGCACGTCACGCTTGCCGGCCTTGAAGGCGGCCATGGCACGCTCGCGCTGCTCCTGGTTGAGGTCGCCGTGCACCGCTGCGGCGTTGAACCCGCGGTCCTTGAGCTCCTCGACGAGCTTCGCGGCCGCGCGCTTCGTGCGCGTGAAGATCACGGTCTTGCCGCGCCCCTCGGCCTGCAGGATGCGGGCGATGACCTCGTCCTTGTCGAGCGAGTGCGCGCGGTAGATGAGGTGCTTGATGTTCGCCTGCATCAGACCCTCGTCGGGGTCGGTCGCGCGGATGTGCACCGGGCGGCTCATGAAGCGGCGGGCGAGCGCCACGATCGGCGCGGGCATCGTCGCCGAGAACAGCATCGTGTGCCGCACCTCGGGGATGGCCTGGAAGATGCGCTCGATGTCCGACAGGAACCCGAGGTCGAGCATGCGGTCGGCCTCGTCGAGGACGACCTCCTGCACGTGCGACAGGTCGAGCAGGCGCTGGCGCTGCAGGTCGATCAGGCGCCCGGGGGTGCCGACGACGATCTGGGCGCCGGCCTTGAGCTGCTCGATCTGCCCCTCGTACGCCTTGCCGCCGTAGATCGCCGCGATGGTCGTCGGGCGGTTCGAGGTGGCGAGCTCGAGGTCCTCGGTCACCTGGACCGCGAGTTCGCGGGTCGGCACGACGACGAGGGCCTTGACGCCGGGCGCCGGGTCGGCTCCGAGGCGCTGGATGAGGGGGAGGCCGAAGCCGAAGGTCTTGCCCGTACCCGTCTTGGCCTGGCCGATGATGTCCTGGCCGGTGAGGGCGAGCGGGATCGTCTGCTGCTGGATCGGGAAGGGCTCGAGGATGCCGTTCGTCGCGAGCGCGTCGACGATGTCCTGCTCGATGGAGAGGTCTGCGAAAGTCAAAGAATCACCTTAGTTCTGGTGGAAGTCCCGACCAGTCTACCGGCGGGTCGGGCTCGGTTCTCCAGGCCCCTATGCTGGAGCCGTGGTGTCGTGGTGGAACCGGAAGCGCGCGGCTGAGCTCGCGTCCGCGTGGCTCGCGTCGCGGAACCCGCGGAACGCCTCGCCCGTGGAACGTCTGCAGCTCGACGACGTCAGCCCCGAGCTGGACGTCTACCTGGGCCAGGCGGCGTACCTCGAACTCTCGCTCTACGAGACGATGGGCCGCGCCGGGGCCGGTGCGCCGACCCTGTCCGGCCGGCTCGTCACCGGCGTGCTCGCGACGACGGCGCTCGAGCGGCACCGCGCCATCGTCGCCGAGATCGAACGGACCGGCGGTGACCCGGCTGCGCTGATGGCCCCCCACCGCGAGGCGATCGACCTGTTCCTCGAGCGCACGAGCGGCGCGGACTGGTACGAGTCGATGCTCACGGGCTACGTCACCGCGGGGATCCTCAACGACCTGTTCGGCTCGCTGCTCCGGTCGCTCCCGGCCGAGGTCCGGCAGCGCCTGAAGACCGTGTTCGACGCGCGTGAGGAAGCCGCCGTCGTCGAGGAACTCACCGAACGCATCGCCGAGGACCCGCAGGTCGGGTCGCGACTGGCGATGTGGGGGCGGCGGCTCGTCGGGGACACGTTGCTCGTGGCCCGGTCGGCGCTCGCATCGCACGCGCGTGAGGACCAGGAACGGCTCGAGCCGGTCTGGACCGAGCTCATCGCTGCGCACACGCGGCGGATGGACGCGCTCGGCCTGACGGCCTGACGGCCCCCGGGTCAGGCGCCGGAGGCCTTGACGCGCTCGTAGTACGCCGCGTCGGCAGCCGTACGGCGCTTGCCGAGGACCCACTCCGCGACGAGGGCGACCACACCGGCACCGACCAGGGCGACGACCCAGATCCAGGTCGCGTCGTACTGCCAGCCGGCCCAGGTCAGGGCCTCCCACAGCACCGCGGCGACGATGCCGCCGACCGCGGGGCCGAGCAGGGAACCACGGCTCGACCGCCAGGGCAGGACCACGTGCGCGACGGCCCCGAGGATCAGCCCGCCGAGGACCGCGAAGAGCAGCTCCACGTCAGGCGACGAAACCGATGCGACGGGACTCCTCCGCGCCGACCTCGACGTAGGCGAGGGACGCGACGGGGACGATGAACCGACGGCCCTTGTCGTCCTGCAGCGAGAGGTGCGTCGCCTTGTCGTCGAGCGCGGCCGCGACGGCCTTCTCGATCTCGTCGGCGGTCTGGGCGGTCTCGAACGCGATCTCGCGCGGGCTGTTGGTGATGCCGATCTTGATGTCCACGAGCACAGCGTATCCGAGCGGCCCCGACGGCCATCGGGCGTTCGCCGCAGGCGCACTGTCGGTCGCTGCGGTTACCGTACGAGGGTGCCCCAGACGACGCTCACGCCCGCACCCGAGGCCACGGGCGTCGCGCGGGCGTTGGCGTCCGACCCGTCGCAGGCCGCCGTGCTCGCACTGCCGGACGGTCGGCACGCCGCGGTCATCGGCGCACCGGGCACCGGCAAGACGACCACGCTGTCGCGGCTGGTTGCGGCACGGCTCACGCGCGACGACGCGATCTCGCCCGACGGTCACGCCACAGTCCTCGCCCTGACGAGCGCCCGCACGGCCGCGACCGCGCTCCGCGACCGACTCGCCGCCTCGGTCGACCGGGTGATGCCGGGTGCACTCGCACGGACGGTGAACTCGCTGGCCTTCCAGCTCGTCGCGCACGCCGCGGCCGTCCAGGGCCTCGAGACCCCGACCCTCCTGACCGGTGGCGAGCAGGACCGCATCATCGCCGACCTGCTCGACGGGCACGAGACCGACGGCACGGGTCCGGACTGGCCGGCACCGATCACCGCCGTCGTCCGCGAACGCGCCGGCTTCCGCACCGCCCTGCGCGACGTCATGATGCGGGCGGTCGCCGCGGGCGTGGAACCCGAGGACATGCGCGAACTCGGGGACGACACCGGGCGTCCGGAGTGGCGGGCCGTCGGGGACTTCGTCGACGAGTACCGCGCCGCCGTGACCTCGTTCCGCGCCACCAGCCTCGACGCCGCCGAACTCGTCGCCTACGCCACGGCCGCCGTCCTGCGGGGGCAGGTCCCGGCGAGCGTCGCCGCGCTGCGCCTCGTCGTGGTCGACGACACGCAGGAGCTCGTCGAGGGGGAGATCGCGCTGCTCGGGGCGCTCGCCCGCTCCGGCGTGCAGATCGTCGCCTTCGGTGACCCCGACATCGCCGCGTCGGCGTTCCGCGGGGCCGAGCCCGACGTGCTCGGCCGCCTGGCCTCCCGGCTCGGTGTGGACCGCGTCGACGAGCTGGTCCTCGGCACGGTGCACCGGCACGCGGCACCCGTCCGCGCGTTCGTCTCGGGCATCACGGCGCGCATCGGTGCCGCCGCGGCCGGACGGCAGCGCACCGCCGTGGCGACCACGGCGGACGCCCGCTCCGACGCCGTCCTGCACCTCGAGGGCGCGAGCCGTGCTGCGCTCGTCGTCGCGATCGCCCGGCGGCTCCGCGAACACCGGTTGCTCGACGGCGTCCCGTGGCACCGGATGGCCGTCGTCACCCGCAGTGGTGCCGCGATCCCCGAGCTCGTCCGCGCGCTCTCCGTGGCCGAGGTCCCCGCGACCGCCGGGGCCGCGCCCGTCCGACCCCGCGACGACACCGCGGCGCGGTCCCTGCTCGACGCCGCGGCCGTCGCGCTCGGGGTCCTCCCGCTCGACCCGGTGCTCGCCACGTCCTTCGCGACCGGGCCGCTCGGCGGGCTCGACACCCTGGCGATGCGGCGACTCCGCCTCGCGCTGCGGCGGGAAGAACTGGCCGGTGGCGGTACCCGCACGGCCGACGAACTCCTCGTGGACGCCCTCGGGGCGCCCGAGCGCCTGGCGACCGTCGACGCCGGGTTCGCCCGACGCGCGACGCGGCTCGCACGGAGCCTGGTGCAGGCGCACCAGGACGCCGAGTCCGGTGCGAGCATCGAGGAGATCCTCTGGGGCCTCTGGGAACGGAGCGGGCTCGCCGGCGCCTGGGGCGGCCAGTCGGCTGCCGGCGGGGTCGGTGCGGCCGAGGCCGACCGGCACCTCGACGCCGTGGTCGGGCTGTTCACCGCGGCGAAGCGGTTCGTCGAGCGCACGCCGGACGCCCCCGCACGGGTGTTCGTCGACGACCTGCTCGGCGCCGACCTGCCCGAGGACTCGATCGGCCCCGACCGCACCGCCGGCCGGGTCCGCGTGCTCACCCCCTCGGCCACGATCGGGCTCGAGTGCGACGTCGTCGTGGTGCTCGGGCTGCAGGACGGCGTCTGGCCGAACACCCGGGTACGGGGCAGCCTGCTCGACCCCGACGGCCTGGTCCGTGCCGCCGCGGGGATCGACCACGAGACGATCGACGACCGCGCCGCCGTGATCGCCGACGAACTCCGTCTGTTCGCCCGTGCGGTGTCCCGCGCCACCACCCAGGTGATCATCGGGACGGTGGCGAACGACGACGAGGCGCCCTCGCCGTTCGTCCGCCTCGTGCCCGTGCCGCCCGACCGGCAGCCGACCGTGCACCCGCTGTCCCTGCGCGGCCTCGCCGGGTCGCTCCGTCGGCGCGTGGTGGCCTCGGGCGACCACGAGGCCGCGTCCGCCCTCGCGCGCCTGGCCGAGGCCGAGGTCCCCGGCGCCGCTCCGGACGACTGGTACGGGCTCGCCGAGCCCTCGACCGACGACCCCCTCGTCGACCTCGACGCCGAGCCGGCACCCGAGCACGAGGGCGGCGAGCCCGTGCCCCCGACCGTGTCGGTCTCGCCCTCCCGCATCGGCACCTTCGAGGAGTGCCCCGTGCACTGGTTCGTGCAGACCTTCGGCGGCAGCGCCCCGAGCCCCGCGATGGGCATCGGGACGATCGTGCACGAGACCATGGAGCACGCCACCGCCGTCGACGTGGAGTCCCTGTGGCAGCACGTCGAGGGCCGGTGGGACGAGCTGACGTTCGAGTCGCCGTGGATCGCCGATCGCGAACGCGCCCGCACCCGTCGCATGATCGAGGGACTGAGCGACTACCTCCGCACCTTCGCGAGCGCCGGACGCCGACTGCTCGGCGCCGAGACCTCGTTCGCGCTCGTCACCGGGCCGGCGCGGATGCGCGGCAGCATCGACCGGATCGAGGTCGACCCGGACGGCCGGGTCAGCGTCGTCGACCTCAAGACCGGGCGCTCGATGCCGAGCGAGAAGAACGACATGCCCGAACACCCCCAGCTCGGCGCGTACCAGCTCGCGGTCGAGGACGGCGCGGTCGAGGGGGTCCCCGCCGGCTCGGCGATGGCCGATGCCCGGCTCGTGTTCGTGCAGAACGCCCGCAGCGGCCGTGCCTACTCCGAGCGGACGCAGCAGGCGTTCGACGACGAGGCGCGTGGGGCCTACCGCCAGCGGCTGCACACCGTGGCGACGGGCATGGCCGGACGGACCTTCCTGGCGAACGTCGACGACCACTGCGAGAAGGCCCGGACCGGCGTCGAGTGCCGGATCCACGTCGTGGGCGAGGTGACCTGGTGAACGAGGAACAGCTGCTCGGCCCCGACGGTGCCCGCACCGCCGACCCCGACCGCGTCGAGCCGCCGCGGCACGACGCCGACGCGATCGCCGACGCCCTCGGACGCCCGCGCCCCACGGCGCAGCAGCGCGCCGTCATCGAGTCCCCGCTCACCCCGGCGCTCGTCGTCGCGGGAGCCGGCAGCGGGAAGACCGAGACGATGGCGTCGCGGGTCGTCTGGCTGCTCGCGAACGGGATGGTCCGCCCCGACGGCATCCTCGGCCTGACCTTCACCCGCAAGGCCGCCGGCGAGCTGTCGGTCCGCATCAACGACCGCATCCGCGCGCTCGAGGACGTCGGGCTGCTCGAGGCCGGTGACGCGTTCGAGGCGCCGACGGTGTCCACCTACAACGCGTTCGCCAACTCGGTCTTCCGCGAGAACGCCCTGCTCGTCGGCCGCGACGGCGAGTCCCAGGTGCTCACCGAACCGTCCGCCTGGCAGCTCGCGCGCCGGGTCGTCGTCGCGGCGCGGGACGACCGGCTGGCCGGGCTCGACCGCGACGTCGACACCGTGACCGCCGCGGTCGTCTCGCTCGCCGGCGCGGTGTCCGAGCACCTCGTCGAGCCGGAGCGGTTGCGTCGGTTCGCGATCGAGTTCGCCGAGCTGCTCCAGCTGCCGGGGAACGCCCGCGGTGGCGCGTACAAGGTGATCACCGACGCCGTCGCCGCGATCGGTGCCCTCGAACCCCTCGTCGACCTGGTGGAGGAGTTCCGTCGGCAGAAGGTGGACCGCGGGTTCGTGGAGTTCTCCGACCAGATCGCCCTCGCCCTCGCCGCGGCCGAGTCGGCACCGCGCGTCGTCACCGACCTCCGGCAGCGGTACGGCGTGGTGCTCCTCGACGAGTACCAGGACACCTCGGTCGTGCAGACGCGGTTCCTCGCCCGGCTCTTCCGCGGGCACCCGGTGATGGCGGTCGGCGACCCCCACCAGTCCATCTACGGGTTCCGCGGGGCGAGTGCCGCCAACCTCGCCCGGTTCCCGCGGGACTTCGGCGGGACGTCCGACGACGGCGCCGACGCCGCACGCCCCGTCACCTTCGCGCTCTCCACCAGCTGGCGGAACCCGGTCGACGTCCTCGCCGGCGCCAACGCCGTCGTCGCGCCCCTGTCCGAGGCGTCCGAGGTCGACGTCGAGCGCCTCGTCCCCCGACCCGGGGCGGACGCCGGGACGGTCCACGCCGTGTTCCCGGAGACCCTCCCGGACGAGGCCGCCGCCGTGGCGGAGTGGTTCGCCGCGCGCCGCGCCGCCGACCCGACGGGGTCGATGGCGCTCCTGCTCCGCTCGCGGAAGGACCTCGCCGCGTTCACCGCCGCCCTGGGCGACCGTCGCGTGCCGTTCCACGTGCTCGGCACCGGCGGACTCCTGCAGCGGCCGGAGATCGTCGACCTCGTCGCGTGCCTCCGCGTGCTGCACGACCCCGCCGCCGGCAACGACCTCATCCGGCTGCTCGCCGGCGCCCGGTGGCGGATCGGCGCCGCGGACATCGCCGCCCTGCACGCCCTGGCCCGCTGGCTGTTCGGCCGCGACCACACCCAGCAGCGACTCGACGACGACGTCACCGCAGCCTTCCGGGCATCGGTCGCCGCGGGGGAGCACGGCTCGATCGTCGACGCCCTCGACTTCGTCGCCACCGCCCCGGACGAGCACGGCGCGCTCGCCGACATCAGCGAGACCGGACGCCTCCGGATGCGCGACCTCGGCCGCCAGCTCCAGGCGCTCCGGTCCCGGGCCAGCGGCGACCTCGTCGACTTCGTCACGCTCGTCGTGCAGGAGATGCGGCTCGACATCGAGGTCGCCGCGCACGAGCAGGGGAGCGGGGCGTTCCTCGACGCTTTCATCGACGAGCTCGCGGGCTTCGTGACGACTGACGACCGGGCCGACCTCGGTGCGTTCCTCGGCTGGATCGACGCCGCTGCCCGTCGTGACGACATGGGTCCCCGCTCCGAGGAGCCCGAGGCCGGCACCGTGCAGATCCTGACGATCCACGGGTCGAAGGGCCTCGAGTGGGACGCCGTGGCGGTTCCCCGACTGGTCGAGGGTGCGCTCCCGGCCCGCCCGCTGGAGGGCTCGTCCGGGTGGATCGGCTTCGGCCGGCTGCCGTACGAGTTCCGGGGAGACGCCGACGAGCTGCCGCGACTGGACTGGCGCGGGCACGACACGCAGAAGGACGTCACGCTCGCGATCGACGCCTACAAGGAACAGGTGAAGGCCCGCAACGAGGACGAGGAGCGTCGCCTCACCTACGTCGCGCTCACCCGGGCGAAGCACGACCTGCTCGTCTCCGGCTCGTTCTGGGCGGGCGGGGTCCGACCGACCGAGCCGAGTCGGTACCTGCGGGACGTCGTCGACTCCGGTGTCGTGGACGCCGCCGCCGTGCCCGAGACGACCGAGCACGAGGAGAACCCCCTCGGTGACGCCGGGGCCACGCAGTCCTGGCCGCACGTGCCGTTCGGGCAGCGCGCCGCCCGGGTGGTCGCCGCCGCCGACCGCGTGCGGAACGCCAACCCCGGGGCGGCCGGTCGGTTCAGCGCCGACATCGACCTGCTGCTCGCCGAGCGCGCCGCGAACCGGTCGGCCCGCCACCGGGTGGTCGTCCCGCACCGCGTCCCGGCGTCCGGGTTCAAGGACTACCTGGCCGAACCGGACGCCGTGGCCGAGCGGCTGCGGCGACCGATGCCGGAGCGGCCGTACCGCGCCACCCGCCTCGGCACGCTCTTCCACCAGTGGGTCGAGCAGCGTGCCCGCAGCGGCGGTTCGCTCGAGACGCTCGACGCCTGGCCGGACGAACTCGACCTCGACCCGGACGACGTGGTCGACGCCTCGGCGGACGTCGCGGTCACCGACGACGACGCCCGGCGGCTGGCCGACTTCCAGGCGACCTTCGCCCGGTCACGGTGGGCCGAGCTGACACCGATCGAGGTCGAGCGCGAGATCCACATCCCGTTCCTCGGCCACAGCGTCGTCTGCAAGCTCGATGCGGTCTACGAGATCGACGGCCGGGCCGAGGTCGTCGACTGGAAGACCGGCAAGGCCCCGTCGGGCGACGACGACCTGGCGAAGCGGCAGTTGCAGCTCGCGCTGTACCGGGTCGCCTACGCGGAGTTCACCGGGCGTCCGATCGACGAGGTCGACGCGGTGTTCTACTTCGTGGCCGACGACCTCGAGGTCCGGCCGCGCGAACTCCTCGACCGCGCCGGACTCGAGCGCGCTTGGCGGGATGCGATCGGCTGACGCCGGCCCGGCGCCGGCCGCGCGGACGCCGGCTCGGCGCCGGGCCGGCCGCGCTGACGCGGGCCCGCAGGTCGAACCACGAATCCGACGTCGAACCACGCGCGGACGCTGGTTCGATGTCGGAACCGTGGTTCGATCCGGACCGGTGGCACGGAGGACCGCCGGCAACGGGGCGGGGACGAGCCGCGCCTCCAGGGCCGACACGCGTCAGCCGCGCCGACGCGCGTCAGCTGCGCCGGAGCGCGTCAGCCGTGCCGACGCTCGGTCGACGACAGCAGCTGCTCGACCTCGCCGATCTCCATCGTCTCCGGCGAGACCGACTGCAGCGGTGCCGCGCTCGGCGTCTGCACCGCGTCCACCAGCCGGTGCATCATCGCGACCGCGTCGTCGACGACCTCGGTGCTCTTCACCTGCACGCCGTGCAGCAGCCACTGCGCGGTCTCGAGCTCGTGGTGCACCCGCGCGCGCTGCGCGAGCTGCCGGTCCCGCCCGCCGCCGTTCGCCTCGTACGCGCTGAGGACGGTGTCGAACGCGTCCTTGCGGCCGGCGAGCACCCACGCGAGGTCCTTCGCCGGGTCGCCGAGCCGCAGCTCGCCCCAGTCGATGACGCCGGAGACGTCGTCACCGGAGACCAGGATCGTCTCGGTGCCGAGCGACCCGTGCACGACGGTGGGCGTGAACTGCCAGAGCTGCTGGTCGCGTGCCGCGCCCTCCCACCGCTCCTTGAGCGCCGCCGGGACGAGCTTCGTGGCGACCGCGCGGTCCATCACGGAGACGGCGGAGCGCAGGACCTCGAACGGGGTGAGGGACGGCAGCCCGGCGTCGGTGACGAAGCTCGTCGGCAGCTGGTGGATCGCTGCGATCGCCCGGCCGACGCTGGTCGCGAGCTCCGGTCGTTCGACGAGGGCCTGCAGCTTCGGGTGCGTCCCGGGCAGGTACGAGGTGACGATGGCGCGGGTCGAGCCGATCGGCGCCTGTCCGCGGTACTCGGCGACGCCGAACGGGAGGCGCGTGCGGATCCCGGCGCTCAGCGCCCGGATCGCGACGAGGTCGGCGGACTGTCGGGCCTCGGCCCGCTGGTTGCGTGGGCGGCGGATCGCGGACCAGGCGCCGTCGGCGTCGCGGAGGACGGCCGACTCGTAGTCCCCGGACGCGGCCGAGCCGAGCGTGCGCGTGCCCGTGACGACGAGGCCTGAGACGGCCGTGGTCGCCAACGCGGCTAGAGTGAACTGGGATCCCGCCATGCCCCTCAGGGTAGGTCCGCAGCCGGTGGTCGAGCGTGCGCCACGCTGGCCCGCGGCAGCCCGGGCTCCCGCACCGCCGACCCGATCCGACCCGAGGAGCCCCCTGCCGTGACCGTCGAGTTCGCCGCGAGGCTGCCCCTCTCCCGCAACGACCTCGACCGCGACGCGGAGTTCCGCACGACGGACGACCTCGACCGGGTGCTGCGGGACGACCCGTCGACCCGGTACCTGCCCGTCCGCGGCTCCGAGATGCTGCGGAACGCCGACGGCACCCTCCGCTTCGTCTCCGCCGATGCCGTGCCGGACGACGCGGTGACGCTGTACCTCGGTCGTGCCGTGTCCGACGCCCCCGATGCGCCCGCCGGCACCCGGTTCGTCGCCGCGTTCCTCGACGCCGAGACCGCTGCCCGGATCGAACCGGCCGACGACGCGTGGGAGAGCCTGCGGATGTTCGGGACCGAGCTGTCGCCGCGCGACCAGGGCCTCGCGGTCGAGGCCGTGGCGATGGCGAACTGGCACGCCGTGCACGGCTTCTCGCCCCGCACCGGGTCCGCGACCGACGTGGTCACCGGCGGCTGGGTGCGCCGCGATCCCGAGGGACACGAGCACTTCCCGCGCACCGACGCGGCGATCATCGTCGGGGTCACCGACGCCGACGACCGGATCCTCCTCGGGTCGAACGCGGCGTGGGACGCGGACCGGTACTCGCTGCTCGCGGGCTTCGTCGAGCCGGGGGAGTCGCTCGAGGACGCCGTCCGGCGCGAGGTCTGGGAGGAGTCCGGCGTCCGCGTCGAGGAACCCGAGTACCTCGGCTCGCAGCCGTGGCCCTTCCCGGCGTCGCTCATGCTCGGCTTCCGCGCCCGTGCGGTGGACGGGGACCCGACGACGGCCCGGCCGGACGGCGTGGAGATCCTCGACGTCCGGTGGTTCTCGCGCGACGAGATCCGGGAGCGTGCGGGCGACACCCTGCTCTTGCCGGGGAAGACGTCGATCGCCCGCGCCATCATCGAAGAGTGGTACGGCGGGCCGCTGGACCTGCCGTGAGCAGCGCCGCCGCCGGGGCCGGGGCCGGGGCCGGGGCCGAGCCGCTCCGACCGCCGTCGCCGGACGAGCTCCTCGCCGCCCTCGACGCCGAACAGCGCACCGTCGCCCGGACCCTGCTCGGTCCCGTTGCCGTCCTCGCCGGCGCCGGCACCGGCAAGACCCGCGCCATCACGCACCGCATCGCCTACGGCGTCGCCACCGGCACCTACGCGCCGAACCACGTCCTCGCCCTGACCTTCACCACCCGGGCGGCCGGCGAACTGCGGTCGCGGCTGCGCTCCCTCGGGGCGGGCACGGTGCAGGCCCGCACGTTCCACGCCGCGGCGATGGCGCAGCTCAGCTACTTCTGGCCGGACACCGTCGGCGGCCACGCCCCGAAGATCGTCGAGTCCAAGGGTCGGATGATCGCGCACGCGGCGGACACGGTCGGCCTGCGGGTGGACACCCCGACGCTCCGTGACCTGGCCGGCGAGGTCGAGTGGCGGAAGGTCCAGATGCTCTCGTACGACGAGTACGAGGCCGCGGCGGCCGAACGGGTCATGCCGCGCGACACCGCGCCGCGCCGGGTCCTCGACCTCATGCGCGCGTACGAGCAGCTCAAGGACGACCGGCGGCAACTCGACTTCGAGGACGTCCTGCTCGCGACGCTCGGCATGGTGGAGTCCGAACCCCGGGTGGCGTCGTACGTCCGGCAGCAGTACCGCTTCTTCGTCGTGGACGAGTACCAGGACGTCTCGCCCGTGCAGCACGACCTGCTGCGCGCGTGGCTCGGCGGCCGGGACGACGTCTGCGTCGTCGGCGACGCCAGCCAGACGATCTACTCGTTCGCGGGGGCGTCGAGTCGCTACCTGCTCGGCTTCGGCTCGGAGTTCCCCCGCGGATCCGTGCTGCGGCTCGAGCGGAACTACCGCTCCACGCGCGAGGTGGTGCACGCCGCGAACGCGCTCATGCGCGGGCAACCGGGCGCCCTCGACCTCGTCGCGCAGCACACCGAGCCCGGACCACGGCCCGAGGTGCTGGCGTGCGTGCACGACGGCGACGAGGCGCAGACGGTCGCCCGGACCATCGCGTCGCTGGTCGCCGACCCGGCCTCGGGCGCGTCCTACGGGGACGTCGCGGTGCTCTACCGCCTCGGTGCCCAGGCCGCCGCGGTCGAGTCGGCGCTCGGACGCGCGGGCATCCCGTACCGGGTCCAGGGCGGCACCCGCTTCTTCGACCGCCCCGAGGTGAAGCTCGCGGTGCACCACATGCGGGGCGAGGCCGTCCGGCAGACCGACGACGAGCTCACCCGGCGGGTCGGCCTCGTGCTGCAGGTGAGCGGGTGGACGCCGACGCCACCGGAGGGCACCGGCGCCGTGCGCGAGCAGTGGGAAGCGCTGCAGGCGATCATGGGCCTCGCCGAGGACGCTCCCGCCGGCACGACGATGCAGCAGTTCACGCAGGACCTGGTGGACCGTGCCGCGACGCACCACGAGCCGGAGCTGGACGCCGTGACCCTCGCCACGCTGCACTCGTCCAAGGGCCTGGAGTGGCCGCACGTCGTGGTGATCGGTGCGGCCGAGGGGCTGCTCCCGATCTCGTACGCCACCACCGACGCCGAGGTCGACGAGGAACGCCGGCTCTTCTACGTCGGGCTGACCCGTGCCCGCCGGTCGGTGACGGTCACGTGGTCGCGACAGGGTTCCACGCGTGGGGGAGCCCGGATGGCGAGTCGGTTCCTGGCAGCGCTCGGCACGAACAGCGCGGATGGAACGTCACCGGGAGTCGACTGACCGACAGGTCGTCGCGGTCGAAGACCAGTTGGTCCGGACCGGGGTGCTGGGTGCGTGACGGCAGCCGTTCGAGGAGCATCCGGGTCGCCGCCGCCGCGACCGCCGCGATCCGGTAGGGCGAGAGCGGTGCCGCGGGGCGGCCCCACACCTGCGCCGCGATGGCCGGCCAGCACGGGTCGTCGTCGACGTGCGCGTACTCGACGCACTGGAGGCACGGCCCGGCACCCGGGACGACGAACGGCCCGAGGCGCACGCGTCCGTCCCCGACGACGACCGGCAGGTGCGCGGTGCCCCGCCGGGTCCAGGCCGCGCGGACCGCCGGGTCGACGACGTGGTCGGCAACCACCACGGCGAGCTGGGGATCCGGGTCGGGGACGGTCACCGGTCCACCACGTGGCGCGGTCGTGCGCGCGACCGTGACGCCCTCGCCCGAGAGCAGTTCGGCGACCGCGTCCGGCAGGGTCCCGGTGCCGTGCACCTCGACCCGGGCCAGCGGTTCGGGCAGGACGTCGACGACCGCGGGCGAGGCGTCCCCGAGCACACGCGCGGCGAGACCAGGCGGACACCCGCTCGCCGCGGCGACCCCGGAGAGTGCGTCACGGCCGGTCTCGCGACGGAGTGCGCACAGGAACCGTTCCTCGGCCGTGCTCGGGACCGGTACGACGGCGCGCGGCGGATCGACCCCGAGCTGGACGGTGGTCGGGTCGCGCCAGACGAACTCGAGGGTCGGATCGATTCGGATGCCCATGCCCCAACGCTGGCGGACCAGGCGCCCTCGCGGGGCAGGGACGGCGGATCTGTGGAGAACTACTTCGGAGCGTCGCCCTCGTCGACGTTGCCGGACTCGTCCTCGCGCGGACGGTCACCGGTGGCGTCGTTGAGCAGGTCCTCGAGCGCCTTGTCGAACTCGTCGTCCTCGGCGGAGCGGCCGGGGTTGCGCAGCCGGGCCACGAAGGCGTCCGGCGCGTCGATGTCGTCCGAGGTCGGGACCGCGTCGAAGTGCGACCAGAGCGCGTCGCGCTGCTCGGTGCCGAGCTCGTCGGTGACCCGCTGCCACATCGCCGCTGCCTCGCGGAGGCGTCGGGGACGCAGTTCGAGACCGACGAGGGTGGCGAACGCCGACTCGGCCGGACCGCCGGCAGCGCGGCGACGACGGACCATCTCCGCGATCGCGCCGGACTTCGGCAGACGCTCGGTGGCGGCGGCGGTCACGGTGTCGACCCAGCCCTCGACGAGCGCGAGCATCGTCTCGAGGCGGGCGAGGGCGGCCTCCTGCTCCTCGGTGCGCGGCGGGATCAGGGCACCGGACGCGAGGGCGTCCCGGAGCTGCTCCTGGTTCGTCGGGTCGATCTCGGACGCGAGCTCCTCGACGCGGTCGAACGGGATGTGGATGCCCCGCGCGTAGTCGGTGATCGACGAGATGATGTGCAGGCGGAGCCAGCGGGCCGAACGGAACAGCCGTGCGTGCGCGAGTTCCCGGACGGCCAGGTAGATGCGGACCTCGTCCTCGGGGACGTCGAGCCCCTCGGCGAACTCGGCCACGTTCTGCGGCAGGAGTGCGGCGACCTGCTCGTCGAGGAGCGGCACGCCGACGTCGCCGCCGGACACGACCTCCTTCGAGAGCTGCCCGACGACCTGGCCGAGCTGGATCGCGAACAGTGCGCCGCCGACGCCGCGCATCGCCTTCGAGACGTCGCCGAGCATCGCCTTGAGCTGCTCGGGGGCACGCTGCTCGATCGCCTCGGTCAGGGCGTTCGAGATGCTCAGCGCCACGGGTTCGGCGATCTGCGCCCACACCGGCGTCGTCGCCTTCGCCCACTGTTCGCGCGTGTAGAGGCTCGGCGTCGCGGTGAGCTCGGCGACCGAGGTGGCCTCGTCCAGCCAGAGCGCCGCGACCTGGAACGCCTGGTCGGCCGCCTGCGAGGTCGCGGGGTCGACCGGGTGGCCGCCCTCACGTGCGATCGCGGTGGCGCGCTCGGACGCGACGGAGAAGTCGATGCCGTCACCGCCCGACTGCGCGGCACGCTGCAGCTGGCTCATCAGGTTCGCGACGAAGGCCGGGTCGTTCGGCAGTCCGGCGGCACCGGCGAGCTGCGACGGGTCGATCTGGCCCTCGCCGGAGAGGAGCTTCCGGAGCATCTCCTGGAAGTCGTCGTCCGGCCCCGGCTGCGGTTCATCAGGCATGACGACTACGCTAATCGCTGCTCACGGGGCCGCGCCTGGGACGCCCCCGTGGGAACGCCCGAACCGCTGCGCCGAGGGCGAACAGCCCCCGTGGAAGGACGTTCTCGTGACCCTCTTCGCCGCCGAGCCCCGTCGTCGTCCCCGTTCCCGGACCGTCGGCTGGGCGTTCGTGATCGGTGCCGTCGTCCTCGGGCTCCTCGCCAGCCTGCTGCCGAGCCCCTACCTGATCGAGGTCCCCGGCCCGGTGTACAACACCATCGGGACCCAGGAGCAGGGCACGGGCAAGGACGCGAAGCAGGTCAAGCTCATCCAGGTCGACGGCCACCCGACCTACCCCACCGCCGGCGCGCTCGACATGCTCACCGTCGGCATCCAGGGCGACGCCACGAACCGCCCCTCCTGGACGAGCGTCATCCGGGCGCTCTTCACGAAGTCCGAGGCGGTCATCCCGGCGTCCGCGATCTACCCCGAGGGCGTCACCACCGACCAGGTCAACCAGCAGGACACCGCCGACATGCAGCAGTCGCAGCAGTCCGCCGTGGCCGCGGCCCTCATCCAGCAGGGGTACGAGCTGCCCACCGACCTCGAGGTCGGCACGGTCCAGAAGGGCTCGGCAGCCGACGGCGTCATCGAGAAGGGCGACGTCATCCGCTCCTTCGACGGGACCTCGCTCACCGAGAACGCCGACGCGACCTCGCTCCGTGAGCTGGTCGCGAAGCACGGCACCTCGGGTCCGGCGACGGTCGTCGTCGAACGCGACGGCGCCGAGAAGACGGTCGAGCTCACGCCGCGGAGCGAGCAGGGCACGGCCCTGATCGGCGTGGGCGTGACCGAGCAGTACGACTTCCCCTTCCGCGTCTCCATCGAGCTCCAGGACGTCGGCGGCCCGTCGGCCGGGATGATGTTCGCCCTCGGGATCATCGACGAGATCACGCCGGGCAAGCTCAACGGCGGCAAGCACGTCGCCGGCACCGGCACGATCACCGCCGACGGCGAGGTCGGCGCGATCGGCGGCATCCGGCAGAAGCTCTACGGCGCGAAGGACGCCGGCGCGACCGTCTTCCTCGCGCCGGCCGACAACTGCGGCGAGGTCGTCGGCCACGTCCCGGACGGACTCGACGTCTACAAGGTCGCCACGCTCGACCAGGCGGTCACCGACCTGCAGACGATCGCCTCCGGGAAGAGCACCGCGAAGCTCGCGCGCTGCACGTCGTAGACCCGGCCACGCGCTCCGGGCGACGTCCGCGGCCGTCGCGATCCGTGCCTCCCGAACCGTGTTCCAGGAGGCGCGACCCACCATCCTGAGTCTCCGTACAGTTTCAGGGGTGCTCGCGCCACATAGGATCGATGCACTGACGGCCCGCCGCGCCGGGCCCGCCGGTTCGACACGTCTGGAGCACATCAAGTGACGACAACCTCGTCCACCTCGGGGCGGCGTTCGCCGCGGGTCCCGATCGTGGTCACGATCATCGTGCTGGCCGCACTGGTGATCGCCTTCTTCATCTTCGCGAGCCTGTACACCGACTACGCGTGGTTCGCGCAGCTCGGCTTCCAGCAGGTCCTGACCACGCGGTGGATCGCCGGGACCCTGATGTTCCTCGCCGGGTTCCTCGGGATGGCGGTGCCCGTCTACGCGAGCATCGCGATCGCGTTCCGGTTCCGGCCGGTCTACGCGAAGCTCAACTCCCAGCTCGACCGCTACCAGCAGGTCATCGAGCCGCTGCGCCGTGCCGTCATGATCGGGATCCCGGTCGTGCTCGGCATCTTCGCCGGGCTGTCGACCGCCGGCCGGTGGACCATGGTGCTCGAATACTTCAACCGGACGCCGTTCGGCAAGACCGACCCGCAGTTCGGGCTCGACATCGGCTTCTACGTGTTCGAACTGCCGTTCTGGCGCGCGATCGTGGCGTACTCGTCGGCCGTGGTGCTCATCGCCGGGCTGGCCGCGCTCGCCGCGTGCTACCTGTACGGCGCGATGCGCTTCGGCGGGCGCGAGGTCCGGATCTCGAAGGCCGCGCGCATCCAGCTCGCGATCACCGCCGCCGTCTACGTCGCGCTGCAGGCCGTGAGCCTCTGGCTCGACCAGTACGCCGCGCTGACGAAGTCGAACTCGCTCATCACCGGTGCGCAGTACACCGAGGTGAACGCCGTCATCCCGGGCCGCGAGATCATGGCGGGCATCGCGGCGATCGTGGCGATCCTCTTCATCGTGACCGCGGTCATCGGCCGCTGGCGCATCTCGATCGTCGGCACCGGGCTGCTGCTCGTCGCGGCGATCGTCATCGGCGGCATCTACCCCTGGATCGTCCAGCGGCTGCAGGTGAAGCCCTCGGAGCGGACGTTCGAGTCCGCGTACATCGAGCGGAACATCAAGGCGACCCGTGACGCCTACGGTGTCGCGGGCGTCCAGGAGCAGAACTACGACGCGACGACCGAGGCGAGCTCCGGCGCCCTCGCGCAGGACGCCCAGACGACGGCGAACATCCGCCTGATCGACCCGAAGATCGTCTCGGACACCTTCAGCCAGCTGCAGCAGTACCGGCAGTACTACCAGTTCCCGAAGGAGCTCGACGTCGACCGCTACGACGTCAAGGGCGAGACCGAGGACACCGTCATCGCGGTGCGCGACATCGACCTCGACGGCCTCAGCGCGCAGGCGAACACCCCGTACAACCGTGCCTTCGTCTACACGCACGGCTACGGCGTGACGGCGGCGTACGGCAACCAGCGCGCCAGCGACGGCAAGCCGGTGTTCCTCGAGTCGGGGATCCCGTCCAACGGTGCCCTCGGCGACTTCCAGCAGCGCGTGTACTTCGGCGAGACCTCGCCGGCGTACTCGATCGTCGGTGCGCCGAAGGGCTCGAAGAACGTCGAGCTCGACTACCCGTCCGGCTCGGACGAGAACGACGACAGCGGCGGCAACGCCACGACGACGTACGCCGGCGACGGTGGCCCGAGCATCGGCAACTTCTTCAACCGGCTGGTCTACGCCGCGAAGTTCCAGTCCGAGCAGATCCTGCTGTCGAACGCCGTGAACCAGGACTCGCAGATCCTCTACGACCGCGACCCGATCACGCGCGTGCAGAAGGTCGCGCCGTACCTGACCCTCGACAACGACGCGTACCCGGCGATCGTCGACCACCGCATCCAGTGGGTCGTCGACGGCTACACGACGAGCGACGCGTACCCGTACTCGCAGAGCCAGAGCCTCTCCGACACGATCGCGGGTGCCGAGAGCTCGGCGTACCGGACCGACCAGGTCAACTACATCCGGAACTCGGTGAAGGCCACGGTCGACGCGTACACGGGCAAGGTGACGCTCTACGCCTGGGACACCAAGGACCCGGTGCTCAAGACGTGGCAGAAGATCTTCCCGACGGCGACGAAGCCCGTGTCGAGCATGAGCGCGGAGCTGCTCGACCACGTGCGGTACCCGACCGACCTGTTCAAGGTGCAGCGGTCGATCCTCGGCACCTACCACGTCACGAACGCGAACTCGTTCTACTCGGGTGACGACGCCTGGAACGTGCCGCAGGAACCGACCTCGGGGACGAACGACACCGACACCTCGGACGCGTCGACCACGACCAACTCGGGCACGAATGCGCTCGGGGCGACCACCACGACGACGGCCAAGGGCAACCTGCAGGACCCGTACTACCTCACGATGAAGGTGCCGGGGCAGGGGACCGCGTACACGCTGTACACGACCTACATCCCACAGCAGTCGGCCGGGGCGAACAACCGGAACGTGCTGACCGGGTACCTCGCCGTGGACTCCGATGCCGGAGGCGCGGGGAAGGGCAAGAAGGGGTCCGGCTACGGCAAGCTCACGCTGTTGACGATGCCGAAGACGGACAACATCCCCGGGCCCGGTCAGGTGCAGAGCCTCTTCAACGGTGACTCGACCGTCTCGCAGGAGCTGAACATCCTGAAGCGCGGGAACTCGACCGTGAAGCAGGGCAACCTGCTCACGCTCCCGGTGGGTGGCGGCTTCCTCTACGTGCAGCCCGTGTACGTGCAGTCGACGTCGAGCGGCTCGTACCCGCTGCTGCAGAAGGTGCTCGTGGCGTTCGGCGACAAGATCGCGTTCGAGGACACCCTCGACGAGGCGCTCAACAGCCTCTTCGGTGGCGACTCGGGTGCGTCGGCCGGTGACTCCGGTGCGTCGGGTGGCTCGGGTGACTCGGGTGCGTCGTCGGGTTCCGACTCGGGTTCGTCGGACTCCGGTTCGTCGGGTTCCGACTCCGGTGCGTCCTCGGGCTCGTCCGGCTCCGGCACGGTCGACAACGCGGCGCTGCAGAAGGCCCTGAACGACGCCAAGCAGGCGCTGCAGGACCGCCAGGACGCCTACGCGGACAACGACCTGGTCGCCGCTGCCGAGGCCGACCAGCGGCTGCAGGACGCGATCCAGGCCGCCACCGAGGCCGAGGGCGGGAACTAGACACACCGTGGCGGGGCACTCGATTTGTGCCCCGCCACGGCCCCGTGTAGGCTGTTCAACGTGCCGCGGGGTGGAGCAGTTCGGTAGCTCGCTGGGCTCATAACCCAGAGGTCGTAGGTTCAAATCCTGCCCCCGCAACCAAGCGTCACAGAGAAGGCCCCGGTCCAGTCGGACCGGGGCCTTCGTCGTGTGCGGCGCGTGTGCGGGTGGCGGCACCGAGTCTCGGCCGGGCGGACAGTTTCGCGCCTGCGCTGCGCGAGGAACGTCCGCGGAGCCGAGTCTCGGGCCGCCCGGTACGCTCGGCGGATGGGCACCCTCACCGTCGCCGCGGCACAGTTCGCACCCGTGGACGACCCCGTCGCGAACCTCGAGACCGTCCGCGCCGCGGCAGTCGACGCCGCCGCCCGACATGCCGACCTCCTCGTCACGCCGGAGTACACCTCGTACTTCACCGCCGAGATCGACGACCGGTTCGTGGCCGCCGCCCAACCGCTCGACGGTCCGTTCGTCACCGGGCTGCAGGCCGTCGCCCGCGAGGTCGGCATCGCCCTCGTCGTCGGCGTCGCCGAAGCTGCTGACGTCCCGGACCGCTTCCGGAACACCCTCGTCGCGGTCCTGCCCGACGGGTCGATCGCTGCGACGTACCGGAAGGTGCACCTCTACGACGCGTTCGGCTCGAAGGAGTCGGACCACATCGAGTCCGGCGACCCCGAACAGCTGCCGGTGTTCGAGCTCGGCGGGCTGCGCGTCGGCCTCGAGACCTGCTACGACCTGCGGTTCCCCGAGGTCACCCGGCGCCTCGCCGCACCCGAACACGGCGCCGCCGACGTCGTGGTCCTGCCCGCCGAGTGGGTCCGAGGCCCCGGCAAGGAGCACCACTGGAGGACGCTGCTCACCGCCCGTGCCGTCGAGAACACCGTGTGGGTGGTCGGGGTGGGACAGACGCCGCCGATCGGCATCGGGGGCTCGGTCGTCCTCGACCCCTCGGGCGTCGCGGTCGCCGCTGCCGGGGCGGTCCCGGGGATGCTCGTCGCGGGGATCGACACCGCCGTGACGGACGCCGTGCGCCGCACGAACCCGTCGCTGGCGCTCCGCCGCTACGAGGTCACGCCCCGCCCCTGACCCGCGCGGCGGTGCGCCGAGGAGGCGTGCGCGTGTGCGCCCCCGCGAGCGGGCGAAATACGCCGCTCTGGAGGCGCGAGCGGATCCCATTCCGCCCACTCGCCCTGGCGCTGGTGCCGAGCGGGCGAAACGTGCCGCTCGGCACGCGCGACCGGTGTCGATTCCGCCCGCTCGCTTTAGGGCGCGGTGGCGCTCGCGGCGAGCGGGCGAAATGCGTGGGCACGGAAGCGCGAGCAGCGTCGACTCCGCCCTCTCGTGGTGGGGCGCAGTGGCGCCCGTGCCGAGCGGGCGAAATGTGCGGGCCTGGAGGCGCGAGCAGCGTCGATTCCGCCCGCTCGCGTTGGGGCGCGGCGGTGCTCGTGCCGAGCGGGCGAAATGCGCCGCCCGGCAGGCGCGGACGGGCACTGTTCCGCCCGCTCGCGGTGGCGCCGCGGTCGCGCCGGTGCCGAGCGGGCGTAATACGTGGGCCTGGAGGCGCGGGTCGGGTTGATACCGCCCGCTCGCGGTGGCGGGCGGGCGGGTCCGGTCCGCCCGCCCGCCCGCGGGGGAGTCAGCCGCGCAGGGCGAGACCGGCGAGCCGAGCGGCGGCGTCCTCGAGCACCGAGCGCCGCTTGCAGAAGGCGAACCGCACGAGTGACCGGTAGCCGTCGGCATGATCGGGTCGGACGAACGCCGAGACCGGGACACCGACCACCCCGGCGAGCTCGGGGAGCTGCAGGCAGAACGCCCGGGCGTCCTCGTACCCGAGTGCGGCCGTGTCGGCGATGACGAAGTACCCGCCGTCCGGGCGCATCACCTCGAAGCCGGCCGCTCGGAGTCCCGCGGCGAGGAGGTCGTGCTTGGCGGACAGCTCGGCGACGATGCCGGCGAACACGCTGTCCGGCAGCCGGAGTCCGGTCGCCACCGCGGGCTGGAAGGGCGCGCCGTTCACGAACGTCAGGAACTGCTTCACGGTGGTGATCGCGTCGACGAGCGCCGGCGCCGCCGTGAGCCAGCCGATCTTCCATCCGGTGGTGCTGAAGGTCTTCCCAGCGCTCGAGATGGTCACGGTGCGATCGGCGGCACCGGGCAGGGTGGCGATCGGGACGTGCGGGACGTCGAAGGTCAGGTGCTCGTACACCTCGTCGGTGACGATCACGGCGTCGTACTTCGTGGCCAGTTCGACGATCGTGGTGAGCACCTCCGTCGGGAGGACACGGCCGGTCGGGTTGTGCGGGGTGTTCACGAGCACCGCACGGGTCCGGTCGGAGAACGCGGCGCGGAGGGCGTCCTCGTCCGGGAGGAAGTCGGGCGCCCGCAACGGCACCGTCACTTGGGTGCCGCCGGCGAGACCGATGAGCGCACCGTACGCGTCGTAGAACGGTTCGAAGGTGATGACCTCGTCCCCCGGCTCCACCAGGGCGAGGAGCGTCGCGGCCAGGGCCTCGGTCGCGCCGGCGGTGACGAGCACCTGGCGGTCGGGATCGACCTCGAGGCCGTACCACCGAGCCTGGTGCTCGCTGATGGCCGCCCGGAGGTCCGGGGTCCCGCGTCCGGGCGGGTACTGGTTGACGCCGTCGCGGATGGCTGCGACCGCTGCCTCGAGGACCTCGGCGGGACCGTCCTCGTCCGGGAAGCCCTGCCCGAGGTTGACCGCGCCCGTGGCCGCCGCGAGCGTACTCATCTCGGCGAACACCGTCGGCGCGGGGACGCCGTCCGGGCCGAGGAGCATCGCTCCCTCTGCTGCTCGCAACCAGGGTCCTGCGTGACGCATGTGGTTCCCTCCGAGGTGTCGACCGCACTCGCGGCGCTGAACGGACCCCAACCTAGCGGCCGGGCCGAGGGCATCTCGGGAACGGCCGCACAGCCCACGCATAAGATCGCCATAGGTCGCTTGCAGCGTCACCAGGAGCACCGCTCAGGTGGGTGCGACAGACTGCACGAGCTTGAAAGGAGCACGTCCAGCATGACCGACACCACGCCCAACGGGCAGGGCGACGACATCCGTCCGGACGACGCGGCCGCGAAGGCCGCATCCGAGGACGCTTCGCCGAACGACTCCGAGCACTTCGACCACGCGTTCCGCGACGACGCTCCGAGCAGCGATGCTCCGACGAGCGACCGTTCGCCGAACGACGGTTCCGCGGACCACACCGACGTGATCGCTCCCGCGAGCGACACCGATGTCATCGCGGCCTCGAACGACCACCCGACCGACCGGTACACGGCGCCGTACCCGACGCTGTCCCAGCACGACTCCGACACCGGCCAGACGAGCCAGTACGGCCAGACGAGCCAGTACGGTCAGACGAGCCAGTACGGCCAGCCGGACCAGAACGGCCAGACCAACCAGTACGGCCAGACGAGCCAGTACGGCCAGGCGCCGGCCGGGTACGGCGCGCACGGCACCCCGTACGGCACCGACCACGCGCAGCAGTCCCAGTACGGCCAGCAGCAGTACGGCCAGTCGCAGTACGGCCAGGACCAGCAGCAGTACGGCCAGTCCCAGTACGGCCAGCAGCAGTACGGGCAGCAGTACGGCCAGTCGCAGTACGGACAGCAGGCGCAATACGGCCAGCAGCCCCGCTACGGCGAGTACGCCCCGCCGACCTCGGCGCCGGCATCGGCCTCCGAGTACGCCGGAGCCCCGTCCGCCCAGGCCCCCACGAGCGCATTCGGCGACGTCGACGGCTCGAACCAGCGCAACGGCCACTACTTCGACACCGGAGCCGCCGGAGCAGCAGGAGCCGGAGCCGCAGGAGCCGGAGCAGCGGGCGCCGGAGCCGCAGCCCGCGGCCGCCGCACCGGCACCGGTCGCGGCCGCCTCGCCCTCCCGATCATCGCCGGCGTCGTCATCGCCGGCCTCGTCGGCGGCGGCGCCGGCTGGCTCGCCGCGTCCAACACGCAGGGCGGCAGCAACGTCGTCGGGTCCTCGAGCGCGCAGGGCGGCGGCAACCTCACCGTCAACGACTACAACAACGCCACGGTCGTCACCGCGGTGGCCGCGCAGGCGACCCCCTCGGTCGTCACGATCAACGTCTCGTCGAGCAGCGAGGCCGGCACCGGCTCCGGCGTCGTCTTCAGCAAGGACGGCTACATCGTCACGAACACCCACGTGGTGACGCTCGACGGCGACAGCTCCAACGGGACGATCACGGTGACGACGTCGGACGGCAAGATCTACCCGGCGAAGCTCGTCGGCACGGACCCGACGGTCGATCTCGCGGTCATCAAGATCGACGCGACCGACATGAAGCCGATCAGCTTCGCGGACTCGTCCGACCTCAACGTCGGCGACACCGCGGTTGCGATCGGTGCACCGCTCGGCCTGTCGAACACGGTGACGGACGGAATCGTCTCGACCCTGAGCCGCAGCATCCAGGTCACCTCGAGCGCTCCCACCGAGGGCGGCGACTCGAACGAGGGCGGGAACGGCTCGAGCGGCGGTCCCTTCGACTTCTGGGGCAACGGCGGCAACGGCAGCGACTCGTCGACGAACAGCACCGTCTCGCTGCCGGTCATCCAGACCGACGCGTCGATCAACCCCGGCAACTCGGGTGGTGCGCTGCTCGACTCCAAGGGCAAGCTCATCGGCATCAACGTGGCCATCGCGAGCGCGGGCAGCTCGTCCGACTCGTCGTCGAGCCAGTCCGGCAGCATCGGCGTCGGCTTCTCGATCCCGTCGAACCTCGTCAAGCGGGTCGCGAACGAGATCAAGGACAACGGCTCGGCCACGCACGGGCTGCTCGGTGCGACCGTGGGCGACGCCGCCGAGGACGCGAACGCCACGCAGATGGGCGGCCTCATCAAGTCGGTGTCGTCCGGTGGCGCGGCGGCCAAGGCCGGCCTGCAGAAGGGCGACGTCGTCACGAAGATCGGCTCGGCGACGGTGTCCGACGCGACCGACCTCACGGCACAGGTGCGGTACTTCGCCGGTGGCGCGAAGACCACGATCACCTTCATCCGCGGCGGTGAGACGCGCGAGGCGGACGTCACGCTCGGCACCTACAAGGGCTGACGCGACCAGCGACGGACGGGAGGCGCGGTGCCAGCTGGCACCGCGCCTCCCGTCCGTCTGCCGGTCGCCCCGACGACCCGCGGCGACTTGATAGGCTCAGGGTCGCTCTTGCGGGGCGGCACCGTCCGCGGTGCGTCCCGTGCACCCAGGTGAGGACCCCGAGGTACCGATGCAGACAGACGGACAGCCCCTGCCGGGCGTCTCGTACGTGATGCCCGTCCTCAACGAGGTCACCGAGGTCCGGGCAGCCGTCCAGAGTCTGCTCGAGCAGGACTACTCCGGTCCGTTCGAGGTCATCCTCGCCCTCGGCCCGTCGATCGACGGCACCAACGAACTCGTCGCCGAGATGAGCGCGGCCGACCCCCGGATCCGCGCGATCGAGAACCCCGCCGGCTCCACGCCCGCCGGGCTGAACGTGGCGATCCGCGCGTCCGTGCACCCCGTCGTGGTCCGTGTCGACGCGCACTCGGTGCTGCCGCAGGACTACACGCGGATCGCCGTGCGCGTGCTGCAGGAGTCGGGCGCGGACAACGTCGGCGGGATCATGCGCGCCGAGGGGCGGACCCCGTTCGAACGCGCCGTGGCGCTGGCGTACGGCAGCCGCGTCGGGCTCGGTGGCACGCCGCACCACGTCGGCGGCCAGGCCGGTCCGGCCGAGACGGCGTACCTCGGCGTGTTCCGGCGTGACCGACTGTTCGAGGTCGGGCTGTTCGACGAGGGCATCAAGCGCGGCCAGGACTGGGAGCTCAACCGGCGGCTCCGGCAGACCGGTGGCACGGTGTGGTTCACCCCGGAGCTCGTCGTCACGTACCGCCCGCGGCCGAGCCTGAAGCGTCTGGTCCGGCAGTTCGTCGCCACGGGGCTGTGGCGCGGCGAGCTCGCCCGCCGGTTCCCCGCCAACAACGGCCTGCGCTACTTCGTGCCCCCGGCCATGGTCGCCGCGATGGCGCTCGGCATCGTCGCCGGCATCGTCGGGATCATCGGCGCCGCACTCGGGACGGGGGCGGCGTGGGCGCTGCTCGGCTTCGTGGTGCCCGCCGTCTACATCGTCTTCGTCGTGCTGGGGGCCGTCGCGGTCGCCCGGCGGTCGGGGCTGCCGACGCTCCTCTGGCTCGTCGTGGTGCTGCCGTGCATCCACGTCGGGTGGGGACTCGGCTTCATCATCGGCTTCCTGACCCGGACGTCCGAGCTGACCACGCACACGGGACGGTGACCTGACCTCTTGACCGATGACACGACCGGCCGCGGGAACGCCCGCCCCACCTCGATCGCCGAACTCCGTGCCGTCGCCCAACCGGACGAGGTCCGGTCGCGGGCGAACGCCGAGCACTGGACGGCGTCGCTGTACCTGCGGGACGTCTCGCCGTACCTGACGTGGGTGCTGCTGAAGACCCGCGTGACGGCGAACCAGGTGACCGGCCTGATGATCCTCGTCGGGTGGAGCGTCGCGGCCGCCCTGCTCATCCCGGGCATCTGGGGCGCGGCGCTCGCGCTCGTGCTCGGGCAGCTGCAGATGCTCGTCGACTGCTGCGACGGCGAGGTCGCCCGGTGGCGGGGGACCCGGTCGCCCGCCGGCGTGTTCCTCGACAAGGTCGGGCACTACACGACCGAGGGGCTCATCCCCATCGCACTCGGCGTCCGTGCGGCCACGTGGCCGATCCACGGTGCGGACTGGATGTGGACCACGATCGGTTGCGCGCTGGGGCTGGTGATCGTCCTCAACAAGGCGCTCAACGACATGGTGCACGTCGCACGCGCGAACGCCGGGCTCGACAAGCTCGTCGACCGTCGCGACGCCGGCACCGCCCCGTCCGGACGACGGCTCGCGACGCTGCGTCGCGCCGCGCGGTTCCTGCCGTTCCACCGCCTGTACCACTCGGTCGAGCTGAGCATCCTCGCGTTCGTCTTCGCGCTGCTGGCGCTCGTGATCGGTCATCCCCTGGCCGACCGGATCCTGGTGGGCGCGCTCCTGCCGCTGGCGGTGCTGGCGACGTTCGGGCACTTCGTGGCGATCATCTCGTCGAAGCGGGTCCGCGGGTGACCCCGGGCACGCTCCGTCGTCACGCCGTCCCGCACCGCGAGCGGCCCCGTGTCGCCGTGGTGAGCCTGTCGCAGGGGACCCGCCCGGACGACCTGCGTCGTGGACTCGAGAGCGTGCTCGCGCAGCAGGACGTCGACCTCGACGTGGTGTGCGTCGGCAACGGCTGGGAGCCGACCGGTCTGCCCGAGGGCGTCCGAGCGCTGGGCCTGCCCGAGAACGTGGGCATCCCCGCCGGGCGGAACGCCGGGGCCGAGGTGGTCGACGGCGACTACGTGTTCTTCCTCGACGACGACGCCTCGGTGCCGTCGGAGACGTTCCTGCGCGACGCGATCGGCCTGTTCGAGCGCGATCCGTCGCTCGGTCTCGTGCAACCCCGGGTCGTCGACCCCACCGGTGCCGCGAACCCGACGCGGTGGATCCCGCGGATCCGCAAGGGCGAGCCCGACCACTCGTCGCCGGTGTTCTCGGTGTGGGAAGGGGCGGTCGTCCTGCCGATGGACGTGTACCGCGCGACCGGCGGCTGGGGAGCGGAGTACTTCTACGCGCACGAGGGCATCGAGCTCGCGTGGCGCGTGTGGGATGCCGGCCGACGGACCTGGTACGCCGGGGACCTCGTCGCGCACCACCCCGCGATCGACCCGGCACGCCACACCGAGTACTACCGGCTGAACGCCCGGAACCGGGTCTGGCTGGCTCGGCGCAACCTGCCGGCGGTGCTCCGACCGCTGTACGTCGGGTCGTGGGCCGCGATCCAGGTCGCGCGCTGGTGGCGACACCCGCAGCGGCTCGCCACCTGGTTCGGTGGCGTCCGCGAAGGCTGGCGGAGCGACTGCGGCCCCGTGCACGTGATGGGCTGGCTCACGATCGGCCGCATGACGCTCGCCGGCCGTCCGCCCGTCGTCTGACCCGCCCGCATCGAACCGTCCCCGGACCCAGGAGGAGAGACCATGCCGATCATCAGCGACGCGCGCACGGCCCTGCGGCTCGCCGACCGCCTGCTCAAGTCGCGACGCAGCCGTCGTGAACTCGCACGCCGACTGCCGTCGGTGGCGGCCCCTGCTCCGGGCACCGTGGAGATCGCCGTCTACTTCGCCGACGGCCCCGTGAACATGTACCAGGTGCGGCAGTGGTACGCCCCCCTCGCCGAACTCGCGGCGACCCACCCGGTCGCGATCATCGCGCGGAGCCCCGGCACCATGCTCACCCTGCTCGACGAGTCTCCGGTGCCCGTGGTCTACGCGCGCCAGGTCGTCGACCTCGAGCAGTTCGTCGAGCAGCAGGCCCCGAAGATCGTCTTCTACGTCAACCAGAACGCCCGCAACTTCCAGATGATGCGGTACGGGCGCATGTGGCACGTCTTCGTGAACCACGGCGAGAGCGACAAGATGTACATGACGACGAACCAGTTCAAGGCGTACGACTACGCCCTGATCGCCGGTGACGCCGCTCGTGGACGGCTGTCGGACGCCCTGTGGGACTACGACCTGGATGCCCGGACGATCTCGATCGGTCGCCCGCAGGCCGACCACTTCGCCGGCGCCGCGCCGTACCCGGCCGACGACCGCACGGTCGTGCTCTACGCGCCGACGTGGGAGGGAGACCGCGCAGCGGCCGCCTACGGGTCGATCGCGAGCCACGGCACCACGATCGCCGAACGGGTGCTCGCGTCGCCGACGCACCGGCTCGTCTACCGACCGCACCCCCGCAGCGGTGTGCGCGACGCCGCGTACAAGGCGGCGCACGAGCGGATCGTCGCTGCCATCGCGAGCGCCAACGCCGCCGACCCGGGCGCCCACCACGTGTACGACGACGGTGCCGAGCTGGGATGGCAGCTCGCCGGAGCGGACGTGGCGATCACGGACATCAGCGCGATGATCTACGACCGGCTCGCCGTGGGCAAGCCGCTCATCGTGACCCGGCCGGTCGCGCCCGAGGCGGACGTCGACGAGCGCGGGTACCTGAGCGACGCCAACTGGTTGACGGCGGCCGATGCGCAGGACGTCGTCGCGCGGGTCGACGCCGCGGCGAACGACGCCGCCGAGCTCGCGAAGCTGCAGCACTGGGTCGAGCGGTACTTCGGGGACACGACGCCGGGTGCGGCGACGAAGCGGCTGCACGACGCGGTCGAACGGCTGCTCGCTCGTTGGCAGACCGTCGCGGCAGCGCGCGGCGAGGGCTGAGGGACCGACCCGGACCCACCGGACGGCGGTGGCACGACGAGGACGGTCAGGCAGCACGGGCGTCACCCACGAGGGACATCCGCCAGAGGTACTCGGAGCGGTCCGGTCGACGCCAGCGGACGATCACCACGCCCGTGTCGTCGGCGGTGGCGCCGAACACGGCGATCGAGAGCGACCGACCCGGTTCGAGCCGGTGCACGGCGAGCGGCGGGCAGTAGCCGCTGCCGAGGTGGGTGAGCGTGATGCCGTCGACGGGTTCGTCGCCGGTGTTCAGCAGGTCGTAGCGGCGCGGAGCACGGGAACGGTCGATCGAGAACGGGACGGGGTAGGCCGGTGTCGGGTGGTGCATGCCGTCACCGTAGGGTGAGGGTCTGACGTCCGGGGGCCGGTTCGGCTCGGGGGAGGGGCGGCTGTGGAGAGCGGCCCTGGGGGCCCTGGTTGTGGACGGGGATCGGTGGTCAGACGGCGTAGTCGGACGAGTACCGCTGCAGAGCTTCCTCGATCGTGCCGTCGAGCTGCAGGCGACCCTTGTCGAGGTACAGCCCACGCTCGCAGAAGCGGCGGAGGTCCTTGTCGCTGTGCGAGACGAAGAACAGCGTGCGGCCGCCGGCGAGGAGCTCCTCGATCCGCTTGTAGCACTTCTCGCGGAACCCCTTGTCGCCGACCGCCAGGACCTCGTCCACCAGGATCACCGGTTCGTCGAGGCGCGAGATGACCGCGAACGCGATGCGCACCTTCATGCCGCTCGACAGGTGCTTGTACGGGGTGTCGACGAAGTCACCGATCTCGGCGAACTCGATGATCTCGTCGAAGGCGTCGCGGATCTCCGCCCGGGACATGCCGTGCAGTCCCGCCGTGAGGTAGACGTTGTCGCGGACCGAGAGGTCTCCGACGAAGCCACCGGTGATCTCGATCAGGGGTGCGACCCCGGCGCCGACGTGGATGCGTCCCTCGTCGGGGAGCATGACCTGGGCCACGAGCTTCAGCAGCGTCGACTTGCCCTGACCGTTGCGGCCGACGACCCCGATCGCCTCACCCGGGCGGACGTCGAACGACACACCCCGGAGCGCCCAGAACTCGTCCGCGCGCTTGCGGCGGTTGCTGCCGGCGAAGAGGTCCTTGAAGCTCCGGCTCGCCCGACGGTTGCGCTTGAACCGGATGCCGGCGTCGCGGACGGAGATCACGGGGGCGACCGTCGCGCTGCGGCTGGTCTGCTCGGTGGCGGTCATCACAGCTCCTTCAGGACGCGGTGCTCGCTGCGGCGGAACACGACGAGTCCGATCGCGAGGACGACGACGGTGACGACGACGGAGACCCCGACCTCGAACCAGTTCAGCTGCGACGGGAAGAACGCCGCGCGGTAGATGCCGAAGATGCCGCTGAGCGGGTTGAAGGCCGCGAGGTCGTGCAGCTTGTCGGGCAGTGCCGACGTGCCGTAGATGATCGGCGATGCGTAGAAGAGGAACCGGAGCACGAGCTTCACCGCACGCTCGAGGTCACGGAAGAAGACCACGAGCGGCGCGACGATCAGGCCGAGCCCGTACACGAGCGCGCACTGCAGCACGATCGCGAGCGGGTAGAGCGCGATCTCCCAGTGCCAGTGCGCCCCCGTCGCGATCGCGAACACGGCGAGGACCGGCAGGCTGAGGAGGAACTCGATGCCCTTCGACGCCGTGACCCGGGCGACCCAGATGCTGCGCGGGATCGTCGTCGACCGGATGAGCTTGGTCTCCTTGATGAACGCCCGCGTGGAGTCCGAGACGGCACCGGTGAACCACATCCACGGCAACAGCGCCGACAGCAGGAACACGATGTACGGCTCTTCGCCGACCGACCCGCGGTGGAACACCTGTGTGAAGACGAACCAGTAGATCGCCGACATCACGAGCGGGTCGAGGATCGACCAGAAGTAGCCGAGCGCCGAGGTCGAGTAGCGGACGCGGAGGTCTCGGATCGTCAGCAGCCAGAGGGCATGACGATAGCGCCGACCGGCGCTCCGGGACGCCGCTGGTGCGGCAGCCGCGGGCGCGGTCGGCGCACTCGCTGTGGTCACGGTTTCCCTTCGGGCGGAACCGCCGAGGGGGTCTTGACGCTGGTTCAGGCGAACAGGTTGTTCGCGCGCTCGAGGTCCTCGGCGAAGTCGATCTCGACCGCGTAGAGGTCGGAGATGTCGATCGGGCTCCAGAGTAGCCCGTCCTCAGCGATGGCAGCCTCGATGCCGCCCTCGAAGTACTCCTGGTCGTCGACGCGACCGAGCTGGCGGATGAGCGCCTGCTTGTCCTTCGAGGACACGTAGTTGATGCCGACGGCTTCGCCGAGGCCACCGACGACCTGCTTCGACAGCTTGTGGATGAAGCCCTCGGCGTCGACGGTGTACTTGACCTCTTCGTCGGAGACCTTGTCGGTGTTGACGCTGACGAACGAGCGGTCCTCGTCGATCATGTCGGCCGCACGCACCAGGGCACGCGGGTCGAAGACGACGTCGCCGTTCATCCAGAGCACACCGCCCTTGCCCGTCGCCTTGAGGGCGCGGAGCAGGCTCTTCGAGGTGTTCGTGGAGTCGTAGGACTCGTTGTAGACGAAGTTCGCCTCGGGGAAGGCCTCGACGATGTACTCCGACTTGTAGCCGACGACGATCGTGACGCGTGCGCTCGAACCGAACGCCGCACGGATGTTGTCGAACTGCTGCTGCATGATGGTGCGGCCGTCGCTCAGTTCGGTCAGCGGCTTCGGCAGGCTGCGCCCGAGGCGGCTGCCCATCCCCGCTGCGAGGATGACGATCTGCGTGGTCATGCTGGTCCCTTCCGGTGTCCGCCCGCGCGCCCTGGGGCACGGGCGGGCCTCGTCGAGTGTGCTCCCGGAAGATCCGATCTGCCCGGGAAGACCGCCGTCTCTGCGCGCATTCGCAGGGAGGGATCGTCACGGGGACACCGGCCGGGGCAGGTTTCCAAGTGGTGAACACTTCGTCGTGCCTCGGTGAATGATACGGAACGACCCTCCACCGGGGTACGGTCTCGGCCGCTTCGTGCTCAATTCGTGACACAGCACCGGGGATTCGGGACACCGCGCCCGAGGCGTCCCCCGCTGTCCGGTGAGCGTTGGTACGGTGGGGCGGTGGCCGCAGCAGCAGGGGACGACGACGACGTGTACGCCACGTCGGACGCTGCCTGGCTGACCGAGGAAGCGGACGCCGACACCGAGGCCGAAGCGGCCGCTGACGGCGACGACGACACCTCGGACGACGCTGCCACCGAGGACGACGACGCCACTGCGGCGGGAGACGCCGCTGACGACGACATGGGGGACGGGGATGCACACGACGCCTCCGCTGAGGACACGATGACCGACGACACGACGGCCACCGAGACGACGGAGACGGAGACGGGGGCGGACCGCGTCGCCGCGCAGGCGGTGGCGCCGACGACCACCGGTCGCCGCCCTGCCAAGGCGCGCGGCGGCAAGGGACGTGCCACCCGCCCGACGCAGACGGCGGGGACGACCGGCACCGTGCCTCCTGGACCGCGCGACGGGGCGGACGAGACGGACGTGACCGCCGGCACGGACGCGACTGACCGCGCGACCCCGACCGACCGCGCGACCCCGACGGACACCGCAACCGCCACGGACCCCGCAGCGGACACGGCAGCAGCCGACACCGCAGCGGACACCGCGGCGCCCGACACCAAGTCCGCGAAGAAGCGCCCGAGCGGCACGAAGCGCCCCGCGCCCACGGCCAAGCAGCCCCAGCAGCCCGTCGTCCTCCGCGCCGACGGCCTCGTGAAGCGCTACGGCCAGACCCTCGCCGTCGACGAGGTCGACCTCGAGATCCGCCAGGGCTCGATCTTCGGCGTCGTCGGCCCGAACGGCGCCGGCAAGACGACCACCCTGTCGATGGTCACCGGACTCCTGCGCCCCGACGCCGGCAGCGTGACGGTGCTCGACCACGACGTGTGGGCCGACCCGACCGCCGCCAAGCGGGACCTCGGCGTGCTGCCGGACCGGCTCCGGCTGTTCGACCGGCTGACCGGCGCGCAGCTGCTGTACTACTCGGCGACCCTCCGCGGGCTCGACGGTGCCACCGCGCGCAAGCGCAGCAGTGACCTGGCCGAGGCGTTCGGTCTCGGCGAGGCGCTCGGCCGTCAGGTCGCCGACTACTCCGTGGGCATGGCGAAGAAGATCGCCCTCGCGGCGACGCTCATCCACTCGCCCCGGGTGCTCGTGCTCGACGAACCGTTCGAGTCCGTCGACCCGGTGAGCGCAGCGACCATCACCGAGATCCTCCGTCGCTACACGCGCGGGGGCGGCACGGTGGTGCTCTCCAGCCACTCCATGGAGCTCGTGCAGCGCACGTGTGACTCCGTCGCCATCATCGTCGGCGGCAAGGTCCTCGCCTCCGGCACGATGGCGCAGGTCCGCGGGCGCAAGAGCCTCGAGGACAAGTTCGTCGAACTCGCGGGCGGCCGCGTCGTGGCAGAGAGCATGGAATGGTTGCACAGCTTCTCCGGCTGAGGGCGGACCTGCTCGCGGGCGAGGTCCGCGGGAGCGCCCGTCGGTCGGTCCTCGTCGTGCTCGGCAGCCTCGCGGGACTCGTCGCCGCGGTGCTCGTCGCGATCGAGGTCGTCGGGCTCCGTGACGCCGCACCCGAGGTCGCGCGTTCGGTCGTCGTCCCGGTCGGCACGCTCATCGCCTTCGCGTTCACGGTCGTCCCGCTCGTCGTCGGGCGCGGCGATCAGTTCGATCCGCGGCGCTTCACCGTGTTCGGCATCGGCCGACGTGACCTGGCGGTCGGGCTCGGGGTCGCCGGACTCATCGGGGTCCCGGTCGTCGCGGTCGCCGTCGTGGCCGTCGCGCAGTCGGTCGCGTGGATGCGCGGTGCGGGTGTCGGCGTCCTCGGCGTCGTCGCCGCCCTCCTCGCCATCGCCACGTGCGCCCTGCTCATCCGCGTCGGCAGCGCCGTCGGTGCGTCCCTGATCGGACCGCACCGGTCGCGGGACGCCGGCTGGCTGGTCGCGCTGGTCATCGTCGTGCTGGCGATCCCGGCCGTCTCGCTCCTGCTCCGCGTCGACTGGCTCGACCCGGCCGGCGCCGAGATGCAGCGCGTCGCCGACATCGCCGGATGGACGCCGTGGGGCGCCGCCTGGGCCGTCCCGGCCGACGTCGCGAGTGGCCGTGTGGGCGAGGGCATCGTCAAGCTCGTCATCGCGGTGGTCGTCGTGGCCCTGCTCGGCCTCGCCTGGTGGGCCGTGGTCGGCCGGGCGCTCGAGACCGTCGACGGCCGAGCGCGGACCCGTCGGTACCGGGGCCTCGGATGGTTCGACACGCTCGGCTCCACGCCCGTCGGCGCGGTGGCGGCACGGGCCCTCACCTACTGGGGACGCGACCCGCGGTACCGCGCGTCCTACCTGATCATCGTGTTCGTCCCGCTCGTCGTCATCCCGCTCGGGGTGGCCGGCGTGCCGTGGCACTGGACCGCCCTGGTGCCGCTGCCGCTGATGGCGCTCATCGCGGGCTTCCTGCCGCACAACGACGTCTCGTACGACAACACCGCGGTGTGGCTGCACGTCGCCTCGGGAGCCCCGGGCTGGAGCGACCGACTCGGTCGCCTCGTGCCGGTGCTCACCGTGGGCATCCCCGCACTCGTCGCCGGCTCGTGGGTCTCCGCGTGGCTGTTCGGCGACTGGACGGCCTTCCCGCTGCTGGTCGGCGTGAGCACGAGCGCGCTCCTGTCCGGCCTCGGGCTGTCGAGCGTCGTGTCCGTCCTGCTGCCGTACCCGACCGTCCGACCGGGCGACCACCCCTTCCAGCAGCCGCAGGCCGCCGGTGTCCTCGCCTCGGTCGCGCAGTCGTCGATCGTGGTCGGCATCCTGGTCTGCTCCGTCCCCGCGGCCTGGCTCGCGGTGCTCGCGTTCGTCGACGGCCCGGAGCCGTGGGGGGTCCTGACCCTCGTCGTCGGGGTCCTGGTCGGCGTGGTCGTGCTGGCGGCGGGCGTCGCGATCGGCGGTCGCCTCTTCGACCGCCACGGGCCGGACCTGCTGGCCGCAGCGCAGCGCAACTGAGCCGGGTCGCCTCGCGGGGTGACCACCTGACGGCCTGGAGGCGCGGGTCGACCCCGCCCCGCGCCTCCAGGCCGTCACGGGTCGGCCACGCCCCCCGCGCGTTGCGGACCGTCGCGGCGCGCGCCCGGTCGTCGTACCCTGGACGCATGAGCATGACGGAACCCGGTGGCGGCCTCGACGTGATGGACCGCGAGCTCGAGAAGCTCCTCGAGGAAGAGGCGATCGAGCCCGGCGACCACGAGCGCTTCTCGCACTACGTCAAGAAGGACAAGATCCTGCAGTCGGCCCTGACCGGCAAGCCCGTCAAGGCGCTGTGCGGGAAGAAGTGGATCCCCGGGCGCGACCCCGAGAAGTTCCCGGTCTGCCCCGACTGCAAGGCGATCTACGAGAAGATGAAGGCGGAGTGACGCCGACGCTCAGATGACGAGCGTGGGGATGGCCGGGTCGCCCCGACCGATGCGTGACGCGTCGGCGGGCAGCTCGGCCTTCGCCATCTTGTGGTGCGCGCGGGCCGCTTCGACGCCCTGCACGCCGAGGAACGCCGGGTCCACCTCGCCGTTCGTCACCACGGGGACGAGCAGCGGGCGCTCGTCCGGCCCGACCTGACCCGTGGTCAGCACGACCTCTGCGGTGGCGATGCCGTTGCGGAGGCGGCGGCCGGCCTGCTTGCGTCCGCCGACGGTGGCCTTCTCGGCCGACTTCTTCGCGACCGGGACCCAGCCGTCGTCGGCCGCACCGCCGTCGGCTGCGTCGCGGTGGCTCGCGTCGCGGTGGCTCGCGTCGCGGTGTGCGACGAGCTTGAAGACCATGCCCGCGGCCGGGTGGCCCGATCCGGAGACCACGGAGGTCCCGACGCCGTAGGAGTCGACCGGTGCCGCGCGGAGTGCCGCGATCGTGTACTCGTCGAGGTCGTTCGTGACCGTGATCTTCGTGTCGGTCGCCCCGAGCCGGTCGAGCTGTGCGCGGACCGACGCCACGACGGACGGCAGATCGCCGCTGTCGATGCGGACCGCGCCGAGCTTGCCGTCGGTGAGCCGGACCGCGGTGTCGACCGCGGCCTCGATGTCGTAGGTGTCGACGAGCAGCGTCGTGCCGGTCCCGAGGGCGTCGATCTGCGACCGGAAGGCGTCCTCCTCCGAGTCGTGGAGGAGCGTGAACGCGTGCGCCGCGGTGCCCATCGTCGGGATGCCCCAGGTGCGCCCGGCCTC
This sequence comes from Curtobacterium sp. YR515, assembly GCF_900113095.1. Lineage (NCBI taxonomy): Bacteria > Bacillati > Actinomycetota > Actinomycetes > Micrococcales > Microbacteriaceae > Curtobacterium > Curtobacterium sp. YR515. Next base: position 346,504 of record NZ_FOOD01000001.1, on the reverse strand, counting down.
GAGGTTGCTCGTCGCCCCGAAGCCCGCGATGTACGCGGCCCGGGCGGCGGCGACGGCGTTCCACTCACCCGTGCGCCGGGAGCCCATCTCGGCGAGCGGTCGACCGTCGGCAGCGGAGACCATGCGTGCGGCGGCGCTCGCGATCGCGCTGTCGGCGTTGAAGATGCTCAGCGCGAGGGTCTCGAGCACGACGGCCTCGGCGAAGGTGCCCTCGATCTGGAGGACGGGGGAGTTCGGGAAGAAGACCTCGCCCTCGCGGTAGGCGCGGATGTCCCCGGTGAACCGGTAGTCAGCGAGGTACGAGGCCGTCCCGGCGTCGATGACGCCGCGGTCGCGCAGGAACGCGATCTCGTCGTCGCCGAACCGGAAGTCCGTCAGCGCGGTCAGGAACCGGCCGAGGCCCGCGGCGACACCGTAGCGGCGCCCGTCCGGCAGGCGGCGGGCGAAGACCTCGAACACGCACCGGCGGTCGGCCGTGCCGTCCTTGAGGGCCGCGTCGACCATGGTGAGTTCGTACTGGTCCGTGAGGAGCGCGCTGGTCACCTCTCCGACACTAGTGTCGCCCGGGCTCGGAGGTACGGATCCGCCGGCCGGCGCGCGCGAGCGGGCAGATTCCGTCGGGTCGTCGCGGCGGGCGGTGCGTGTTCCGCCGGCTCGCGGGGTGGGGGCCACCTGGAGGCGCGGGGCGGCCTGGCGGGGTCGGGTCGCGCCTCCTGGACGGGCGGCTTTCGCGAGCGGGCGGTATGTGCCGGGTCGTCGCGGTAGGCGGTGCGTGTTCCGCCCGCTCGCGGGGAGGGCGGGCCCGCACGAAGGCGAGCGGGCGGTATGTGCTGCGTCGGCGCGGCGAGCGGTGCGTGTTTCGCCCGCTCGCGGGGTGGGGGCCACCTGGAGGCGCGGGGCGGCCTGGCGGGGGCGGGTCGCGCCTCCTGGACCGGCGGCTTTCGCGAGCGGGCGGATTCCGTCGTGTTGGCGCGGCGAGCGGCGCGTGTTCCGCCCGCTCGCGGGGCGGGCGGGCCCGCACGCTCGGTACGCTGGTGTCGTGACGGATGCACCGATCGGAGTCTTCGACAGCGGGGTCGGCGGACTCACGGTGGCCCGCGCCATCATCGACCAGCTGCCACGCGAGAGCATCCGGTACGTGGGCGACACCGTGCACTCGCCGTACGGCCCGAAGCCCATCGCGGACGTCCGTCGCTACGCGCTCGAGGTGATGGACGACCTCGTCGAACGGGGTGTGAAGGCCCTCGTGATCGCGTGCAACACCGCTTCGTCCGCGGTGCTCCGGGACGCCCGCGAACGGTACGAGCAGGCGTACGGCATCCCCGTCGTCGAGGTCATCCAGCCCGCTGCACGCGCCGCCGTCAAGCAGACCCGCACCGGACGCATCGGCGTGATCGGCACGGTCGGCACCATCGCGTCGCGCTCGTACGAGGACGCCTTCGCGGTCGCGTCGGACATCAGTCTGAGCCTCGCGGCATGCCCGCGCTTCGTCGAGTTCGTCGAGGCGGGGGACACCTCCTCCCCAGCGCTCCGCGAGGTCGCTGCGGGCTACCTCGCACCGATCCGCGCAGCCGACGTCGACACGCTCGTCCTCGGGTGCACCCACTACCCGCTCATGTCCGCCGCGATCCAGTACGTGATGGGCCCGGACGTGACGCTCGTCTCCAGCGCCGAGGAGACCGCCAACGACGTGTACCGACGACTCGTCGAGCACGGGCTCGAACGCGCTGCCACCGAGCCGCCGACCTACTCGTTCGAGGCGACCGGCGACGACAAGAACGGCTTCATCCGACTCGCCCGACGCTTCCTCGGCCCCGAGGTCTCCAGCGTCGGCCACCTCCAGACCGGGGCCATCACGCTGCCCCGCATCGAAAGGACCCCATGAGCGACACGCTCCGCATCGACGGCCGCACCGCGACCGACCACCGTCCCGTCACGATCGAACGGGGGTGGAGCACGCAGGCCGAGGGCAGCGCGCTCATCTCGTTCGGCAACACCCGGGTGCTCTGCACCGCGTCCTTCACGAACGGCGTCCCGCGGTGGCTCGCCGGCAAGGGCACCGGCTGGGTCACCGCCGAGTACTCGATGCTGCCCCGCTCGACGAACGAGCGCATGCAGCGTGAGTCGATCAAGGGCAAGGTCGGCGGGCGCACGCACGAGATCTCCCGCTTGATCGGCCGATCGCTCCGCGCGGTCGTCGACACGAAGGGTCTCGGCGAGAACACGCTCGTCATCGACTGCGACGTGCTCCAGGCCGACGGCGGCACCCGCACGGCGTCGATCACCGGCGCGTACGTCGCGATGGTGGACGCGATCGAGTGGGGGCGCGACCGCGGGTTCGTGGCGAAGAAGGCGACCCCGCTGCTCGACAGCGTGCAGGCCATCTCCGTCGGGATCGTCAAGGGCGAGCCGATGCTCGACCTCGCGTACACCGAGGACTCCGCCGCCGACACCGACATGAACATCGTCACGACGGGCTCGGGCAAGTTCATCGAGGTACAGGGGACCGCCGAGCACGCACCTTTCGACCGCGACGAGCTCAACGTGCTGCTGGACCTCGGGCTCGCGGGCAACCAGTCACTCGCGGCGATCCAGAAGTCCGTGCTGGGGCTCGCGTGACCTCCCGCACGGTGGTCCTGGCGACGCACAACCAGGGCAAGGTCGTCGAGCTGCGCGAGATCCTCGGGTCGGCGCTGGGCGACGGCGTCGAGCTCGTCGGGTACGACGGCCCGGAGCCCGTCGAGGACGGGGACACCTACGCCGCGAACGCCCTCATCAAGGCCCGGGCGGCGGTCGCGCACACGGGGTTCCCGGCGCTCGCCGACGACTCGGGCATCGCGGTGGACGCGTTGGACGGTGCTCCCGGCATCCACTCGGCGCGGTACGCCGGCACGCGGGTCGACGCGGACAACATCGCGCTGCTGCTGCGGAACCTCGACGGGGTCGTCGAGCGCACGGCGGCGTTCGTGTGCGCCGCGGCGTTCGTCACGCCGGACGGCACCGAGCACGTGGTCGAGGCGGTCTGGAACGGCGAGGTCACGACCGAGCCCATCGGCGACGGTGGGCACGGGTACGACCCGGTCTTCCGGCCGGACGACGCCGACCGGACGTCGGCGGAGCTGACGCGCGAGGAGAAGAACGCGCTGTCGCACCGGAGCAAGGCGTTCCGCGGGATCGCGCCGGTGGTGCGGGAGTACTTCGGCGTCTGACGCGCGGCTGCGCGGCCGCGCGTCCGCACAACCGAAGACAACCCGAGCCACGTCGCGACGTGGCTCGGGTTGTCTTTGGTTGTGCGAGGGCCCGGCGCAGCCGCGGGCCCGCGGCGAGCGGGCAGAATGTGCCGCCGGGAGGCGCCGAGCGGGACGTATTTCGCCCGCTCGGCGGAGCGGGCGGCGGCTCGGCGCGGCGGGTGTGCGGCGAGCGGGCGAAATGGGCCGTCGGGAGGCGCCGAGGGGGACGTATTTCGCCCGCTCGGCGGAGCGGGCGGCGGCTGGGCGGCGGCTCAGCGCGGCGGGCGTGCGGCGAGCGGGCGAAAAGGGCCGTCGGGAGGCGCCGAGGGGGACGTACTTCGCCCGCTCGGCGGAGCGGGCGGCGGCTGGGCGGCGGCTTGGCGCGGCGGGCGTGCGGCGAGCGGGCGGAATATGCCGCCGGGAGGCGCCGAGGGGGACGTATTTCGCCCGCTCGGCGACGCGAGCGGTCCGGGCGGGCCGGCGCGGGCCGGCACGGCCCGCGACGGACGGGAGGCGCGGTGCCAGCCGGCACCGCGCCTCCTGTCCGGCAGGACGGACCGTCAGCGCTGCGGCTCGGTCCCCGCCTCGGCCGCGGCCTCGTCGCGCTTCGCCTTGCGCGCGTTCCGGAAGTACGTCAGCGCCATCGGCACGACCGTCACGACCACGGCCGCGAGCAGGATGATGTCGATGTACTCGCGGACGATGTGCGCGACGAACGGGATGTGCCCGATGAAGTACCCGAGGAACGTCACCCCGACGCCCCACACGACGGCGCCGATCGCGTTGTACAGCGAGTACTTCTTGTAGTTCATCCGGCCCACACCGGCGGCGATCGGCAGGAACGTCCGCACGACGGGGACGAACCGGGCGAGGATCACCGCGAGGGGCCCGAACCGGTGGAAGAACGCGTTCGTGCGGTCGACGTTCGCCTTGGAGAACAGCCCGCTCTCCTTACGCTCGAAGATGGGCGGGCCGGCCTTCTTGCCGATGTAGTAGCCGAGCTCGCCGCCGAGGAACGCGGACGCGGCGATCATCAGCGCGGCGATCCAGACGGGGATGCCGCCGATCTCGCCACCGCGGTCGAACGCGAAGAGGCCGGTGATGACGAGCAGGCTGTCGCCCGGGAAGATGAAGCCGACGAGCAGCCCGGTCTCGGCGAAGATGATGGCGCACACCACGAACACGGCGATGGCCCCGAAGTTGTCGAGGATGTACTGCGGATCCAGCCAGGGGATCAGGGCGAGTGCGACGGAGTGCATGGTTCTTCCGGTCGTGGAGGCGGGGACACGGGGAGGCGTCCCGCAGGACGAGGGTACCGTCCGCCGATGACGGCAACGTCCCTCGGTGGTATGAGATGCGTGAGGACGCAACTTCTGGTGCGGAAGGAGGGACTCGAACCCTCACGCCAGGGGCACAGGAACCTAAATCCTGCGTGTCTACCGATTCCACCACTCCCGCGAGCAGCGGCAGTCTACCGAGCGCCGCCCGCGCGCCGGACGGGATCCGCGCCTCCTGGGCTGCCCCGACCGGCCGTTCGGCGGACGGTCAGCGCAGCTTCCGCGGGAGGTACCGCGGCACGTACCGCAACAGGATGCCCGCGCCGACCAGGCCGAGCACCCCCATCACCCCGCTCGCGACGGCGATCGACGCGACGGCGGTCACGCCGGAGATGAGGAGCGGTGCAGCGGCTTGCCCGAAGTCGCCGGTGAACCTCCAGGCGCCCAGGAACGGCGCCGGGTGGTCCCGCGGCGCGAGGTCCGCGCCGAGCGTCATGAGGATGCCCGACCCGACCCCGTTCGCGAGCGACATCCCCATCGCGATCGCGACGAACCAGCCCACCCGGGCGTCGAGGTGTCCGGACCACGCGAGCAGGAAGTAGCTGATGCTGAGCCCGACCATGCAGGGGAGTGCGCTCGCCAGGCGGCCCCATCGGTCCATGATCTGCCCGCTCGTGTAGAAGAGCGCGAAGTCGACCGCACCGGCGATGCCGATGACGAGCGCTGCGGTCGAGTCGTCGAGCCCGACGCTGACCGCCCAGAGCGGCAGGATGACCTGGCGGCCGGCGCGGAGCGCGCCGATCAGGCCGGCACCGCTGCCGAGCCGGAGGAGCACGGCCCGGTTCGCGCGGATGGTGCGGAAGAGGCCGTGCGCTTCCTCTTGGACGAACTGCGCACCGGTGTCGGTGGGCGGCTCCGTGGTGGTCGCGTCGGTCTTGTCCCTCGCGTCGTCCGTCGTGGGCCGGGAGGCGCGGCTCGGCCTGCGGAAGCCGCGTGCGCCCGTCGCGGGGTCGCGCAGGACGAGGAGCGTCACCGCCGCCAGCAGGCAGCAGACGATGTGGATCCAGAACGCGCTCTGCGTGGTGCCCGTCAGGTGCACGACACCGGCGGCGATGAACGGTCCGACGAAGTAGCCGAAGCGGAACACGCCACCGAGGCTCGACAGCGCCCGTGCCCGGATGTGGAGGGGGATCGCCGTCGTCATGTAGGCGTGCCGAGCGAGGGCGAAGACGGCGGTGGAGACACCGACGAGGAACACCCCGAGCGCGAGGACCCAGGCGTTCGGGGCGGCCGTGCACACCAGGAGCCCGACGACGGAGACGACCGCCGCGCCGATCATCGCGTTGCGCTCCCCGATGCGGGCGACCACCACCCCGGACGGCACGTCCCCGATGAGCTCGCCCACGAGGATGAGCGCCGCGACGAAGCCCGCGAACGCCAGGCTCGCGCCGAGGGAGCTCGCCGCGATCGGGATGATCGGGATGATCGCGCCCTCGCCGATCGCGAAGAGCGCTGCGGGCAGGAACCCGGACAGCAGGACCGACCGGAAGTCGAAGGCAGGGGTCTCGGAGGTCATCGCTCGGACAACGGTACGCCCGCGGTACCGCTTCGTCGGCGGGTTACCCTGGAGCCATGCGAGTTCTGGCGGCGATGAGCGGTGGGGTCGACTCGGCGGTGGCCGCAGCCCGGGCGGTCGACGCCGGGCACGACGTGGTCGGTGTGCACCTGGCGCTGAGCCGCATGCCCGGGACCCTGCGCACCGGCAGCCGCGGCTGCTGCACGATCGAGGACTCGATGGACGCCCAGCGCGCCGCGTCCGCGCTCGGCATCCCGTACTACGTGTGGGACTTCTCGGCCCGGTTCAAGGAGGACGTCGTCGACGACTTCGTGGCCGAGTACCAGGCCGGCCGGACGCCGAACCCCTGCATGCGCTGCAACGAGCGGATCAAGTTCGCGGCGTTGCTCGAGAAGGCGCTCGCCCTCGGGTTCGACGCCGTCTGCACCGGGCACTACGCCTCGATCGTCACCGGTCCGGACGGGGCGCGCGAGCTGCACCGCTCGGCGGCGTGGGCGAAGGACCAGTCGTACGTCCTCGGCGTCCTGACCGCCGAGCAGCTCCAGCACGCGATGTTCCCGCTCGGAGCGACGCCCTCGAAGGACGAGGTCCGGGCCGAGGCGGCGGCGCGAGGCCTCACCGTGGCGCAGAAGCCCGACTCCTACGACATCTGCTTCATCCCGGACGGCGACACCCGGGGTTGGCTGGCGGACCGGGTCGGCGCGGCCCCCGGCGACGTCGTCGAGCGGGACGGCACGGTCGTCGGTGCGCACGACGGGGCGACCGGGTACACGGTCGGACAGCGGCGCGGACTGCACCTCGGTCGACCGGCACCGGACGGCAAGCCGCGGTTCGTGCTCGAGATCCGCCCGAAGGAGAACACCGTCGTGGTCGGCCCGAAGGAGGCCCTCGACGTGACCTCGATGTCCGGGTCGCGCTTCACCTGGGCCGGCACCGCGCCCGCCGACCCGTCCACGCCGTTCGCGTGCGACGTGCAGATCCGGGCGCACGCCGACCCGGTGCCCGCGACCGCACGGGTCACCGACGGCCAGCTGGTCATCGACGTCGACGAGCCGCTCTCGGGCGTCGCGCCGGGGCAGACCGCGGTCGTGTACGTCGGCACCCGGGTGCTCGGGCAGTGCACGATCGACGCGACGGTGTCGGCGGTGCCCGCCGCCGTCTGACCGCGCGGCGCTCCCGGGTTGCCCGTCGGCTGCGCGTCCGGTCGGTGGTTGCCGGTAGAACTGAGGGCATGAGCGACACGACGCCCGCGGACTCGACGTTCGAGACGATCGACCCCGCCGCACTCGACGCGGCGCAGGCGCAGCGTGAGGTCGACCGGCTCCGGTCCAGCATCAACGAGCTGCGGCACGCGTACTACGACGAGAACGGGTCGACGGTCGCGGACGGCGAGTACGACGGGCTCGTCCACCGCCTCGACGCGATCGAGCAGCGCTTCCCGGAACTCCTCACCGAGGACAGCCCGACCCAGACCGTGGGCGGCCAGGCGCAGACCGTGCAGTTCGCGCCGGTCGAGCACGCCGAGCGGATGCTCAGCCTCGACAACGTCTTCAGCCCGGACGAACTCGTCGACTGGGCGGTCAAGGTGCAGCGCGACGCCGGTGCCGAGCGCGTCCGGTTCCTCACCGAGCTGAAGATCGACGGGCTCGCGATCAACCTCCGGTACGAGAACGGTCGGCTCGTCTCGGCCGCGACGCGCGGTGACGGCGTCGTCGGCGAGGACGTCACCGGCAACGTCCGCACGATGGGGACGATCCCGGACCGCCTGTCCGGTTCCGGGCACCCGCCCCTCGTCGAGGTCCGTGGCGAGATCTTCTTCCCGGTCGAGCAGTTCGACGAACTGAACGCCAAGCAGCGCGACGCGGGGGAGCGGGTCTTCGCGAACCCGCGCAACGCGGCAGCCGGATCCCTCCGCCAGAAGGAAGAGGGCAAGTCCGAGGCGAAGCGCGAGCTCATGGTGGACCGGCTCCGTCGGCTGCGCATGCTCGTGCACGGCATCGGCGCGTGGCCCGTCCGCGAACTCGAACGGGACACCGACGTCCGCGCGCAGTCCGAGGTGTACGAGCTCCTGCAGACGTGGGGCCTGCCGACGAGTTCGCACCACCGGGTCTTCGACTCCATCGACGAGGTGCTGGCCTTCGTCAAGGACTACGGCGAGCGACGGGCGTCGGTCGAGCACCAGATCGACGGCATCGTGATCAAGGTCGACGACCTCGCCCTGCACGAGGAACTCGGGTCGACGTCGCGCGCCCCGCGGTGGGCGATCGCGTACAAGTACCCGCCGGAAGAGGTCCACACGACGCTCCTGGACGTGGTCGTCAGCGTCGGTCGGACCGGTCGCGCCACGCCCTTCGCGGTGATGGCCCCGGCCGAGGTCGCCGGGTCGGTCGTGCGGCAGGCGACCCTGCACAACCAGCAGGTCGTCAAGGCGAAGGGCGTCCTCATCGGGGACACCGTGGTGCTCCGGAAGGCGGGCGACGTCATCCCCGAGGTGCTCGGTCCGGTCGTCGAGCTCCGCGACGGTACCGAGCGCGAGTTCGTCATGCCGACGAACTGCCCCGAGTGCGGCACGCCCCTCGCCCCCGCGAAGGAAGGCGACATCGACCTCCGCTGCCCGAACGCGAAGAGCTGCCCGGCGCAGGTGCGCGGCCGGGTCGAGCACATCGCCTCCCGCGGCTCGCTCGACATCGAGGGGCTGGGCGAGGTCGCTGCGGCGGCCCTCACGCAGCCGCTCCACCCCGAGCAGCCCCCGCTCGAGACCGAGGCCGGCCTGTTCGACCTGACGATGGAGGACATCGTCCCGATCGAGGTCATCGTCCGTGACGCCGAGACCGGCATGGAGAAGACCACCGACGACGGTGCGCCGAAGCGGGTGACGCCGTTCAGCCGGGCGCGCAAGAAGACCGACCCGCCGTTCGACCCCGACGCACGGGGAGCGGACTACACGGGCGAACCGAGCCGGTACCCGTCGAAGAACGCGTTCGAGATGCTGGCGAACATCGACGCCGCGAAGACGAAGCCGCTCTGGCGGATCATGGTCGGCCTGAGCATCCGGCACGTCGGGCCGGTGGCAGCCCGCGCGCTCGCGAACCACTTCGGGTCGCTCGACGCGATCCGGGCCGCCTCGCGCGAGGAACTCGCCGCGGTGGACGGTGTCGGCGGGATCATCGCCGACGCCCTGCTCGACTGGTTCGAAGTCGACTGGCACCGCGACATCATCGACCGCTGGACGGCGGCAGGCGTGCAGTTCACCACGCCCGGGCACCCCGGACCGGGCGCCGCGGACGAGGAAGGCGGCGTGCTCAGCGGGCTGACCGTCGTGGCGACCGGCTCCCTCGAGGGGTACAGCCGCGAGGGCGCGCAGGAGGCGATCATCGCCGCGGGCGGCAAGGCGGCCTCGAGCGTGAGCAAGAAGACGGACTTCGTCGCGGCCGGTCCCGGGGCCGGTTCGAAGCTCACCAAGGCCGAACAACTCGGGGTCCGGATCATCGACGCCGAGCAGTTCCGCCTGCTCGTGACCGAGGGGCCGGCGGCGCTCGGCGACGCCGCCGGGGACGACCCCGAGGACTGAGTCCGACTCAGGAGCACGTCCGGCGTCGGTCGGTGCGGTACGGCGCGCCTGTGTGTCCACCCAGTTCGGGGGACAAGTTGCAACGCGCACGTCCTCGGGAAGGCTATTCTCCTTACACTCGATAGAGCATCACCCGTCGTCTGCAGGGAGTCGACGGGACGGCCTTCCCGGGGGAGACCCGATTGCTGCTCATCGCCGCGGCTCTGCTCACCGCCTCGATGCACTCGCTCGGAGTGGTCGAGGCCCCAGTCGCGCCCGCCACCCCCTCCGTGGCCGTCGTGCACGCGATCGCGCGGGTCCCTGAGGGTGCCTCAGCACCCCGACCGGTCATGACCGGGGTACACCTGACCGCGTCGGTGTCCGCGTCCGGGCCGTCGTCCGCGTCGAGTGGGGTCACCGTCGAGCACGGGCGGGCGTTCCTCAGCGACCTGTCGTCGCTCAGCGGCGCGGACCTCCTCCGTGCCGGGCAGGACCGTCACGTGCTCGCGACCGCCGAGGACGACCCGCCGACCGCCGCCGAGGTCACCGCCTGGTGGTCCGGACTCACGGACGACGAGCGCGACACCCTGACGACCCTCGCGCCGTCCGTCGTCGGGAACCTCGAGGGCGTGCCCTACGCGGTCCGCGACCGTGCGAACCGGGCGGTCCTCGCCACGGGTCTCGCCGACCACTCGGCCGCGGCCGCCGTGACCGCGATGCTCGGCCAGGTCCGCGATGCGCTCGTGCACGAGGTCGGTGCACCGGACCGGTACCTCATCACGCTCGACACGCGAGGGGCCGGGCGCGCGGCCATCGCCGTCGGGGACCTGGACACCGCCGCCGACGTCACGGTCGTCGTCCCCGGCATGTTCTTCACCGTGACGGGCCAGATGGCGGACTTCACGAACACCGCGAACGACCTCTACACCGAGCAGGCGACCGTGGCCGGTCTGGCCGCGCCCGGCTCGGGCAACGGCGTCGCCGTCGTGGCGTGGATGGGCTACCGCACACCGGACCTGTCGAACATCATGTCGCTCGGCATGGCCAAGACGGGTGGGGAGCGCCTCGCCCGGACGGTCGGCGGGCTCCGGGAGATCCGCGACGGCGACGAACCGCGGGTGAACATCGTCGCCCACTCGTACGGGTCGACCGCGGCGCTCATGGCACTGGCCTCGGGGGAGATGAGCGCGGACACCCTGACGGTCCTGGGCTCGCCGGGGAGCGACGTGCGCACCTCGGCCGACCTGGCCGTCAGCGCCGGGCAGGTGTTCGTCGGGGACGCGCACAGCGACCCGATCGCCGGCTCCGGGTACTTCGGCACCGATCCCGGTTCCGCGGGGTTCGGCTCGACCGTGCTCGACCTGACCGGGGGCGTCGACGTGCAGGAGGCCGGCGAGGTGTTCCGCCGACCGGTCGGGCACAACGACTACCTCAAGCCGGGGACGGCGTCGCTGCACGACGTGGCGCTCATCGCCGTCGGCCGCGGGGACCTCGTGCGCGAGCAGGTCCGGCGCGGTGAGCGCGGTGGCGACGGGCTGCCGCAGGCGTCGCCGGACATGTACCTCGTCCGACCGCAGGACCTCCAGCCCCGCGACTGATCCTGGGTGGGAACCTGAGGGGCGGTGCAGCCTGGACTCGTTCCACGGCAGAACCAGTCCAGATCGTGACCGTACGGTGCCCTGCATGCGTGTGGTGCGATGGCCTGGTGCTCTCCTGACGTTCGTCGCGATGTCGGCGCTGGCGGGCATGCTCGTCGCCGTGGCGGTCACACCGGGGGTCGCCGTCGCGGGCGAGAGCACGTCCGGGGCGGTGTCCTTCTTCGAGGACCTGCCGAGCTACCTCGACATCCAGACGCCGCAGCAGGTCTCCTCCGTCTACGCGGAGAAGGGCGGACAGCAGGTCAAGATCGCCTCGTTCTACGCCGAGAACCGTACGACCGTGGCGTCCGGGGCGATGGCGAAGACGCTCAAGCAGGCGGCGATCGACACCGAGGACCCCCGCTTCTACGACGAGGGCGGCATCGACGTGGTCGGCACGCTCCGCGGTGCGGCGGCGACGGTCGTCGGCGGTGACGTGCAGGGCGGGTCGAGCATCACCCAGCAGTACGTGAAGAACGTCCTCGTGCAGCAGTGCGAGGAGCTCACGGGCAAGGACGCCGCGGACACCGAGAAGAAGGTCGCCGCGTGCTACGAGGACGCCGCCGGGGTGACCCCGCAGCGCAAGCTCCAGGAGATGCGGTACGCGATCGCCGTGAACAAGAAGTACTCGAAGGACCAGATCCTCACCGGGTACCTGAACCTCGTCGGGCTCGGCGGCCGCGTGTACGGCGCCGAGGCCGGTGCCGAGTACTACTTCGGCGTGCACGCGAAGGACCTCTCGCTCGTCCAGTCGGCCACCCTCGTCGCGATCCTCAACAACCCGTCGAACCTGCGCATCGACCAGCCGTCGAACGCCGACAACGGTGAGAAGAACGGCTACGCCGCCACCAAGGAACGCCGCGACTACGTGCTGCAGCGCATGTACGTCCACCACGACATCACGAAGGCCGAGCTCGAGCAGGCGAAGGCGACACCGGTCACGCCGAAGATCACCGCCACGGCGAACGGCTGCTCCTCGGCCGCGACCGGCTACGACGCCGGGTACTTCTGCGACTACGTGCGCGACCAGGTGCTGCAGGACCCGGCGTTCGGCAAGACGGCCGCCGAGCGCATCGCGACGCTCGACACCAAGGGCCTCGAGATCCACACCTCGCTCGACCTCGACCTGCAGTCCCAGGCGCAGACCGCGCTGTCGACCTACGTCCCGTCGACGATGGCCGGCGTCGACGTCGGCGGCTCGAACGTCACCGTGGAGCCGGGAACCGGCCGGATCCTCTCGATGGTGCAGAACACGCAGTACACGCAGGGCGACACCTCGACCGCCGGGTCGACCGCGGTGAACTACAGCGCCGACAGCGGGTACGGCAACTCGGGCGGGTTCCAGACCGGCTCGACGTACAAGGTGTTCACGCTCGCAGAGTGGCTCGCCACCGGGCACACGCTCTCGCAGTCCGTGTCGACGACCGAGCACACGTTCCAGAACTCGGAGTTCACGAACACCTGCCAGAACGTCAGCGGCGGGACCTGGCCGGTGTCGAACGCCGAGAACGTGCCGTCGTCGATGACCGTGCAGGCCGCGACCTCGGAGTCGATCAACACCGCCTACGCCGCGATGGGCAAGCAGCTCGACCTGTGCAAGATCGCGCAGCTCGCCCAGTCGATGGGCATCCACCCGGCGGCCGGCGGCGCCCTCGGGCAGACCCCGGCGTCGATCCTCGGCGTGAACAACCTGTCCCCGATCGACCTCGCCGAGGCCTACGCGGGCTTCGCGAACGGCGGCGTCGTCTGCACGCCGACCGCCATCGACTCCGTCACCGAGTCGGACGGCACGAAGATCACCCCGACGCCGTCGTCCTGCACGCAGGGCGTGGCGGCCGACGTGGCCGGGACGGTCGACTACGCGTTGCAGGGCGTCCTCACCGGGTCCGGCACGGCCGCGAGCGCCAACCCCGGCGACAGCACCCCGAAGTTCGCGAAGACCGGCACCACCGACGGCGACGTGCAGAACTGGCTCGTCGCGTCGAGCACGAAGTACACGAACGCGACCTGGATCGGCAACGTCCAGGGCAACGTGAGCCTGGCGAACTGGCCGTTCCTGCAGGGGACCACCGGGTACAGCGCGAAGTTCGGCGTCGGCAAGTCGATGATGTCCTACCTCGACCAGACCGTCGGTGGCGGTGCGCTGCCGACCCCGAACGCGGCGATGATCGGGCAGACCAGTCACTCGTCGTCGAACTCGTCGTCGAACTCGTCGACGGACGCGTCGTCGAACGGGTCGTCGGACTCCTCGTCGGGGCCGGCGTCGAACGGGGCCACGACCGCTCCGACGGGGTCCACACCGGGGGACTCCACGTCCACGACGCAGCAGGGGCAGCAGCAGTCTCCCCAGAAGCAGACGGGGAAGCAGAAGGGCCACTGAGGCACCAATAGACTGGTGCGCAATCCACGAACCGATCGACGGAGCACCATGCCTGACATCACGAGCGAGCAGGTCGCCCACCTGGCGAACCTCGCACGTATCGCACTCACGCCCGAAGAGATCGAGAAGCTCACGGGGGAGCTGTCGCACATCGTCGACAGCGTCGCCAAGGTCACCGAGGTCGCCACCCCGGACGTCCCGGCGACCAGCCACCCCGTGCCGCTCGGCAACGTCACCCGACCCGACGTGGTCGGTCCGACCCTCACGCAGGAGCAGGCGCTCTCGGGCGCACCCGACTCCGACGGCGAACGGTTCCGCGTGACGGCCATCCTGGGAGAAGAGCAGTGACCGACATCACGAAGCTGAGCGCCGCGGCGCTCGCCGACGCCCTCGTGGCGCGCGACGTCTCGAGCGTCGAGGCCACCCAGGCGCACCTCGACCGCATCCAGGCGGTGGACGGCGACGTCCACGCCTTCCTGCACGTCAACCAGAACGCGATCGCCGCGGCGAAGTCGATCGACTCCCGCCGTGCCGCCGGTGACGACCTCGGTCCGCTCGCCGGCGTGCCGATCGCGATCAAGGACGTCCTGTGCACGCAGGACATGCCCACGACGTCCGGCTCGAAGATCCTCGAAGGCTGGGTGCCGCCGTACGACGCCACCCCGGTCGCGAAGCTCCGTGCCGCCGGCCTCGTGCCGCTCGGCAAGACGAACATGGACGAGTTCGCCATGGGCTCGACGACCGAGTTCTCGGCGTACGGCCCGACGCACAACCCGTGGGACCTCGACCGCATCCCCGGTGGCTCCGGTGGTGGTTCGGCGGCCGCGGTCGCCGCGCACGAGGCACCGCTCGCCCTCGGCTCGGACACCGGTGGCTCGATCCGCCAGCCGGGCGCCGTCACCGGAACCGTCGGCGTGAAGCCGACCTACGGCGGGGTGAGCCGCTACGGCGCGATCGCCCTGGCCTCCAGCCTCGACCAGGTCGGCCCGGTGTCGCGCACCGTCCTCGACGCCGCGCTGCTGCACGACGTCATCGGCGGGCACGACCCGCGTGACTCCACGAGCATCCCCGACGCCTGGCCGTCGATGGCGGCCGCTGCGCGCGAGGGCCTGCAGGCGGACACGCTGCGCGGCCTGCGCGTCGGCGTGGTGAAGGAGCTCGCCGGTGGCGAGGGCTTCCAGGCGGGCGTCACCGAGCGCTTCCACGAGACCGTCGCCCTGCTCGAGTCGGCCGGTGCGGTCGTCGTCGAGATCGACGCTCCGTCGTTCGCCTACGCGATCAGCGCCTACTACCTGATCCTCCCGGCCGAGGCCTCGTCGAACCTCGCGAAGTTCGACTCCGTGCGCTTCGGGCTCCGCGTGACGCCCGAGAACGGTGCCACCGTCGAGGACGTCATGGCCGCCACGCGCGAGGCCGGTTTCGGTCCCGAGGTGAAGCGCCGCATCATCCTCGGCACCTACGCGCTGAGCGCCGGCTACTACGACGCCTACTACGGGTCGGCGCAGAAGGTCCGCACCCTCGTGCAGCGCGACTTCCAGGCCGCGTTCGAGCAGGTCGACCTGCTGGTCAGCCCGTCGGCCCCGACGACCGCGTTCCCGATCGGTGAGCGCATCGACGATCCGCTGGCGATGTACCTCAACGACCTGACGACGATCCCGGCGAACCTCGCCGGTGTCCCGGGCATGAGCATCCCGAACGGCCTCGCTCCCGAGGACTCGCTCCCCACGGGCGTGCAGCTCATGGCACCGCAGCGCGAGGACGCCCGGCTCTACCGGTACGGCGCCGCCCTCGAACGCCTGCTCGAGCAGCAGTGGGGCCGCCCGCTCATCGACAGCATCCCGGACCTCGACCAGAGTCAGCAGTCCGCTGCGCAGGAAGGTGTGATCTGATGGCGCAGAAGGACGCGCTGATGGACTTCGACGAGGCACTCCGGCTGTACGAGCCGGTCCTCGGGTTCGAGGTCCACGTCGAGCTCGCGACGAAGACCAAGATGTTCTCGGACGCGCCGAACTTCTTCGGTGGCGAGCCGAACACGAACGTGACGCCGGTCGACCTCGGGCTCCCCGGGTCGCTGCCGGTCGTCAACGCGCAGGCCGTGCGGTACTCGATCCAGCTCGGGCTCGCGCTCGGCTGCTCGATCGCCGAGTCCTCGCGGTTCGCCCGGAAGAACTACTACTACCCGGACAACCCGAAGAACTACCAGATCTCGCAGTACGACGAGCCGATCGCGTACGAGGGCGAGGTCGAGGTCGAACTCGCCGACGGCACCATCTTCACCGTGCCGATCGAGCGCGCCCACATGGAAGAGGACGCCGGCAAGCTGACGCACGTCGGCGGTGCCACGGGCCGCATCCAGGGTGCCGAGTACTCGCTCGTCGACTACAACCGCGCCGGGGTCCCGCTCGTCGAGATCGTCACGAAGCCGATCTTCGGTGCAGAGGAGCGCGCACCCGAGCTCGGTGCGGCGTACGTGCAGGTCATCCGTGACCTCGTCCGAGCGCTCGGCGTCTCCGAGGCCCGCATGGAACGTGGCAACCTCCGCTGCGACGCGAACATCTCGCTGCGTCCCCGCGGGCAGGAGAAGCTCGGCACGCGCACGGAGACGAAGAACGTCAACTCCTTCCGGGCCGTCGAGCGGGCCATCCGCTACGAGATCCAGCGTCAGGCCGCGATCCTCGCCGCCGGTGGCTCGATCACGCAGGAGACCCGGCACTGGCACGAGGACACCGGTCGTACCTCGGCCGGCCGTCCGAAGTCCGACGCCGACGACTACCGCTACTTCCCGGAGCCCGACCTGCTCCCGGTCGTGCCGGACCCGGCCGTGATCGAGGAGCTCCGTGCCTCCCTGCCCGAGGCCCCGGTGGCACGTCGCCGTCGGCTCAAGGGCGACTGGGGCTTCACCGACCTCGAGTTCCAGGACGTCGTGAACGGCGGGCTGCTCGACGAGCTCGAGGGGACCGTCGCCGCCGGTGCCGCACCGCAGGCCGCCCGCAAGTGGTGGACGGGTGAGATCAGCCGTGTCGCGAACACGCGGGACGCCGCCCCCGGTGACCTCGTCTCGCCGCAGCACGTCGCCGAGCTCATCGCCCTCGTCGAGTCCGGTGACCTGACCGACCGCCTGGCACGCCAGGTCCTCGAAGGCGTCATCGCCGGCGAAGGGTCGCCGTCGCAGGTCGTCGAGTCGCGTGGGCTCAAGGTCGTGTCGGACGACTCGGCGCTCACCGCCGCGGTCGACCAAGCGCTCGCCGCACAGCCCGACGTCCTCGCCAAGATCAAGGACGGCAAGGTCCAGGCCGCCGGCGCCATCATCGGTGCCGTCATGAAGGCCATGCAGGGCCAGGCGGACGCCGCCCGCGTCCGCGAGCTGGTGCTGGAGCGCGCGCAGCAGTCGTAGTCCGGACCGAACGATCGACGGGAGGCGCGGTGCCGGCTGGCACCGCGCCTCCCGTCGATCCTGGGGACGCGTCAGCGACCCGGTGAAAGGATGAGTCGTGTCCGCAACGATCCGCGCCATCGGTACCGCCGTCCCCGAGACGACACTCGAGCAGGCTGCGGTGCGCGACCTCTTCGCCTCGCAGCCCGACCTGGGCCGGCTCGGCAGGCGGCTCGTCCCCGCCGCGTTCGACGCCTCCGCCGTCGAGCACCGGCACACGGTGCTCGAGGAACTCGACAGCACGCGGCCGTCCGGTGCCTTCCGCGACGACCACGGCGTGCTGCGGTCCCCGTCGACCGGCACCCGGAACGACCGGTACCGTGAGCTCGCCCCGGCCCTGTTCGTGGCGGCCGCCCGCGACGCCGTGGACCGCGCGGGTGTGACACCCCAATCGATCACCCACGTGGTGACCGTCTCGTGCACCGGGTTCACCCAGCCCGGCCCGGACCTCGACGTCGTCACCGAACTCGGCATCCCCCGCACGGTCTTCCGCCAGCACATCGGGTTCATGGGGTGCTGCGCGGCGTTCCCGGCGCTCCGCATCGCTGCGGCGTTCGCCGAGTCCGTGCCGTCCGCCGTGGTGCTCGTCGTCTGCGCCGAGCTCTGCACGCTGCACGTCCGGGCGAGCGACGACCCGGACCAGATCGTCGCCAACAGCGTCTTCGGGGACGGTGCGGCGGCCGCCGTGGTCACCGCCGAGGGTGCCGGACTCCGCCTGGACGACTTCGCGACGACGGTCGTGCCCGAGGGTGCGTCCGAGATGGCGTGGAACATCGGCGACGAGGGCTTCGAGATGGTGCTCAGCACGGCCGTCCCGAAGCTCGTCGGCGCCACGGTCGCCGAGGCCGTCGCACCGCTGCTGTCCGCCGTGGGCTCCGCTGCCGTCGACGTTCCGACCTGGGCCGTGCACCCGGGCGGCCGCGCGATCCTCGACCGGACGCAGGTCGCCCTCGGGCTGCCGGACGCCGCCCTCTCGGCGAGCCGCGCCGTACTCCGCGACCACGGGAACGTCTCGAGTGCCACCGTGCTCTTCGTGCTCCGCCAGGTGCTCGACGACGGCATCGACGACGGTGCCCCCGTCATCGCGCTCGCGTTCGGGCCGGGCCTGACGGTCGAGGCCGCCCGACTCACCGCCGTCGGCAGCTTGCGACCGTCGATCCCGACCCGCGAGCAGGACGAACCGGCCAAGGCGGCGACGGCAGCAGCCCGAGACCATGCGGTCGAAACGGCGACCACGGGCGTCTCGTGAGCCGCACCGAGGGGATCGACCCGCGCCTCCCGGCCGTCGATCTGACCACGCGCGCACTGGACCTCCACGAACTCATGGACGACCCGGACTGCGACCCGCGCGCGCTCGCGCGGACGTTCCGACGCTTCGCCGTGGTGAACGCACTCGTGAGCGGCTGGCGCTCCGCGTGGCGGACGCACGTCGCGCCGGCACTCCCCGCGAACGGGCGGGGACGCGTGCTCGACCTCGGGTGCGGCGGCGGCGACCTCGCGCGGGCGCTCGTCCGGTGGGCTGCCGCCGACGGGTTCGACGTCGAGGTCGTCGGGGCCGACCCGGACGCGCGGGCGATCGACGCGGCGACCCGCTCCACCCCGCGTGGTGTCACCTTCCGACAGCAGTCGAGCGCCGAGCTCATCGCCGCGGGGGAGCGGTTCGACGTCGTCGTGTCGAACCACGTGCTGCACCACCTCGGCGACGAGGAGCGGCGCGGGTTCCTCGCGGACTCCGAACAGCTGGCGACGAGCCGCAGCCTGCACTCGGACATCCGGCGGTCGCGCTCGGCCTACCGGGCGTACGCGGTCGGTTCGACGCTGGTCGCGGCCGGCACCTTCGTGCGGGTCGACGGGTTGCGCTCGATCCGGCGGAGCTTCACGCTGCCGGAACTCCAGGACGTCCTGCCCTCCGGGTGGCGGGCGGAGCGGGCGGCACCGCACCGGGTCCTCGCGATCCGCGACGCCTGACGTCCCCGGAGGGCGCTAGCGTCGCTGCATGGCCACGCCCCACCTGCACCGCGTTGCGGTCCTCGTGCTCGACGGGGCGAAGCCGCTCGACGTCGGGATCCCGGCGCAGGTCTTCTCGAACCGCCCGAGCATGCCGTACGAGGTCCGGGTGTGCGGCCCCCGCGTGGGACGCATCACCGGGGGAGACGGCCTCGCGTACGCGGTCGACCACGGGCTGGACGCCCTCGAGTGGGCCGAGACGGTCTTCGTGCCCGGGTACCGGTTCCCCGCGGACACGCCACCGCCGGCCGACGTGGTGGCGGCGCTCGGGCAGGCGCACGAGCGGGGCGTCCGGATCGCGGCGATCTCCACCGGGGCGTTCGCCCTGGCCGCCGCCGGACTGCTCGACGGCCGCCGTGCGACCACGCACTGGCACTACACGCGGGTGCTCCGCGACCGGTACCCCGAGGTCGACGTGGACGAGGACGTGCTGTTCGTCGACGCCGGGTCGGTCCTGACGAGTGCGGGAGCGGCGAGCGGGATCGACCTGTGCCTGCACATCGTCCGGCAGGACCACGGGGTCGGGCTGTCGAACCACGTCGCACGGCGGCTCGTGAGTGCCCCGTACCGGAGCGGCGGGCAGGCGCAGTACGTCCCGCGGAGCATGCCCGAGCCCCTCGGAGACGTCTTCGCCGAGACGCGGGAGTGGGCGCTCCGGCACCTCGCCGACCCGCTGACGCTCGAGGTCCTCGCCCGGAACGCGACGGTCTCGCCGCGGACGTTCTCGCGGCGCTTCGTCGAGGACACCGGGTACACGCCGATGCAGTGGGTGCTCCGGGCTCGGGTCGACCTCGCACGGGAGCTGCTCGAGCGCTCGGACCTCGCCGTCGACCAGGTCGCCGAGCGGGCGGGGCTCGGGTCGGACGCCAACCTGCGGACGCACTTCCGTCGGATCCTCGGGACCTCGCCGACCGAGTACCGGCGGACCTTCCAGGACTGACCGCGTCGCCGCAGTGGTGGCGACATCCTTTCGAACGCTGGCTTCCCAGCCACTGGAGCCGCGCCTCCCGGGCCGTGAGCATGGACCGCGGAACGAAAGGAAGTCCACATGACCCGCATCGCGATCAACGGCTTCGGCCGCATCGGCCGCAACACCCTCCGCGCGCTCCTCGCCCGGGGAGGCGACGACCTCGAGGTCGTCGCCGTCAACGACCTCACCGCACCCGAGACGCTCGCCCACCTGTTCCGGTACGACTCCGCGCTCGGCCCGTTCGCCGGGACCGTCGAGGTCGACGGGGACACCCTCGTCATCGACGGACGGCGCATCCGCGTCCTCGCGTCGCGCGAGCCGTCGGAGCTCCCGTGGGGCGACCTCGGCGTCGAGGTCGTGCTCGAGTCGACCGGCCGGTTCACCGCGCGCGACGCAGCGGCGGGACACCTGACCGCGGGAGCCCGCCGCGTCCTCATCAGCGCGCCCGCCACCGGCGCGGACGCCACCATCGCGTACGGCGTGAACTCCGACGTGTACGACCCGGCGGTGCACACCGTCGTCTCGAACGCCTCGTGCACGACGAACGCGCTCGCGCCGCTGGCGTCGGTGCTCGACGACCTCGCGGGCATCGAGCACGGGTTCATGACGACCGTGCACGCCTACACGCAGGAGCAGAACCTGCAGGACGGTCCGCACCGCGACCTGCGTCGGGCGCGTGCCGCCGGGGTGAACATCGTGCCGACGTCGACCGGCGCGGCCAAGGCCATCGGGCTCGTGCTGCCGCGGCTCGACGGCAAGCTGTCGGGTGACGCGATCCGGGTGCCGGTGCCGGTGGGGTCGATCGTCGAGCTGAACACCGTGGTGTCGCGGGACGTCACCGTCGAGGAGGTCAACGAGGCCTACCGTGCTGCCGCCGCGGGGCCGCTCGCGGGGGTGCTGGCGTTCACGGCGGACCCGCTCGTGTCGACGGACATCACGGGGCGGCCGGAGTCGAGCGTGTTCGACTCGCTGCTCACCCGTGTCGACGAGGGGCGGCACGTGAAGGTGGTCGCCTGGTACGACAACGAGTGGGGGTTCTCGAACCGGGTGGTCGACATGCTGGGGCTGCTGGCGCGCGCGTAGCGCGGCGCGCGCGGCGCGGCGCGCGGCGCGCCCCGCGCGGCGGTCTCGCCGAGTCTCGGCTCGGCGGACAGTTTCGCGGCCCGGCGGCCCGCATCTCGTCCGCCCTGCCGAGTCTCGGGGCGCGCGAGCACGGGATGGGCGCGAGCACGGTCGGACGGGAGGCGCGGTGCGGGCTGGCACCGCGCCTCCCGTCCGTGTGTGGGTGCGTTCCGGGCGCGGTGTGGGTCGTGCCGCGGAAGCGACAGCGCACAAAGTGCGCGCGATGATGCTGCCGCTGGAGCGACAGTGTGCTGCGATCGTCGTGCGGCACACTGTCGCTTTCGCGGGCGCGTGCGCGGGCGCGGCGGGCGCGGGCGCGTGCGCGGGCGCCGCGCGGCCCGCGCGCGGCGCGTGCGCCGCGTCAGCGGATCAGCGCCGTGGTGCTCGCGAAGGCGCGGGAGCGCACGGCCTGCCGGTAGCGGTCGAGCGCGTCGTCGTCGGCCCCGACGGACTCCAGTGCCGCCAACCCCGCCCCGAGCACGGGAGGATCGGTCACCCACGTCGGCACCGCTCCGGGCACCCGGGCAGCGAGGCCGTCGACGACGCCCTCGACGAGCAGGGGATCCCGCGCTGCGAGCACACCGCCGCCGAGGACCACGGGCACCGGGCTCGCGGCCGAACCACCGAGACCGAGACGCTCGAGCGCGACCGCGGCGAGCAGGATGATCTCCTCGGCCTGCCGCGCGACGACGCCGGCGGCCACGGCGTCACCCGCGCCGGCGACCTCGAACAGCACCGGGCACAGCCGGTTGAACACCCGCTGGTCGAGGCGGCCGAAGTGGATGGCCTCGGTCACCTCGCGGACGCTGCGGAGGCCCAGTGCCGCCGGGACGGCCGTGACCAGGGCCGTCGCCGGTCCGCGACCGTCGTCTGCGCGGGCTGCGTGCCACAGCGCACGGCTGCCGAGGTACGCGCCGCCGCCCCAGTCGCCGGAGACGTCACCGATGGCGGGGAACCGTGCGGTGGTGCCGTCGGCCCGGACCGCGAGCGCGTTGATGCCCGTGCCGCAGACGACCGCGGCGGCGTCCGGCGACAGCGTCCCCGCCCGCAGCAGTGCGAACAGGTCGTTGTCGAGGACGTGCGGCGCGCCGCCGTCGGTCTCCCAGTGCGCGAGCGCCTCGGTCGCCGCGACGAGTTCGTCGTGCAGGTCGAGCCCGGCCAGGTACACGTGCGTCGTCCGGATCCGACGGTCGCCGAGGTCGCCGACGACCCGCGCCCGGACGTCGTCGAGGATCGGCCCGGCGACGTCCCACCCGCGGGTCTGCGGGTTCGAGCCGGGGCCCCGTGCGTGCCCGACGATCGAACCGTCGAGTGCGATCGCGACGACGTCCGTCTTGCTGCCGCCACCGTCGACGGCCAGGACGACGTCGCTCGGCGCCGGCGGGACGGGTGCGGGCGGGCGGGTCGCTCGGGCGGTGCCGACACCGCTCCCGGACCCTCCGGCTCCGTTCAGCCCGCCCACGTCAGCTGCTCCGATCGCGTCCACGGCAGGTGCTCCGCGTTCGCGGCCAGGAGCAGGTCGGTGAGCCGTTCGGCCTTGTCGACCTGCCCGACGAGCGGGTGCGCCCACATCGCGCGGAGCACGCGGTCGCGGCCTCCGTGCACGGCGGCGTCGAGGGCGAGGCGTTCGTACCCGGCGACGTGCGACACGAGTCCGACCATGTCGGCGTCGAGTGGCGCGACGGGCAACGGTGTGATCGCCGCACGGGTGACCCGGGCCGGGACCTCGATCACGTGGTCGTCGGGGAGGAACGGGAACGTGCCGTCGTTGCGCACGTTGAGGACCTGCACGTCACCGCGGTCGCCGAGGATCGAGGAGAGCACGTCGATCGCCGCCTCGGAGTAGTAGGCGCCGCCGCGCTGCTCGAGCTCGGCGGGCTTCGTCACGACGGACTCGTCCGCGTACTTCGCGAGCAGGGCCCGCTCGGTCTCCATGACGGCCTCGGCACGGGTGGGTGCGTGCAGCTGTTCCTCGAGCACGACGTCGTGGCTGTAGAAGTAGCGCAGGTAGTACGAGGGCACGGCGTGCTGCAGCCGGATGAGGTCGGCCGGCATGTGCACGCTCTCCGCCATCCGGTCGAGGGCACCGGTGTCGGCACGGAGCAGGTCGGACAGGACGTCGCGCTCACCGGAGCCGTCCGTCACGTGGACGCCGCGCTCCCACGTCAGGTGGTTCAGACCGACGTGGTCGAGCCGGACGGCCGACGGTGCGACGTCGAACTCCTTCGCGAAGCGCCGCTGGAACCCGATCGCCACGTTGCAGAGCCCGACGGCCCGGTGCCCCGCTTCGAGCAGTGCACGGGTGACGATGCCCACCGGGTTCGTGAAGTCGACGATCCACGCGTCCGGCTTGGCGTACCGCTTGACGAGCGACGCGTACTCGAGCACGACCGGCACGGTGCGGAGCGCCTTCGCGAACCCGCCGGGCCCGGTGGTCTCCTGCCCGATGCAGCAGGCCTCGTGCGGCCAGGTCTCGTCCTGGTGCCGGGCGGCCTGCCCGCCGATCCGGAGCTGGAACATGACGGCGTCGGCGTCCGAGACCCCGGCGACGACGTCGTCCGTGACGTGGATCGTGCCCGGGTGGCCGGCGTGGGCGAACATCCGCTTCGCGACACCGCCGACGAGTTCGCGCCGGACGGGGTCGGGGTCGACGAGCCACAGCTCGTCGATGGGCAGCTGATCGCGGAGCCGGGCGAAGCCGTCCACGAGTTCGGGGGTGTAGGTGGATCCGCCACCGATGACTGCGAGTTTCACTGTGGTGCTATCCCTTCACGCCGGTGAGCGCGATGCCCTCGACGAATGCCTTCTGTGCGAAGAAGAAGATGATGACGACGGGCACCATGACGACGACGGTCATCGCCATCGTCATCGACCAGTCGGTGCCGTGTTGGCCGCGGAACGTGGCGAGCCCGTACGCCACCGGCCAGGCGGCCTGGTTCTCGGAGGCGTACAGGAGCGGGCCGTAGTAGTCGTTCCACGAGTGGAAGAACATGAAGATCGCCGCCGACGCGATGCCCGGGCGGGCCATGGGGACGACCACGCGCCACAGCACGCCCCACTCGCTGCATCCGTCCATGCGAGCGGCGTCCCCGTACTCCTTCGGGATCGTCATGAAGAACTGACGGAGCAGGAAGATGCTGAACGCGTCGCCGAGCAGGTTCGGCAGGATGAGCGGCCAGAGCGTGCCGGTGAGGTGCAGCTCGGACCACATCACGTAGACCGGCACCGCGGTGACCTGCGGGGGCAGGAGCATCGCGACGATGATCACGGTGAAGATCAGGTTCGCGCCACGGAACTTGATCTGGGCGAGCGCGTACGCCGCCGGGACCGAGCTGACGAGCATGAACGCGGTGGCGAGCACGGCGTACATCGACGAGTTGCCGAACCACTGCACGAGCGGCAGTTCGGTGAACACGCGGCCGTAGTTCGAGAAGTCGAACGGGCGCGGCACGATCGACGCGGTGAGTGCCTGGTTGCTCGACATCAGCGACGTCAGGATGACGAACACGATCGGCGCGATGGTCAGGACGCCGAGCGCGACGAGTGCGGCGTGCTCGGCGATCCAGACCAGCAGGCTGCGGCGCGGACCGCGGGCGGAGCCGGACGCCGCACCGCGGGGAGCCCTGGCGAGCGGGGACTGGGACACGGCGGTCATCAGGACTCCTCGGGTCTGAAGACGGAGATGCGGCGCATCGTGAGGACGAGCACCACGGCGGTGACCACGAACAGCACCACGGCCATCGCGGACGCGTAGCCGAACTGGAAGTTGGCGAACCCGTGCTGGTAGAGCAGCTCGGTGTAGGTGAGCAGCGAGGTGCCCGGGTAGCCGAGCTGCGCCGCGGTGCCTCCGCCGATCGTGGCCTTGCCGCTGGCGACGCCCGACGCGACGGCGGCCTCGGTGAAGTACTGCAGGGCCGCGATCACCCCGGTGACGGCGGCGAACCCGATGACCGGCGCGATCGTCGGCAGCGTGATGTGCCGCACCTGCTGGACGCCGTTCGCCCCGTCGAGCGACGCGGCCTCGTACAGGTCGCGCGGCACGTCGAGGAGCGACGCCAGGAAGATGATCATGATGTCGCCCATCACCCAGACGCCCATGATCACGAGCGAGGGCTTCGACCACGCGGGGTCGTTGAACCAGAGCGGGCCGTCGATGCCGAACACCCGCAGGATCTGGTTCACGGGGCCGGTGCCGGGGTTGAACAGGAAGACGAACGCGACGACGCTCGCGACGGGAGGCACCAGGGCGGGCAGGTAGAACAGCGTCCGCCAGAACCCGGTCGCCGTCTTCGCGCGGCTGAGCAGTCCCGCCACGAGCAGCCCGCAGACGATCCGGACCGGCACGAGGATGACCACGAACCACAGCGTGTTCACGACCGCGGGGCCGATCTGCGGGTCCTGGGTGAAGAGGAACCGGTAGTTCAGCAGCCCGACGAACTCGGGTTCCTGCAGCTGGTTGTAGCGCGTGAACGAGTAGAAGATCGACGCGACGAGCGGGTACGCGAAGAAGATCACGAGGCCCGCCAGGGCCGGGGCGAGCATCGTCAGCGCGACCAGGCGACGGCGGGACTCGGCGGAGCGGCGCCGACGTGGCCGGCTCCCGGGGGCCGTCGAACGCGACCCGGCGCTCGCCGGCGGCCGGGAGGCGCGGGTGGGCCGCGCCTCCAGGCTGCCGGTCTCAGGGGTGGTGACGTCGGTCATGGTCACGGACCAGCCAGCTGGTTGGCGTTGTCGATGTCCGAGTCGAGCTTCTTGAGCTTCGCGTCGAGGTCGCCGCCGTTCTGCTGGTACGCCTGCCAGAACTTCGTGAAGGTGCCGATGTAGGCGGCGCCGTCCGCGGTACCCGGCGAGGTCATCGTGTCCTTGTCGCCGGCGACGTCGACGAAGGTCTTGTAGTTCTCGTCGACCTCGAGCTTCGGCGACTCGAGGGCCGAGGTGAGCGTCGGGATGTTCTTGAGCCCGTTGCCCATCGTGACCTGCGCGTCGGTGTTCGTGGAGAGGTACTTCAGCAGCGCCCAGGCCAGCTCGGGGTGCTTCGACCCCTTCGCGATGCCCGCCACGTTGCCCGCGATGTAGGTCGATCCGTAGTTGCCGAGGCCGTCCATCACCGGGGTCGGTGCGGTGCCGTAGTCGAGGTCCGGCTTCTGGTCCTTGATGAAGGCGGTCCGGTACTCGCCGTCGATCTGCATCGCGACCTGACCGGTCTGGAACGCGTTGTCGGCGGCGAACTCCTGGCCGAGCCCCGAGGTGAAGGCCTTGAGCTTGTCGTAGCCGATCTCGTCGACGAAGCCCTTCTGCCAGGTGATGAGCTTCTTCCAGGCGTCGGACGTGCCGATCACGCTGTTGCCCTTCGCGTCGAGCCACGAGCCGTCGACCATCGGGGCCCAGTGCTCGGGGGAGTTCTCGTAGAAGTCGATGAGCGGGTTGAAGCCGAGCTGCTTGATCGACCCGTCGGCGTTGTAGGTCGTCAACTTCAGGGCGTCGGCCTTGAGCTCGTCGAGCGTCTTCGGCGGGGTCGTGATGCCCGCCTTCGCGAGCAGCGGCTTGTTGTACATGAGCGCACTGACGTCGGCGAGGGCCGGCAGGGTGCAGCGCGTGCCCTTGTACTGCGTGTACGACTGCACGGCCTTCGGGATGTCCGACAGGTCGACCTTGTCACGCTTGATGTACGGCGACAGGTCGCGGAAGGCGCCCGAGGAGCAGAAGCTGCCCACGATGGCGGTCGAGTACGACAGGCCCACGTCGATGTTCTGGCCGGACGAGATCGCCTTCTGGAGCTTCTCGTCGTCCTGGCCAGCGTGGATGTCGACCGTGACGCCGGGGTTCTCCTTCTCGAAGCCGGCGACGGCGCTCTTCACGACGCCGGCTTCGCGCCCGGTGAAGAAGTGCCACAGGGACACGGTGCCCTTGAGGTCCTTCGGTGCGCTCTTCTCGATCGAGTCGGCGCTGCTGCCGGAGCTGCAGCCCGCGACGACGAGGGCGCCCACGGCGGCGACGGCCGTGGCGGTGACGATGCGGCGGAACGTCCGGCGGTGCGGGACGTTCGGTTGGGGGAGGGACACTGCGGTACTCGCTCTCTGGTCTCGCTCCGACGCGGTGCGGTCGCGGTGCCGCACGCCGGACGGATCCGGGCGTGCGACGTCGTCACCGGGCGCGCCGAAGAGCCCTGGGACAGGGCCGGGTGATGGTGCCTCGAGTGGTGCGGGTGGGGTGGTGCTGGTCAGGGGCGCTCGGCCGGGTCCGGTGCGGGCACATCGTCGCTGATGCGCTCGAGCCGGTCCGCGAGCGCGGTGCGGACGACGTCGATGAGGACGTGCCGCGCACCGTGCAGGACGGGGGTGTCGGGGACGCCGGGGGCCACGACGGCGGTGGACCAGCGCGTGCGGGTCCGGAGCCAGGCGGTCACGGCGGCGGCCAGGGCGGGTCCGCCCGCGATCCCGGTCGGGCCGTGCAGCACGACCGTCTCGGGATCGGCGACAGCGAGGGCGGGGAGCACGTTGTGCCCGACGCGCTCGCCGAGGGCGGTGGTGAACGGGTGCTGCTCGGGGAGTCCGGGCAGCTGCGGGAGCACCTGGCGCCAGTCGGCAGCGGTGCCGTCCGGTGCCGTGATCCCGTGTTCGGCGGCGAGGGCGATGATCGCGGACTCGGAGATGAGGTCCGCGACGATCGTGGCCGTCGGGTCGATGGAGCGTGCGTCTGCGGGCACGCCGAGGTAGCCGATCTCGCCGGCGGCACCGGACGCGCCGGTGTGCAGGTGGCCGCCGAGGTCGAGCGCCATGCCGAGGCCCTCGGCCATCCAGAACAGGGCGAACGACCCGGGGGTCCGTCCGGCGCCCATGTTCCGTTCGGCGATCGCCGCGAGGTTGGCGTCGTTCTCGATGACGACGCGGACCCCGAGTGCGGCGGAGAGCGTCGCGGCGACACGGTCCCGGGGCCAGCCGGGCAGGCCGTCGGTGAAGATGAGGGTGTCGGTCGCGTGGTCGACACTCGCCTGGACCCCGATGCTCACCGCGGTGACGAGGTCCGGGTCGACGCCCGCGGCCGCCGCGGCCCGGGAGATCGCGGCGGCGACGATGTCGGCACCGGGCGCGCGCATCTCGGCCGGGGACATCGTGTGGGTCGCGACCGGGAAGGTCCGGCCCGCGGCGTCCACCACGGTGCTCCGGACGTCGACGAGCTGGACGTCGACCGCCACGCCGAGGTCGCGGTCGGTGATCGCTTCGTACACCACCGCGCTCGGGCCCCGGCGACCGGCCTGCGGTGCGGTGCCGGCTTCGCGGATGAGGGCCGCCGCCTCGAGCCGCCGGATGATCTCGGCCGCGGTCGGCTTGCTGAGCCCGGTGCGCTGGGCGATCTCGTTGCGGGTGAGCGGCCCGTCGTCGAGCAGGAGCTCGAGCGCTGCCCGGTCGTTGAGGACACGCAGGAGGCCGGGCTGGCCGGGGGTGCGTCCTCGAGTGGTCATGTCGAGGACTGTAACGGACAACCTTCTTTACTGAAAGGTTTGTTTACCGATTCGAAACACGCGTTCCGTTCCGCGAAACGTGCGGAGCGACCTACGGACGCAGGAGCACCTTGATCGCGCGACGCTCGTCCATCGCGCGGTACGCCTCCGCCGCCTCGTCGAGCGGGAGCTCGAGGTCGAAGACGCGGCCCGGCTCGATCGCACCCGAGAGCACGTCCGGCAGCAGCTCGGGGATGTACGTGCGCGCCGGGGCCATGCCGCCCGCGACGGTGATGTTCGTGTCGAAGAGGTACCGCGTGCCGATCGTCGGCACCCCGTGCGGGACCCCGACGAAGCCGAGGTTGCCACCCGGGCGGACCGAGTGCAGTGCCTGGTCCATGCTCTCCTCGGTGCCCACGGCCTCCACCGCGCAGTCGGCCAGGTCGCCGTCGAGCAGCTCGCGGATCGCCGCGACGCCCTCCTCGCCACGCGCCTCGACGACGTCCGTCGCGCCGAACTCGCGCGCGAGCGCCTGTCGGTCGGCGTGCCGGCTCATCGCGATGATCCGCTCGGCACCGAGCCGCTTCGAGGCGAGGACGGCGGACAGCCCGACCGCGCCGTCGCCCACCACGACGACCGTCTGGCCCGGGCCCACGGCTGCCGACACCGCGGCGTGGTGCCCGGTGGAGAAGACGTCCGACAGGGTCAGCAGCGAGGGGACGAGCACCGGGTCGACCGGGCCCGGCACCGCGACGAGGGTCGCGGAGGCGTCCGGGATGCGGACGTACTCGGCCTGGGCGCCGCCGACCGGGTCGCCGTACGCGTCCTTCCCGCCGAAGCCGGACAGGTGGTCGCAACCGGTCGTCATGCCGTGGCGGCAGGCCTGGCACGTGCCGTCGTTCATGGTGAAGGGGGAGATGACGAAGTCGCCGACGTGCAGGTCCGTGACGGCGTCGCCCACCGCGACGACCTCGCCGACGAGCTCACGGCCGATCGGACGCGGCTGCTTCGTCGGCGTGACGCCCCGGTACGGCCAGAGGTCCGACCCGCACACGCACGCCGCGACGACCTTGACCACGACGTCCTTCGGCGTGATGAGGTCGGGCTGGTCGCGGTCCTCGACACGGATGTCGTTCGGGGCGTGGATGATCGCAGCGCGCAAGGGTGTGCCTTCCGTCGAGATGGTGGGGTGTGCGGCCGGTCGACGTCGTCCGGGCCCGGGACGACAGTACCCTCGTGCGGGTGGACGACGACCGGTACGGCAGTGACGTGCTCTCGGGCGACTGGCGCTCGCGCGGGGTGCAGAAGGTGCGGCAGGTGCCGCTCGAGCGGGACATGGTCCTCGAGGACCCGACGACCGGCTGGGCCGGCGCCGTGGTGCGGCTCGAGGCCGGCAACGTGGAGCTCGAGGACTGGAAGGGACGCACCCGGTCCTTCCCCTTCACCGGGCAGTTCCTGCTCGAGGGCGAGCTCGTCACGCTGGGCCGCCCGCAGGCACCGGTGGGGCGGTCTGCCGCCGCTGCACCGCCGGTCGGGAGGCGCGGCTCGGCCCCGGCGGTCCGGCACGCGTCCGACGGCGGTCGCCTCCGCACCGCGTCCGGATCGTTCGCCGTGGAGTCGCAGCGTGCAAGGGTGGCACTGCCCTCCCGGATCATGGTGGAGGGCAAGCACGACGCCGAACTCGTCGAGAAGGTCTGGGGAGCCGACCTCCGGGTCGAGGGCGTCGTCGTCGAGGAGCTCTCCGGCGTCGACAACCTGGCCGACGTGCTCGACGACTTCCGGCCGTCGCGCGACCGTCGTGTCGGCGTGCTCGTGGACCACCTCGTGCCGGGCTCGAAGGAGTCCCGCTTCGCCGACGCCGTGATGCGGGGGAAGTGGGGCGCGCACGTGCTCGTCGTCGGGCACCCGTTCGTCGACGTCTGGCAGTCGGTGAAGCCCGCCCGCGTCGGACTCCAGGCGTGGCCGACGATCCCGCGCTCGATCGAGTGGAAGAAGGGCATCTGCCAGGCGCTCGGGTGGCCCGCCGCCGAGCAGGCCGACATCGCCCGGGCCTGGCAGCGGATCCTCGGGCAGGTGCGCACCTTCGCCGACCTCGAGCCGCAGCTGCTCGGTCGTGTCGAGGAGCTCATCGACTTCGTGACCGAGCCGAAGGACTGACGACCCGGCGTCGCCCGGCGCCGCGCCGCCGCCGCCGTTCCGCAGTGTGCGAGGTTCCCCGCACGGTGGCATGCCCGTGGCCCCGCACGCTGCGCGGAACCTCGCACAGTGCGGCGCGCACCTCGCACGGTGCAACCGCGCGATCGGCCCCGGCCCGGAAATCCGCGGCGATCCCGGGCGCGGCGCATACCCTTGGAGCATGGACGGCATCGACGGACGCGTGCGCAGCGCTGTCGAGGTCTGGCTGCGATGGCTGCCCCGCTGGCAGATCGGCACCGCGCGGCCCCGGACACGCATCTGCCGCAAGTGCACCGGTTCGCCGATCGCCACCGCCGCGGGCTTCGGACCGGACGTGCCGCACGCCGTCCAGCACGCGTTGATCGGCCGCATCTCGACGATCATCGAGGACGCCGTCGACGACTACACCGCCAAGAACCTGCCCCTGCTGCAGCGCGAACTCGAGCGGGCCGCGGCACGCAAGCGTCACGCCGGGTACCAGCCGACCGAGGGCCTGCAGCCGGAGTTCCAGGGCCTCGACGTCGACCCGGAGCCGTCACCGGGGGAGCCGTTCCTCTTCACGCTCGGCGAGCTGACCGGCACGGGCGCGCACGAGCAGGCGCCACGCGAACCCTTGTCGGACGAGGCGAAGTCGGCGCTCCGTCACGAGATCGCCCTCTCCGACGAGTGCGCCCGTTCCACCGGCACGGCGGTCTGCCTGGCGCTCATCGACCACCGGCCGCGGATCGCCGAGGCGGTCGAACGACTCGTCGAGCCGCAGATCGAGGCCCTGGTGTCGGACATGTTCCGCGGATTCGACGGGCCGGAGGCACCGCGCGCCGGGCTGTTCTGACCGGTGTGCGGTCGAGCCGGGCGCACCTGACGGTCAGCGCTCGGCCGACACCGCCCCGCGCTGCCGGCGTCGGTCGACGGCACCGATGACGAGTCGAGCGAGCCCGCGCCACCCGAGCAGGAACACCCCGAGCACGATCGTCGCGACGATCACGAACGAGATCGGCAGCGGGTTGCCGTCCACGTCGCCCTGGCCCGTCGCCACCCGGATCGCCAACCCGACGAACACCGTGAGGACCCACACGACGACACCCGTGGGCCAGAATCGCAGCGGGCGAGCCCACGCTCCGCTCGTCACGTAGGCGATCGCCCACCCGGCGAGGAACGGGTACGCGGTGGTCCACAGCGCGAGTGCGGAGTTCGCCTCACCGTGCGAGGAGCGCCCGATCAGGGCGAACAGGACGATGAGCACGACGTCGATCACGGCTGCGAGCCCGCCCCAGGTGCGTTCGGTCACACCCCATTCTCGCAGTCGGCGACGGCCGCCCACGCGCACGCCGCGTTCACACGCTCGTCACCTCCGGTTCGCCGGCGTCCGGCACGATCGGCGGATGACGTCGACCGCGCAGGCACCGACGGGCCGGATGGTCGCCACCGACGCTGCCCCGGACGCCCGGCGCACCGTGCGCGTACCCCGCCTCGTCGCCCACCGGGGTGCGCCGCGCGTCCGGCGCGAGAACACCCTGCCGGCCATCGCCGTCGCCGAGGCCCTCGGCGCGGACACCATCGAGGTCGACGTCCGCCGTACCGCCGACGGCGTCGCCGTGCTGCTCCACGACGAGACCCTCGGCCGGATGTGGGGCGACGCCCGGCGCGTCCGCGACGTGGACTGGTGCGACGTCGCCCGGCTCGGGAACGGCCTCGACCGGATCCCGCGACTCGACGCCGCACTCGAACGGCTCGACGGTTGCCGGACCTCGTTGCTCGTCGACCTGACCGACCCGGAGGACGCCCTCGTCGCCGCGCGGACCGTCGCGGCGCACCGAGGGAGCACCGGCGTCGCGTGGTGTGGTGCGCCCGAGGCGATGGCGGCGGTCCGCGAGGTGATCCCGGACGCCGACGTCTGGCTCGCGTGGGAGTCGCTCGAGGCGCCGACCGCGGAGGACCTCGCGCCGCTCGCGCCCTCGACGCTGAACCTCGACGTCGCGTTCCTCACGCCGCGCACCGTCCGGGCCGCGCACGACCTCGGCCTCGTCGTGTCGGTGTGGACCGTGGACGACCCCGAGCCGGCCGTGTGGGCAGCGATGTCCGGCGTCGACTCGATCACCACGAACGACGTCGCCGCGGTCCGAGCGGCACTCGCAGCGGCGGAACGGGACGGCTGGCCCGGGCGCGACCGCGAGCCCACGGAGACCGAGGTGGCCTCACGCGCCGAAGCACTGGCGCACCGGATCGCCCACGAGGTGATCGCCTTCACCCGTGAGCACCCGGTCGGCGAGGTCACCACGAAGGCGCACCCGGCCGACCTCGTCACCGACGTCGACCGGCTCGTCGAACAGCACGTCCGTTCCCGCGTCCGGACGGTGTTCCCGACCCACGGGTTCACCGGCGAGGAGTACGGCGACGCCCCCGGCGACCGGCACCGCTGGTACCTCGACCCGGTCGACGGCACGACGAACCTCGCGAACGGGGTGCCGTGGACCTCGATGTCGCTCTGTCTCACCCGCGGCGGTCGTCCACTCGTCGGCGTCGTCGCCGATCCGTGGCGCGGTGAGGTGCTCGAGGCCCGGAGCGGTCGCGGCGCCACCCTCCGTGACCGGACGCTGCGCCTCGACGACGCCCCGCGGGCACTCGCCGGAGCCGTCGTCGGCACCGAGCTCGACGGACACCGGCCGTGGCCCGGGTTCGGCGCGTTCCTCGACGCCCTCGCGGCCCGCTCGTGCACGCTGCGGATCCAGGGGTCCGGCACGCTCACGATCGCGCAGGTCGCGGCCGGGCGGGGGATCGGCGGGTGCGTGTCGGCGTTCGACCCGATCGACCACGGTGCTGCGGTGCTGCTCGTGCACGAGGCCGGCGGCGTCGTGCTCACCCGGGAGGGCCCCGTCGACGGGTTCCCGCCGGCGGGTGAGCCGTTCCTGGTGGCGCACCCGGGAGCGGCTGACGAACTGCACGCCGTGTGGACGGCAGCGCTCGCCGCCGTCTGAGCGTCACCCCTGTGGGCCTGGAGGCGCGGTGCGGGCCCGACCCGCGCCTCCCGGCCCACAGGTGGGCGCGTGACGGGCCGTCAGGCCTGCGCGATCCGCACCATGTTGCCCGCGGGGTCGCGGACGGCCGCGTCGCGGACGCCCCAGAACTGGTCGGTGGGCTCCTGCAGGACCTCGGCGTCGGGACTCGCCGTGATCCGGTCGAACGTGGCCTCGAGGTCGGACACGCGGAGCTGCAGCATGGCGAGGCCGCCCTTGGCGAGGAGCGCGGCGATCGCGTCGCCGTCCTCCTGCGACCGACCGGCGTGCGGCTCGGACAGGACGAGCTCGAGGTCGGCGTGGTCGTCGCTCGCGAGGGTCACCCACCGGAACCCGCCGTTCTCGACGGTGTTGCGGACGGTGAAGCCGAGGACGTCGCCGTAGAAGGCGACAGCGGCGTCGATGTCGTCGGCGAGCACGTGCACGCCGCTGATCTGGATGCTCATGGCAGCGAGACTAGGACTGCCCGGTCGCCCCGCGCTTCTCGGATCCTGCTCGAACGGGTCGGGTGACGACCATGGCGTGACAGCTCCACACGCCGGCGAGGGCGTCGTGATCGGCGGCACGGTACTGCGACGGGGTCATCCCGACGAGCTCGGTGAATCGCGACGAGAACGATCCGAGGCTCGTCGCGCCGACGGCGAGGCAGACCTCGGTCACGCTGAGCCCGGTGCTCCGGAAGAGCGCCTGTGCACGTTCGATGCGCCGGGTCATCAGGTACGCGTACGGGGTCTCGCCGTAGGCGGCGCGGAACCGGCGGCTGAAGTGGGCGGGCGACATGAAGGCGCCGGCGGCGAGCGACGGGACGTCGAGGGGTTCGGCGTAGGCGCGGTCCATCCGGCTGCGGGCGCGCCGGAGCCGTCGGAGTTCGTCGAGGTCCGCGGTCACGCAGGCCATCCTGCACCGCCGGCTCTCGGGTGACTCTGTGCGGGCGTTCAGTCAGTGGTCGCCGGCGCTCCCTAGGGTGGCAGTCCACGGCACCGCTCCACGGCGGGCCGCACTGCTCCGCCGCCGGCGGGGCGCACCCGAAGGAGCATCGACCATGGGATTCCTCGACCGCCTGCTCGGACGTCCGGAGCGCGACCAGAACGGCGCCGCGCAGCAGAACCAGTGGGGACAGCCGCAGCAGCCGCAGCAGCAGGGGTACCGCTACGGCCAGCAGTCCTACCACCAGCCCGCGCCCACGGGAGCGCCGGCGGCCGGCGGCCAGTACGGTACGCCGCAGTGGGGCGGCGGCGACCCGACCGGTGGCCAGCAGGCGTCGACCGACGACGAGCGTGCGGTCGAGCGCTACCGCTACCTGCTCCGCACGGCCCCGCCGGAGCGCATCGAGGAGGTCCACGCCGAGGCCTTCGCGAAGCTGACGGACGAGCAGCGCCGGATGGTCTACGACGAGTTCACCCGGTCCGCGCCAGCTGGTGAGGCCCCGCGCGGCGACGACCCGCGCTCCCTGGCCCAGGCCGCGACGCGCTCGGAGATCCGGCAGCCCGGGTTCATGGAGCGCTCGCTCGGTGGTGTCGGGAACGGTCGCGGCGGGATGTTCGGCGGTGCCGGGCAGCGCTCCGGTCCCTCGTTCGGCAGCATGATCGGCGCCTCGATCCTCGGGACGGTCGCCGGCTACGTGATCGGTTCGGCCATCATGAGCGCCTTCCTGCCGGACCCCGGATCGTTCGACGGCGGTACCGATGCTGCGGGTGACGGTGGTTCGGAGGACACTGGTGCCGACTCCGGTGACGGAGGCGCGTCCGACAGCGGCGCGTCCGACGGCGGCGGGTTCGAGAGTGCGGGCTGGGGCGACAGCGGATCCGACTTCGGCGGTGGCTTCAGCGACTTCGGTGGTGACTTCGACGTGTAACGCGTCACGGTCGGCACCGACCATCTGATATGTTCCATGCTCGACAAGGGAGCGACATGGCCATCATCGAAGCCTCCGGGCTGACCAAGACGTACCGATCGAAGTCCGGTCCCGTGCACGCACTGGCCGGGCTCGACCTGGTGGTGCCGCAGGGCACCGTCAAGGCGCTGCTCGGGCCGAACGGTGCCGGCAAGACCACCACGGTGAAGGTGCTGACCACGCTCATCACGCCGGACAGCGGCACGGCGACGATCGACGGCATCGACGTCATCGCCGACCCGCAGGCCACCCGGCGGTCCATCGGGGTCTCCGGCCAGTACGCCGCGGTCGACGAGAACCTGACCGGGTTCGAGAACCTCGAGATGATCGGGCGGCTGTACCACCTCGGTCGTCGGACGGCGCGGGAACGGGCGCGCGAGCTCATCGACGTCTTCGACCTGGCCGAAGCAGGGGACCGCCCCGTGAAGGGCTTCTCCGGCGGCATGCGGCGGCGGATCGACCTCGCCGGCGCACTCGTGATGAACCCCCGCGTGCTGTTCCTCGACGAGCCGACCACCGGGCTCGACCCGCGCAGCCGGCTCGCGCTCTGGGGCATCATCGAGGGGCTCGTGGCCGAGGGCACGACGGTGCTCCTCACCACGCAGTACCTCGAAGAAGCCGACCAGTTGGCCGACGACATCGCGGTGATCGACGGTGGGACCGTCATCGCCGAGGGCACCTCCGACCACCTCAAGGCCCAGGTCGGCGGCCACCGGGTCGTCGTCACGCTGGTGGACCAGGCCGATGCGGACGCCGCCACGACCGTCCTCCGTCGCTACGGCGTCGGCGAGGTCGAGGCCTCCGGCGACGGCCGGACCCACGCCATCGCTGTCGAGGCCGGACCCTCGGCACTCCAGCGGGTGCTCGCCGACCTCGGTGACGCCGGCATCGAGCTGCACGACGCCGGCATGCGACGCCCCACCCTCGACGACGTGTTCCTCCGGCTCACCGGCCACGCGGCGACGGACGACGATGCGGTCGACCCGGCTGCCACGAAGCAGAAGGAGGCGGCACGATGACCGCCACCACACCCGCCACGGCGCTCGGCCGCCAGCTGCCCGTCGTCGTCACGTCGCCCGCGGCGGTCTGG
This sequence comes from Curtobacterium sp. YR515, assembly GCF_900113095.1. Lineage (NCBI taxonomy): Bacteria > Bacillati > Actinomycetota > Actinomycetes > Micrococcales > Microbacteriaceae > Curtobacterium > Curtobacterium sp. YR515. Next base: position 309,708 of record NZ_FOOD01000001.1, on the reverse strand, counting down.
TTCGAGGACGGCTGGACGGTCACGAAGCGGAACCTCATCAAGATCAAGCGGTCGCCGGACATGCTCGTGTTCGCGGTGCTGCAGCCGATCATGTTCGTCCTGCTCTTCAGCCAGGTCTACGGCGGCGCGATCCAGGTGCAGGGGACCGACTACACGCAGTTCCTGATGGCGGGGATCTTCGCCCAGACGGTCGTGTTCGGCGCGACGTTCTCCGGCTCGGCGATGGCGCAGGACCTCAAGGAAGGGCTGATCGACCGGTTCCGCACGCTCCCGATGTCGGCGTCCGCGGTGCTCGTCGGCCGGACGAACTCCGACCTGGTGCTGAACGGGATCTCGATGGCGATCATGATGCTCACCGGGCTCGCGGTCGGGTGGCGGGTGAACTCGTCGCCGCTCGAGTTCCTCGCCGGCATCGCGCTGCTGCTGCTCTTCAGCTACGCGTTCAGCTGGGTGATGGCGCTGCTGGGCATGAGCGTCAAGACGCCCGAGGTCATCAACAACGCCTCGTTCATGATCCTGTTCCCGCTGACGTTCATCTCCAACGCCTTCGTCCCGAGCGACACGCTGCCGCTCGTGCTGCGGGTCTTCGCGGAGTGGAACCCGGTGTCGTCGCTCGTGCAGGCCGCCCGCGAGCTGTTCGGCAACGTCGGCTCGGCACCGGTTCCGGACATCTGGACGATGCAGCACCCGATCGTGACGGTGCTGATCGGGATCGCGGTGATGCTGGTGGTGTTCGTGCCGTGGTCGGTGAACAAGTACACCCGGATCAGCTCGAAGTAGCGCTCAGAGGAGCTTCCGCTGGAGCGCCCACGCCGTGAGCTCGTGCCGGTTCGACAGCTGCAGCTTCCGCAGGACCTTCGACACGTGCGTCTCGACGGTCTTCACCGAGATGAACAGGTCCGCGGCGACCTCCTTGTAGGCGTACCCGCGGGCGATGAGCCGCATCACCTCCTGCTCGCGCGCGGACAGGCGGTCGAGTTCCGTGTCGACCTGCGCGGTCTCGCCGCTCACCGCGCCGAACGCGTCCAGCACGAAACCGGCCAGCCGCGGCGAGAACACCGCGTCCCCCTCGGCCACGCGGTCGATCGCCTCGGCGACGTCGGCCTCCGACGAGCTCTTGGTGATGTACCCGCGCGCTCCCGCCCGGATCACCCGCACCACGTCGTCCGCCGCGTCCGAGACGCTCAGCGCGAGGAACCGGGTGTCCGGGTGCCCAGGGGCGGCGCGTGCGATCACCTCGGCGCCGCCACCGCCCGCACCGCCGGGCAGGTGGACGTCGAGCAGGACGACGCGCGGTCGGGTCGCGGCGACGAGGTCGACGGCCTCGTCGACGGTCGCGGCCTCACCGACGACCAGGAGGCGCGGCGGCAGCCCGGCGCGCACGCCGGCCCGGAAGATGGAGTGGTCGTCCACGATGGCGACGGTGAGCGGTGCGGCCTGCGGCTGCGCGGTGGGGTCCTCGGTCACGGGTGCTCCTCGGTCGGCCGGTCGGGGGCGGTCAGGGGGAGGACCAGACGGACCTCGGTGCCGGTGCGTCCCGGCCCCGGCGCGATCGTCGCGGTGCCACCGATGCGCTGCATCCGGCCGACGATCGACTCGCGGACGCCGTAGCGGCCCTCCGGGACGGCCGCGGGGTCGAAGCCCGGCCCACGGTCGCCGATGGTGACCTCCACGCGGTCGTGGGCGGTCTCGGCGTACACCCGGACGGTCCCGCCGGCGTGCCGAGCGGCGTTGAGCATCGCCTCGCGGGCGGCCGCGACGATGCCCTCGGGCAGGTCGGCGCGCGCCGGACCGATCGCGATCACCTCGACCTGCGCCGGGTACTCGGTCTCGATCTCGACCGCGGTCGCCCGGAGCTGGGCCCCGAGGTCGGCGGTCGGCTCGGCCTGCTCGGCGAACAGCCACGACCGGAGTTCGCGCTCCTGGGCCCGCGCGAGCCGTGCGGCGTCGGAGCCCGGCTCGGCCCGCTGCTGGATGAGCGCCAGGGTCTGCAGGACGGAGTCGTGCAGGTGCGCCGCGATCTCGGCGCGCTCGACGTCCCGCACACGGGCGGCGCGCTCCTCGGCGAGGTCGCGGACGAGCCGGACCACCCAGGGCGCGACCACGACGGCGACGCCGAGCAGCACCGCGGTCGCGGCGGTGAGGACCGTCCAGACGTTCGGGTGCGTGCTCGAGGTGAAGAACAGCAGGATGCCGAGCACGACGAGCACGAGCGCGCCGAGGGCACGGACGATGAGGGCGGAGGACCCCGCGGTGCGGACGTTCCGGAGGGCGTCGAGTTGCCGCCACGCGAGTGCCGCCCCGGTGGCGACGACGATCGCCGGCACGATGAACGCGAGCGGGACGTCGGCGCCCAGCCGCGATGCGACCATCGCGCCGCCCGCCGTCAGCAGGGCGATGCCGAGCAGGATCTCCACGACCGGCGCCCGGCGCGCGTGCTCGTCCGGCGCGGCCTCGGCCTCCGCTGCGGGACGGGTCAGCACCGCCCGCAGGGACGTCGGCGTCGCCGGACCCTGGCTCGGCGTCGTCGCCCAGAGCCAGGCGTAGAGCAGGACACCGGCCCCGCCGCACACCGCCAGCACCGCGGTCGCGAGCCGCACCGCGCCGACGGGCAGCCCGGTGTGGGCAGCGAACCCGCCGCACACGCCACCGACGACCCGGAGGGCCGGGCGGGACATCGTGGCGGTCGGCATGGGCCAATCCTGGCACCCCGGGTCCGTCGATCGCGGGCTCGGGGGCGGGGATCAGGGGACGATCAGGGTGAACCCCGATGGTGCCGACCGTCGGCGGCCACGATGCTGGTGGCCATGACACAACAGGACACCGGCGGCCCCGCGTCGGCGACACGGTTCTTCGACTGGATCCGGGGCATCCACGTCACCCGGTCCGACGACCGCTGGCTCGCCGGCGTGTGCGGCGCCGTCGCCGAGCGGACGGGGCTCGACCCGCTCGTGGTGCGGGGCGTCGCGATCGTCGTGGCGCTCCTCGGCGGCCCGGTGTTCCTCGCCTACGCGGCGGGGTGGGCGCTGCTGCCGGACTCGTCCGGACGCATCCACGTCGAGCGGATGGTCCGCGGGGTGCTCGACCCGGCGCTCATCGCCATCGGCGTCCTCGTGGTGCTGACCTTCGTCCCCGCCGTCCAGGGCATCTGGTGGCAGGGCGTTCCGGTGGCGTGGGGGATGCCCGGATGGCTCTCGGCCACGCTCGGGACCGCGTGGACGATCGCCCTCGTGGGGTGCGCGGTGTGGCTCGTGGTGGTCCTGGCGCGCCGGGGCTCGCAGCCGGCAGCCGGCGAGCAGGCGGCGGCCGGTGAGCAGGCGGCGCACGGCGAGCCGGCGGAGCCGGGCACGCGGCGCGACTTTTGGACGAGTGCCGACGACCCCGCGCCGACGCCGTGGGCGGCGACGGGCGCGACGACGGCGGGTAGACCCGACCACGTCGCTCCCGGTGGGTCCGTGGCGGGGGCGAGCAGCGCCTCCTGGCAGTGGGACACGACCTCCGCGGCGGACCGACACCGTCAGCACACCGAGCGGATGCGCGCGGAACGGCAGCGTCAGGCGGAACGGCGCGCGGAGCGAGCCGACCGGCTCCCCGGTGCCGGGTACGTCGCCGTGAGCCTGGGCCTCGCCCTCGTCGTCGGAGCCGGCGTCGCGGTGTGGGCGCAGCAGACCGACCTGCCCGTGCCGGTGCTCGGGATCGCCGCCGCGGTCGCCGTGCTCGCCGTGGCGACCGTCGTGGCCGGCGTGCGCGGGCGGGAGAGCGGTGGCCTCGGGCTGTTCTCGACCATCGGGGTCGTCGCGCTCGTCGTGACGGGGGTGCTGCCGACCGGCACGCAGGTCACGGTCGTCGGCGGGACCACCTGGCGGGTGGACGACGTGCGGCCGGGCACCGAGCGGAACTACGCGATGGTGGTCGGTGGGCCGACGCTGGACCTCCGCGGGCTCGACGAGGCCGACGGCGGCGGGACGGTGAACCTCTGGCTCGGAGCCGGGGGAGCCGAGGTCCAGCTGCCGACCGACGCTCCCGTCCGGGTCCGGGTGAGCGGCATCGGGTACGGCGTCGAGCTCCGTCCGGACGACGACGCGGACGACAGCCTCGGTGGCGCGCTCGGCACGACGACCGTCGAGAACCGGGCAGCGCGATCGGCGGACGCCGCCGAGACCACGACCGTGCACGTGTGGCTCATCGGCGGTGGCGTCGACGTGCCGCGCGCCGTGACCGTCGACCAGTGAGGAACGAGACGATGACGAACGACCGGACCACCCCCGACGACCGGACCACCCCCGACGACCGGACCACCCCCGACGACCGGACCACCCCCGACGACCGGACCACCCCCGACGACCGGACCACACCGGTCGACCCGACCACCCCGACCGCGCCGTTCGACGGGGCCCCGGCACCCGCTCGCCGCCCGCGCCGTGCACCCCGCTTCGGCACGGTCTTCTGGGGGGTCGTCCTCCTCGTGTTCGCCGCTGCGATGGCCGTGAGCGCCCTGCCGTGGTTCACCGTCGACCCGATGACGCTCCTGCTCGGGGCCTGCCTGACCGCCGGGGTCCTGCTCGTGGTGGCCGGTGTCGCGGCGGTGATCGCGAGACCACGGCGCTAGGACGGCCTACGATCGTGTCCGTGACCGCGACAGACGCCGAGCGGGCCGCGGAACGCGACGCGACCGAGCCTCCCCTCGACCGAAGCACCCGTGTGCGTCGCTGGATGCTGCACGGGGCCGACCAGGGCGCCTCGCACCAGGGCCCGCACCAGGTCGAGGTGGAGAAGACCCACTCGTGGTGGCGCGTCATGTGCCTCACGGGCGTCGACTACTTCTCGACGCTCGGGTACCAGCCCGCGATCGCCGCGCTCGCCGCCGGGCTCCTGTCGCCGATCGCGACGATCGTGCTCGTGCTCGTCACGCTGTTCGGCGCCCTGCCGGTGTACCGCCGGGTCGCGCAGGACAGCTTCCGGGGCGCCGGCTCGATCATGATGCTCGAGAAGCTCCTGCCCTGGTGGGCCGGCAAGCTCTTCGTGCTCGTGCTCCTCGGGTTCGCGGTGACGGACTTCATGATCACGATGACGCTGTCCGCGGCGGACGCGACGGCGCACATCGCGGAGAACCCCTTCACGCCGCACTGGTTCACCGAGATCCCGGTGCCGCTCACGCTCGCGCTGCTGCTCCTGCTCGGGGTGGTGTTCCTCCGCGGCTTCAAGGAGGCGATCGGCATCGCGGTCGCGCTCGTCGCGGTGTACCTGCTGCTCAACGCGGTCGTCGTCGGTGTGTCCCTGTGGCACGTGTTCGAGAACCCGATGGTGGCGAGCGACTGGTGGAGCGGCCTCACCGCGCAGCACAGCAACCCGCTCGTGATGATCGGCATCGCCCTCATCGTCTTCCCGAAGCTCGCGCTGGGCCTGTCCGGCTTCGAGACCGGCGTCGCGGTGATGCCGCAGGTGCGCGGCGACGCGTCCGACGACACGAGCGCCCGACCCGAGGGACGGATCCGCGGGACGAAGCGCCTGCTCACCGTCGCCGCGGTCATCATGAGCTCGTTCCTCATCACCTCGTCGATCGTCACCACCTTCCTCATCCCGCAGCACGAGTTCCAACCGGGCGGCGGCGCGAACGGCCGGGCGCTGGCGTACCTGGCGCACGAGTACCTCGGTGGCGTGTTCGGCTCCGTGTACGACTTCTCGACGGTCGCGATCCTGTGGTTCGCCGGTGCGAGTGCGATGGCGGGTCTGCTCAACCTCGTGCCCCGGTTCCTGCCCCGCTACGGCATGGCACCGCAGTGGGCGCGGGCGACCCGACCGCTCGTGATCATCTTCACGCTCATCGCCTTCGTGATCACGATCATCTTCCAGGCGAACGTCGACGCGCAGGGCGGCGCCTACGCCACGGGCGTGCTCGTCCTCATCACGAGCGCCGCGGTCGCGGTGACCCTGTCGGCCCGACGCAAGCAGCAGAAGAAGCGCACGATCGGGTTCGGCATCATCGCCGTGGTGTTCGTGTACACGACCGTCGCGAACGTCATCGAGCGGCCGGACGGCGTCCGGATCGCCGCGATCTTCATCATCGCGATCGTGGTGGTCTCGCTGGTCTCCCGCGTCCGCCGGTCGTTCGAGCTCCGTGCGTCGTCGATCGAGCTCGACGCCACCGCCCGGCAGTTCATCGAGGCCGACGCCGACCAGTTCAGCTCGGTCTGCATCATCGCGAACGAACCGGGTGCCGGCACGGCCGAGGCGTACCGGTCGAAGGGGCGCGAGGAACGCCGCGACTCCGGCATCCCCGCCCGCGTGCCGACGATGTTCCTCGAGGTCCTGCCCGCCGACTCCTCCGACTTCGAGGAGGACCTCGTCGTCGAGGGCCACGTCATCCACGGGCACCGCGTGCTCAAGGTCCGGTCGGGCAACGTGCCGAACACGATCGCGTCGACGCTCCTCGCGATCCGGGACATCGCCGGCGTCGTCCCGAGCATCTACTTCGAGTGGAACGAGGGCAGCCCGATCCGCAACGCCATCCGCTTCGTGTTCACCGGCGTCGGTGACGTCGCGCCCGTGACGCGCGAGGTGCTGCGCGAGGCGGAGCCCGACGTGAACCGCCGACCGAGCGTCCACGTGTCGTGACGGGCGGGGCGGACGCGAGCCGCGCCTCCAGGCCCGTCGGCGGACTCGCGGCGGTCCTCGTCGCCGCGGCCGTGTGGGGGACCACCGGCACCGCGACGCACTTCGCGCCCGGGGTCCCCGCGTTCGTCTTCGGGGCCGTGACGTTCGGCCTCGGCGGGATCGTCCTCGCCCTCGGCGCCGGTCGCGGCACGCTCCGCGCGGTCGCCGACCCGGCGAGCCGTCGCTGGGCGCTGCTCGGCGCGGCGTCACTCGTCGTCTACGCGGTCGCGTTCTACGCGGCCCTCGCGGACGCGGGCGTCGCGCTGGGCACGACGGTGGCCATCGGGTCGTCGCCCGTGTTCGCGGGGCTCGTCGAGTGGGTGGCGGACGGGAGGCGCGTCACGCGCAGGTGGGTCGTCGCCACCCTGGTGAGCGTGGTCGGGATGGTCGTCGTGACGCTCGCGCGGTCCTCCGAGCATGCGGGCGCGTCGGATGGTTCCGATCGGGGCGGGTCGCTCGTGCTCGGGCTCGGGAGTGCGCTGCTCGCCGGTCTGACGTACGCGCTGTACTCGTGGGCGGTCGCGCGGGGCATGCGTGCGGTGTCCGTTCCCGTCGCGCTGCCCGGCGGTGTGTCCCTGCCGGCTCGCGCGTCCCTGCCGGGTCGCGGGTCCTTGCCGGCTCGCGCGTCCCTGCCGGCTCGTGCGTCGCTGCCGGGTCGCGCTTCCCCGCCGGCTCGCGCGTCCCTGCCGGGTGAGCGCGGACTCGTCGGTGCGGTGTTCGGGCTCGCGGCGGTCCCGCTCGTGGTGCTCGCCGCCGTGGGCGGGCAGGCGTCGCTCGGGGTCGCGGCGAACTGGCCGGTGTTCCTGTACCTCGCGCTCGTGCCGACGGTGCTCGGCCACTCGCTGTACGCCGTCGGGCTGCGGTCCGTGAGCGCCTCGGTCGCGACGCTGCTGTCGTTGTTCGAGCCCGTCGTGGCCGCGGTGCTCGCCGTGCTCGTGGTGGGGGAGCACCTCGGTGCCGGAGGCTGGGTCGGCATCGGGCTGGTGGTCGTCGGGCTGGCGGTCCTGGCCGTGCCGGAGCGCACGCGCGCCTAGCGGTGCGGGTGCGCCGCCGGGGGCGCGCCGCCGGGGGTGCGGGTGCGCCGCTACTCGCCGAGGATCTGGTCGCGCACCTTCCGCCGCAGCACCTTGCCGATCATCGAGCGCGGCAGGTCCTCGACCACGACCACCCGGCGGGGCACCTTGTACGCGGCGAGGTGCTCGCGCGACCACGCCCGCAGGGCATCGGCGTCGAACGTCGCGGGGTCCTTCGGCACGACGGCCGCGACGACCTGCTCGTTGCCGCCCTGGGTGATCCCGACGACCGCGACCTCGCGCACGCTCGGGTGCTTGAGCAGGGCGTCCTCGACCTCGGTCGGGGAGACGTTGAACCCGCCGGTGATGATGAGCTCCTTGAGGCGGTCCACGATCCGGACGTACCCGTCGGCGTCGATCGCCACGATGTCACCGGTCCGGAACCAGCCGTCCGGCGTGAAGACCTCGTCGGTGGCCTCGGCCTTGCCCCAGTACCCGCGGAACACCTGGGGCCCGCGGACCTGGAGCTCGCCCGGCTCGTCGGCCCCGAGGACCTTCGTCGGGTCGTCCGGGTCGGCCACCCGCGCCTCGGTCGAGGACAGCGGCAGGCCGATCGACCCGAGGCGCCGGGCCGGGGACACCGGGTTCGCGAGCAGGACGGGGGAGCACTCGGACAGGCCGTAGCCCTCGACGAGGTAGCCGCCGGTGCGGGCCTCCCACGGCTCGACGACCTCCTTCGAGAGCGCCATCGCCCCGGAGATGCCGATCTCGATCCCCTCGAGCGAGACCTTCGCGGAGTCCGCCGCGTGCTGCAGCCGCGCGTAGATCGGGGGCACGGCCGGCAGGAACGTCGGCGGGTGCTTCCTCATCGCGGCGAGCACGAGTGCCGGGTCGAACGTCGGGAACAGCACGAGCCGCGAGGCCATGCTCATCGCGAAGGTCAGGCAGAGCGTGAGGCCGTAGGCGTGGAACATCGGCAGGACCGCGTAGACCACGCTGCCGTCACCGGGCTGGATCTGCGGGACCCACGCCCGGGCCTGTGCGGCGTTCGCGATGAGGTTGCCGTGCGACAGCACCGCACCCTTCGGCACGCCCGTCGTGCCGGACGTGTACTGGATCAGGGCGACGTCGTCGGTGGCGGGTCGGGGGTGGCGCTTCGACAGCTTCCGGTTCGACACGAGGTCGTCCCACGGCGTCGTGCCGCGCACCTTGGTGGTCAGCTTCGCCCGGGACTCGCGGGCCTTCGCGACCGGCAGCAACAGCGCGATCCGGGTCCCGCGCGGCATCGCGCGGGTGAGGTCGACCGAGACGATCGCGTCGAGCTTCACGTCCGAGGGGAAGTCCTGCAGCGTCGCCACCGACTTGTCCCACGCGATCGCGACCTTCGCACCGTGGTCCTCGAACTGGTGGCGGAGCTCGCGCGGCGTGTACAGCGGGTTGTGCTCGACGACCACGGCGCCGAGGCGGAGCACGGCGTAGAAGGCCACGATGTGCTGCGGGCAGTTCGGCAGCACGATCGCCACCCGGTCGCCGGCGGTCACCCCGAGCTTGCGGAGGCCGTTCGCCGCCCGGAGGATCTGCTCCTCGAGCTCGGCGTACGTCGTCGTCCGCTTGAAGAACTCGAGTGCGACCTTCTTCGGGAAGCGCCTGGCGGACCCCTCCACGATGTCGTACAGGGAGCCGGTCGGCTCGTCGATGTCGTGCGGGACCCCCGGGGCGTACGAGGCAAGCCAGGGACGAGGCGTGTCGATGCTCACGCCGACCAACCTAGCGGGCCACCCGAGCGCGTTGTCAGGGGCACGACGGACGATGGCGTCATGCCCTCTGTCGCCGATGCCTTCCGATCCCGTCTCAACGACACGTTCACCGGTGGTGCGACGGAGCGCCCGGCCTGGATCGACGAGCTCGAACAGGGCACGGACGCCGGGTTCTTCGGGCCCGGCTCCGCCACCTGGTCGGTGCACGGTGGGAAGCAGACGATCCTCGCGGGTGTCCGCGCCCTGCTCGTCCAGGCGCTCCACCCGGGGGCGCTCGCCGGCGTCGCCGACCACTCCCGCTACCGCGAGGACCCGTTCGGCCGCCTCGCCGGCACGATCCGCTGGATCTACACGGTCTCGCACGGCGACACCACGGCGGCCCGGTCCGCGAGCGCCTGGGTCCGGAAGCTCCACGAGCGCGTCCGTGGCGAGTACGTCGACGGCCACGGGGTCACGAAGCCGTACGCCGCGAACGACCCGGACCTCGCCCGGTGGGTGCACCTCGCGTTCACCGACGCCTTCCTCCGCAGTGCGCAGCTGTGGGGCGAACCCATCCCCGGCGGTGCCGACGCCTACGTCCGTGAGTGGGCGATCGCCGGCCGGCTGATGGGCGTCGAGGACGCCCCCGAGTCCGACGCCGAGCTCCGCGCCCAGATGAACGGGTACCTCGACCGCGGGGAACTCGTCGCCAACGCACGGACGCTCGACGTCGTCCGGTTCATCAAGGACCCGCCCCTCGCACGCCTGCTGCGCCCCGGGTACCGGGCGCTCTTCGACGGCGCGGTCGTCTCCCTCGATCCGCGGCACCGCTCGATGCTCGGGCTGCGGACGCCTGCGGTCGGGCCGGTGGAGTTCCCGGTCCGGCGGACCGCGGGCGTGGTGCTCGACGGCATCGGTGCCGTGCTCGGGCACCAGCCGGGGACGGAGCGCGCGGCGCTCGTGCGGATCGCGCGGCTGGGCGGCGAGCGGCGGATTCCGGACGCGACCGTCTGACGGCCAGGAGGCGCGGTGCCAGCTGGCATCGCGCCTCCCGTCCGTCCGGTGGGTGCGTCAGAAACCGGACGGCACCCGGGGTGTGTACGCGGATTCGAGACGGGTGACCTCGTCGTCCGTGAGCTCGATCGTCGTCGCAGCGACCGCGTCGTCGATGTGGTGCTCCTTCGTCGCGCCGACGATCGGGGCGGAGACTGCGGGCTGCCGCATGACCCACGCGAGGGCGATCTGCGCCATGCTCACGTCGTGCGCCTCGGCCACCTGCTGCACCGCGTCGACGATCGCGCGGTTGGCGTCCTCGTCTTGCTTGTAGAGCGTCTTGCCGAACTCGTCGGTGTCGGCCCTGTTGCCGGAACCCTGCGCGTCCCAGGGGCGGGTGAGCTTGCCGCGGGCGAGCGGGCTCCACGGGATCACGCCGACGCCGGTGTGGGCGCAGAAGGGGTACATCTCGCGCTCCTCCTCGCGTTCGAGGAGGTTGTACTGGTCCTGCATGCTGACGAACCGCGTCCAGCCGTTCAGGTCGGCCACGTGCTGCATCTCGGCGAACTGCCACGCCCACATGCTGCTCGCGCCGATGTAGCGCGCCTTGCCGGACTTCACGACGTCGTGGAGGGCCTCCATCGTCTCCTCGACCGGGGTGTGCGGGTCGAAGCGGTGGATCTGGTACAGGTCGACGTAGTCCGTGCCGAGGCGGGTCAGCGAGGCGTCGATCTCGTGCATGATCGCCGCCCGCGAGAGTCCGGCGCCGTTGGGGCCCGGGCGCATGCGGTTGAAGACCTTGGTGAAGACCTGGACCTCCTCGCGCGGGGCGAGTTCCTTGAGGAGGGTGCCGGTGATCTCCTCGGAGCTGCCAGCGGAGTACACGTTCGCGGTGTCGAACGTGGTGATGCCCTGGTCGTAGGCGCGGCGGACGAAGGGGCGGGCCTCGTCGATGCCGACGCTCCACTCGTGGGCGCCCTTGTCGGGGTCGCCGTAGGACATCATGCCGAGGATGACGGAGCTGATCTGGAGGCCGGAGGCGCCGAGGCGGGTGGTCGGGGTCGCCGGGCGGGCGGTTTCGGGGCTTGCCGGGCTCGCAGGGCTTGTCGAGCGGGCGGTTGCGGGGGCTGCCGAGCGGGCGGTTTCGGGGGCTGCCGGGCTTGTCGAGCGGGCGGTTGCGGGGGCTGCCGAGCGGGCGGTTTCGGTCATGCCGCCACCCTGGCATCGCGCCCTGTGACCGCGAGGAGGCGGACCTGCAGCGGCGCGTCCTCGTCGACGTCGACCGGTGCGGCGTAGAGCCCGGTCGCGGCGAGGTCCTCGATCTGTGGCTCGAAGTGCTCCCACACGGCCTGCACGAGTTCGTCCGGCAGGGTCTCGTCGCTGCCGGTCGCCCGCGCGAGGTCCCACGTGTGGATCGTGATGTCGCTGGTCTGCTCGGTGAGGTACTGCCCGGCCGGGACGACGTCCGTGGCGAGGTGCACCGGCGTGTCAGCGGGCGTTCTCTGCCACGCCTCGATGGCTTCGGCCGCGAACTTCGCCCACTCGGCCGCGAGGTCGGAGCCGACCGCTTCGAGATCCGCTTCGGCCTGGGCGTAGTCGCACCCCGTCAGGAGCTTCGGGATCCACCGCTGCTCCTCGACGACGTGTCGGACGAGGTCTCGGGTGGTCCATTCGGAGTCGGGGGTCGACGCGTCCCAGTCCGTGACGGCGGCGACGCGGCGGCCGAACTCGGCTGCCGCGAGTGCCTGCAGCGCGATCCAGTCGGTGGCCATGGTGGTGCTCCTGTTCGTGGGTCCTGCGGGTGCGGGGTGCGGGGTGCTGCGTGTTGGTGGGTGTTCGACGACCGGCCCGGAGGCGGTTCCGGTGTGTTCCCCTGCAACCTTCCGGCTCGGGTTCCGATTCCCCGCGGCGGTCGCCCGGTGCCGGTCGGCGGACGCTGCGGTCTCACGCTACTGCGCGCGGTCGCCGGGCGAGCGGGCGAAATGCGCGGGGGTGCCACGTCCGTCGGTGCCGAATCCGCCCGATCGGCGCGTGTGGCGCGCGCGACCAGGGACACCGGCGCGCGCGACGGAGCCGATCGCGTCGCGGTCGCGGCGAGCGGGCGGAAGCTGGCGGGCGCTTGCCAGGAACCGCGCGTACTTCGCCCGCTCGACGGCCGGACGCGCGAGCGACCAGGCACAAGACCCCCCCAAAGCCCCCCCAGCAACGACGAACGGCCCGACTCCATGGTGGAGGAGCCGGGCCGTTCGCTTCGGGTACTGCAGTGTCCTGCGGTTCGATGTCCCTCAGGTCACGCGCAACGCGATGACCTTCGGGTCAGGAGGGACGAGGTGTCAGGCCGCCTGGAGGACGAACTGCACGTCGAGGTTGATCGTCACGTCGTTGCCGAGCGTGAAGCCACCGGCCTCGAGCGCAGCGTTCCAGTTCACGCCGAACTCGGTGCGGTCGATCTTGGTCGTGGCCTCGGCGCCGAACTTGACCTGGCCGTAGCCGTCGGCCGTGAAGCCGCCGAGCTCGGCCTTGAGGACGACCGGCTTGGTGACGCCACGAAGGGTCAGGTCACCGGCGATGTGCAGGTCGTCGCCCTTGGCCTCGATGCTCGTCGAGCGGAAGGTGAGCTGCGGGTGCTCCTCGGTGAGGAAGAAGTCGCTCGTCTTGAGGTGCTGGTCGCGCTGCTCCTGGCCGGTGTTGATGGACGCGACGTCGATGTTCGCCTCGACGGTCGACTCGAGCGGGTTCTCGGCGGTGACAACGGTGGCGTCGAAGGTCTCGAACTTGCCCTTGACCTTGCTGATCGCGAGGTGGCGGACCGAGAACGTGACCTCGGAGTGGGTGGGGTCGATCTTCCAGGTACCGGTCTGGTAGCCGGGGATGGTCGAGGCGGTGAGCGTCATGGTGACTCCTTCGAAGCGTGTGGACTGCGTTCCCGAGCAGGCGTCGGGCGGAACCACGATTCCATGCGCCTGCATCGAAGTTGATGCTAGCCCATTCTGCACGTGTTTGGTTGAAGCGTCAACCAATGTTCATCTCGATGACGCCGGCCGGCGTGTCGGACGTGGGTCGTGCCTCCCGGTCGAGACGCCGTCGAGGAGGCGACGGACGCGCGCGACGAGCGCCTCGATCGCCGGTCCCACGTCGTCCGCGGTGGCGCGCAGCAGCCACCAGCCGGCGTCCTTCAGGTGTTCACCCCGCGTGATGTCCTTGCGGAACGTGCGATCGTCGGTGCGGTGGAGGTCGCTCTCGTACTCGATCGCGACACGGGCGTCCGGGTAGGCGAGATCGACGCAGGCGACCCACCGGCCGTCCACCACGACGTCGTGGTTCAGGGCCGGTTGCGGCAGACCACGCCGCGTGAGGGCGAGCCGGAGCCGGGTCTCGCCGGGCGAACGTGACCCTGGGCGCATCTCGGCGAGGGCTGCTCGGACGCGACGGATGCCCCTCGCTCCGCGGTAGCGGCGAGCTGCGGCGACCAGTTCGGCGTGGTCGCACCAGCCGAGCCAGCCGATGATCGCGTCGCCGACCACGATGAGTTCGTCACGGCTCAGGAGGGTCGCGAGCGCGATGAACGTGTCCGCTGGGTGGGTCAGCGCCGCGGTGCCCGAGTGGACCACCTGGAGTCTGCCGCGGTGGGCGCGGTGTCCGATCGTCCCGCGGACACGGAGCGCCTGGTCCGTCCCGATCGTCGTCACGTGGACGCGGGGATCGCGCTCGAGCCGGCGCGGGAGCGGGAAGCCGAGGATCGCTGCGGCGGTCGTGTGGCTGAACGCCTGGTCCGGGCGCAGGCGCGGCTGCACCGCTCGCGCGCGCTCGTCGTGCGTCTGCGGACGGGTCCAGGCGCGGATGCCGTGGAACGGGCGGAGGAACGCTCGTGATCGGAGCCGGCCGGCGCTGACGCCGCGGTGCAGGGCTTCGCGCACGCGGAACGGTCGGCCGCGGAGGGCCATCGGGAAGGTCGCGTCGACGTGCATGCGGCCAGCGTGGCCGCCGGTGGCACCGTGCGAGTGGCGCCCGCCCTGATCTGTGGACGGCTGGTGCGAGCGACCGCCTGTGGACGGATGGCCGGCTCGAGGGCGGCTCGGGAGGCGCGGCGCGAGCGGGCGAAATGGCCCCGGTCCCAGCGTGGTCCCGTGGGTATAGCGCCCGCTCGCGCATCCCCGCCGCCGGCGCGTCCGAAGGGCTCGGGAGGCGCGGCGCGAGCGGGCGAAATGGCCCCGGTCCCAGCGTGGTCCCGTGGGCATTCCGCCCGCTCGCGCATCCCCGCCGCCGGCGCACCACCGCGCACCCCACCCCCACGCGCGCAGCGCGCAGCGCGCGCCCCCGCACCCAGGTACTCGCACGGCCCCTCACGGCGCGGGGAAGCCCGCTAGCGTCGGGAGCATGGAATTCAGGTACCTGGGCAACTCCGGACTCAAGATCTCCGAGATCACCTACGGCAACTGGCTGACGCACGGCTCGCAGGTCGAGAACGACGTCGCCACCCAGTGCGTGCGGGCAGCGCTCGACGCCGGCATCACCACGTTCGACACCGCGGACACGTACGCCAACACCGCCGCCGAGACCGTCCTCGGCGAGGCGCTGCAGGCCGAGCGCCGCCAGTCGCTGGAGATCTTCACGAAGGTCTACTGGCCGACCGGGCCGAAGGGGCACAACGACGTCGGCCTCAGCCGCAAGCACATCATGGAGTCGATCGACGGGTCGCTCGAGCGCCTCCAGACCGACTACGTCGACCTCTACCAGGCGCACCGGTACGACCACGAGACCCCCCTCGAGGAGACGATGCAGGCCTTCGCCGACGTCGTCCGCCAGGGCAAGGCGCTGTACATCGGTGTCAGCGAGTGGAACGCCGAGCAGATCCGCGCCGGTGCCGCG
This sequence comes from Curtobacterium sp. YR515, assembly GCF_900113095.1. NCBI lineage: Bacteria > Bacillati > Actinomycetota > Actinomycetes > Micrococcales > Microbacteriaceae > Curtobacterium > Curtobacterium sp. YR515. The sequence goes on along the minus strand of NZ_FOOD01000001.1, from coordinate 294,443 downwards.
CTCGCGAAGGAGCTCGGCTTCCAGCTCATCTCGAACCAGCCGCAGTACTCGATGCTGTGGCGCGTCATCGAGGGCGAAGTCGTCCCCGCGTCGAAGCAGCTCGGCCTCAGCCAGATCGTCTGGTCGCCGATCGCCCAGGGCGTGCTCACCGGCAAGTACAAGCCCGGCCAGCCGCTGCCCGAGGGCTCCCGCGCCACCGACGAGAAGGGCGGCGCCGACATGATCAAGCGGTTCATGCGCGACGAGGTCCTCGAAGCCGTCCAGCGCCTCCAGCCCGTCGCCGACCAGGCCGGCCTGACCCTGGCGCAGCTCGCCATCGCGTGGACGCTCCAGAACGAGAACGTCGCGAGTGCGATCGTCGGCGCGTCCCGTCCGGAGCAGGTCACCGACAACGTCAAGGCCGCGGGCGTGCGCCTGGACGCCGACGCCCTCGCGGCGATCGACGCAGCCCTGGGGGACATCCCGGAGCGCGACGCGTCGAAGACCGTCAGCCCGGCGTCGCGCCCCGCGTAGACGCGACCACCCTTCCGACCTGGAGGCGCGGTGCCAGCTGGCACCGCGCCTCCAGTCCGTCGTGGGGGCGCGTCTACCGCGACCCGCATGTGAACAGCGGGTGTCGCGAAACTGGCAGAACCATCCGTAAGCCTGTACCCCACCCAAACCGCCTCGAGAAGCCCCCCGAATCGGGGGCATGACCCGAACCGATACCCCCGTTGTGGTGCCATCCGCAACCGGCGCGGTACCCGTCCCTCCGCGCGCGGCCGTCGCGCGCCTGGTGGTGCTCGCGCGGCAACTCGTCTCCTTCGGCAGCATCGGCGCCGTCTGCTTCGTCATCGACCTCGGCGTCTACAATCTCCTCCGCGCGACCGTGATGCCCGACGGGCCCATCGCCGCGAAGATCGTCTCCGCCGTCGTGTCCACGGCCGTCGCCTGGATCGGCAACCGGTTCATCACGTTCCGGGCCGAGCGGCAGACCGGCCGCCGCGAGACCCTCCGGGAGGGCCTCCTGTTCGCGGTCACCAACCTCATCGGCCTCGGCATCGCCGCCGCGTGCCTCTTCGTCTCGCACTACGTCCTCGGTTTCACCTCCACCCTCGCCGACAACGTCGCCGGCAACGGGGTGGGTCTCGTGCTCGGCACCGCGTTCCGGTTCGCCGCGTACAAGGCCCTCGTCTTCCGTTCCACCGACGCTCACGCGAAGGAGCTCGCCGAATGACCATCTCCGCCACGCTGTGGACGGCCGCAGGGCCGCTGCTCCAGCCGAACGAGGGGACGGCTCCGTCGAGCGTCCCGAACCGCGGCACGACCGACGTCCCGACAGGAGGCTCGGGGCAGCTCCCGCAGGCCGCCTGGTCGGTCGGCGAGTGGGTCGGGTACTCGGCCCTCATCGCGATCTCCGTGCTGCTCACGATCATCGCGCTCACCACGCTGTGGTGGATGCTGCACGCCTGGCGCTCGCGCGACGCGCTCAAGTCGACGAGCTTCAGCCAGACCCCGCGCCCGGCGGCGCACCGGTTCACGCTGCTGGTCCCCGGCCGCCACGAGCAGGACGTCATGGGGGAGACGCTCGACATGCTCGCGAAGCAGGACCACCCGGACTTCGAGATCATCGCGATCGTCGGCGAGGACGACCCCGAGACGGACGCCGTCGTGCGTGCCGCCGCGGCCCGGCACCCCGGGCTCATCACGGTCGTCGTCGACGACACCGCGCCGAAGAACAAGCCGAAGGCGATGAACCTCGCGCTCCAGTACGCGACGGGCGACATCGTCGGCGTGTTCGACGCCGAGGACGAGGTCTACCCGCGGCTGCTCTCCCTGGTCGACTCGCGCTTCCAGGAGACCGACGCCGACGTCGTGCAGGGCGGCGTGCAGCTGATGAACTTCAAGTCGAGCTGGTGGTCGCTCCGGAACGTGCTCGAGTACTACTTCTGGTTCCGCTCGCGCCTGCACTTCCACGCCGGGTCGAAGTTCATCCCGCTCGGCGGCAACACCGTCTTCGTGACGAAGGAACGCCTGGACTGGTCGAACGGCTGGGACGCGCACTGCCTCGCCGAGGACTGCGAGCTCGGCGTCCGGCTCTCCGCCGACGGTGCCAAGGTCGTCGTCGCCTACAGCCCCGAGGCCGTCACCCGCGAGGAGACCCCGCCCACCTTCGCCTCCCTGCTCAAGCAGCGGACCCGGTGGAACCAGGGCTTCCTGCAGGTGCTCGGCAAGGGGGAGTGGAAGAAGCTCCCGTCGTTCCGCCAGCGGTTCTTCGCCCGCTACATGCTGACGATGCCGTTCATCCAGGCGGCCACCGGGCTGCTCATCCCGCTCAGCGTCCTGATGATCCTGTTCGTCAAGGTGCCGACGGCGATCGCCCTCGTGTCGTTCGTGCCCGTCGCCCCGACGCTCATGCTGCTCGCCGTCGAGGTCGTCGGCCTCAACGAGTTCGGTCGGCTCTACAAGGAGAAGGTCCGGATCCGCGACTACGTGAAGCTCGTGCTCGGCCTCGTGCCGTACCAGATCTTCCTCGCCGCGGCGGCGGTCCGGGCCGTGGTCCGGCACGCCAAGGGGCAGAACGGGTGGGAGAAGACCGAGCACACCGGGCAGCACCGCACGGCCGGGGAGTCGGCCGAGGTCGTCGGCTTCGCGAACGCCGTGACCACCGACCGGGCGGACGACCGCTCGGACGACCGTGAACTCGTCGCGTCGACCACCGGAGGGACCCGATGACCGCCAGCATCACCGACACCACCGGCATCCCGATCCGGGGCGCCGTCGCCCGCCAGCGCTCCGGCGTCGGCGCCTGGTTCCGCCGGCACGCCGCGAGCCTCGGCTGGCTCCTCCCCGTCCTCGCCGTGACCGTCGTCGTGCAGTCGTGGAACATGTCCGGCACGCCCCAGCGGATCGACGACGAGGGCACGTACACCGCCCAGGCCTGGGCGATCACGCACCTCGGCGAGATCACCCACTACACGTACTGGTACGACCACCCGCCGCTGGGCTGGATCCAGATCGCCGGGTACACCTCGCTGACCGGGGCGTTCGCGCGCTACCCGTTCGCCGTCGAGGCCGGGCGCGAGGCGATGGTGTTCTTCGCCGCCGTGTCGAGCATCCTGCTGTTCGTCCTCGCCCGCCGACTCGGTGCCGGCCGTGCCACCGCGGCGGTCGCGGGCCTCGTGTTCGCGCTGTCGCCCCTGGCCCTGCAGTACCACCGCACGGTCTACATCGACAACGTCGCGACGCCGTGGCTCCTCGCCGCGTTCGTCCTCGTGCTCAGCCGTCGCCAGCAGCTCGCCGGCTTCGCGGGTGCCGCTGCGTGCCTCGGCATCGCGGTGCTCTCGAAGGAGACGTACCTGCTCGCCCTGCCGTTCCTCATCTGGATCGCGGTGCGCCGGGCCGACCGGAGCACTCGCCGGTACACGCTCAGCGTCGCCGGGGCCGTGCTCGCCGTGATCGGTGGCGGCTACCTGCTGCTCGCCGCGGTGAAGGGCGAGCTCCTGCCCGGCACCGGTCGGGTCAGCCTCTTCGAGGGCATCACCTACCAGCTCGGTTCCCGGGCGGCCAGCGGATCGGTCTTCGACGCGGGGAGCCTCGCGAACGAGGCCGCCGCGCAGTGGTGGGCGCTCGACCCGGTGTTCATCGTGCTCGGCTCGGCCGCAGCGTTCGTCGGGCTGTTCCTCCGCCGGGTACGCCCGATCGCGGCGATGCTCGTGTTCCTGCTGCTCATGATGTTCCGCCCGAACGGGTACCTGCCCGTGCCGTACGTGATCATGCTCATCCCGTTCGCCGCGCTCCTCGTCGCCTACACCGCCGAACGTGCCGTCCTCGCCGTGCTCGGCCGCTTGCGCGGGACCTCGGGGACCGATGCGCGGGCCGTCGTCCGCCGGGGCCTCGGCACCACGTGGGCGGTCGTGACGTCCGCGGCACTCCTCGTCGCACTCCCGCTCTGGGGGACGCAGCTGCGCGGGTTCGTGCTCGGCAACCTCGACCTGCCGATGCAGCAGGCCGAGCAGTGGGTCGGTGACAACGTCCCGAAGTCCTCGCGGCTGCTCGTGGACGACGCCATGTGGGTCGACCTCGTGCAGGACGGCTTCGCCCGGAACAACGTCATCTGGTACTACAAGCTCGACACCGACGCTGCGGTCGAACGCCAGTCGCCGAACGGCTGGAAGGACTCGGACTACGTCGTCACGACGGACTCCATGCGCACCGGCGGCAACTCGTCGTCGGACATCCGCCAGGCGATCGAGAACTCGACGACCGTCGCCGCGTTCGGCACCGGCAACCAGCGGGTCGACGTCCGACGCATCCACGCCGAGGGGTCGACGGCCGCCGAGGCCGCCATCACCCGCGCGACCGACCTCCGGAAGACGATGGGGACCGAGCTCGCCTCGAACCCGGCGCTCTTCGCCGACGAGGGCACGAAGTCGCAGTTCCGCGCCGGGCAGGTGGACTCGCGGGCGATGATCGCGCTCGGGCAGGTCCTCGCCGACGGGTTCGTCGAGGTCGACCGGTTCACGCCGGTGTCCGGCGAGACCGGGCAGCCCTTCCGCCGGGTCGTCCTGCAGGCCCCGGGGAACGCCGAGGCGTCCCGCGTCGAGGCCACCCTCGACGCCATGGCCAGCGGGTTCCGACCCGACTCGGTCGAGCGGGACGGGTCGCGCCTGACCATCGTCTACGCCCCCGCCGACCCGACCACGACCGCGACGAGCGCCTCGTGACCGCCGCCGCACCCACGCACCAGACCCGAACCACGACCAGAAGGAGCACCACCATGCCCGCACCTCGTCGCACCCTCCTCGTCGGCGCCCTCGCCACGAGCCTCGTCGCCGCAGCCGTCGGCCTCGCGCCGCAAGCAGCGACCGCCGCCACACCCGCCGCCACCTCGAGCGACCAGGGCTGGCTCCGCGTCGGCCACCTCTCCCCGGACACGAAGGGCGTCGACGTCGAGCTGTCGAGCCTCGCCGGCGGCAAGACGGTCTTCGAGCTCGACGACGTCACCTACGGCCAGGTCAGCCCGTACCAGGAGCTCCCGGTCGGCACCTACGTCCTGTCGATGCGCGCCGCCGACGCCCCCGACTCGACCCCGGTCATCTCCACCGACGTCACGGTCGACAAGGGCGACGCGAGCACCGTCGTCGCCTACGGCAAGAACTCGCAGCTCAAGACGACCGCGTTCACCGACGACCTCCAGCAGCCCGGTGACGGCAAGGCGAAGCTCCGGCTCGTGCAGGCCGCGACCACCGCGAAGTCGGTCGACGTGAGCACCTCCGAGGGGACCGCCGTCGCCGAGGACGCCGCCTTCGGCACCGCCACGAAGTACGCCACCGTCGGCGCCGGCAAGTGGACGCTCGACGTCTCCGGCAGCGGGCAGCGGGGCACGGCGAAGGTCGACCTCGCGGGCAACACCGTCTCGACGCTGTTCGTGCTCGACGACAGCAAGGGCGACCTCACGGTCGTGCCCGTCACGGACGCGGCAGCCACGGCGTCCACGCCGTCCGGCGGGGTGCAGACCGGTGGTGGCGGCGCGGCCGCCGACCCGGTCGAGCAGGCCACCCACGAGCTGATCGCGACGCTCCGCTCGCTGTTCCGCTGACGCCGGACCGGAGGCGCGGATCACCCCAGCGGATCCGCCCGCGTGATCCGCGCCTCCCGTCCCACACCGCACCCAGTCAGGAAGGCAGGCCGCATGACCCGCAGGACCTGGATCCCCGTGACCGCCGCAGGCGCGGTGCTCGTCGCGCTCGGCATCGCGCTCGTCGCGGTGCGCCCGTGGGGCGCCTCGCAGCCGGAGGCCGGAGGTGCGTCGACCCCGACGTCCTCGGCGGCGCCGGACGCAGCGCGCTCGCCGGAGCAGCTGCGGACGGACTTCCTCGACCGGTACGTGCAGGACGGCCGCGTCGTCCGCACCGACCAGGGCGGCGACACCGTCAGCGAGGGGCAGGCCTACGGGCTCCTGATCGCCTACGCGAACGGCGACCGTGACCGCTTCGGCGAGATCTGGACGTGGACGAAGCGGCACCTGCTCACCGATGACCACCTGCTCGCGTGGCGGTGGACGCCGGACGACGGCATCGCCGACGGGCAATCCGCGAGCGACGCCGACCTCGACGCCGCCAGGGCACTCGTGCTCGCCGGGTCCTCGTGGGACGAGCCCCGGTACACCACGGCGGGGAAGACCATGGCGTCCGCGATCCTCGAGCACGAGACCGCCACGACCGAGCTCGGGACGATCCTGCTGCCCGGGCCGTGGGCCGACTCCGAGCCGTACCGGTACGACGCCTCGTACGCGTCACCGGCGGCGTACGACGTGCTGGCGAAGGCGACCGGCGACGACCGATGGAAGGCGCTCGGCTCCGGGTCGCGAGCGGTCACGCGGGCCGTGCTCGCCGGGTCCGACCTGCCGAGTGACTGGTCCCAGGTGCACGCCGACGGCACGGTCGACCCGATGCCCGCGACCGGCGGGGACGACCGGGTGCTGTACGGGTACGACGCGATGCGGCTGCCGCTCCGGTACGCCGAGGCCTGCGCCGCGCAGGACCGGTCCCTGGCCGGGTCGATCGCGCCGACGCTCCGGCGGCAGACGCAGTTGGCGGCACAGCTCGACCTCGGCGGCACGGCCGTGACGGGCGACACGAACGCGCTGGCGTACGTGGCGCGGGCCGCGGCGGAGCAGGCATCCGGGCAGTCGGCAGCGGCGGCGACGGACCTGCGCCGGGCGGACCGGACGGCTGCGACGACGCCGACGTACTACGGGGACGCGTGGGCCGCGCTCGGCGCGACGATGCTCACGTCCGACGTGCTCGGCGGGTGCGCGACGCGTGCCGGGGGTGCCTCGTGAGCGGGCGGCGGTGGGCCGGTGCGCGCGGGGACGCGCCCGAGACTCGGCGGGGCGGACGAGTTCGCGCTGCCGGAGGCCGCAGTGTGTCCGGCGAGCCGAGACTCGGCGCGGGCGGACCGCGGCGGCGCGGCGTGCTCGTCGTGGCCGTCGTGGCCGGGGTGCTCGTGGTGGGCGGGGTCACCGGCGTCGCGGTCGCGGCCACCAACGGGACCGGGGGACCGACGGTGGCCGGGTCGGCCTCGCCGACCGCCGGATCGTCGGGCACTGCGGCACCCGCGGCCGGGAGCGCGACCGACGGCTTCCAGGACCCGGCAGCCCCCGCCGCCCGGTCCGACGCCACGCCGGTCCGTGTGACCATCCCCGCCATCGGGGTGTCCTCGTCGCTCGAGGACCTCCACCGCGGCGCCGCCGGCGAACTCGACCCGCCGAAGGACTGGGACAGCGCCGGGTGGTTCAGCGACGGCATCGTCCCGGGTGAGGTCGGCCCCGCCGTCATCGCCGGGCACGTCGACAGCCCCACCGCCGCAGCCGTCTTCTTCCGGCTCGACGAACTGGTCCCCGGTGACGAGGTCCACGTCGCCATGTCCGACGGCTCCACCCGCACCTTCACGGTGGACCGGTCCGAACGGGCGGCGAAGTCGGCGTTCCCCACGAGCGACGTCTACGGCACCGCCCCCACACCCCAGCTGCGCCTCATCACGTGTGACGGCACGTTCGACACGGCCACAGGTCATTACACGGACAATCTGATCGTGTTCGCAGACCTCTCGTCGGACTGACGCAGCGACCGGCCGATATCTTCGATGTCAAGCGCAAGGAGCACCATGAGCACGACACTGGTCATCATCCCGACCTACGACGAGGCGGAGAACGTCCGCCCCATCGTCGAGCGCACCCTGGCGGCCACCGACGCCGACGTGCACGTGCTCGTGGTGGACGACAACTCCCCGGACGGCACCGGCGACATCGCCGACCAGATCGCGCGTGAGACCGACCGGGTGCACGTGATGCACCGCACCGTGAAGGACGGCCTCGGCGGTGCGTACCTCGCCGGGTTCGCCTGGGGCCTCGAGCACGGGTACGACAAGCTCGTCGAGATGGACGCGGACGGCTCCCACCACCCCGAGTACCTGCCCTGGATGATCGAGCTCGCCGACACGAACGACCTCGTCCTCGGCTCGCGCTGGATCAAGGGCGGCGCCGTGGAGAACTGGCCCTGGTACCGCGAACTCCTCTCCCGCGGCGGCAACCTCTACACGCGCCTCGCCCTCGGCATCGCGGTGCGTGACGCGACCGGCGGGTTCCGGGTGTTCACCTCGCGGGCGTTCGAGCGCATCGACCTCGCCGGCGTGGCCTCGAAGGGCTACTGCTTCCAGGTCGACCTCTGCTGGCGCGCGCTCGAGGCCGGTCTGCGCGTCGTCGAGACCCCGATCACGTTCACCGAGCGGGAGTTCGGCGTCTCGAAGATGAGCGGCAACATCGTCCGCGAGAGCCTCACCCTCGTCACGAAGTGGGGCATCGACCGGCGCATCCGCGAGGCCCGGTCCCTCGTCAAGGACCACCGCCGACTCCCGTCGGTGCGGGCGAACGCGCACGCGGTCGCCGACCACGCGGCCTGACGGGCTGCTGACGGGCTTCCTGGAGGCGCGGTGCCGGCTGGCACCGCGCCTCCGGTCCGTCCGTGGTCGCGTCGCGTCCGTGGTCGCGGTCGCGGTCGCGGTCGCGTCGCGTCCGCGTGGCGCGTCCGCGTGGCGCGAAAGCGACTCCGTGCGGATCCGTCCGCGGTCCGTGGCGGCACAGCGACAGGTTCCCGGACGGCGACGGCGGGTGTCTGTCGCTTTCGCGGAGGCGCCCGTCGAGGGGCGAGGCGGGCCCGGGGAGGAATGCGGGCGGGCAGACGAACGGCCCGTGGCGGAGTCGCCACGGGCCGTTCGGTTCGCGCTGGTCGGCTTCGCGCTGACCAGCTTCGCGCTGGTCGGATTCGCGCTGGTCAGCGCAGGACGACGACACCCCGCCCGGTGAAGCGGACGCAGTCCGTCGCGACGTCGGCCTCGCCGAAGCGGTAGAGCTCCTCGCCGGTGGCGCCGGGGACGGGCACCTCGGCCGCGTCGTCGAGGAAGTTCACCACGACGTGCACCGGCCGGGCATCCGGGCCGAGCAACCCGCGCGTGAGCACGAGCCAGCGGCGGTCCTCGCTGCAGCGCACGGCGTTCGCCTCGTACCGCTGGTCGACGAAGGCCTGGTCGGTCCGCCGCAGGGCGACGAGCACGCGGTAGGCCCGGAGGATCGCCGCGCCCCGCTCGGAATCGACGTCCGACCAGTCGAGCTTCGAGTTCGTGAACGTCGTCGGGTCCTGCGGGTCCGGCACGGCCGACTCGTCCCAGCCGTGCTCGGCGAACTCCTTGATGCGCCCCTCGGCCGTGGCCTTGCCGAGCTCCGGTTCGGGGTGCGACGTGAAGAACTGCCACGGGGTCGAGGCGGCGAACTCCTCGCCCATGAAGAGCATCGGCGTGAACGGGCCGAGCAGCGTCAGGGCCGCGGCTATCACGAGACCCTCGTCGCTCACGGTCGCCGCGAGACGGTCGCCCGCGGCACGGTTGCCGATCTGGTCGTGGTTCTGGTTCGCGACGACGAGGGCCGTCGTCGGCGAGGTCCCGCGGTCGATCGGTCGCCCGTGCCGCTTCCCCCGGAACGACGACCACGTGCCGTCGTGGAAGAACCCGTGCTCGAGGACCTTCGCCAGCGCCGAGAGCGGTGCGAAGTCGGCGTAGTAGCCGTTCGTCTCACCCGTCAGCGCGACGTGGACCGCGTGGTGGAAGTCGTCCGACCACTGCCCGGCGAGGCCGTAGCCCGAGGCCTCCTGCGGGCGGAACATGATCGGGTCGTTGAGGTCGGACTCCGCGATGAGCGAGAGCGGCCGCCCGACGAAGGCGGAGTACGCGTCCGTCTCGGAGGCCATCGCCTGCAGCACGTGCGGGCGGGTGGTGTCCCGCAGGGCGTGCACGGCGTCGAGCCGGAGCCCGTCGACGTGGTGGTCGCGGAACCACATCCGGACGTTGTCGAGCACGTACCGACGGACCTCGGGGTGTTCGACGTTCACCGAGTCGCCCCAGGTGTTGCCGAGCCCCTGCAGCAGGTACGGCCCGTACAGCGGCAGGTAGTTGCCGCTCGGCCCGAGGTGGTTGTACACGACGTCCTGGATGACCCCGAGGCCGAGTGCGTGCGCACGGTCGACGAAGCGGTCGTACGCGTCCGGGCCGCCGTAGGGAGCGTGCACCGCGAACCAGCCGACGCCGTCGTAGCCCCAGTTCCACTCGCCGTTCACCGCGTTGACGGGCAGGAGCTCGACGAACTCCACGCCGAGCTCGACGAGGTGGTCGAGCTTCGCGGCCGCGGCGTCGAGCGTGCCCTCGGGCGTGTAGGTGCCGACGTGCATCTCGTAGATCACGCCGCCGCGTGCCGGACGCCCGGTCCACGCGTCGTCCGTCCACGAGAACCGTGCGGGGTCGACGACCTCGGACGGGCCGTGCACCCCCTCGGGCTGGAAGCGGCTGCGCGGATCGGGCCGCACCGCGTCGTCGTCGCCGACGCGGAAGCCGTAGCGGGCTCCGACGATGGGAACGATCGCGTCGGTCGTCCACCAGTCGTCGGTGCCGCGGGTCAGCGGGTACTCGGTGCCGTCGACCACGAGGCGCACGCGCTCCGGTGTCGGCGCCCAGACGGCGTAGCGGTCGGGTGCGGTCATGCGTGACCCTCCAGGATGTCGATCTCGGCCTGCGCGTCGGACTCACCGGCAGAGCCGGAGCCGCTGTCGGCGGGCGCCCCGCTGTCGGCGGGGGTCTCCGTGCCGTGGTCCGTCGCCTCGGCCACGTGCGCCGGCACGAGCAGCGCGACGGGGTAGTCGGTGAGCAGTTCGGCGAGGGCGATGCCCCGGCCGGCCGGCACGCTGCGGCCGGTGAGCACGTCCACGCGGTCCTGGGGCACGGCGTGCACGAGGGTGTCGCCCCATCCGCCGACCCGCTCGAGCCCGATCGGCAGGCGCGTCGCGATCGTGACCGCGCCCCCACGGTCGAACGCGATCACGTGGTCCGCCGCGCTGCCGGTCGCCTCGAGCGCGAGGTACCGGGTGAAGAGCTCCGGGTGGTCGCGCCGCACACGGAGCGCACGACTCGTCACCAGGAGCTTCGCCGCACCGTCGAGCCCGACGTCGGGGAGCCGTTCGGGGCCGTCGTCGTCCGGGCCGTCGAGTTCGGCCAGGACGTGCCGACGCTCGGTGTAGTCCACCGGGCGACGGTTGTCCGGGTCGACGAGCGAGCGGTCCCAGAACTCGGTGCCCTGGTAGACGTCCGGCACCCCGGGCGCGGTGAGCTGCACGAGCTTCTGTCCGAGCCCGTTCGACCACCCGGCGGCGTCGATCCGTTCGTCGAGCGCATCGAGCACGGCGACCACGGCCGGGTCGTCGAACGCGGCGTCGACGAGCGCGTGCATGCGGCGTTCGAAGTCCTCGTCCGGAGCCGTCCACGTGGTGCTGTCACCGGCTTCGCGCGAGGCCTTCTCGGCGTAGGCGTGCAGGCGTTCCCGGCTGGCCGGGCGCGCGCCGACGATCGCCTGCCAGAGCAGGTCGGCCAGCACGGCGTCCTCGAGCGGGGCGAGGGACTGCAGGCGTTCGAGCGTCGACGCCCACTCGTGCCCGAGCTCGGCGAGCACGGCGATGCGCGCGCGGGTGTCCTCGCTGCGCTTGGTGTCGTGCGTCGTGAGGGTCGTCATCGTGTGCGGCCAGCTGCCGAGCCGGTCGCGCTGCGCCTGGTGGAAGGCACGGACCGACACCGAGAACACGCTCGGGTCGCCGCCGACCTCGCTCAGGGACGTCAGGCGGGAGGTCCGGTAGAACGCGGTGTCCTCGACGCCCTTCGCCATCACCATGCCGCTCGTCTGCTGCAGGCGGATCGCGGCGGCGTTCGCGGGGTCGACCAGCGCCGGGGCGATCCGGTCGATGACGTCGTCGAGGTCCGGCCGCGCCGAGGCCGCACCTTCGAGGGCGTCGATGAGGTGGTGCGCGCCCTCGGGCAGGTACGTCCGGTACACGTCGAACGAGGCGACGATCTCGGCGACCGCGTCGACGATCCGCTCGTGGGGGAGCGGTGCGGACGCGGCGCTGCCGGTGCCGGGGCCGAGCAGCCGCGCGAGCCGCTCGACCTCGCTGCCGAGGATGCCGTCCGCGATGCCGCGACGGGTGTCGTGCGTCAGCTGCTGCCAGTCGGTCGGCTCGGCCCCGGACGCCGCGGTCAGCGAGTCCTCGCCGGCGGGGTCGACGAACACCCGGTCGAGCACGCCGAGGGCGTCGTAGCCGGTGGTGCCGTCGACCGGCCAGCTCGCGGGGAGTTCCTCGCCCGGCTCGAGGATCTTCTCGACGAGCGTGTAGGCGCCGTCGGTGAGCGCCGCGAGGTCCTGCAGGTAGCCGGCGGGGTCGTACAGCCCGTCGGGGTGGTCGATGCGGAGTCCGTCGACGAGGCCGTCGCGGAACCACGCGCCGATCGTGCCGTGGGATGCCGCGAAGACCTCGGGTTCCTCGACCCGGATCGCCGCGAGCGTGTTCACCGCGAAGAACCGCCGGTAGTTCAGCTCGTGGTCGGCGCGCTTCCAGTGCACGAACTCGTAGTGCTGCCGGGCGTGGACGTCGGCCACCGAGTCGCCGTCGTGCACCGTGCCCGGAGCGGTCGGGTAGGCCGTGTCGCCCAGGTACAGCCTGCCGTCACGAAGTTCGACCGCGTCGAGCAGCCGGTCGTCGAGCACCGGGACGCGGAGCTTGCCGTCTCCGGCGTCCCAGTCGACGTCGAAGGCCCAGGCGACGGGGGACCCCTGGCCGTGCTCGAGCAGGGACCACCACCACGGGTTCACCGCGGGCGTGGCCACACCGACGTGGTTCGGTACGACGTCCACCAGGACGCCGAGGCCGACGGCGTGGGCGGCGTCGGCGAGCGCTCGGAGCGCCTCGTCACCGCCCCGCTCGGTGTCGACGTGGCCGTGGTCGACGACGTCGTAGCCGTGCTGGGACCCGGGCTCGGCCTGCAGCACCGGGGAGAGGTAGAGCCAGTCCGCGCCGAGGTCGCGCACGTAGTCGACGACGTCGCGTGCGGCCGACAGGTCGAAGTCCGGCGTGACCTGCAGCCGGTACGTCGAGGTCGGGACGCGCCGGGCGGTCACTGCTGGCCGCCGCTCGCGGCGGAGGGAGCCGTGGCGCCGGCGGGGTTCACCGGTGTGACGGCGTCCTGCGGTGCCGCCGTGGCCGGTCGTGACGAGTCGGTGTCCACCGGGGTCACCGTGACCTCGTGGTCGGGCTCGGCCCGCAGCACGATCATCGAGCGTGCCGGGACGTCGAGCGGCGTGCCGGCGTCGAGGACCTCGTCACGCGCACCCGGTTCGGCGGTGTCGATCCGCACCGTCCAGCCCGGCGAGTACTCCTCGGGGGGCAGCGTGAACGTCACGGTGTCGTCGTGCGCGTTGAAGTACGTGATGAAGGCGACGTCGGTGACACGCTCGCCGCGGGAGTCGCGCCCGCGGATCCCGTTGCCGTTCAGGTACATGCCGACGCTCTTGCCGAAGCCGGAATCCCAGTCCTCGGGTTCCATGGCGTCGCCGGAGGGCGTGAGCCACACGACGTCCGGCAGCGGCTCGTCCTGCCCGCGGCGGACCGGACGCCCGTTGAAGTACCGCGTGCGGCGGAACGTCGGGTGGTCGTGCCGGAGCTTCACGACGTCGGCCGTGAACTGGATGAGGTCGTCGTCGGCGGCGTCCCAGTCGATCCAGCTCAGCGCGGAGTCCTGGGCGTACACGTTGTTGTTGCCAGACTGCGTGCGTCCGAGCTCGTCGCCGTGGGCGATCATCGGCACGCCCTGGCTGAGCAGCAGCGTCGCGAGGAAGTTCCGTCGGCGCTGCAGCCGCAGGGCGTTGATCGACTCGTCGTCGGTCGGACCCTCGGCACCGGAGTTCCACGACCGGTTGTGGCTCTCGCCGTCGTTGTTGTCCTCGCCGTTGGCCTCGTTGTGCTTCTCGTTGTAGGCGACGAGGTCGTACAGCGTGAAGCCGTCGTGCGCCGTGATGAAGTTGATGCTCGCCTTCGGCGTGCGGCCGTCGTGCTCGTAGAGGTCGGCCGAGCCGGAGATCCGCGACGCGAACTCGCCGAGGGTGGAGGGCTCTCCCCGCCAGAAGTCGCGGACGGTGTCGCGGTACTTGCCGTTCCACTCGGACCACTGCGGCGGGAAGTTGCCGACCTGGTAGCCACCGGGGCCGACGTCCCACGGCTCGGCGATGAGCTTCACCTGGGACACGATCGGGTCCTGCTGGACCAGTTCGAAGAACGCCGCCAGCCGGTCCACCTCGTAGAACTCACGCGCCAGGGCGGCCGCGAGGTCGAAGCGGAAGCCGTCCACGTGCATCTCGGTGACCCAGTACCGCAGCGAGTCCATGATGAGCTGCAGCGAGTGCGGGTGCCCGACGTTGAGCGAGTTGCCCGTGCCCGTGGTGTCCATGTAGTACCGCTTGTCGTCCTCGACGAGGCGGTAGTAGGCGGCGTTGTCGATCCCGCGGAAGGACAGCGTCGGTCCGAGGTGGTTCCCCTCGGCCGTGTGGTTGTACACCACGTCGAGAACGACCTCGATGCCGGCACGGTGCAGTTCGCGCACCATCGCCTTGAACTCCTGCACCTGCTGTCCGTGGTCGCCCGAGGACGAGTAGTGCGAGTGCGGCGCGAAGAACCCGATCGTGTTGTAGCCCCAGTAGTTCGACAGCCCCTTGTCCTGCAGGGTCGAGTCGTTGACGAACTGGTGCACGGGCATGAGTTCGAGCGTGGTGACGCCGAGCCGCTGCAGGTGCGCGATCACGGCCGGGTGCGCGACCCCCGCGTAGGTCCCCCGCTGTTCTTCGGGCACGTCGGGGTGGGTCTCGGTGAGGCCCTTGACGTGTGCCTCGTAGATCACGGTCTCGCCGTAGGGGATCCGAGGAGCCCGGTCGCCCTGCCAGTCGAAGAACGGGTTAATGACGACGCCCTTCATCATGTGGGGCGCCGAGTCCTGGTCGTCGGTCGAGTCCGGGTCGCCGAACGTGTACGAGAAGAGCGCCTGGTCCCAGTCGATGTCCCCGCTGGTCGCCTTGGCGTACGGGTCGAGGAGCAGCTTGTTCGCGTTGGCGCGGAGCCCCTTCTCGGGGGCGTACTCGCCGTGCACCCGGAAGCCGTACTGCTGGCCGGGGCCGACGTTCGGGAGGTAGGCGTGCCAGACGTACGCATCGACCTCGACGAGGTCGATGCACTGTTCGTTCCCGTCGTCGTCGAAGAGACAGAGTTCCACGCGTTCGGCGACCTCGCTGAAGAGGGCGAAGTTCGTGCCGCTCCCGTCGTAGGTCGCCCCGAGCGGGTACGGGTTGCCGGGCCAGGTGTGCAAACGGTCCTCCAGGTGTGGGTCCCGCCAACATATCGGCGGGAGCCGACCGCGTCCGCAGACAAGCTCCGGCCGTGGACGGATGCGCGGGTAGCTCTGCCTGTGGAGGAACGGGCGGGTAGCGTCGCGCGCATGGCCAACATCGTCACGCAGATCGCAGAGAAGGTACGCCCCGTCGGCGTGTCCACGAACTACGGGGAGCCGGTCGAGGTCGGCGACCAGACCCTCATCCCGGTGTCCCTCGGCTGGTTCGGCTTCGGTGGGGGCGGGGACGGCGACGACAACGGTGGCGGAGGCGGCGGTGCCGTCTCCATCCCGATCGGCGCCTACGTCCGACGCCCCGGCAAGGACCTCGAGTTCGAGCCGAACCTGATCTCCCTCCTCGCGGTGAGCGTCCCGGTCATCTGGGTGACCGGGACCGTCCTGCGCAAGCTGGTCCGCGTCCTGAAGAAGTGACCCACTGACGGACCTGGAGGCGCGGTGCGGGCCCGCCCCGCGCCTCCAGGACGTCCTGTGGTCGCGATCCGTCACCGGGTCGCGACCACGTCTACAATGGCGGGACACACACGGGAGTCCGGGATCGCCGGGCTGAGAGGGAGCGAGTGGCGCTCCGACCGTCGAACCTGATCCGGATCATGCCGGCGCAGGGAGGAGTCCAGGGCCATGTCCACGAGCACGCACACTGCTGTTCCGTCCATCCCCGTCAGGCGCTCGCTGCGCTGGCGGGTCGTCGACATCGTCGTGGCGAGCGTGCTCGCCGTCGCGATCGGTGTCGTCTTCAAGCTCTGGGAGTTCGGCTACGAGCCGATCAGCGCCGTCGCCGCGCTCGTGCTCCCCGGCACGCAGGCGCTCTTCGGCGGGGTGTGGCTGCTCGCCGGGCCCGTCGTCGCGATCATCGTCCGGAAGCCCGGAGCGGCCCTCTACGCCGAGATGGTGGCCGCCTCGGTCGAGGCGCTCCTCGGCACGCAGTGGGGCTGGCTGACGCTCGAGGCCGGCCTCGTGCAGGGCCTCGGCGCCGAGCTGGTGCTCGCGCTCTTCCTGTACCGCGTGTACCGCCTGCCGGTGGTCGTGCTCGCCAGTGCCGCGGCCGGGCTGGCGCTCGGGCTGAACGACACGGTGCTCTGGTACCCCGGACTCGACCTGGCCTTCAAGGTCATCTACGTCGTCTCGGCGATCGTCTCCGGTGCGCTGATCGCGGGCGTCGGCTCGTGGTTCCTCGTCCGAGCGCTCGCCGCGACCGGCGTCCTGTCGTCGTTCGCGGCGGGCCGTGAGCACTCCAGACGCGGTCCTCGCACCGTCGCGTGACCGTGGCAGCCGCGCGGGTCACCTTCTCCGACTGGGGCTGGCGGTACGCGGAACGTGACGCCTGGGCCGTCCGGGGCGTCGACCTGACCGTCGAGCCGGGGGAGCGGGTCGCGATCGTCGGTCCCTCGGGCGCCGGCAAGTCGACGCTGCTGCGGGCGGTCGCGGGCGTGCTTCCGGACGAGCCGGACGCCACCGACGACACCGCGGCCTCCGTCCAGGGGTCGGTCCTCGTCGACGGTGCCGAACCGCGCGCGGTCCGCGGGCGCGTCGGCCTCGTCATGCAGGACCCCGAGGCGCACACGGTGATGTCCCGCGTCGGCGACGACGTGGCGTTCGGCTGCGAGAACGCCGGCGTCCCGCGGGAGGAGACCTGGCAGCGCGTCCGGTCGGCTCTCGACGTCGTCGGGCTCGACCTGCCGCTCGACCGGTCCACCACGATGCTCTCCGGCGGGCAGCGGCAGCGGCTGGCGCTCGCGGGCGTGCTCGCCATGCGCCCGGGTGCCCTCGTGCTCGACGAGCCCTGCGCGAACCTCGACCCCTCCGGCGTGGTGCAGGTGCACGACGCCGTTCGGGCGCTGCTCGACGAGACCGGGTGCTCGCTGCTCGTCGTCGAGCACCGCATCGGCACCTGGCTGGACCTGGTCGACCGACTCGTGCTGCTGGAGCCGGCCGGGGGTGTCGCAGCGGACGGTGCGCCTGCGGACGTGCTCGCCGAGCACGGTCCGGCGTTGACCGCCGCCGGCGTCTGGGTGCCCGGGTCCGAGCCCGAGCGGGGTTCGGCGCGTCGGGGTACCCGCACGCCGCCGCGAGCGGGCGAAATGCACGGGACGGTCCGCGGCGGACCGCACGCATTCCGCCCGCTCGGCGATCGGGACCCGGTGCTGCTCGCGGCGCGGGGGCTCGGGACCGCCAGGGGGAAGCGGCAGCCGGTCGGGAGCGGGATCGACCTCGACGTCCGGGCCGGACGGGTCCTCGCGGTCACCGGGCCGAACGGCATCGGCAAGTCGACGCTCGGCCTCACGCTCGCCGGGCTCCTGCGCCCCGCCGCGGGGTCGCTCCGCGCGGGCACGGCACTCGCCGACGGCATCGGTGACGCCCCCGCCGCGTGGACGAGCAGGCAGCTGGCCGGTCGGATCGGCACGGTCTTCCAGGACCCCGAGCACCAGTTCGTCGCCCGCACCGTGCGTGAGGAGCTGGCCGTCGGCCCCCGCGCCCTCGGAGCGGCGGACGTCGATGCCCGGGTCGACGAGCTCCTCGACGCGTTCGGCCTCGCGCACCTCGCCGACGCCAACCCCTTCACGCTGTCCGGCGGCGAGCAGCGGCGGTTGGCGATCGGGACGGTCATCGCCTCCCGGCCGCCCGTCGTCGTGCTCGACGAGCCGACGTCCGGTCAGGACCGGGCGACCTGGCAGGCCGTGGTGGAACGGCTCGGCGAACTCGCCGACGCCGGCACGGCGATCGTCGCCGTGACGCACGACCGTGACCTCGTCCGCGCGCTCGATGCGGACGAGGTCGTGCTCGGGGCGACAGGGGCGACGGGGACGACGGGGACGACGAGGGCGACAGGGGCGACGGGGGCGAGCACCGTCGGGCCGGCCGCCGACCTGCGCGACCCGGCCACGGAGGTGCAACCGTGACCGCGCACCAGGCCGCGGCCGGTCTGCCCGGACGAGCCGCGCCTCCTGGACCACCCGACGGCACCACGCGTGCGCGCGGCGTCCGCGGAGTCCAGCCGGTGGCCTCGCTGCTGGGCGTCCTCGCGCTCGGCGTGTGCCTGGTGCTGAGCCTCGACGTCGTGTCCGCGACGGTCGCGCTCGGTCTCGAACTCCTGCTCCTGCCGCTCCTGCGGATCCCGCTCCGCACGCTGCTGCTGCGGACCTCGCCGGTCCTGGTCGCGGTGCCGCTGACCGCGCTGAGCATCGCGTTGTACGGGCGGCCGTCCGGGCGGTCCTGGTTCGACCTCGGGTTCGCGCACGTCACCGACGGGTCGCTCGCACTCGCGCTGGCGACGGCGCTCCGTGTCCTGGCGATCGGGCTGCCGGCGGTGGCGTTGTTCGTGCGGGTGGACCCGACCGACCTCGCGGACGGGCTCGCGCAGCTCCTGCGGCTGCCGGCACGGTTCGTGCTCGGGGCGCTCGCGGCGATCCGGATGATGACGCTCCTCGGGGACGACTGGCGACAGCTCGGCATGGCCCGTCGGGCCCGCGGCGTCGCGGACACCGGACGGCTGCGGCGTGGCGCGTCGATGGCGTTCGCACTGCTCGTGCTGGCGCTGCGGCGGGCGACGACGCTGGCGGTGGCGATGGAGTCGCGGGGGTTCGGCGCTCCCGGGCGGCGGACGTGGGCGCGGAGTGTGCGGTTCGCGGGGCCGGAGTGGGCGATGGTCGGCGTGCTCGTCGGGATCGGTGTCGTGTCGATCGCGGTGGCCGTGGGCGCGGGGACGTGGCGTGCCTGAGGGGGAACCCGACGTGGGTGGCGCGCGCGGCGCGAGCTGTGCGTCGGGGCGGCCCGTCGGCCGGCTTCCGGGCCCCGGAGACTCGCTCGTCGAGGCCCTCGCCGCCGCGGCCGCCGGGGTCGCGGCCGCCTCCGGAGCGCGACTCGTCGTGCTCGTCGACGGCAGGTCGGGCACGGGCAAGACGACGCTCGGCGATTCCCTGGCGGACCGGCTCGGCGCGCAGGTCGTCCACCTCGACGACGTCTACCCGGGATGGGACGGGTTGCGGGCCGCCGCGGAGGCCGTGGTGACCGACGTCCTCGGGGAACGCTCCGGCTACCGACGGTGGGACTGGGCGACGTCGTGCCCGGCGGAGTGGGCCACCGTCGACCCCGGGCGGCCGATCGTGGTCGAGGGGTGCGGTGCGCTGTCCCGGGACTCGGCGCCGCTCGCGTCGTTGCGGGTGTGGCTCGAGGCCGACGACGACACCCGGTGGGAGCGGGCGATCGGGCGTGACGGCGAGTCCTTCGCGCGGGAGTGGGACCGGTGGGCGGCGCAGGAGGCGGCGTTCATCGCTGCCGAGCGGCCGGCGGAGCTGGCGGACGTGGTGCTGCGGACGTAGGGCGCTCCGCGTGCGGGGCGGCGCGCGCGGGGCGTGCGGCGCGCGCGGGCGCGCGGCCCGGCGCCCGGCCCGGCGCGGGCGGCCGGCGAGTTCACGCGCTGGGCGACACTTCACGTCGGATCGCGCCCGTGATGTGTCGCTCAGCGCGAAACCTCAGCCAGCGCGCACCCTCCCCGCCGCACCCCGCGCACCCCGCCGGGCCGCCGCCACCGGGTCCACCGCGAACACCGCCGCGACGATCGAGAGCACCGCGTACACCCCGAGGTACCCGCACAGGATCCACGGCGAGCCCCCACCGAGCTCGACGAACACGGCCGCGAGCAACGGCGTGAGCCCCACCGAGAAGATCGACCCGATCTGGTACCCGAGCGACATCCCCGAGTAGCGCCGACCGGTCGGGAACTGCTCCGCGAACCACGCCGCCTGGGGCCCGTAGATGCTGTCGTGGAACACGCACATCCCGATCAGCGCCACGAGCGGTAGCAGCACGAGCGGCCCCGCGTCGAGGAACGCGAAGAACGGCCAGATGAGCACCGCGATCCCCACCGCCGACCAGATCGTCAGCACCCGGCGGCCGACGCGGTCGGACAGCCAGCCCCAGAACGGCGTCGACACGAGCGACACCGCCGAGATGACGAGCACGGCCTGGAGCCAGGCCGAAGCGCCGGAAGGGCCCCGCACCGACCCGAGGTACGTCAGCGAGTAGGTCGTGAGGATCGAGTACAGCGCCGGCTGCACGAGCCGCAGCCCCGCGGTGACGAGGATCGCCCGCGGGTGCCGCCGGATCGCCTGCCACACCGGGAACCGTTCGACGTTCCCGGAGGCGCGCAGCTCCTGGAACACCGGCGCGTCCTGCACGCCGAGCCGGATGACGAGTCCGACGGCCACGATCACCGCCGAGAACAGGAACGGCAGCCGCCAGCCCCACGCCAGGAACGCCTCGGTGCCGAGCAACCCCCGGACGAGCGTGAAGACACCGGTCGCGAGGAGCATGCCGCCCGCCGACCCCATCTGCGTGAACGCCCCGAACAGTCCGCGGTGCCGCTCGGGTGCGTGCTCGACGGACAGCAGCGCCGAGCCGCCCCACTCGGCCCCGGCCGCGACACCCTGCAGCAGCCGCAGGACCACGAGCGCGACGACGGCACCGACGCCGATGGTCGCGGCGGAGGGGATGACCCCGATCAGCGTCGACGCGATCCCCATCAGCACGAGCGACGCGACGAGCAGCTTCTTCCGCCCGATCCGGTCGCCGAGGTGGCCGGCGATGATCCCACCGAGCGGACGGGCGACGAACCCGACACCGTAGGTCGCGAACGACGCGATGACGCCGACCGCGGGGGTCACGGAGGGGAAGAACGTGGGCGCGAACACGAGCGCGGACGCGGTCGCGTACAGGTAGAAGTCGTAGTACTCCACGGTCGTCCCGACGAAGGACGCCAGGGCGACGCGACGGCGGGTCGCGGTGGTCGACGGTGCGGTGGAACGGACTGGAGGCGCGGCTGCGGTGGTCGAGTTCGGCACCCTCAGGAGCATGGTCGCGTCGCGCACCTCGGGGAACACCCCGCGTAACGCGAGGTCACGTCACGCCCTCCCGCGACACCCCGGCGGGGAACATGGACCGCATGAGCGATGCACCGAACCGCCCGCTGCGCTTCGCGGCCTTCGTCATGAACACGACGTCGCACATCCAGCACGGCCTCTGGCGGCACCCGGACGCCCGCCAGGCCGACTTCGACGACGTGACGCTGTGGACCGACCTCGCGAAGACCCTCGAGCGTGGGAAGTTCGACGCGATGTTCTTCGCGGACGTCGTCGGGACGTACGGCCCCGGACGCGGCGACTACTCGACGAACCTGCGCGAGGGGCTGCAGATCCCCTCGAACGACCCGTCCGTCCTGCTCTCGGCGCTCGCCGTGTCGACGGAGCACCTCGGGCTCGCGTTCACGTCGAGCGTCATCCAGTCGCACCCGTTCGACTTCGCCCGCAAGGTCTCCACCCTCGACCACATCACCCGGGGTCGGATCGGCTGGAACGTCGTCACGAGCGCCCTCGACAGCGCCGCGCGGAACTTCGGCGCCGATCGGCTCGAGGAGCACGACGAGCGCTACGTGTGGGCCGAGGAGTACCTCGAGGTCTGCGCGAAGCTCTGGGAGGGGTCGTGGGAGGACGGCGCCGTGCTCAAGGACCCGGTGCGCGGCTACGCCGACCCCGACAAGGTGCACCGCATCGACCACCACGGGAAGCGCTACGACGTGCAGGGCCCGCACCTGTCGGCACCGTCGCCGCAGCGGACGCCCGTGCTCTTCCAGGCGGGGTCCTCGCCGGCCGGCCGTGCCTTCGCCGCGCGGAACGCCGAGGCCCAGTTCATCCTGACGTCGAACCGCGACGCCACCGAGCAGCTCATCCGCGAGACCCGCGACCTCGCTTCGGCAGCGGGGCGGCAGCGGGACGACATCGCCTTCTTCCTCGGGCTGACGTTCGTCACCGGGGCCACCGAGGCCGAGGCGAAGGCGAAGGAAGCGGAGATCGACGAGTACCTCGCGGCCGACGGCTTCCTCGTGCACTCGAACCTCGGGTTCGACCCCGACACCGGCGAGGCCCTCGACCCCGAGACGCCGCTGTCCGAGGTCCGCACGCACGCCGGCCAGTCCCACCTGCAGTGGCTCCGGGAAGCCGCCGGCGACCGGGAGCCGACGATCGCCGACCTCGCCCGACTCTCCGCGAAGCTCCGTGCCCGCGTGGTCGGGACGCCCGAGCAGATCGCCGACGAGCTCGCCGACTGGCAGCGCGCCGGGGTCGACGGGGTGAACGTCATCAACTGGACGCTGCCCGGCTCCTACGAGGAGTTCGTGGACCACATCGCCCCGACCCTGCAGGAACGCGGACTGATGCAGTCCGAGTACCGCGAGGGGACGTTGCGCGAGAAGCTCTTCGGCCACCCGCAGCTGCCCGAGAGCCACCCGGCGCGGCGGTGGCGGGGAGCGTTCACGGGCGGAGCTGCCGGAACCGGCGCGGACACCGCGCGCGACGCCGTGGAGGTGACCGCATGACCGACGCGACGACGACCACCGGGGGCGAGCCGTCCCTCCAGAGCGGCACCGGGACCAGCCGCCTGACGGAACTGCGCGCTCGGTTCCGGCCGCTGTTCGACCGCATCCGCGAGGGGGCCGTCGACCGCGAGCTGGCGTCCGGGACGCCGGGGGACCGGCCGCTGCCGCACGACGAGGTCCGTGCGCTCGCCGACGCGGGGTTCGGACGGCTCCGCGTGCCGGAGGACCGTGGCGGGTTCGGCGTGACGCTCGTCGAACTCGTGCACCTCGTCGCCGACCTCGCCGCTGCCGACTCGAACATCGCGCACCTGTGGCGCGGGCACTTCGGGTACACCGAACTCGTGCTCCTCCGGCCGTCGTCGGCCGGGCGGGACGAGTGGCTGCAGCGGATCGTCGACGGCGCGATCATCGGGAACGCGACGTCGGAGCGGACCGGGACGACGCTCGCCGACATCTCCACCACGGTGCGCCCCGCCGAGGACGGTTCCGTCCGTCTCGACGGCCGGAAGTTCTACTCGACCGGGACGCTCTACTCGGACTGGATCTACCTCGCGGCGGACCGGGACGGCGACCGGGTCACGTTCGCGATCCCGACCGATGCGGTCGGTGTGACCTCGGTCGACGACTGGGACGGGTTCGGGCAGCGGTTGACCGCGTCCGGCACAACCGTCTTCGATGGTGTGCCGGTCGACCCCTCCGTGGTCTCGGCGTACAAGGACGCCCCGCTGTCGCACATCCAGGCCTTCTACCAGCTGTACCTGCTGGCGGTCCTCGCCGGGATCGGGCAGGCGGTGTCCGACGACGCCGTCGCCTTCGTGCGACCGCGGACCCGGACGTACATCCACGCGAACGCCGCGCGGCCCGGGGACGACCCGCAGGTGTTGGCCGTGCTCGGTCGGTTGTCGGCCGGGGCGTTCACGGCCCGCTCGCTCGTCGCCGCCGCGGCGGGGCTGCTCGACGGGGTCGTGGGCACGAACGAGCCCGGGGCCGGCGTCGACCGTGCCCTGCTGGACGCCGCCGAGAACGCGGTCTACCAGGCGCAGATCGAGGTCGGGCCGCGGGTGCTCCGGGCGGCGTCGGAGCTGTTCGAGGTCGGTGGGGCCTCGGCGGCCGATCGCACGCGGGCGTTGGACCGGCACTGGCGGAACGCCCGGGTCGTGGCGTCGCACAACCCGGCGGTCTACAAGGAGCGGCTCGTGGGGGAGTACGCGCTGCACGGGCGGGGGCCGGTGGACGCGTGGGAGAAGTACCACGAGGTGGGGCCGACGCGGTTCTGAGGTGCTGGGGCGGGCGCCGGCGGGTGGCGAGACTCGGCCCGGCGGACAGTTTCGCGCCCGCACCGCCACGAAAGTGTCCGCCCAGCCGAGACTCGGGCGGCGTGGGCGTGGGCGCGGGTCCGGCTACGCCCAGCCGAGCTCGTGGAGGCGCTCGTCGTCGATGCCGTAGAAGTGCCCGATCTCGTGCACGAGCGTGGTGTGGACCTCGTCCTTGAGCTCCTCGAGCGTGTCGCACTCGGCGAGGTGCTGCTTCCGGAACACCACGATGCGGTCCGGGAGCTCGCCGAAGCCGTACTGCCCGCGCTCGGTCGCCGCGATGCCGTCGTACACGCCGAAGAGTTCCTCGCCGTTCTCCGGTTCGTCCTCGACGACGAACACCACGTTGTCGAGGCCGTCGACCATCTCGTCCGGCAGCAGGTCGAGTTCGTCGGTCACGAGCTGTTCGAACGCGTCGGCGGACATCTCCATCACGTCGCCGATCGTTGCAGGACAACCTGATCGAACAACGAAGGCCCCGGTCCGAGGGACCGGGGCCTTCCGCTGATCTGCATCAGCACTGGGGTGAATAACGGGTCTCGAACCCGCGACCTCCTAGACCACAACCAGGCGCTCTACCAACTGAGCTATATCCACCATGTGTACACCGGGCGACCGGCGCGACCACTCAATAGTAGTACATGCCGGGGGCGGGTCAGAACACGAGGGGTGAGCCGCGCCTCCTGGACGCGCCGCAGGCGGTGTGTCCTACTGCGCGAGCCGCGGCTCCCACTTGGCGACGACCTCGCTCGCGACGGCCTTGACGTCGTCCGAGGTGGGGCCGGGTTCGGCCACGAAGCCCGCCCGGCGGTAGTACTCGAGCTCGCGGATGGACTCGAGGATGTCCGCGAGGGCACGGTGCCCACCGTGCTTCTCCGGCGCGTTGAAGTACACGCGCGGGAACCAGCGGCGGCAGAGCTCCTTGATGCTCGACACGTCGACGCTGCGGTAGTGCAGGTGCCCGTCGACGCGGGGCATGTACTTCGACAGGAACGATCGGTCGGTGCCGATGGTGTTGCCCGCGAGGGGAGCGGATCCCTCGGCGGGCACGTGCTCGAGGATGTACTCGAGCACCTGGTACTCGGCGTCCGCGAGGCTCACACCGTTCGGGATCTCCTCGAGCAGCCCCGAGGTGGTGTGCATGTTCGTGACGAACTCGTTCATGTTGTCGAGCGCCGACTGGTCGGGCTTGATCACGATGTCGAAGCCGGGGTGCACGGGGACGAGGTCGAAGTCGGTGACGACCACGGCCACCTCGACGAGTTCGTCGACCTCGAGGTCGAGGCCCGTCATCTCGCAGTCGATCCAGACGAGGCGGTCGTTCGCAGTTGCCATGGTGTCGATCCTATTCCGCGGCGGGGCGGGGTCGCTTTCCGCCCGCGCGCCCGCGCCCGTTCGCTCGCGCCCGCGGCCCCGCACGGCCCGCACGGCCCGCCCGGCCCGCGAGCGGGCGGTATGCGCGCGCTGAGGGGCGCGGCTGGGACGTTTTCCGCCCGCCCGTGGTGCGGGGGGAGCGCGAGTGGGCGGTATGTGCGGGCTACGAGCCGCGGTCGGGACGTTTTTCGCCCGTTCGTGGCGCGGGGCGCGGGCAAGCGTCCGGACGGGCGGCGCCGGTCTCGGGGGCCGACCCGCGCCTCCAGGCGGCGCCCGTGCCATCTGCGCGCGCGGGCGGAATGCGCGGGGTGCGGGGCGTGGGCCGCGCAGCATTCGCCCGCTCTCGCGGGTGCGACGCGGCGAGCGGGCGGTACGTGACGGCTGTGGGGCGCGAGCGAGCCCGATTTCGCCCGCTCGCGGGTGCGACGCGGCGAGCGGGCGGTACGTGACGGCTGTGGGGCGCGAGCGAGCCCGATTTCGCCTGCTCGCGGGGTGGGCGCGAGTGCCTGGAGGCGCGGTGCCGGTCTCGGGGGTCGACCCGCGCCTCCAGGCGGTCACCCTGGGACCCGCGAGCGGGCGGAATGCGCGGGATGCGGGGTGCGACCGGGACGGAAAACGCCCGCTCGCGCGGGTGAGCGCGCGAGCGGGCAGAAGGTGCTGGGTGCAGCGGGTGAGCGGGACGTACTTCGCCCGCTCGCGGAGCGCGGAGCGCGGAGCCCGGCCAGCGCCGCGCCGGGGCCGCAGGCTACGCCATCTCGCCGGCGGCGATGGCCTCGGCCTCGACGGGCTCGGGCTCGGCGCCGTCGTCTACCCGGCGCAGCACGCGCGTGGTGCACACCACGACGACGAACGCGACGGCGACGGACAGCCCGGCGAACACGTACGCGGCCGACGGGGCGAACTGGTCGGCGAGCAGGGTGGCCACGGGCGGGGCGATCGCACCGCCGATGAAGCGCACCGCGGAGTACGCGCTCGAGGCGACGGAGCGGGGGAGGTCGGTGGCCTCCATGACGCACTCGGTGAGGACGGTGTTGAGGACACCGAGCACGAGGCCGCCGATGATGACGCAGATGATCAGGCCCACCTGCGACTGCACGACCACGGCGGCGGCGAACAGGTCGAGCGCGAGCAGCGGGAGCGCGATCTTCAGCACGGTGGTGCGGCGGAGTCGTGCGGTGAGCATCGGGGCGACCCAGACCGAGGTGATCGCGAGGCCGACGCCCCAGCCGAAGAAGGTGAAGCCGATGCCGAGTGCGCCGAAGCCGAGCGGGAAGGGCGTGTAGGCGAGCAGGACGAAGAAGCCGATGTTGTAGAAGAGCGCGGTGACGGCGAGGGCGGCGAGTGCCGGGCGACCGAGCGCGCGGAACGGTGCGGAGAGCTTGGTCGGCGTGGGCTTCTCGAGGTTCTTCGTCTTGAGGAGCGTGACGATGGCGATGAACGCGATGGCCATGAGCGTCGTGACGCCGAAGAACGGGCCGCGCCAGCTGACGGAGCCGAGCAGGCCGCCGACGAGCGGGCCGACGGCGATGCCGAGGCCGAGCGCCGCCTCGTACAGGATGATCGCGGACGCGGTGCCACCCGAGGCCGCCCCGACGATCGTCGCGAGCGCGGTGGAGATGAAGAGCGCGTTGCCCAGACCCCAGCCCGCGCGGAAGTCGATGATCGTCCAGACGCTGTTCGACGTCGCCGCGAGCACCGAGAACAGCACGATGAGCGCGAGGCCGATGAGCAGGGTGTTCTTCGCGCCGATGCGGCTGGACACCCAGCTGGTGAAGAACATCGCGACACCGGTGACGGCGAGGTAGCTCGTGAAGAGGAGCTCGGTCTGCGCCGCGGTGGCCTTGAGGGACGAGGCGATCGCGGGGAGGATCGGGTCGACGAGGCCGATGCCCATGAAGGCGACGACGCAGGCGAAGGCGATCGCCCAGACCGCCGATGACTGCTTGAGGATGCTGCCGGACTGTGCGGCGGGTGCGTGGGCGTTCACGCGTGGGTCTCCGTTCTGGTGGCGGTGGAGGTTCGGGCGGCGATGACCTCGACGGCGCCGTGCAGGGTGTCCCACTCGTCGTCGGACAGGTCGGCGAAGAGCGGGCCGACCGTCCGGGTGAGGGTGACCCGCCAGGACGCCAGGCGTTCACGGCCGGCGTCGGTGAGCTCGATGAGCTGCCCGCGGGAGTCGTCGGGGTCGACGCTGCGGGACACGAGCCCGTCGGCGAGCATGCCCGCGACGAGGCGGGTCATCGTGGG
Organism: Curtobacterium sp. YR515; assembly: GCF_900113095.1. Lineage (NCBI taxonomy): Bacteria > Bacillati > Actinomycetota > Actinomycetes > Micrococcales > Microbacteriaceae > Curtobacterium > Curtobacterium sp. YR515. The sequence goes on along the minus strand of NZ_FOOD01000001.1, from coordinate 266,837 downwards.
CTGCGCGACGCGGGAGGCGGCAGCGAGCTCGCCGAGGCGGAGCGGCTGGTCGGTCTCGAGGATGCCGAGCGTGCGCCAGACGGCGGAGGACGTGGTGTTCCCCGTCGCCTGCGCTGCGGTGCGGATCAGGCGGTTGACGGAGACGAGGAGCGTCTCGATCGTCTGTTCACGCGGTGATTCCATAGCAAAACTATATAGCGAGGCTATGAATGTGTCAACAGGCGGTCCCTGGTAGAAGGGATGCATGAGCGACATCACCATCCACGAAGGCGACGAGTACACCGCGATCTTCCACGGCGGACCCTTCGACGGCACGACCGACACCCGCACGGCCACGAGCGACGCGCTGGACGACGAGGTCACGGTGTTCGCCGACGTCGAGGGACTCCAGACCGCGTTCACCTACCGCATGACGAAGTCCCGCCAGGTGCTCGACCAGACCTCGGCCGAGTTCGAGTACGTGCCGGGGGAGTCCGACCCGGTGGACGACCTCGCGGACCGCGGGGACCGCAGCGGCGAGTTCGACCGCGAGTAAGCAACAGCGCCGCACCACACGCACCGGGAGTAGATCCGGCCGCGCCCGCGTTGCGGGACCACATGCAGCTCGACCTCTGGACGTCCTCGTTCTGCGCCCCGTGCGCCGCCGCCCGCCGGGTGTCGGCCGAGGCGTCCGAGCTCGTCCCCGGGCTGCACGTGACCGAGCGCGACGTGGCGAACCACCCCGACCAGGCGGAGGACCTCGGCATCCGGTCGACCCCCACGATCATCGTGCGGCGGGACGACGGTGCCGAGGTCTTCCGGTCACCTGGCGTCCCGACCCGGGACCAACTGCTCCTCGCGATCGCCAAGGCGGTCTGACGGGCCACCACCGGACGCGGCCCCTCCGGACGCGGCCCTGCCCGACCCGGACCCACTGACACGCTGACTCGTCGGCGCGAGCAACACCGGCACCTCCGCCGGCCGCACCACCCGCCGCACCTGCCGGACGACCCGCTTCAGCGCCCGCACCGGCGCCCCGATCACCAGCGCGACGGCCCCGAGGACACTCCGTTCGTCCGGCCCGAGTGCGTTCTTCCGCTCCCAGGCCCGACGCAGCACGCCACCGCGACTCCGGCGTGCCGCCGGTCGGTCGCGCAGGACGCCGGCGTCGCGTGACGCCATGAGCTGCTCGGTCCGCTCGGCCCAGTCGTCCTCGGACTCCGGGTGGAAGTGGTTGTCGTGCATCCACTCCTCCCGGACCGTCCCGAACCGGCCGTCCACCAGGTCGACGGCGTCGCCCTCGAGCCCGCTGCCCACGAACACCTCGTTGATGAGGTGCCGCCCGATGCCGAAGTCGGTCAGGGTGAGCGCGGGGATGCCCCGGGCCGCCGCTTCGAGCACGGCCGTCGAGCTGATCGTGACGAGGGCGACCGCCCGGTCGAGGTGCGCGGACATCGGCCCGCTCTCGACCACGAGGTTCGCCGGCGCGTCCGTCGGTACGAGGTCCGGGTACGGGTCCTGTTCGCGGTGCGTCTGGTGCTCTCCGGCGGCAGCACGGACCTTGATCACCACGCGCCACTCCGGGTGCCGACGGGCGGTCTCGGCGAGCCACCCGACGACACGCTCCCGCTCGGCACGTTCCGCGGGGACGCTCGGCTGTGCGGCGAAGACGACGGAGTCGCGCGGTGAGACCCCGTCACGGCTCGCAGCGGCTCCGGACGGCCGCGCGAACGGCAGCGTCGCGAGCGCGAAGTGCGGCTCGACACCGCCCTCGGTCGCGAGCTCCTCGTAGGCGCGGACCTCGCGGTGGCTGTGCAGCACGAACAGGTCGGCGCGCGCCCGGAAGAACACGCCCTTCCACTTCGCCGGGTAGGAGATCCCGGGCAGCCCCGTCACGAGGACGGGTCGCCGTGGCACACGACGGTGGACCTCCTCGATGACGAGCTCCGCCACCGGTCCGATCAGGGACACCAGCACGGCGTCGGGCGGGTCCTGCCGGAGTCGTTCGACGATGGCGTCGACCTCGCGTGCCTCAGGCGGCGCGGCGGCCAGGTGTGCGAGCCGGTCGTCGAGCCCCCGGAACGCGGACCGCAGCTGCGCGCGGCTCGCGGATCGCGGCGTCGCCACCGTGAGCAGTTCGAGGTCCCAGTACGCGGGTGCCGTGGCGAGCAGGTGGGCGCCCCACTTCGCGAACGAGTCGGTGTCGACCAGACCGACCACGCGTCGGACGCGTGGCAGGGCATCGGACGGGAGGCGCGCCTCCCGTCCGTCCCTCGGCTCGCCCCCGCCGCCGGCCGCGTCCAGGTCGCCGCCCGTCACGCTCCGACGCGGCGCAGCTTCGCGAGCGGGGCCCGCTCGCCGGGCATGACCCGCTTCACGCCGTCGCCGAGCGCGGTCTCGATGATCCGGACGTCGCGCGCGAGCGTCTGCAGCCCGTGCGGTTCGAGCGACGCAGCGTGGTCGGAACCCCACATCGTGCGGTCGAGCGTGATGTGGCGCTCGACGGCCGTCGCGCCGAGTGCCACCGCGGCGATGGAGATCTGCAGCCCGGGCTCGTGGCCGGAGTACCCGACCGGGACGCCCGCGTAGCGGTTCGCGAGGGTGTCGATCATCCGCAGGTTCGCCTCCTCGGCGGGGAGCGGGTACGTCGACGTGGCGTGCATGAGCACGAGTCGCTCGGTGCCGAGGGCCTCCACGGCACGGTCGATCTGCTCGAGCGTCGACATCCCCGTCGAGAGGATCACGGGCTTGTCGGTCGCGGCGACCTCGGCCAGGAGTCCGAGGTCCGTCACCGACGCCGAGGCGATCTTGTACGCCACGACGTTGAGGTCCTCGAGGAAGGCGACCGACGGCTCGTCCCACGGCGAGGCGAACCAGTCGAGCCCGCGGAGCGTGGCGTGGTCGCCGATCTCGATGTACTGGTCGCGGTCGAACTCGACGCGGTACCGGTACTCGAGGTAGGTCATCTCGCCCCACGGCGTGCTGCGCGGCGTCTGCTTCATGTGCTCCGGCGTGGAGATCTCCGGCGTGCGCTTCTGGAACTTCACGGCCTGCAGCCCGGCGTCGGCCGCGACGTCGATGAGTCGCTTGGCGATGTCGACGTCGCCGTTGTGGTTCAGGCCGATCTCGCCGATGAGGTACGCGGGGTGGCCCGCGCCGATCGTGGACGTGCCGATGGTGACGGTCATGGTGCTCCGTTCGGTGCGGGGACGTGCGGCTCGGTGGCCGGACGGTGGTCTGGTGCGTATTCGTCGGACCGGTGCGCGGGACGGTCGAGCCGTGGTGCGAGGGCGGACGCCAGGGCGAGGTCGGCCGGGTCGTCGACGTCGATCGCTCCGGCACCGTCGACGACGACGAGTTCGACGCGGCCGTGGAACCGGTGGCGGTGCTCGCGGAAGGCGGCGGCCCGGAAGGCGTAGAACGCGCCCGTCTCGCGGAACTCCGGCTCGCGGTCCTGCCGCCGGGGGCGGACGGCCTGGTCGTGGTTCACGGCGCGGGCGGAGCCGTCGGCGCCGATGCGCCAGAGGAACGCGTGCGAGGGCGCCGCGGCGAATACCGAGTCGGCGCGGCCGTCGCGGACCCGGGTGACGGCGGCGTCGAGGTCGACCGGGTCGATGAACGGCGAGGTCGCCTGCAGGAACACGACGACGTCGGGCTCCTCGCCCGCGGCCGCGAGCGTGTCGAGGACGTGCAGCAGCGCGGACTCCGACGAGGCCTCGTCCCCGGCGAGCGCTGCCGGACGCCGGACGACCCGGGCGCCGGCGGACACGGCCTCGGCGGCGATGGCGTCGCCGTCCGTCGAGACCACGACGGTGTCGATCGTCGTCGCTGCTCGGGCGGACTCCACCGCGCGACGGACCAGGGAGCGCCCGGCGACGGGTCGGAGGTTCTTGCCCGGGATGCCCTTCGACCCCGCACGGGCCGGGACGACCGCGACGACGGAACCGGTGGGGCGCATGCTCGGGACGCTACGAAGCCGCGGTGTCGCGGAGGCGAACACCAGGCAGACGCGCGCCGAACCGTTCCGGAACCCGACCCGGCGGACGCCCGCCGCGCCTCCCGGCGCTTCCACAGCGCTGCCAACGGATGCCGAAAGCCGACCCGGTGACGCTGGGACCATGCGCATCAGCTCCCGCACACCCGCCGTCCAGCGAGCACGGTGGGAACGTCCTGCCTTCTTCGGCCTGCTGGTCGCGACGGCCGTCCTGTACCTGGTGAACCTCGGGGTGAACGGGTACGCGAACGCGTTCTACTCGGCAGCGGTGCAGGCGGGGAGCCAGAGCTGGGAGGCGTTCTTCTACGGCTCCTCGGACGCGGGCAACTCGATCACGGTCGACAAGCCGCCGGCGTTCCTCTGGGTGATGGAGCTGTCCGTGCGCCTGTTCGGCCTCAACTCGTGGGCGATCCTCGTGCCGGAGGCCCTCATGGGCGTCGGGACCGTGGCACTGCTGTACGTCATCGTCCGGCGGCGGTTCTCCGCCGGGGCCGCGCTCGTCGCGGGTGCCGCACTCGCGACGACCCCGGTCGCGGCCCTCATGTTCCGCTTCAACAACCCGGACGCACTGCTCACCCTGCTCATGGTGCTGTCGCTCTGGCTCGTCCTGCGCGGTGTCGAGAGCGGGCGTCTGCGGTGGGTCGTCCTGGCCGGCGTGGCCGTCGGGATCGCCTTCCTGACGAAGCAGCTGCAGGGGTTCCTCATCCTGCCCGTGCTCGTCGGCGTGTACCTGTACTGCTCGTCGCTGCCGTTCGTGAAGCGCGTCGTGCACCTGCTGTGGGCGGCCCTCGCCGTGGTCGTCGCCGGCGGGTGGTGGGTCGCCGTGGTGGGACTCGTGCCGTCGTCGTCCCGCCCGTACATCGGCGGGTCGCAGACGAACTCGTTCCTCGAGCTCACCTTCGGCTACAACGGCCTCGGGCGGGTCACCGGCGACGAGACCGGCAGCGTGACCGGGGGCGGCGGAACTGCCGGAGCCGGCTCCTGGGGCGCCACCGGGCTGCTGCGGCTGTTCGGGTCGGAGTTCGCCGGGCAGATCACCTGGCTGCTGCCCACCGCACTGGTCCTGCTCGTGGCGGCGCTCGTCGCGATCGGGTTCCGGCAGCGGACGCCGTCTGCTCGCTCCCGCCTCGCCACGGTCATCGCGCTGGGTGGGTCGCTGCTCGTGACCGGGCTGGTGTTCAGCTTCATGGGCGGGATCTTCCACCCGTACTACACGGTCGCGCTCGCGCCGTACATCGCCGGGCTCGTGGGCATCGGTGCCGGGGTGCTGTGGGAGCGGCGCGCGTCGTGGTGGTGGCGAGGGACGGCGGCGTTCGCGGTGGTCGTCACGGTGGTGTGGCAGTGGCACCTGCTGACGGCGGCGTCGGGGTGGCAGCCGTGGATCCGGTGGGTGGTGCTCGTGGTCGGGGTGGTGACGGCGGGGGCGGTGCTGGTGCCGGTGCACGGCGGCGGGCTCGCGAGGTGGTCTCGTCCGGTCGGCAGCGTCGCGGTCGTCGGTGCGGTCGTCGGCGCGGTCGTCACGGCGCTGCTCGGACCGGCGGCGTACTCGATCGACACGGTGACGACCGCCCACACCGGGGCGCTGCCTTCGGCCGGACCGACCGTCGCCGGCGGCGGGTTCGGGGGTGGCGGTGGCGGGGCCCGCGGCGGCGGCGGGTTCGGTGGTGCTGGCGGCGGCCCTGGAGGCGCGGCTGGCGTCGGCGGGACCGGTGGACCGGGTGGGGCGGGCGCGGCCGGCGGGACCGGTGGACCGGGTGGGACGGGCGCGGCCGGCGGGACCGGTGGCGGGACCGGGACCGGGACCGGGGCCGGTGGCGGGACCGGGACCGGGACCGGGACGGGGACCGGTGGCGGGACCGGGACGGGTCGTGCGGGTGGCGGCGGGTTCGGCGGAGCCGGTGGGCTGCTCGGCGGGTCCACCGAGGTCTCCTCGACGCTGCGGAAGGCGCTCCTGGAGGACGCCGACGACTACACCTGGGTCGCCGCCACCATCGGGTCGAACAGTGCCGCGACCTACCAGCTCGCCACGGGCACCTCGGTGATGCCCATCGGCGGCTTCAACGGCTCGGACCCGTCACCCACCCTCGAGGAGTTCCAGGCAGACGTCGCTGCCGGGAAGATCCACTACTTCATCGCCGGCAGCGTCGGGCAGTCGAACGGCGGCAGCGACGCGGCGTCGGAGATCTCGGCGTGGGTCGAGTCGACCTTCACCTCGTCGATGATCGGAGGCGTCACGGTCTACGACCTCACCGCGGGCTAGGGTCGACGAGTGCTCGGCGCCGACGACCCCCTGGACCCCGTGCCCCGTCGCGTCCTCGTCGCCGGCACCACGGGCGTCGGGAAGACCACCACGGCAGGGCGGATCGGCCGAGTCCTCGGGATCCCGCACACCGAGATCGACTCGCTGTACCACGGGCCCGGCTGGGTCCCGCGGGACACCTTCGTCGCCGACGTCGAGCGGTACACGAGCGAACCCGCGTGGGTGACGGAGTGGCAGTACACCTCCGTCCGGGCGATACTCGCGGAGCGGGCGGACACCCTCGTGTGGATCGACCTGCCGACGGCCCAGGCGCTCTGGCGGCTGCTGCGTCGGACGCTGCGACGACGGTTCGGGCGCATCGAGATGTGGAACGGCAACGTCGAACCGTCGCTGTGGACGTTCTTCACTGATCGCGGCCACATCCTCCGCTGGGGCATCAGCACCCGGAACGTGACGCGTCGTCGGGTGCCCGAGCTCGTCGAGACCGCGCCGCACCTGCGCATCGTCCACCTCCGGTCGCAGCGGGAGGTCGACCGGTTCGTGCAGCACCTCGGTGAGGGTCGCGGATAGAATCGGGGCCGTCCGCCTCCGTAGCTCAGTGGATAGAGCAGGTGGTTTCTACCCACCGTGCCGCGGGTTCGATTCCTGCCGGGGGCACACACGACGAAGGCCGCCGTCCATCGGGACGGCGGCCTTCGTGTCGTTCGGCGACTGCCTACTCGTCGTCGTCGGCAGCGCGGCGACGGAGTTCGCTCGCGCTGATCGGCTGGGTGTAGGGCGCTTCCGAGGTCTCGTTCGCGTCGGCCGGTTCGGCGGGACCGTCCGCGATGCGGGTCGGGATCGACCGGGTGTGTGCGGTGGTCGAGGTGTCGACACCGCGGGCGTCGGACTCCGTGGTGCGGTTGACGTGCGCGTCCGCCGAGGTCGGCTTGGCGACCGGCGGTGCTGCGCTCGCGTCGGGACCGGTCGTGTTCGCCCCGCGGGGCCCGCTGCTCCGGGGGTCCGTGGTCGGACGGTCGGTGCCGCGAGGGCTGCTCGGCCGGACGTCGTCGACGGCGTCGGCGTTGTCGGTGTCGGTGCCGGACGCGGTCGACTCGGTCGCCGAGCCGCGGCGGCCGGCGGGCGATGCCGGCGAACCCAGGGGCGCCCGGGTCGGGGCGGCGGCCGCGTCGCCGTACGCGCGGGTCGCGCCCTCGCCGTACGCGCGGGGCGCGCCATCGCCGTACGCGCGCGTGGCGTTCGTGTCGGAGATCGGGGTCGTCCGGTTCGTGCTGGAGGTGTCCGAGATCGGCGTCGTCGCGTTCGGGTCGACCGGTGCGGAGCCGCCGCGGGTGACCGAGAAGCCTGCACCAGCAGCGCCGGAGGCGGCGCCGGCACCGGGGGCTGCGGCGGGCGTGCTCGACGGGGCGGGCGCGTTCGCCGGGGCGGGCGTGCTCGCCGGAGCGGGCCGGAGGGAGGTCGTCGTCGGCGTCGGGCGCTCGGCGGGGAGGGCCGTGGTCGTGCCGGCGTCCGTCGGTCGCGCGGGGGCGGCCTGGTCGGCGTTCCAGTCCTGCTGCCGCGTGATGAGCTCGGCGTCGGGGTCGGGCGAATCGAACTTCCAGCGCTCGAGGTCGCTCTTGAAGAGCTTGCGCGCCCGGTTCGGTCGTGCCTGCCATTCGAGGATGCGATCACGGAACTCGGCGAGCGACTGCTCCGCCTGGAAGCTGAAGGTCGAGGAGTTCTTCTTGATGTCCGCGATCTCGTGCTGCGTCCAGTTCGCCGCGAGGGGCGCACCGGCAACGGGGAGCAGACGGAGTCGGATGTCGGCGTCCTCGGCGAGGTGGTCGGCGTACGCGCGCTCGTCGTGTCCGAGGGAGCCCCAGGTCGCGGCCTTGCGTGCAGCCGAGACGATACCCGCGACGGCGGCGTTCCGCGCTTCGCGTTCCTGCATCGCCACGACCCGCTTCGTCGCCCCGCGGCCGATGAGCGCCGCGATGACGCCCGCCACGACGATCGCGACGAACGGGATGAGCGCGCCGGAGATCACGCGCCAGCCGTTGTCGGACGAGATCCAGTCGGTCAGGTCGTTCCACCAGTCCATGCGCGCACCCTACTCACGAAACGGTCAGGCATCGGGGAGGTCGGACGGTGTTCCGCGCATCCGACCGGACATGATTCCAATGTGGAACATCATGTCGTCCGGTGAGGCCGGATCAGCCCCAGCGCAGGCAGTCCACGGCGTCGTCGGCCGACCAGACGTTCGGGAGCTCGACGAAGCGTCGCTCGGTCGACACGTACCGACGGGCGCGGTAGGCGGTGCCCCCGGCGACGTCGACGCGGTCCACGTACCCGACGATCTCGCCGTTCGCCCGGGTCACGCGGCTGAGGTCGTCGCGGACGTCGAGGATCCGGAGGTCGCCGCGCGAGCGGGCCACGGGCGCGGTACGGATCCGGAAGACCGGTTCGTTCGTCGTCTGCATCGTGGTGCCTCCTGCTCGTCGGTGTGTCTTCGACGGTACGGTCCACCACCGACACGCCGAGTGCGCTCGGACGATCCGGGGAGCGTTGCCGGGGACGTGCGCGTTGTGGAGGAGGCGTGCCCCGGTCGCGGCTCGCTCCGAGCGGGGAGCGGTAGGTTGCGGCCATGACGACCTTCGTGCTCGCAGGTGGATGTTTCTGGTGTCTCGACGCCGTGTACCGCACGCTCCAGGGCGTGCAGGACGTGGTGTCCGGCTACGTCGGCGGCGAGGTCGAGAACCCCTCGTACGAGTCGGTGTGCACCGGGACGACCGGTCACGCCGAGGCGGTGGCGGTCACCTTCGATGAGACGGTCATCCCGGCCGATGTCATCCTCGACGTGTTCTTCACGCTGCACGACCCGCGGCAGCTGAACCGGCAGGGCGCCGACGTCGGCACGCAGTACCGCTCGGCGATGTTCCCGGCCGACGACGACCAGAAGGCCCTGTTCGAGCGGGCGATCGCGCGCGCCTCGGACATCTGGGACGGCGGCATCGTGACGACGATCGAACCGCTCGGTACCTTCTACCGTGCGGAGGAGTACCACCAGGACTTCTTCGCGAAGAACCCCGGTCAGGGCTACTGCCTCGCGGTGGCGCTGCCCAAGGTGAACAAGGTCCGCAAGGCCTACAGTCAGTACATCCTGGCGTCCTGAGACTCCGGACGTCGGGGCCACGAGGAGGTGGTCGAACGATGACGAACAACACCGGGACCTGGGTCGCGGTCGGACCAGCGGGAGCGGTCGGCAGCATCCACCGAGCAGACGGCGGGTTCCGCGTCGAGCTCTACGGTCGGAGCGCGGGCGGCGGGACGTACCCGTCGCTCGAGTCGGCGAAGGGCGCCGTGCACGCAGCGCTCGGCCCGTTGGCGGACCGACCCGAGTTCCGCGCGCACTGAACGCGCGGTGCCACGTCTCGACCAGGAGGCGCGGGGGACTCGTCCTCCACAACGCACCTGATCGAGTCATCCAGTCACAGATCGAGCCCCGGGTCGCTTGCGCGACCCGGGGCTCGATGACGATCGACGCATGAACGACACCATCACCGTCTGCGGGATCATCGCCACCGAGCCACGTCACCTCGTGACCGACACCGGCATCGCCATCACGAGCATGCGCCTCGCCTCACCGTCCCGACGCTGGGACCGGGCGACCTCGACCTGGACCAACGGCGCCACGAACTGGTACACCGTCACGGCCTTCCGATCGCTCGCGGCCAACGTGCACCGTTCCCTGAAGAAGGGCGACCGCATCGTCGTCACCGGGCGCATCCGCATCCGGACGTGGGAGCGGGACGGTCGCGGCGGCACCTCCGTCGAGATCGACGCCGAGGCACTCGGGCACGACCTCGCCTGGGGCATCAGCAACTGGGTCCGCGTCCCGCGGCACACGGGTGAGGCGACCGCGCCTCCGGGGAGCACCTCGGGCGTCCTGCCGAACGTCGACCCGCTCACCGGCGAGGTCGGCACGGCGGGCACGGACCGCACCCCCGTACCGGGTGTCGACCCCGACCCGACGGAGCCGGACGTCCGCGAGGAGCTGCCCGACGGCGCCGAGGCCGCTCGCCACGCCGCGGCGGCGATCGGTCACGAGTTCGACGTCGTCGTGGGCGTCGACCCGGTGGTGGACGGGGACGAGCGTGCCGCGGCCTGAGCCGGTCCCCGTCCCCGCTCCCGGGCGCCTACCGCCAGTTCTGGGCGATCATCGCGATGCCCGCGACCTCGGTTGTGTCCCAGTTGCCGCCGCGGGGGAGCCCCGAGACCCGTCCGTCGATCGAGAAGCTCGCACCCTGGACCTTCGGGCTGTTCGTCTGCTTCGCCTTGAGCCCGTGGAACGAGAAGCTCGTGTTCCACGTGCCGGCGAGCCCCGTCCGACCGGACGAGTCGCCGACCTTGATCGAGATGTCGTTCACCTGCGAGTGCACGACGTCACCGTTGAGTCGGGCGTTCGCCTCGGCGTTGAAGAAGAGCCGACCGTCGAGGTTCAGGGCGATCGTGCCGACCGTGCGGTTGTTGAGGATGACCGACGCGACGTCGTTCTTGTACCAGCGCAGCCCGACCGACGTCTTGCTGTGCGAGGCGCCGCCCATGTAGCCGTACGTGAACTTGCCGTTCTGCACCCGCTCCCAGATGAACCGGGGCTGCCCCTTGCTCACGGACGAGGCGGTGTCGGACTGGATCCCCACGGCGAACGCGTTGTTGTGGGCGTCGTGGACGTTGATGTACGACGAGTACCCGGTGCCCGAGCCGCTCTCGATGAGGTGCGCGGTGTACTGGACGTAGGGGTTGCCGCGCGGGACGGGCGACGCTGCCGAGGCAGCCGTCGCCGGGGCGAGCAGCGCGACGGTGAGCGCGGTGGCTCCCGCGAGGGGGAGCGCGAGACGGCGCAGACGCTTGGTGAACATGTCCTGATCCTCTCCGGTGGTCGATCGACCGTGCTCCCGGTGCGGAGCGGGGAAACGGTACGTCGAAGTCGGCGAGCGCAACAGCCCCCGTGCGTGATCCGGCGAACCGGCGACCGGGCAGACGGACGCCCCGCACTGTCAGTACACTTGGCGCGATATGGCTGAGTACATCTACCAGATGGTCCGCGCCCGCAAGGCGGTCGGCGACAAGCTGATCCTCGACGACGTCACGATGTCGTTCCTCCCCGGCGCCAAGATCGGCGTCGTCGGGCCGAACGGTGCGGGCAAGTCGACGATCCTGAAGATCATGGCGGGTCTCGACCAGCCGTCCAACGGCGAGGCGAAGCTCACCCCGGGCTTCACCGTCGGCATCCTCATGCAGGAGCCCGAGCTCGACGAGTCGAAGACGGTGCTCGAGAACGTGCAGGAAGGAGTCGGCGAGATCCACGCGAAGATCACGCGCTTCAACGAGATCTCCGCGCAGATGGCCGAGCCGGACGCCGACTTCGACGCGCTCCTCGCCGAGATGGGCACCCTGCAGGAGGACATCGATGCGGCGGACGCGTGGGACCTCGACTCGCAGCTCGAGCAGGCCATGGCCGCGCTCCAGTGCCCCCCGGGGGACGAGCTCGTCACGCACCTGTCGGGTGGTGAGAAGCGTCGTGTGGCGCTCTGCAAGCTGCTGCTCCAGAAGCCGGACCTGCTCCTCCTCGACGAGCCCACCAACCACCTCGACGCCGAGTCCGTCCTCTGGCTCGAGCAGCACCTGCAGCAGTACCACGGTGCAGTCCTGGCCGTGACCCACGACCGGTACTTCCTCGACCACGTCGCGCAGTGGATCGCCGAGGTCGACCGCGGTCGTCTCTACCCCTACGAGGGCAACTACTCGACCTACCTCGAGAAGAAGCGCGCCCGGCTCGAGGTCCAGGGCAAGAAGGACGCCAAGCTCGCGAAGCGCCTCTCCTCGGAGCTCGACTGGGTCCGCAGCAACACGAAGGGCCGCCAGGCGAAGTCCAAGGCCCGTCTCGCCCGCTACGAGGAGATGGTCACCGAGGCCGAGCGCACGCGCAAGCTCGACTTCGAGGAGATCGTCATCCCCGTCGGCCCGCGCCTGGGCTCGCAGGTCATCGACGCCGAGAAGCTGCACAAGCAGTTCGGCGAGCGCATCATCATCGACGACCTGTCCTTCACGCTGCCCCGCAACGGCATCGTCGGCGTGATCGGCCCGAACGGCGTCGGCAAGACCACGCTGTTCAAGACGATCGTCGGCCTCGAGCCGCTCGACGGCGGCACGCTGAAGATCGGCGACACGGTCGACATCTCGTACGTCGACCAGAGCCGCGGTGGCATCGACCCGAACAAGAACCTGTGGGAGGTCGTGTCCGACGGACTCGACTACATCCAGGTCGGCAAGACCGAGATCCCGTCGCGTGCGTACGTGTCGCAGTTCGGGTTCAAGGGTCCGGACCAGCAGAAGAAGGCCGGGGTGCTCTCCGGTGGTGAGCGCAACCGTCTGAACCTGGCGCTGACGCTCAAGCAGGGCGGCAACCTGCTGCTCCTCGACGAGCCGACGAACGACCTCGACGTCGAGACCCTCGGCAGCCTCGAGAACGCGCTGCTCGAGTACCCGGGTTGTGCCGTGGTCATCACGCACGACCGGTGGTTCCTCGACCGCATCGCGACGCACATCCTCGCGTGGGAGGGCCTGAACGAGGACGGCACGCCGAACTGGTACTGGTTCGAGGGCAACTTCGAGGCGTACGAGGAGAACAAGATCGAGCGGCTCGGCGCCGACGCGGCGAAGCCGGGACGGGCGACGTACCGCAAGCTCACCCGCGACTGACCGTGGCGCGGTTGCACGCTCCGGTCCGCATGCGGTGGAGCGACATCGACGCCTACGGTCACGTCAACAACTCCGCGATGCTGCGTCTCCTGGAAGAGGCGCGCATCGTGGGGTTCTGGGGACCCGACCCCGAGGAGCGCGCTCCGGACGGGTCGGTCCCGGAGCCGATCATCGACGGGCGGCCGGGTTCCGGCACCATGACCGTGATCGCGGCGCAGCGCCTCGAGTACCTCGCGTCGATCCCGTACCTGCGGCAGCCGCTCGACATCCAGATGTGGATCGGGCGGCTCGGCGGCGCGAGCATCGACGTCTCGTACGAGGTCTGGTCGCCGGTCGGGCACGAGCCCGCGGTGCTGTACACCCGGGCGACGACCGCGCTCGTGATGGTCGACGCCGTCAGCAACCGTCCGCGTCGGCTGACCGAGGCCGAGCGGGACGCGTGCGCCGCCTACGTCGAAGCCCCGGTGGAGTTCTCCCGCCCGTAGGACGGACCGCAGCACCGTCGGCCGGTTCAGCGCGGGACGCGCATCATCCCCTCCTGCGCGACCGATGCCAGCAGCCGCCCGTCCGACGAGAACATCCGCCCGAACGCGAGTCCCCGACCGCCCTGCGCGCTCGGGGACTCCTGCGTGTAGAGCACCCACTCGTCGGCCCGGCCGTCACGGTGCCACCACATCGCGTGGTCGAGGCTCGCGCTCTTCACGCCGGGGGTGCCCCAAGCCACCCCGTGACGCCGCATGATCGGCTCGAGGATGGACAGGTCGCTCGCGTACGCGAGGACGGCACGGTGCAGCGCCGGGTCGGCGGGGAGGTCGCCGTCGACCCGGAACCACACCGCCTGGTGGGCGATGTGCTCGCCCTGGACGTCGACGAACACCGGGCCCTCGACGTGCCGCAGGTCGATGGAGCGTTCGGCCCACGCCCGAGCGACCGGGTGGTCGATGGCGGACAGGATCGACGCGGCCGAGGGCAGGGACTCCGGTTCGGGCACGTCGACGGGGAACGGGTCCTGGTGCTCGACGCCGACGTCCGGGCGCTGGAACGAGGCGATCATCGAGAAGATCGGCACACCGCGCTGGTAGGCCTGCACCCGCCGCGCGGCGAACGATCGCCCGTCGTGGATGCGTTCCACACCGAAGGTGATCGGGACGTCGATGTCGCCGGGGCGGAGGAAGTAGCCGTGCATCGAGTGGATGTCGCGGTCCTCGATGGTGGCTTGCGCGGCGACGATGCACTGCGCGAGCACCTGCCCGCCGAACACCCGGCCGCCGGGGGACCAGTGGCTCGCGCCGGTGAGGATCGTCTCGCCGGTGCTCGCGCCGGTGTCCTCGAGTCTGAGGGTCCGCAGGAAGTCCGGTTCGCCGTTCACACCGAGCAGTCTACGAACGCCCCGGCGCCGAGCCGTGCCCGGTAGGCTGCTGGGTGACATGGGCACCTCGTTCACGCTTCCCGACGCAGCCTCCCTCGGGGACCTGCGCACCTACCTCGGACGGGCCGCCCGCATCGAGGACGGCTCCGTCCGACTCATCGCGGACTCCGGCGTCCTCGCGGTCTACACCGCGATCCTCTACCCGCTCGGGCTGCTCGACGAACTGCCGACGGTCCTCGGGCTGCGGACGTTCTCGCTCGCGCAGCCGGCGACCGTCGACGCGGTCGTCCCGCTGGCCTCGCTGCAGGAACGTCTGCGGCTGCTCGCCGAGGCGCACGACGCCGAGCACGCCGACGGTGCCGACCCCACCCGGGCGACCCCGATCGAGGTGGAGCTCCCGCTCGAGGTCCACACCGTCACCTGGGCAGCGATCTCGCCGCCCCGCGGTGGCTGGGTCCCGCTGCCCGACGTCTCGCCGGAGCTCCTCCGCCGTGCCGCGCGCGACGGCATCGCCGAGGTCGCCGACGCCGTCCCGACGAACGCCGGCGAGGCCATCGTCCGCAAGGTCCGATCAGAGGTCTGGGGCCGTCCGGTCGCGGGCATCGAGCACGTCCCCGCCGGCGCCGGCTTCGCGGGGGAGAGCCTCGGCTTCCTCGGCCACGACCCGGTGCGGCTCTTCGAGACCGGCCCGTGGAGCCGCCTGACCACCTCGCGCGGGCACGTGCTCGTCAAGCGTCGCGCCTGGACCCTCAACTCGTAGGCAGCCGGTTCCCGGACCGGGCGTGGTTGGCTGGCTCCATGCACGTCTTCCTCACCGGCGCGTCCGGGTACATCGGTTCCTCGGTCCTCCGCGCACTCGTCGCCCACGAGCACGAGGTCACCGCCCTCGTCCGCACGGACGAGAAGGCACAGGCGGTCCGCGACGCGGGCGGCCGCGCCCTCGTCGGTGACGTCACCGACACCGACGTCGTCCGCCGGCTCGCACACGAGGCGGACGCCGTCGTGCACACGGCCTCGGCCCAGGGCATCGACGCGGACTTCATCGCGACCGTGCTCGCCGCGCTCGAGGGCACCCCGAAGCCGTTCGTGCACACCGGCGGGATCTTCACCTTCGGCGACTCGACCGACATCTCCGAGCAGTCGCCGCTGTCGCCGCCGGCACTCACCGCCTGGCGCGCGCCGAACGAGGCGACGGTGCGGGCGAGCAGCGTCCGGACGACGATCATCGCCCCCGGCATCGTGTACGGCCGCGGCGCCGGCATCCCCGCGATGTTCGTCGGGGACGGCGAGCACGAGGTCCGACTCGTCGGTGACGGTTCGCAGCGCTGGACGACGGTGCACACCGACGACCTCGGCGAGCTCTACGTCCTCGCCCTGCACCGCGGTGAGCAGGACGGCTACGTCGTCGCGGCCACCGGGGACAAACCGACGGTCCGCGAGATCGCGGAGGCGGGAGCGCACGGTTCGCCGATCGTGGCCGAGAGCGTCGACGCCAGCCGCGAGCGCCTCGGCACCGAGTACGCCGACGCGCTGCTGCTCCACCAGGAGGCCTCGGGTGCCCATGCGCGCAGCGCGTTCGGGTGGAACCCGACCCGGCCCCCGCTCGTCGAGGACCTCGCCGACGGCTCCTACGTCCGCTGACGCGACCGGTGACGGACTGGAGGGACGGCGCCAGCTGGCACCGCGCCTCCAGTCCGTCATCCGCGCACGTCCGTCAGTCGAACGTGTTCGTCATGGCGTGTGCCGCCCGGTCGAGGTAGGCCCAGAGCTCTGCCTCGTCGAGGGGCGCGAGCTGGAGGGACTCGACCGCCTCGCGCATGTGGTGGAGCCAGCGCTCGCGGGCCTCGGACGTGATCCGGAACGGCATGTGCCGCATCCGCAGGCGGGGGTGGCCGCGTTCCTCGCTGTAGGTCCCCGGGCCGCCCCAGTACTGCTGCAGGAAGGCCGAGAGACGCCAGATCGCCCCCTCGAGGTCGTCCGCCGGGTACATCGGCCAGATGACGTCGTCCTGCTGCACGCCCTCGTAGAAGCGCCGGACGAGCCGGTCGAAGGTGGGTGCGCCGCCGATGCGCTCGTAGAGGGAGCCGGTGGCCGAGGCGCCGTGCTCGCCGACCCGCAGCGTGATCGGCTGTGCGGGCGGGGTGGGGTCGGTCATCGCGGGTCCTTCCCGGCGTCGGGGTCGTCGGTCCGGATCGGCTGACCGAGGACGTTCTTGCGGCCGCGTCGGGGCTTGGTCGGCGCCGGCGTGGGCTGGGTCCGCACGGTGCGCAGACCGTTTATCGAGGTCGCGTTCTCCCACCCGGCGGGCATGATCATCGCCATCGCGGGCAGGGTCACGCCGAGTTCGTCGACGGCGTGCTTCAGCCGGACGCGGAGCTCGCGGCCGACGACGTCGAGTTCGGACGCCCGGGTCTTCACGACGAGCCGGAACACCATGCCGGCGTCCGTGATCGACTGCAGCCCCCAGATCTCCGGCTTCTCGACGATGCGCTGGCGCCACCGGGGCTCCTGCGACATCGTGACCGCGGCCTTGAGGAGGGCGTCCTGCACGGCGTCGATGTCGGTGTCGTACGGGACCGTGATGTCGACGAGGACGCGCGACCAGCCCTGCGAGAGGTTGCCGACACGCAGGATCTGCCCGTTCGGCACGAACCAGAGGATGCCGTTCACGTCGCGGATCTGCATGACCCGCAGCCCGACGTTCTCGACGACGCCGGTGGCCTGGCCGGTGTCGACGACGTCGCCGACGCCGGCCTGGTCCTCGAGGATCATGAACACGCCGGAGAGCAGGTCGCGCACGATGCTCTGTGCGCCGACCGCGAGCCCGGCGGCGACGAGCGAGGCGCCGCCGACGATCCCGACGGCCGCGTTCGGGATGACGAGCGGGATGATGACGACGAGTGCGAGCACGACGACGATCACCGTCGCGAGGTTCTCGAGCACGCTGCCGAGCGTGCGGGTGCGCTGGACGACGCGGGCGGTCTGGATCGGCGAGGCGATGAGTGCCTGTGTGTCGGTCGCGCCCTGACGCTTCTTCACGCCGTTCACGACGCGGTCGACGACGCCCTTGATCGAGTGCCGCAGGATGATCCGCAGGACCAGCGCGGCGAGGATCGTGATGACGATCGTGATCGGGACGTGCCAGGTGTCGACGAACTCGCCGAACGTCTGCGAGACGGCCTCTGCCGGGCCTGACGGGGTCGGGGAGGGAACTGCAGCCAAGATCATGATCCGGTCGATGCTAGAGGGCGGGGCCCTGGTGTCCGCTGGGGAACGCCAGGACCCCGCCGATCCTCATCCGAGACTCAGGCGTCCGCCGCCTGGACCCGCAGGGCACGCTCGGTCCCCGCCAGGCTCTCGGACACGATGCGACGCAGCGCCGGGGTCTCCGGGTGCGCCTCGAGCCACGCGGCCGCGGCGTCCCGCAGCTCGGCCGACGCGAGCGGCGCCGGGTAGAGCCCCGAGACGATGGTGTCGGCCATGTGGTAGCTGCGCTCGGCCCAGATGCGCGTGAGCACGTCGAAGTACTTCGGGACGAGCCCCTCGAGCACGACCGGGCTGTTCACGTGCTGGTACCCGACCGTGGTCTGGCGCACGATCGCGTTGGGCAGCTCGGACGAGTCCACGAGCGACGAGAACGCGGCGAGCTTGCCCTCGGCCGTCGGGATCGTCGCACGGGCACGCGCGGCGGCCTGCTCACCCGACGCGGTCTTGTCCGCAGCGAGCTCGGCGTCGACCTCGGCACCGGAGGCGGCACCCGCGAGCACGAGGCCCTCGAGCAGCTCCCAGCGCAGGTCGGTGTCGATCTCGAGCCCGTTCAGCGTCACCGAGCCGTCGCGCAGGCCGCTCAGGGTGGCCACGTGCTCGGGCGTGGAGGCGATCTGCGCGAAGAACTTCACGAACTGGAACTGCGCGTCGGAACCGGCCTCGGCGCTCGACGCGAGGTTCCAGAGCGTGTCGCCGACGGTGCGCACGGTCTGGTCGACCTTCGCCGGCGCGACGTAGTTGCGCGCGGTCAGGAGCAGCTGCGAGAGCGTCGTGCGGATCGTGGTCGACTCGGTCTCGGTGGCGATGTTGCCGAGCACCAGGCGGACGTAGTCGCTGGCGGGCGACTCGGCGTCACGCGTGGCGTCCCACATCGCGCCCCACACGATCGAGCGGGCGAGCGGGTTCGCGATCGAGGCGAGGTGCTCGATGGCGGTCCGGCGCGAGTGCTCGTCGAGACGGATCTTGGCGTAGGCGAGGTCGTCGTCGTTGAGGAGCACGAGGTCGCCGCGCTGCACGCCGACGAGCTCCGGGACCTCGGTGCGGGCACCGTCGACGTCGATCTCGACGCGGTGCACGCGCTCGAGCTTGCCGCCGGAGGACGCGGTGTCGGCGCCGAACGGTGCGTCCGCGTCCTGCGTGACGGCGTAGACGCCGATCGCCAGACGGTGCGGACGGAGCGTCGGGTAGTCGGCCGGCGCTTCCTGCAGCACGGCGAACGACGTGATCGCGCCGGACTCGTCGACCTCGATCTCGGGGCGGAGCGTGTTCACCCCGGCGGTCTCGAGCCAGGCCTTCGACCACTCGGAGAGGTCACGGCCGCTGGTGGCCTCGAGCTCGACGAGCAGGTCGCGCAGCTCGGTGTTCGAGTGGTGGTGCTTCTTGAAGTACGCCGAGACGCCCGCGAAGAACGCGTCGATGCCGACCCACGCCACGAGCTGCTTCAGGACGGAGCCGCCCTTGGCGTACGTGATGCCGTCGAAGTTGACCTGGACGTCCTCGAGGTCGTTGATCGTCGCGACGATCGGGTGGGTCGAGGGGAGCTGGTCCTGGCGGTAGGCCCAGGACTTCTCCATCGCCTGGAAGGTGGTCCACGCCTCGGTCCATTCGGTGGCCTCGGCCGTGGCGATCGTCGAAGCCCACTCGGCGAAGGACTCGTTGAGCCACAGGTCGTTCCACCACTTCATGGTGACGAGGTCGCCGAACCACATGTGGGCGAGCTCGTGCAGGATCGTGACGACCCGGCGCTCCTTGATGGCGTCGGTCACCTTCGACCGGAAGACGTAGGTCTCGGTGAAGGTGACGGCCCCGGCGTTCTCCATGGCGCCGGCGTTGAACTCCGGCACGAACAGCTGGTCGTACTTCTCGAAGGGGTACGGGACGTCGAACTTCTCCTCGTAGTAGGCGAAGCCCTTCTTCGTGGTCTCGAAGACGTACTCGGGGTCGAGGTACTCGGCCAGCGACTTCCGCGCGAAGACGCCGAGCGGGATGGTCCGACCGTCGCGGCTCGTCAGCTCGTCGCGAACGACCTCGTACGGGCCAGCGACGAGCGCGGTGATGTAGCTCGAGATCTTCGCCGTCGGGGGGAAGGCCCACGTGGCGATGTCGCCGTCGACGTGCGGCTCGGGCGTGGGGGAGTTCGAGACGACCTGCCACCGGGACGGCGCCGTCACGGTGAAGGTGAACTCGGCCTTGAGGTCGGGCTGCTCGAACACGGCGAACATGCGACGCGAGTCGGGCACCTCGAACTGGGAGTACAGGTACACCTCGTCATCGACCGGGTCGACGAAGCGGTGCAGGCCCTCGCCCGTGTTCGTGTAGAGCGCGTCGCTGACGACCACGAGCTCGTTCTGCTCCTGCAGGTCGTCGAGCTGGATGCGGACCCCGTCGTTCACGGCGGCGACGTCGAGCGCCGTGCCGTTCAGCGTGATCGAGTGCACCGACTTCGTGATGGCGTCGATGAACGTGGACGCACCGGCGGTGGCGGTGAAGCGCACCCGCGTGGTGCTGCCGAACGTCTCGGCGCCGCGGGTCAGGTCGAGCTCGACGTCGTACGTCTGCACGTCGACGATCGCGGCACGTTCCTGGGCTTCGATTCGGGTGAGGTTCTCTCCGGGCACGGACGCTCCATCTTCGCGGTTGCACACGGACGGTCCTTGTCCGCGTGAGGGGGGTCCCGGCACGGCGTCGTGCACCGGCGGGACGGTCGCCTCCAGCCTAGCGAGCACGCGTACGCTCGCATCCGTGACCGACACGACTGTGGACAAGACGACCGCCGACCGCACCGCTGTGGAGTTCTGGTTCGACCCGAACTGCCCCTGGGCCTGGATGACGAGCCGCTGGGTCGGCGAGGTCGCCCGGCACCGCGACCTCGACGTCACCTGGAACGTGATGAGCCTGTTCGTCCTCAACGAGGACCAGGACGTCCCGGACACCTACCGCGAGCGGCTCGTGGCCGGGCAGGTCTACCCGCGCATCGTGACCGCGGCACGGCTCCGCCTCGGCCAGGAGATCGTCAAGCCGCTCTACGACGCGCTCGGCGAGCACATCCACCACCGCCAGGAGCAGGACCCGGAGCAGGTCGTGCCGGCGGTGCTCGCGGAGCTCGGCCTCGACGCCGACCTGCTCGAGTACGCCTGGACGGACGAGGTCGACCAGGCCGTACGCGCCAGCCACCAGGACGGCATCGACCGGGTCGGCCAGGACGTCGGCACGCCGGTCATCGCCGTCGAGGGCGCCGCCTTCTTCGGCCCGGTCATCTCGCCCGCGCCGAAGGGCCAGGCGGCGCTCGACCTCTGGGACGGCGTCGTCGCGGTCGCCAAGTACCCGGGCTTCTTCGAGCTCAAGCGCTCGCGGACCGTCGGACCGATCTTCGACACCACCGACTGACGTCGGCCCGGCGGGGCCAGGAGGCGCGGCGCGCGTCCGCCCCGCCGGCCCGGCTCAGGCGAGCGGCAGCCGCATGAGCGTCAGGTCGAGCCAGCGGTCGAACTTGCGTCCGACCTCGGGCACGACGGCCACCGTGTCGAACCCGAGCTTGGTGTGCAGCGCGATCGACCCGGCGTTCTCGCTGCAGATCCCCGCCATCAGGACGTGCCGCCCCTCCGCCCGTGCCCGTGCGACGAGGGCGTCCATGAGCACGGTCGCGATGCCCCGCCCGCGGAACGCCTCGACGACGTACACGCTGTGCTCCACCGTCAGCCGGTACCCCTGGTGCGGCCGCCACTGCGAGTACGTCGCGTAGCCGGCGACCTGCCCGCCGACCTCGGCGACGAGGACCGGCCAGCCGTCGGCGCGACGCTCGGCGAGCCAGCCGTCGAAGTACGAGCGCGGGTGCGGCTCCTCCTGCCAGATGGCGGTGGAGTGCAGGACGGCGTCGACGTGCAGCGCGTGGACGACGTCGAGGTCGCGCGGCTCGCACTCCCGGACGGTGGCCGGACCCGACCCGTTCGTCGCATATGCTGTCGTCATGTCTCACATCGTAGACGCACCGGAGTCGGAACCGGAAACGGCGGACGACGCCGACCAGCGACGGCTCGGCGAGCGCCTGCAGCGCCTCCGCACGGAGCGGAAGTGGAGCCTCACCGAGCTCGCCGAGGAGTCCGGGGTCTCCCGTGCCATGATCAACCGCGTCGAACGCGGGGTGTCGAGCCCCACGGCGACCATCCTCGGGCGGCTGTCGGGAGCGTTCGGACTCACGGTCTCACAGCTCCTCGACGAGTCCCTCGACCACGAGGTGCCCCGGGCGACCGATCCCGACGACGCGCGGGGCGTCCAGCGCGGCGCGACCGCCGACTCCTGGACCGATCCCGAGACCGGGTACCGGCGTCGACCGATCTCGAGTGCGGCCTTCCCCGCGGACGTCACCGAGGTGCGCCTCCCGTCCGGCCGCGAAGTGGCCTACCCGGCGTCCGCCTACGCGTTCCTGCGCCACTGCATCTGGGTGGTCGACGGCGTGCTCGAACTCGTCGTCGGCGGCGAGCCGACGCGGCTCGCCGCGGGGGACCGCATCGAGCTCGGGGACCCCGCCGACGTCGTCTACCGGAACCCGGGCGAGGAGCCCACGCGGTACGTCGTGGTCGTGGTCCGGGGGCAGTAGTCGCAGGAATAGGATCGATCCCATGCGCATCCACCTCGGAACGGACCACGCCGGCCTCGAGTTCAACAAGACCCTCGCCACCCACCTGACGGAGGCCGGGCACGAGGTGGTGGACCACGGTCCGACCGAGTACGACGCGCTCGACGACTACCCCTCGTTCTGCATCAACGCCGCGCACGCCGTGGTGCAGGACCAGCGTGCGGGCGTCCAGGCGCTCGGTGTCGTGTTCGGGGGATCCGGCAACGGCGAGCAGATCGCCGCGAACAAGGTCGAGGGCGTCCGCGCCGCGCTCGTGTGGAACGAGTCCACCGCGCTCCTCGCCCGCCAGCACAACGACGCCAACGTCATCTCGATCGGCGCCCGCCAGCACACCGAGGACGAAGCGATCCGGTTCGTCGACCTGTTCATCGCCGAGCCGTTCTCGGGCGAGGAGCGTCACGCCCGCCGCATCGCGCAGCTCGCCGAGTACGAGACCACCGGCCTGATCGCCGGCAAGCAGATCGACCAGTAAGGCCGAGTAGACAAGAGCAATGCCCGAGGGTCACTCCGTCCACCGCATCGCCAACCAGTTCACCCGGCACTTCGTCGGCAAACGCTGCGAGGTGTCGAGTCCGCAGGGACGGTTCGCCGCCGGTGCCGCCCAGCTCGACGGCACGCGCATGGTCGCTGCCCGGGCCGTCGGCAAGCAGATGTTCCTCGAGTTCGAGGGCGACCGGTTCCTGCGCGTCCACCTCGGCCTCTACGGGGCGTGGGACTTCGCGGGGGACCTCTCCACCGCCGGGGCGCTGTCGGACGACGACGGCGAGGAGTCCCTGACGTCGATCGGCGCTCCCCGTCTCGCCCGCTACCGGATGGCCGAGCAGGAGAAGGTCGAGGACCCGATCGAGGCGTTCCCGCCGGACCCCGTCGGGCAGGTTCGCGTGCGGCTGCTCACCGAGGACACGGTCGCCGACCTCCGCGGTCCGACGGCGTGCGTCGTCGAGGACCCGGCCGGCGTGCAGAAGGCGCTCGACAAGCTCGGCCCGGACCCGATCAACGACGACGGCCCCGAGGCCGAGAAGACCTTCGTCGACAACGTCCGGAAGCGGAACGTCGCGATCGGCCAGCTGCTCATGGACCAGGCCGTCGTGAGCGGCATCGGCAACATCTACCGCGCCGAGCTGCTGTTCCGGCAGCGCATCGACCCCTACAAGCCGGGCAAGCAGCTCACCGTCAAGCAGGCGAAGGCGCTCTGGCACGACTGGTCGAAGCTCCTGCACGAGGGCGTCCGCGACGGCCTCATGCTGACCATGGACGGCCTGTCGAAGAGCGAGCACGCGAAGGCCGTCCGGTCCCGGAAGGACCGGCACTGGGTCTACCACCGCCAGGGCGAACCCTGCCGGGTGTGCGGCACCGAGATCCGGATGGCCGACATGGCCGGCCGGAAGCTCTACTGGTGCCCGAAGGACCAGAAGTAGCGCGGGTCACACGTCGCGGTACGTGAACCGTCCGGCGATCGCGGTCGCCAGCACCCGGGCTCGCCGGAGCGGCCCGGACCCGGTCGCCGCGAGCGGATCCGCCTCGAGCAGCACGAGGTCCGCGACGTCGCCGACGGCCACCCCGACCCGACCGCCCTCGGTCGACCCGCGCCAGGCCGTCAGCACGCCGAGGCATTCGGCCGGGTGCCACGGCTCGCGGCCGTCCCGGTCGCGTCCGACGGCCGCGGCCATCGACACCCATGGGTCGAGCGGCGCGACCGGCGCGTCCGAGCCGAGCAGCAGCCGGGCACCGGCACGGTCGAGGGACGCGAACGGGAACGCCCGCTCGGTCATCCCGGCCCAGTAGCGGTCGGCGATGTCGCGGTCGTCCATCGCGTGCTCGGGCTGCACCGACGCGGCCACCCCGAGCCGTGCGAACCGCTCCAGGTCGGTGTCCGCCAGCAACTGCGCGTGCTCGATCGTGCCGCGTGCGCCCACCGCCTCGAAGACGTCGAGCGCGAGGGTGTTCGCCCGGTCGCCGATCGCGTGCACCGTGGGGACGAGTCCGGCGTCGACCGCCCGACGGACCATCGCCACGAGGTCGTCGAACGACCACACGAGCACGCCGTCGCCGGAGGCCGTCGCCGCCGTCCGGGTGCCGAGCGAGCCGTCGGTGATCACCTTGAACGGGCCCGTCCGGACGAGCCCGCGAGTGCCCTCGACGACGTCGCCGGTGCGGAGTCCCCGTCGGATCGCAGCGTCGAGGTCGGCCGGGTAGACCCCCGAGTCGACGCGGAGGCCGTCCGTGCCGGCCTGCACACGATGGGTCCAGCGGTCGAGTCCGAACGTCATCTCGAGGTCGGTCACCCGGGTCACGCCGCGGGCGGCGGCCGCCTCGACGGCGTCGGCGACGAAGCCGTCGAGCACCTCGTCCGGCACGCGGGAGAGCGCGCCGGTCACGTCGAACGCGTCCTGCTCGCGGAGCACCCCGTCGTCGCCGGCGACGAGCGGGCGGCCGACGATGCCGGAGAAGTGCTCCAGCGCGGCGGCGTTGCACCAGACGGCGTGCAGGTCACCGCTGATGACGACGATCGGGAGGCGCGGCTCGATCCGGTCGAGCAGCGCACGTCGTGCAGGGCGGGGCCACATCCCGTCGCGGTAGCCGTGGCCGATCAGGACGCGGTCCGCCACACCGGTGCGTGCCACCTCCGCCAGCAGGTCGGCGGTCGCCTCCGCCGAGTCGCAGGCCGACACGTCGACGCGACGGCGGACGAGGGCCCACTGGTCGAAGTGCACGTGGTGGTCGACGAGCCCGGGGCCGAGCCAGGCGCCGGCCGTCTCGACGACGTCGGTGTCGGCGTCCGTGGGGTCGAGCGTGCCGGCCGGCGCGATCTCGGTGACCAGCCCGTCGACGATCCGGACGTCGGACGGGGCGCCGGACGTGCCCACCCGTCGGACGGTGCGGAGCAGGACCTCGTTCACCGCGCCTCCGGGGCTGCCGCGCGTGCCGCGTGGGCGCGCTCCATCTCGTCGGCGAGTGCCGGCGAGGCGTACGGACCGTCGCCGCGCAGCCCCGCGACGATCCGGTCCACCACCTCCGGTGCCTTGTTCTGGGAGAGCTTCGCGCGGGCGTCGAACCGGGTGACGCGGATGCGGATCCCCACGGTGCCCTTCGCCATCCGGCGTGCCGTCTCCTCGTCGACCTCGAGGGAGACCGGCTCGGGCATCACCCGCTCGAAGTGGTCGACGAGCTCACCGAGGACGCGGAAGTTCTCCTCGTCGGACAGGATCTCCGGCGTGCCCCAACAGTGCGCCGTCACGTGGTTCCAGGTCGGCACGAACTGCTCCGGCGGGTACCAGGCGGGCGAGACGTAGCCGTGCGGGCCCTGGAACACGACGAGCACCTCGTGTCGACCGAGTTCGTGGGCCACCTCGTCCGGGCGGCCGACGTGCGACACCAGGACGAGCTCGTCGGGGTCGGCAGCGCCGCCCGGTGCGGGCGTCTCGAGCAGGAACGGGTAGTGCGACGCGACCAGCCCGGCCTCGGTGTGCGAGACGATCGTCGCCCACGGGTTGCCCCCGATGAGGCGTCGCACCTCGTCGACGTCGGTCATCAGGAAGTGCGGTGTGTGTCGCATGCCCGCCAGCGTGGCACACGCGGTGACCACGGCGCGAGGGCCGCCGTTTCCGGTGTGTTTCAGAACGGTAAAGCTTTCAGAGATCACTGAAAGAAGTCTTGTGTTCGGGTTTCCGCCGGGCCTAGCTTCTCGGTCAACGACGACCGGGCCGGACCCGGGAGCGCTGGGACTCGAGGAGCACACATGCGACGCAGGACGATCGCCGCGCTGGCTGCAGCAGCCACGCTGGCGCTGGTGGCCACGGGCTGTTCGGCCACCGGGAACGCGGACGACCAGGCCGGCTCCGGCGGGAGCCTCGTCTACGCCACCGGCGAGCCCGACCACCTCACACCGGGTCGCCAGACGGTGGCCTTCACCCAGGTGCTCAGCCTGTTCGCGCCGCTCACCGAGACCGACTCGAAGGGGAAGCTCCACGACGTCGCCGCGAAGAGCGTGGAGTCGACCGACAACACCACGTGGACGATCACCCTCCGCGACGGGTGGACGTTCCAGAACGGCGAGGAGGTCACGCCGGAGAGCTACGTCAAGGCGTGGAACCACACCGCCTACGGCCCGAACGCGTGGGAGAACAGCGGGGAGCTCGCCGCGATCGTCGGCTACGAGGACCTCAACCCGGCGTCCGGAACGCCGAAGACGAAGGAGATGTCGGGACTCAAGGTGACCGGGAAGGACACCTTCACCGTGACGCTCGACCACGCGGACAGCCAGTTCCCGCTCCAGCTCAGCCAGGCGCAGACCGCGTTCTACCCGATGCCCGAGGCCGCGTACGAGGACCTCAAGGCCTACGACGCGAAGCCGATCGGCAACGGCCCCTACGAGATGACCGAGGCGTGGAAGGCGAACCAGCCGTTCACCGTCACCGCGTGGAAGGGCTACGAGGGCACGAAGGCGAAGACGAAGGACGTCACCTTCAAGAGCTACTCGGACATGAACACCGCCTACACCGACGTGCTCGCGGGCAACGCCGACGTCCTCTTCCTGCCGGCCGACAAGATGACGAGCGCCGGCGCGGACTTCGGCGACCGCCTGCACTCCTTCGACGCCCCCGGCATCGACTACCTCGGCTTCCCGCTCTGGGACGAGCGCTACTCGGACCCCGACGTGCGCCGGGCGATCTCGATGTCGATCAACCGCAAGCAGGTCAACAAGGCGATCTACGGTGGGCTGTACGAACCCGCCACCGCGCTGACCCCGCCGAACATGTCCGGGACCGAGGAAGGCATCTGCGGCGAGGCGTGCGAGTTCTCCCCGACGAAGGCCAAGGCGCTGCTCGCGAAGGCCGGCGGATTCGACGGCACCATCACCCTCGTCTACCCCGGCGGCAACGGCCTCGACTCGCTCTACCAGGCGTACGCGAACCAGATCCGGCAGAACCTCGGCGTCGACACCGTCGCGAAGGCCACCACCGACTGGGCCTCGTACTACTCCGAGCTCACCGACAAGAAGATCGAAGGGCCGCACTTCGGGCACTGGGGCGCGCTCTACGCCAGCCAGCAGAACACCCTCCGCGCACTGTTCACCTCCGCGGGTGGATGCGCCCCCTGCACCGGCTACTACCAGTCGGACGAGGTCGACCAGCTCCTCGCGAAGGCGGACTCCGCCGGCTCGCAGGACGAGGCGAACGACTACTACGCCCAGACGCAGAAGGCCGTGCTCGAGGACTTCCCGATCGTCCCGACGTTCTTCGACAAGTACTCGTACGTGGTGAGCGACAAGATCGCCTCGCTGCCCGCGGTCGACGGCAGCCCGGTCGTCCCCGCCATCACCGTCAAGTAGGGACCGGCACCACCGCATGGACCAGCGCACCATCCTCCGCCTCGTCGCCGAGGTCCCCGACCGCGACGGCTTCCCGCTCGTCGACGACCTGCACGCCCGGTTCGACGCGCTCGCAGCGGCCCATCCGGAGCAGGTGACCGTTACCCGGATCGGCACCAGTCGGCTCGGCGAGCCGCTCCACAGCTACCGCATCGGTTCCGGATCGCACGTCGCCGTCGTCGTCGGCGGCGTCCACCCGAACGAACCGATCGGCTCGTGGACGGCCCTGCACCTCGCCGAGACGATGGTCGGCGACGAGGCGACGGCCCGGGCACTGGACACGACGTGGCACATCGTCCCGACGATCGACCCGGACGGCATGCGGTTGAACGAGGCGTGGTTCCGCGACCCGTTCGACCGGGCCTGGTACGCGCGGCACTTCTACCGTCCGGCACCGGACAGCCAGGTGGAGTGGACGTTCCCGAACAGCTACCGGTCGGTGTACTTCGACCAGGTGCTGCCGGAGACCCTGGCGTTCATGCGGCTCATCGACGACACTCGGCCGGACCTGCTCGTGTCGCTGCACAACGGCGAGATGGGCGGGGTCTACTACTACCTGTCCGAGGACCTGCCGGACGTGATCGACACCCTGCACGCGGTGCCGGCCTCGCTGGGGCTCCCGCTGGACACGGGTGAGCCGGAGTCGCCGTACCTGCGGGAGCTCGCCCCGGCGGTGTTCGCGATGGACGGCATCGAGACGGCGTACGACTACCTCGAGGGCCTCGGCGTCGACCCCGGCGAGCACATCCACGGTGCGTCCAGCGCCGCGTGGGCGATGCGCCACGGTGCGCTCTGCATGGTCGCCGAGCTGCCGTACTGGAGCCACTCGGACGCCGACGACCAGACCCCGACGTCGGAGTCCTACGCGGATCTGCTCCGCCGCTGCGCCGACGACCTCGGTGCGTCGGGCGCGGAACTGCAGGAGATCCTCGACGACGCCTCGCCGATGCTCACGATCGAGTCACCGTTCCTCGAGGGGTCCCGCGCGTTCATCCCGATGATCGCCGGGATGACCGACACCGACCGTGCCCGCGCCGACCGGGAGCCCGCGGACCGGACGGCCACCGTCGCCGAGCGGTTCGGCTGCGAGGACCTGGTGCGCTGCTTCCGCCTGCGGTACGGCGGGATGCTGCTCCGGGCACTCGAGGCCGAGACGACCGCGGGGACCGCGCCCGCGCCGCTGCGGCGGCTCCGCGACCGCCTCGCCCAGCGGTACGCGACCTGGCAGGCCGACGAGGCGACCGGCGCTGAGCCGATCCCGATCAGCAAGCTGGTGGGGGTGCAGTTCGGCGCGATCCTCGCCTGCGCGAGCCACGTCGCCGAAGGCGACGACGGCAGGCACGGTGCGGGGCCGACCCGCGCCTCCCGTCCGTCCCTCGCGACGGCCGTGCCAGGAGGCGCGTGATGCGCCCGGCGCTCGCCGTCGGTCGCCGGGTCGGCGGCCTGGTCGTCGTCTTCCTCGGGGTGACCTTCCTCATCTACGCGATGACGTTCGCGCTGCCGGGAGACCCCATCAAGGCGCTCGGCGGCGACCGGCCGCTCAGCGACGCCGTCGTCCGGGCGCTGCGCGCCGAGTACCACCTCGACCAGCCGCTGTGGCTGCAGTACGTGCAGTACCTCGCGGGGCTGTTCCGAGGCGACTTCGGCACGGACTTCAGCGGCCAGTCCGTCGGCGAGCAGATGGCCTCGCGCTGGCCGGTCACCATCACGCTCGCGCTGACGGCCTGGGCGATCGAGATCCTGCTCGGCATCGGGCTCGGCGTGGTCTCGGCCCTCCGCCGAGGAACCGTCCTCGACAAGACGGTCCTGGTCGGGACGATCGTGGTCGGTGCCGTCCCCGTCTTCGTGCTCGGCGTCGCGCTGCAGCTCGTGTTCTCGGTCCGGCTCCACTGGTTCCCGGTCGCGGGCGCCACGGCGGGGTGGCCGACGGCCTACGTGCTGCCGGCGTTCGTGATCGCGCTGTTCGGTCTCGCGGCGGTGTCCCGGCTGACACGGACGTCGATGATCGAGACGCTCGACGCGGACTTCGTGCGGACCGCCCGGGCGAAGGGACTCGCGCCGGGACGGATCGTCGGCGTGCACGTGATGCGCAACTCGCTCATCCCGACGGCGACCTACCTCGCCACGGACCTGGGCTACCTGATGGGCGGGACCGTGATCATCGAGGGCATCTTCAACCTGCCCGGTGTCGGGAACCTGCTGTTCCAGGGCATCCGGTCGCACGAAGGGGCCGTCGTCGTCGGCATCTCGACGGCACTCATCCTGGTGTTCCTCGTCACGAGCGTGCTCGTCGACCTGCTGCACGCCGCCCTCGACCCGCGCGTCCGGACAGGAGCCTCCGCATGACCACCTCCGCCATCGGCGCGACCGTCCCGTCCTCCGTCGTCACGAAGCGGCGTCCCCTGCGTGCGGCCGTCCGTCGTCCGGGGTTCTGGCTGCCGGCCGGGGTCCTCGCCGTCGTCGTGCTCGTCGCCGTCTTCCCGGGGTTCTTCGCCGGCTTCTTCGGCCACGGCGACCCGCGCGTGTGCGACCTCGGTCGGAGCGGCGCGTCGCCGACCGGCGGTCACCCGTTCGGCTTCGACCTGCAGGGCTGCGACGTGTACGCCAACGTCGTCTACGGGACGCGGTCGTCGATCGCCGTCGCCGTGCTCACCACGGTCCTCGCCGGGGTCGTCGCCGTCGTCGTCGGCACCGTCGCGGGCATGGTCGGCGGCTGGGTCGACGCGGTGCTCGCGCGGCTCACCGACGTGTTCCTCGGCTTCCCGTTCCTGCTCGGCGCCGTCGTCGTCCTGAACAGCGTGGGGGAGCGCTCGGTGCTGACGGTCTCGCTCGTGCTCGCGCTGTTCGGCTGGCCGACGATGGCCCGGCTCGTGCGGTCGAGCGTGCGGAGCGTCCGGAACGCCGAGTTCGTGCTCGCCGCGCGGACGATGGGGCTCTCCACGTGGCGGATCACGACGCGGTACGTCCTGCCGTCCTCGATCTCGCCCCTGCTCGTGCTCGCGACGATCACCGTCGGCGGCGTCATCGTGTCGGAGTCGTCCCTGACGTACCTCGGCATCGGGCTCGAGAGTCCGGCGATCTCGTGGGGGCTGCAACTCTCCGCCGCGACGAGCCAGTTCCTCCGAGCGCCGCACATGCTCATCGCGCCCGCGGTGTTCCTCGCCGTGACGGTGCTCTGCGTCATCGCGCTCGGGGACACGCTGCGCGCCGCGCTCGACCCGCGACGGCGCTGATCCGTCAGACTCGACCCACCGCCCCTCGAAAGGACCACCGTGACAGACACCCTCGCCGCCTACCGGAAGACCCTGCCCTACATCCACGAGTGGGTGTCGTACAAGGTGTGGCAGCTCCGCGTCCCCGGCGTGCAGGTCGCGATCGGGTACGGCAACGAGGTCCTCTTCGACGAGGCCTGGGGCTACGCGGACGTCGAGGCCGGGCGCCGCCTCACCACCACCGATCTCTTCCGCATCGCCTCGCACTCGAAGACCTTCACCGCCACCGCGCTCCTGCAGCTCGCCGAGCGCGGGTCGCTGCGGCTCGACGACACGGTGGGCACGTACCTCCCGGCGCTCGTGGACGGCGGCTCGCCCCTCGCCGACGCCACGATCCGGGAGCTCATGGAGATGGGGGCCGGCGTGATCCGGGACGGTCACGACGGCGACTACTGGTCGCTGCTCCGGCCCTTCCCGGACGAACAGGAACTCCTCGCGCTCGTCCTCGACCGCGGGCAGAAGGTGCCCACCGGATCGTCGTTCAACTACTCGAACCTCGGGTACTCCCTGCTCGGGCTCGTCATCGCCGCGGTGGCCGGTCGGTCGTACAACGACTTCGTCCGCGAGTCGATCACCGAACCGCTCGGCCTGCGGAACACCGGGCCCGACTGGGACCCCGCGCGCGCCGACGACTTCGTGGTCGGGTACACCGGGTTCCACGTCGCTCGGCAGCGTCGGCGGATCGACCACGTCGACACCCGCGCGATGGCAGCGGCGACGGGCTTCCACGGCACCGCCTCCGACCTGGTCCGGTACTTCTCGCAGCACGTCATCGGGCAGGGCACCCTGCTCGACGACCACTCGAAGCGGCTCGCTCAGCGCAAGGCGTGGAGCGCGACGGACGACCCCGCGGCGCGCGGCTACGGTGCCGGGTTCATCGTCGACCGGATCGGTGGCCGGGAGATCCGCGGCCACTCCGGCGGCTTCCCCGGGCACATCACGCAGTCGATGTTCGACCCGGCCTCCGGTCTCGTCGTCTCGGTGCTCACCAGCGCCGCGGCCGGCCCGGCGACGCTCATCGCCACCGCGATCATCCGGATGCTCGACGCCGCGGCGGATGACGACGCCCCCGGGACGCTGGTACCCGACGACGTCGACACCGACACGTTCACGGGCCGCTTCGCGAACCCGTGGGGCGTCACCGACATCGCCCGGATCGGGGACCGACTCGTCGAGGTCGACCCGTCGGGCCCCGAGCCGCTCGACACCCCGACCCGGCTCGAGGTCGTCGACGCCGACACGCTCCGGATGACCCACGGCAACCGCTTCGGGTCGATCGACGAGGACATCACCTTCGAGCGCGACGCCGACGGCACCGTGGTGTCGATCCGCGGAGGCGGCGGCATGAGCGAGGAACCCTGGACGATCCCGTCCGAGCGACCCGAGGTCGCGGCTGGACTGGCACCGTGAGCGGCGACGACCGCGCCGGTGTCCGCGCGCACACCGACGAGCACCCCGTCGACGACGTCGTCCTCGAACCCGAGCGGCAGACCTTCGTCGAGGAGTTCGCCCTCATGCTCAACGACGCCGCGGGCATGCCCCTCACCGACGCCCGGGTGCTCGGGTACCTCATGATGACGCGCGCCCCGCACTCGTCGTCCGCCGACCTGCAGGCCGCCCTCGGCGCCAGCTCGGGCTCGGTGTCGATGGCGACCAGACGGCTCGTCGACTCCGGTTTCGTGAAGCGGCACACCGTCCCCGGCGAGCGCAGCCACTACTTCCGCGCCGAAGCCGACGTGTGGGGGTCCTGGCTCGCGAGCGAGCGGAAGTACCTCGACCGCCAGCGCGACATCATCGGCCACGGTCTCGCCGTCGTCGAGGCGGCGGGCCGGACCGGTTCCGGCGACGTCGACGCCGAGGTCCGCGAGCGCCTGCTCAACGGCCGCGACTACATGCAGTGGCTGCAGGGCTACCACCGCAAGATGCTCGAGGAGTGGGAGGCGTTCAAGGACGCCCGCGACCACCCCGACCGATCGGAGACCCCATGAGCGACGTCCTCACCGTCGAGCACCTCAGCGTCACGTTCGACGTCGACGGCACCGTGGTCCGTGCGGTCGACGACGCCTCGTTCACCGTCGGTCGCGGCGAGGTGGTCGCCGTCGTCGGCGAGTCCGGCTCCGGCAAGAGCATGACCGCGATGACGGCGATGGGCATCGCCCCGGACGGCGCACGTGCCACCGGCAGCATCCGCCTCGGTGACCTCGAGGTCCTCGGCGCCGACGAGCGCACCCTCCGAGCCGCACGTGGCCGCCGGGTCTCGATGATCTTCCAGGACCCGTCCGCCGCATTGAACCCGGTCTTCACGGTCGGGTTCCAGCTCGCCGAGGCCGTCCGTCGCGCCGAGGACGGCCTCGACCGTGCCGCGGTGCGGGAACGGTCGCTCGACCTCCTCCGCGCCGTCGAGGTCCCGGAGCCCGAACGCCGACTCGGCCAGTACCCGCACGAACTCTCCGGCGGCCAGTGCCAGCGCGTCATGATCGCGATGGCGCTCGCGGCCGACCCGGACCTCCTCATCGCGGACGAGCCGACGACCGCGCTCGACGTGACCGTGCAGGCCGAGGTCCTCGACGTCCTCCGCCGGCTGCGCGAACGCACCGGGACCGCGATCCTGCTCATCACGCACGACATGGGCGTCGTGGCGGACATCGCCGACCGCGTGGTGGTCATGCGCCGCGGAAGCGTCGTCGAGACCGGCTCGGCGAGCGCGGTCTTCGCCGCACCCGCCGCCGACTACACGCGCGAACTCCTCGCCGCCGTCCCGCGGATGGGCACCGGTGCGGTCCAGGAGGCGCGGGTCGACCCCGCCGCGGAGGTCGCCGCACCCGTCCTCGACGTCCGGCACCTCGTGGTCGAGTACGGCGGAGCACTCCGTGGGCGCTTCCGTGCGGTCGACGACGTGTCGTTCACCGTCGGCCGGGGAGAGATCGTCGGCCTGGTCGGGGAGTCCGGCAGCGGCAAGACCACCATCGGCCGAGCCGCCGTCGGACTCGCACCGATCACCGCGGGCGCCGTCCTCGTCGAGGGGACGGACGTGGCGGGCGCGCACCGTGCCTCCCGGCGTGCCATGCGCCGTCGCGTCGGCGTCGTCTTCCAGAACCCGCTGCGTTCCCTGAACCCGCGGTACACGGTCGGGCAGACGGTCGCCGAACCGCTCCGGCAGATCCTCGGACTGCCCGCGGACGAGGTCCGGGAGCGGGTGGAGCGCCTGCTCGCGGACGTCGGGCTCGACGGCGGCTTCCGCGAGCGCTTCCCGCACGAGCTCTCCGGCGGCCAGCGGCAGCGCGTCGCGATCGCCCGTGCCGTTGCGTTGGACCCCGCGCTGCTCATCGCGGACGAGCCCACCAGCGCGCTCGACGTCTCGGTTCAGGCACGGGTGCTCGACGTCTTCCGGGAGCTCCAGGAACGACTCGGGTTCGCCTGCCTCTTCGTCACGCACGACCTGGCCGTGGTGGACACGCTCTGCGACCGGGTCGTGGTGCTGCACGGCGGGCGGGTCGCCGAGCAGGGGAGCCGCGACGCGATCCTGCGCTCACCGCAGGACCCGTACACGCGGCGGCTCATCCAGGCGGCACCCGTGCCGGACCCGGTCGAGCAGGCCGCGCGTCGCTCCGAACGGCTGGCGTCGCTCGGCGCGTGAGCCCCGGGCGACCGCACGTTCTGTCCGGCGATTGACCGTCCTGGTTCGCGGATCCCGGGATCCGCGAACCAGAACGGTCAGAGCGCGGATGGAACACGGACATCGGGCGCTCGCACGCGCCGGAGCGAGCGCCGCATCGAACTCGTGGTGCTGAACCCGGCGTGGGCAGCGACGGCGGCCGGGTCGGCGTCGTCGGCGGCGAGTGCGGCACGGAGGGCGAGCGACCGGAACCACCGCCGGAGCTCCTCGGGCGAGCAGCCGGTCGTCGCGCGGAACCGGCGCCGCACGGTGCTCGCCGACATGCCGGTGCCACGCCGCAGCTCGTCGATCGGCACGGGGTCGCCGCCGTCGAGGAGCCGATCGATGCACGGGGTCAGGCTCGCATCCGCGAGGAACGACGGTGGGTTGTCGCCGAGCACGGTCATGACGACGACACGCGCGAGGGCATCCCGGCGCGATGCCCTCCACCGGCCACCGACGAGCGACGCGATGTGGGCGAGGGCGAGCACGACGTCCTCGTGCGGTGCCTCGGGTGGCTCGGTGTGGACGAGCGCGCCGAGCCCGAGCGCTTCGTCGACGAACGGGCCGAACGACGCGGTCCCGAGGTGGACGCCCGTCGGACTGCACCACGCATCGTCGGCCGTCGGTGCTGGTGAGCGATCCGGGCCGGTGCCCACCGTCACCTGGACTCCCGGCGCGACGATCGCTGCGGTCCCCGGCGAGACCACCCAGACGTCGTCGCCGCGTCGGAGCCACACCTCGGTGCGGGCGGTCGACGCAACCCAGACGTGGTCGGTCGTCGAGCCGAGGTCGAGCGTCCAGCGCTCGTCGTCGGCGAGGACCTCGTCGCCGTAGCGAACGTCGAGGCCGACGGCGTCCACCAGTGCTCGGAGTGCATCTTCCACGCCATGACGCTGCCATGTCGGACACCCGGGCGAGGGCGCCGGTGTCCGACCTGTGGAGCGTGCGGGTCAGCGGACCTCGGCGGAGGACCAGAGCGACCCCGCACCGGTGCCGACCGGGCGGAGCAGGGGCACGGCGACGAGGACGGCCGCCGCGAGGAACGCGACCGCCTGCAGCACACCGGGGACCGCGTACACGACGGCGAGGACCTCCTGCGCGGTGGAGGGCGGCGGGACCGTCTGCGTCAGGACGGACACGACGAACCACAGCGCCGCGGCGATCGTCACGACCCAGCCGAGCACGCGCTGCGGTCCGCGCAGACCACGGACGGTCAGCACGCCGAACGCCACGAGCGCCGCCCGGGCGATCCAGTACAGCCCGTCGCCGATCGGCCCGGGGACGGCCCAGGCCAGGGCGAACGCGAGCACGGCGACCCCGAACGCGACGGCGCGGCGGTCCTGGGAACGCAGGGCGGCGACGAGCACGACCGCTCCGCAGACACCGGCGACGACCGTTCCGGCGAGCCGCAACGCCGGTGGGCCGAAGGCAAGGACCCCCCACGCGTCGCCGAGCCCCTCGGCACCGAAGACGAGCGCTGCGACAATGGCGGCCGCCGACGCGACCCGGACCCCCGTGGTGTTCCCCATGGCCACACGGTACGCCGGTGCGGGGGATAACCCCACCTCCGGTTCGGGAGGGGGCAGGATGGGGGATCGAGCCGGTGATCGCGAGGCTTGGTGTCATGACCGACACCGCCCGCCTCGACCAGGCCGAGACCGTCCCGCTGCACGACTCCGTCCCGCCAGGAGCCACCGAACCGATGCCCGCACAGCCGAACCAGACGCCCCCGACGTGGTCGTCGACGCCGCCCGCGAGCGGCCAGGGCCCGAGTGTCCGGCCGGCACACCCGACCGCGCCCGGTGGGTCTGGATCGGGCACGGGCATGACCGCCGGTGCGTTCTACCGCGAGGCGTGGAAGCGCCTGCCGCGTGACTTCGGCTACATGGCCCTCACGGCGGTGCTGCTCTGCACGCTCTACGCCGCGTTCCCCGCGGCGATCTTCGGCGGCGGCTTCCGCGACCTCTTCAACCCGTTCGTCCTGCTGATGTTCTTCATCGCGCTGTTCGTCGCGCGGTGGCTCGGCCAGTTCGAGAAGCTCCGCATCGGGTGGGCCGACAACCGCCCGATCCGACCGGTCGACTGGACGCCCCGGTGGCAGCAGAACTGGTGGACGCGCACGGGATCGGCCGTCGCCAACCCGCACTACTGGCTGTACCTGCTGCACGCGGCGGTCGTGTACCCGATCGCGGCGCTCTGCACGGTGGGTGCCGGCGCACTGCTCCTCGCCGGCTTCCTCTGGCCGATCGGCCTCGCCGGGGTCGCGTTCGTGAACGGCATGAGCGCGCAGTACTTCGGGTGGGACATGACGTCCGTCGTGGGCTTCGGGTTCCTCGGACTCCTGTCGATGGCCGCCTCGGTGGTGCTCTTCCCGCTGTGGGCCCGCGGTTCCGTGATCGCGCACTTCTGGATCGACTTCGGTCTGCTCGGCGGGTTCCGTGCGGAGCAGCTCGAGCGCCGGGTCGCCGGGCTCCAGGCCTCCCGTGCCGGCGCCGTCACCGCCGAGGGCCAGGCACTCCGCCAGATCGAGCGCGACCTGCACGACGGCCCGCAGCAGCGACTCGTCCGCCTGCGCATGGACCTGTCCGCGGCCGAGCGTGCCTTCGACAAGGACCCGGCGAAGGCGAAGCAGCTCATCGGCGAGGCGTCGGAGCACGCCCAGGACGCCCTCGACGAGCTGCGTGCACTGTCCCGCGGATTCGCACCGCCCATCCTGCTCGACCGCGGGCTCGTCGCCGCGCTCGAGGCCCTCGTCGCCCGGACCCCGATCCCCGTCGGCCTCGACGTCCGCCTGCCCGACGGACTCGAGCTCGCGACCGAGATCCAGCGCAACGTGTACTTCACGGTGAGCGAGCTGCTGACGAACACCACGAAGCACGCCGGTGCCTCGACCGCCGGGGTGTACCTCGGACTCGTGGTCGACGCCTCCGGACTCTGGTACCTCACGGTCAGTGTCACCGACGACGGCCGCGGTGGGGCCCGCCCGCAGGAGGGGCACGGCATCGAGGGGCTGATGGGTCGGATGCGCGCCCTCGACGGCGAGCTGACGGTCTCGAGCCCCGAGGGCGGTCCGACCGAGGCGACGGCACGGATCCCGCTCGGTGCCCTGAACGGCGTGCCCGTGACGCGCTCGTGAGCCCCCGGGAGCGTCCGCGCTCCCACTAGGCTGGTCGGCATGAGCGACGGCCCGGATGCAGCACGCATCCGGGCCGTCGTCGTCGACGACGCCGTGCTCCTGCGCGAAGGACTCTCGCGTGTGCTCGACGAAGCGGGCATCGACGTCATCGGGCAGTACGCCGACGCCGACTCCTTCCTCGCCACGCTCCCAGACGGTGCCCCCGACGTCGTAGTGATGGACGTGCGGATGCCGCCGACCTTCACCGACGAGGGCGTCCGCGCCGCCGTCGAGACCCGGCGCCGGGCTCCGCGCACCGGCGTGCTCCTGCTGTCCCAGTACGTCGAGGCCACCTACGCCGAGGACGTCCTCGCGGCGGGCGCGACCGGCATCGGCTACCTGCTCAAGGACCGCGTCACCCGGCTCGAGGAGATCGACGACGCCGTCCGCCGCATCGCCACCGGCGGCACCGTGCTCGACCCCGAGGTCGTCACCCAGCTCATGAGCCGCCGCCGTGACCCGCTCGCAGCGCTCACGCCGCGCGAGCGCGACGTCCTCGGGCTGATGGCCGAGGGCCGCACCAACGCCGCGATCGCCCGCGCGCTCGTGATCGGCACCGGCGCGGTCGAGAAGCACGTCTCGAGCATCTTCGGCAAGCTCGCGCTCGAGGACACGGGCGAGGACCACCGGCGGGTCCTCGCCGTGCTCGCCTACCTCGGGTGACGGCGCACCGGTGAACCGCGTCCCGGCGCCGCTCCTCGCCCTCGCGGCGATGGTGTCCGTGCAGCTCGGCGCCGCGATCGCGAAGACCCGGTTCGACGACGTCGGCTCGGTCGGCGCCGCCACACTGCGGCTCGTCATCGGGGCCGTCGTCCTCGCGCTCGTGGTCCGGCCGCGCGTCCGGCACTGGACCCGGCCGCAGTGGCTCGGTGCGATCGGCCTCGGGCTGGCGCTCGGCGGCATGAACGTCTTCATCTACGTGGCGTTCGCGAGCATCCCGATCGGGGTCGCGGTGACGATCGAGTTCCTCGGCCCGCTCGCCCTCTCCCTCGTGCACACCCGACGGTGGCGCGACGTGCTCTGGGCGGTGCTGGCGCTCGCCGGGGTCGTGCTGCTCGGGGTCGGTCCGGCGGCGGTGACCGCGGTCGGCGGTGTCGTGTTCGCCGTCCTCGCCGCGGTGTGCTGGGCGGGCTACATCGTCATGAACCGGCACGTGGGCGCCGCGATCCCCGGCGTGGACGGGCTCGCCGTGTCGATGCTCGTCGCGATGCTCGTGTCGCTGCCGTTCGGGCTCCGGTCGGCGGTCGACGGGGTCGTCCGTGAACCGGTGCTCCTCCTCGTGTTCGGCGGCGTCGCCGTGCTGTCGAGCGTCCTGCCCTACGCGCTCGAGATGCTCGCGCTCCGGCGGATGCCGACCCGTGTCTTCGGGGTCCTGCAGAGCCTCGGGCCGGCGATCGCGGCCCTCGCGGGCCTGCTGATCCTGCACGAAGCGCTCGCGCTGCTCGAGGTCGTCGCCCTCGCGTGCGTCACCGCCGCGAGCGTGGGCGTGACGCTGTCCGCGCGTCGTGGTCGGGGCGGTCGAACGGGAGGCGCGGATCCCGTTCCGTGAGTCCGGAACGTGTGCCGCGCCTCCGGAAAGACCGTCTACTCGTCGCGCAGGAAGTCCGCGTACGTGGGTTCCGTGTGTTCACCCGTCAGCAACGCCGGGTCGTTGACCCGTCGTTCGACGTAGGCCGCGATGACCTCGGGCGGGGTGAGCACGTGGGCGACCCAGGACGGCACCTCGCTCTTCTTCATGGTGCCTCCTCCCAGCGTCAGCACTCGGACCGAATGTCTCGATCAGTGAGTTACTTGCTGTACCGGTGTTCCGTAAACGATCCTCGCGATGTCGGGGGAAGTCAACGTGGTGCGTTCTGCGGACTGCGCCGCGCCGCGTCGGCACGCAGGGTGCGGTGCTTCACCGCGGACCGCCACACCCACGCGTTCGCCTGCTGCCCGAACTGCGCCCACTCGACGAGGACGGCGTCGCGGGTCCAGCTCTTCGCGAAGGCCTTCACGCGGACGTGGAACGTGGGGAACTGGATCCACGCCCAGACCGGCACGGGGGTGACGGCGTGGCAGACGTCCGGACCGCGGGCGTCCTCGGAGAGGGAGTAGGCGCGCGGACGCTCGACCTCCGGGTGTTCCGGGGGCTGCCACCGGTTCTCGCGACGCCGTCCCACGAGAGTATTCGAACGTGTGTTCGAACCGGCGTCAAGTCGGCCGCGCTGCCCGTGCGCACGCGGCGCCCGAGATCGGCGTGTCGACGGGGCCGGCGGGGCGGAGGGGTTAGGGGCGCACGCGGCCGGTCGACTCGCGCACGCTGAGCGTCAGCGACGGCCCCGGGCGCGACGGCAGCGGCGAGCCGGCGTCGATCTGCTCGCGCAGGAGCGTCGCTGCCCGCTGCCCGAGCTCGACCGTGTCACGCGTGAGCGAGGTGATCGACGGCCGCACGAGCCGGACCATCGCCGAGTCGTCGAACGACACGATCGAGACGTCACCCGGCACGCGCACGCCCATCTCGCTCGCCACGCCCAGTCCGGCGACCGCGAGCACGTCGTTGTCGTACACGATCGCGGTGGGGCGGACGCTCTGCGAGAGCAGGGACCTGGTCGCGCTCGCCCCGGCCTCGGCGGAGTAGTCGGTCGGGATCGACACGGCGTCCTCGAGCCCCTCGGCCGCGGTGAACTCGCGGAGGCGGTCGATCCGCATCGCCGTGTGCTCGAACTCCGGTCGTCCGGCGACGTGCGCGATCCGCCGGTGCCCGAGCGCGTGCAGGTACCGCAGCACGGTGTCGGTCGCGTCGGAGTCGTCGATCCAGACCGTCGGTGCCGCGGGCTCGGCCGAGGGGTGCGACCCGACGACGACGGTGGGCATCCCGAGCTCGGTAAGCAGCGTGATCCGGTCGTCGTCGCGGCGGGGGTCGATCACGATCACGCCGTCGACCCGGTGTCCGCGCCACCAGTCCCGGTAGGTCTGGAGCTCCTCGGCGGCGTCCCGCGCAACGAGGAGGTTCATGCCGACGTGACTGCCGGCGAGCCCGAGCTGGATCCCCGAGATGAGGTCGCCGAAGAACGACTCGGTGCCGAGCGTCCGGGCCGGCCGGTTCAGCACGAAGCCGATCGACCCGGCCTTCGCACCGCCCAGGGCCCGTGCAGCGGTGTGCGGCTGCCAGTCGAGTTCGCGGGCGATGGCCTGCACCCGCGCGCGGGTCTCGTCGGACACGCCGGGGCGGTCGTTGAGCGCGAACGAGACGGCGCTGATGGACACGCCGGCTCGTGCGGCGATGTCGGCGATCGTCGTGCGACGGTTCTGGGCCACGGGGTTGACTATAACGCTTTAGTCGGAAATCATCGCTCCATTCACACGGATCGGTGACGGGGACTGAACCGGTTCAGCACGACGCGCACCACGACGAAGGAGTCACGAGCGATGAAGAACACCACACGCAGGACGACGGGACGCGCCCTCGCGATCCTCGCCGGAGCGGCCGTCACGGCCCTCGTGCTGACCGCGTGCTCGAGCGGCAGCAGCGCGGGCAGCGGCGGCGGGAGCGGCAAGGTCGACGGATCCATCACCCTGCAGACCTGGGCGCTGACCCCGACCTACACGGACTACCTCAACGGCGTGATCAAGGACTTCGAGGCGAAGTACCCGGACGCGAAGGTGAAGCTCGTCGACCAGCCCGGCGACGGCTACGCCGACAAGGTCCTCAGCCAGGCGTCGTCGAACTCCCTGCCCGACGTGATCAACCTGCCGCCGGACATCGCCCTGCCCCTCGCCAAGCGCGGCTTCCTGCAGGACGTCGCGAAGGACGACTCGAAGCTCTCGAGCACCTACGTCGAGGGTGCGCTCGCCGCCTACAACTACAAGGGCGTCGACGGCACCTTCGGCTACCCGTGGTACCTCAACACCGACGTCGACTACTGGAACAAGACGATGTTCGAGCAGTGCGGCCTCGACCCGGCGAACCCGCCGAAGACGACGGACGAGCTCTTCGCGCAGGCCGAGACCATGCACCAGAAGTGCCCGGACGACTACCTGATGAGCCGCAAGCCCGGCCTGTCGGACTTCTCGCTCGCCGGCGTCAAGATCATCAACGACCAGGGCACGAAGTTCACCTTCGCGAACTCGTCGAAGGCGGCCGACCTCATCGCGAAGTACGCGAAGGCCTACAAGGAGGGCCTGATGCCCTCGTCCGTCCTGAACACCGACTACCTCGGCAACTCCACCCTGTTCACGCAGGGCAAGGTCGCCTGGACCACCGGTGGCGCAACCGCGATCAGCGACTTCGAGAAGAACAACCCCTCGCTCAAGGGCAACATCGTCGTGTCGTCGGCCCTCGACAACCCGCCGCTCTACGTGCAGGGCCTCAGCGTCAGTGCGAAGAGCAAGCACATCGCCACGGCCGAGGCGCTCGCCGCCTTCATGACGAACGCGAAGAACCAGGAGGCCTTCGCGCACCTGGTCAACATCTTCCCGTCGACCACCTCGTCGCAGTCCGACCCGTACTTCTCGAAGGACGACGGCACCGTCGAGGCCAAGGCCCGCGTGCTCGCCAACGACGCCCTGAAGACGGCGAAGAACCTCAACCCGGTCGAGGCGAACTCGGCGATGACCGACTTCCTCGACCAGCAGATCGCGCTGGCGATGAAGGGCGGCACGACGCCCGAAAAGGCGCTGCAGACCGCACAGACCAAGATGAACAGCCTGCTGGCGAACAGCTGATGCGCGCCAACCGCTGGTTCACGCCCTGGCTGCTCGTCCTGCCGGCACTCGTCTGGTTGCTCGCGTTCAGTCTCTGGCCGTCGATCAACACCGTCCGGCTGTCGTTCACGAACGCCAGCCCGCTCGGGGGCGTGAGCCAGTGGGTGGGCCTCGAGAACTTCGAGACGCTGCTCGCCGACCCGCAGGTGTGGGAGGCGCTCCTCAACAGCGTCATCTACATGGCGGTGTGCCTGCCGCTGCTGACGGTGCTCCCGCTGCTCATGGCGGTGCTCGTCGAGCGGAAGCTCCCCGGCATCGCGTTCTTCCGGACCGCGTACTACACGCCGGTGATCGCCAGCGCCGTCGTCGTCGGGCTCATCTGGAACTGGATCCTCGACGACCGCGGGGTCATCAACGAGATGGCGCAGTCCCTCGGGATCGTGCAGAGCTCCATCCCGTTCCTCACCGACCGGTGGCTGCTCGTCTTCAGCGCGATCAGCCTGACGGTCTGGAAGGGCCTCGGGTACTACATGATCATCTTCCTGGCGGCCCTCGGGAACGTCGGCAAGGACCTGCACGAAGCCGCGGCCCTCGACGGCGCCGGCTCCGTCCGCCGGTTCTGGTCCGTGACCATGCCCGGCGTCCGGGGGACCATGACCCTCGTCGGCATCCTCGTGTGCGTGAGCGCGCTCCGG
Organism: Curtobacterium sp. YR515; assembly: GCF_900113095.1. NCBI lineage: Bacteria > Bacillati > Actinomycetota > Actinomycetes > Micrococcales > Microbacteriaceae > Curtobacterium > Curtobacterium sp. YR515. The sequence continues at coordinate 223,734 of NZ_FOOD01000001.1, read as the reverse complement.
GTGTTCAGCGAGCTCTACATCCTCACCAACGGCACCGGCGGACCGGGCGGGCAGGACAACTCGCTCGTCATGCTCATCCAGCAGTACGCCCGCGGCTTCACCGGCAACCTCGGCTACGCGTCCGCCCTGAGCCTCCTGCTCTTCGTCGTGACGCTCATCCCGATGCTCGCCCTCGCCCGGATGAACAGCAAGGCGGACAAGTGACCAACACGACCTCGACCACCGAACCCGTCCTCGGGGGCGCCGCCGGCGCGGCCGCACCCGCGCCGGACGTGACCGGCGCGACCGACGGGAGCCGCGCCTCCCGACCGAACGGACGCAACGGACGCAACGGACGCAACGGGCGCACGCGGCGCCGCGCCGCGTGGGGCGTCATGTCCACCCGCGAGAAGGTGCTCCGCTACGTCCTGCTCGTCGTGGTGCTCTTCATCACGATCGGGCCGTTCCTCTGGCAGCTGTCGACCTCGCTCAAGGGCACGGGGGAGGACATCTACACGGCGAACCCGTCCTTCATCCCCACGCAGCCGACCTTCGGCAACTACCTGCGGGTGGGCGAGGCGATCCCCGTGTTCGGGTACATCGGCAACTCCCTCGTCGTCGCCGCGATCGACGTGCTCGGCAACATCGTGTTCGCGACGCTCGCGGGCTTCGCGCTCGCCCGGCTGCAGTGGCGCTTCCGCAAGGCCGTGCTCGGGCTCTTCCTGGCCACCCTGGTGCTCCCCGGCGAGGCGACGATCATCTCCCAGTTCGTCACCGTGAAGGACCTCGGCCTCGCCGACTCCCTCGTCGGCGTCGCCCTGCCCGGCATGATCGCGGCGCTCAACGTCCTGCTCATGTTCAACGCGTTCCGGCAGATCCCCGAGGAGATCGACCAGGCAGCCGTGATGGACGGCGCGAACGCCCTGCAGCGGCTCCGGTACATCTCGCTGCCCGCCGTGCAGGGGACCATCGCCGTCATCGCGATCTTCTCGTTCATCGGCGCGTGGGACGACTTCCTCTGGCCGCTCATCGTGCTGCAGTCGCCGGACAAGCTGACGCTGACCGTCGGGCTGCAGTACCTGCAGGGCACGTTCGCGACCGACCAGCGCATGATCGCGGCCGGCACGATGATCGCGTTCATCCCGATCGCGGTGATCTTCGCGATCCTGCAGCGGTTCTTCTTCAAGGGCGTCGAAGAGGGCGGGGTGAAGGGCTGATGCGCTTCGGCGTCAACCACACCCCTTCGGTCGGCTGGTTCCACTCGTGGCTCGACTTCTCGCCGTCGGACACGGCGCGGGACATGGAGCAGATCGCGTCGCTCGGCGCGGACCACGTGCGGATCTTCCCGCTCTGGCCGGTCGTGCAGCCGAACCGGACGCTCATCCGGCAGTCGGCGCTCCGGGACGTCGCGACGGTCGTCGACATCGCGGGCTCGTTCGGGCTCGACGTCAACGTCGACGCGCTGCAGGGGCACCTGTCGAGCTTCGACTTCGTGCCCTCGTGGCTCGAGAGCTGGCACCGCCGGAACATGTTCACCGACCCGGACGTGGTCGCGTCGACGGCGGCCTACGTCGAGGCGCTCGCCGCGTCCGTCGCCGACAAGCCGAACCTGCTCGGGATCACCATCGGCAACGAGGTGAACCAGTTCGCGCACGCGCCGCACCCGACGCCGCACGACATCACGGCGGAGCAGGGGCACGCGTGGGCGGCAGCGATGGTCGCGGCAGCGCGGGCCGGGCTGTCGAGTCCGGTCGGCCTGGAGGCGCGGCTCGGCTCGGCACCGCCCGCCCGCCCCGGCACCGGGTCGCGTCCACGGCCCCTGGTCACCGTCGCGCAGTACGACGCGGCCTGGTACGACGACGCCCAGCCGTTCGGCCCCGAACACGCGGCCGACCACGGCGACGCGACCGTCACGCACTCGTGGGTGTTCAACGGCTCGGCGACCCTGCACGGCGCACTCGGGGCCGGCTCGGTCCGCCACGGCGAGTACCTGCTGCAGCTCGCGAGCGCGTGGAACCGCGACCCGGAGCGCCCGAACTGGCTGCAGGAGGTGGGTGCGCCGACGAACGTGGTCGACCCCGCCGACGCCGCCGCGTTCACCGAGCAGACGATCCGGCACGTGCTCGACGCGCAGCACGTGCTCGGCGTCACGTGGTGGTGCTCGCACGACGTCTCGCGGTCGCTCGCGGACTTCCCGGAGCTCGAGTACGACCTCGGCCTCTTCACGAACGACGGTCGGCTGAAGCCGGCGGGGGAGGCCTTCGCCGCCCTCGCCCGCGAGCACGGCACCCGCGGCCGGGCCGACACGACCGGTGCCGTGTCCGGGCCGCCGGCCACCGCCCTCGTGCTGGACGACGTGCTCGCGGACGGCACCGCACGTGGCGGGCTCCGGGCCGACTGCGCGCCGGGAGGCCGGTTCGCCGCCGCCTGGCTCGACCTCGCCGAGGCCGCCCCGGACGGACGCGGTCCCCAGGTGGTCCTGCGTTCGCGGGTCGACGACCACGCGCTGCTCGCCGCCCGGGGCATCACCCGGTGCGTCGACGTCCCCGAGGACACCGCCACCGAGCTCCTGTCGGTGGCCCACCCGGCCACGATGGCCTGAGCCGCACACCCCACACGCCCCGCACACCCCGCACGTCCAGCACCACCGCACGACAGGAAGGTCTCCATGCACGACGACATCCCGCTCACCACCGGCCGGGCGCGACGCGTCCTCGACGAACGCATCCTGCCGGCGGTGCACGCCACCGCGACGCCGCTCGAGACCGCGTGGCACGAGCTGCCGGGGGAGCCGATCGCGCCCGCGGCCGGGCTCGCGCTCGACTTCACGCCGTACGAGGTGGGGACGACGTGGGGTGCCGCGTGGGGGACGACGTGGTTCCGGCTGACCGGGACCGTGCCGGACGAGTGGGCCGGCCGCCGTGTGGAGGCCGTCGTCGACCTCGGCTTCGACAAGAACATGCCGGGGTTCCAGTGCGAGGGACTCGTCTACCGCGCGGACGGCACGCCCGTGAAGTCGATCAACCCCCGGAACCAGTGGGTGCTCGTCGCGGAGGAGGCCGTCGGCGGCGAGACCGTCGAGCTCTTCGTCGAGGCGGCGTCGAACCCCGTCCTGCTCGACTACCACCCCTTCCTCCCGACGCAGGAGGGCGACGTCCAGACCTCGTCGTCGACGCGCCTCTACACGAGTCGCCGGATGGACCTCGCCGTCTTCGAGTCCGAGGTGCACGAACTCGCGCTCGACATCGACGTCCTGCTCGAACTGCAGGCCGAGCTCCCGGAGGGGCCGCGGCGGATGCGGATCCTGCAGGCGCTCGACGATGCCCTCGACCGGCTCGACCTGCAGCACATCGCCGCGACCGCCCCCGAGGCCCGGGCGGCCCTCGCGGACGTCCTCGCCGCGCCCGCCGAGGTCTCCGCCCACACGATCTCCGCCGTCGGGCACGCGCACATCGACTCCGCCTGGCTCTGGCCGGTCCGCGAGACGATCCGGAAGGTCGCCCGCACCACCTCGACGATGACCGAGCTCATCGACCAGACCGACGACTTCCTGTACGGCATGTCGAGTGCGCAGCAGTACGCGTGGATCAAGGAGCACCGGCCCGAGGTCTACGCCCGGGTCAAGGCCGCCGTGGCGGCCGGACGCTTCCTGCCGATCGGCGGCATGTGGGTGGAATCCGACACCGTGATGCCGACGGGCGAGAGCATCGTCCGTCAGTTCTCGCAGGGGCAGCGGTTCTTCGAGCGCGAGTTCGGGATCCGGCCGAAGGGGGTCTGGCTGCCGGACAGCTTCGGGTACTCCCCGGCGCTGCCGCAGCTCATGCGTCGCGCGGGCTTCGAGTGGTTCTTCACGCAGAAGATCTCGTGGAACCAGGTCAACAAGTTCCCGCACCACACCTTCCTCTGGGAGGGCATCGACGGCTCGCGGGTGTTCTCGCACTTCCCGTCGATGGACACCTACAACTCGCGGTTGTCCGGCAGCGAGGTCGCGAAGGCCTCCCGGCAGTTCCGCGAGAACCGGCTCGCCTCGGGGTCGATCGCGCCGGTCGGCTGGGGCGACGGCGGCGGTGGCACGACCCGCGAGATGACCGGCACGGCGAAGCGCCTTGCCGACCTCGAGGGGAGTGCGAAGGTCCGCTGGGAGCACCCGGACACGTTCTTCGACCGGGCGAAGTCCGAGCTGCCCGACCCGCCGGTGTGGGTGGGGGAGCTCTACCTCGAGCTGCACCGTGCGACCCTGACCAGCCAGCACGGCACGAAGCAGGGCAACCGCCGTTCCGAGCAGCTCCTCATCGAGGCCGAGCTCTGGGCCACGACCGCCGCATCCCGGACCGAGTTCGAGTACCCGTACGACGAGCTCGACGCGCTCTGGCAGCAGGTCCTGCTCCAGCAGTTCCACGACATCCTGCCGGGGACCTCGATCGCGTGGGTGCACCGTGAAGCGGTCGCGAAGTACGCCGAGACGGACCGCGCCCTGACCGCGATCATCGACCAGGCGCTGTCGGCGCTCGCCGGTACCGGGGACGCGGCCGTCGTCGTGAACCCGGCCCCGTTCCTCCAGGCCGGCGCACCCGCGCAGGGCGCGGTCCTGGCGACCGACGTGCCGGAGCCGACCGCCGTGGCACTGACCGAGGAGGACGGCGGGTACGTGCTCGCCAACGACCTCGTCCGGGTCGTCGTCGACGCGCAGGGGCTCGTGACGAGCGCCGTCGACCGGGCGACCGGGCGTGAGTCGATCACTCCCGGACAGGCGGCGAACCTGCTGCAGCTGCACCAGGACTTCCCGAACATGTGGGACGCGTGGGACGTCGACCGCTACTACCGGAACCGGGTCGAGGACCTCGTGTCGGTCACCGGGCTGCACGGTTCGGTCGACGCGGACGGCGTCGCGCGCGTCGTCGTCGAGCGGGCGTTCGGCGACTCGACGGTCCGGCAGGAGCTCGTGCTCGCGCCGGACTCCCGCACGCTGGAGTTCGACCAGACGACCGACTGGCACGAGACCGAGAAGTTCCTCAAGGTCGCGTTCCCGCTCGACGTCCGCGCCGAGCACACCGTCGCCGAGACGCAGTTCGGGGCGCAGAAGCGGGTGACGCACACGAACACCTCGTGGGAGGCCGCGAAGTTCGAGACCTCGATGCACCGCTACGTGCTCGTGTCCGAGCCGGGCTTCGGCGTCGCCCTCGTGAACGACTCGATCCACGGGTTCGACACCACGCGCGACGCCGTCGACGGGCACGTGACCACCACCGTGCGGCTCTCACTGCTGCGGGCACCGCGGTTCCCCGACCCCGAGACCGACCAGGGCGTGCAGACGCACCGGTACGGGATCGTCATCGGCACCGACCAGCTCGGGGCGACGGCGGCCGGCGTGGTCATGAACGCCGCTGCACGGGTGACCACCGGTGGGCACGGGTTCGACCCGCTCGTGCAGGTCTCCGGGGACGTCGTGGTGTCGAGCGTCAAGCTCGCCGACGACCGGTCCGGCGACCTGGTCGTGCGGGTGTACGAGCCGTCCGGGCAGCGGGGGACCGGCGGGATCGTGGTCGACGCGCCGTTCGGTCCGGGGGCGGAGGTCACCTTGCTCGAGGAGCCACTGGCCTCGGCCGGGACCGTCGACGCGTCCTCGTTCGCCGTCGACGCCTACGAGGTCCGCACCTTCCGCTTCCCACACAACTGAACGACCGACCCATTCAAGGAGGAATGTGATGAAGAAGAGGATGACGTTCGGGATCGTGGCGGCCATCGCCGCGATGGTGGCGGCACCACTCGTGCCGTCCGCAGCGTCGGCTGACCCGGCGCGAGCGACCGCGTCTGCGACCAGCGCGACGAAGTCCGGGCCCACGAGCATTGCGTACGTGGAGGTCAACAACGACCAGCTCGCGAACGTCGGCCGTTACCAGCTGGCGAACGGGGCGAACGCGTTCGACGTGGCGATCATCTTCGCCGCGAACATCAACTGGAACGGCTCGAAGGCCGTCCTGTACAACAACGACAAGGTGCAGGCGACGCTCGACGCCGCGGCGACGCAGATCAAGCCGCTGCAGGCCAAGGGCATCAAGGTCTCGCTGTCGATCCTCGGCAACCACCAGGGCGCCGGGATCGCCAACTTCCCGACCCAGGCAGCCGCCGCGGACTTCGCGTCCCAGGTCACCGCCACGGTCACGAAGTACGGCCTCGACGGGGTCGACCTCGACGACGAGTACTCCGACTACGGCACGAACGGCACGCCGCAGCCGAACCAGCAGTCGATCGGCTGGCTCATCACCGCGCTCCGTGCCCAGATGCCCGGCAAGCTCATCTCGTTCTACGACATCGGCCCGGCGTCCTCGTCGCTCTCGTCGTCGAGCAGCACCATCGGCTCGAAGCTCGACTACGCCTGGAACCCGTACTACGGCACCTACTCGGCGCCGTCGATCCCGGGCCTCGGGAAGGCGAAGCTGTCCGCCGCCGCGGTCGACATCCAGAACACGGCGCAGTCCACCGCGGTGTCGCTCGCACAGCGCACGAAGGCCGACGGGTACGGCGTCTTCATGACGTACAACCTGCCGGACGGTGACGTCTCGTCGTACGTGTCGTCGATGACGCAGGTGCTCTACGGGCAGGCCGCGACGTACCACTGACGTCGCGTCCGGTGCGGCGGCTCGCGCCCCGCGTCTCCTCGGCAGGGTCCAGGAGGCGCGGGGCGCGTCCGTCCCGTCCCTCGCCTCCCGTCGCTGGAGCAGGATTCGCGCGTGCGCGTTGACCGTTCTGGTTCGCGGAACCCGGGAATCGTGAACCGGAACGGTCACGAACGCGGCAGAACCCGCCCGTCCGCGTGCGGTGCGCCGTACGATCGCGACGTGGAGCTCCAGTTCACCGGCGAGGTCATCGAGTGGCGCGGTCCGGCGCCGTTCTTCTACGCCGTCGTGCCTCCGGACGCCGCCGAGCTGATCCACGACCTCGCTCCGATGCTCACCTACGGCTGGGGCGTGATCCCCGCCCGCGTCACGATCGGGTCGGTGACCTGGACGACCTCGCTCTTCCCGAAGGACGGCGGGTACCTCGTGCCCCTCCGGGCCGCGGAACGTCGTCGCGCGGGTGTCGAGCTGGGCGACGCGCCGGCGATCACCCTCGAGCTCGCAGGTCCCTGACACTCCTCCACAGCGTGGGCTGTCTCGGACCAGTTCCACAACGTCTCCCGCCGACCTTCGGCACCTCCCCGTCGCTCCCTATCGTCGCAGGCAGTGGAGGGGAGGTGCCGATGGTCGAACGCCCACGACATCCCAAGAAGGAGATCGAGCACGTGATGCGCACCGCCGAAGCGCGCGGGTGGCGCTTCGTGAAGGCGCGGAAGTACTACAAGGCCTACTGCCCGTGTGGTGTGCACCTGCACACGGTCCACATGACGCCGTCGAACCCCTGGTACGTTGTGCATCTGAAGTATCGGCTCGCGCGAACAGACTGCTGGGACAGGAGAACGTCATGACGAACTACCTCGTACGCGTCGAGTGCGCAGCACTGCTCGGAGCATCGGACGACGTCCGGGCCGAGCTCTCGACGGACTTCGACCTCATTGCCGACGCATTGTTCGATCTCGAGGACGTCCACGATCAGGATCTGACCGCCGACCTCGCGACCGGCACCCTCACCTTCTCGATCGGGGTCGTCGCCGACGACGAGTTCCGTGCGCTCGATCGGGCGCTCGGGGCCGTCCGGACGGCGCTGCACGCCGCCGGCCGAGGTACGCCCGGGTGGGAGCGGCATTACCGGATGCTGCGGCAGGAAGTCGAAGAGGAGCCGGTGGGCGTTCGCTAGCAGTCCCGAGATCCGGCGGGGAACTGTGCCGGGCGGGTCACCAGCGCCGACGGAGCTCGGCCGCGATCAGGTCGGTCGTCGTGCTCGTGATCGCCGGGGCCTGCTCACCGAGCGCGCGACGGAGGGCGCGTTCGCGGGCCGTGACGGCTCGGAGGGCACGGCGTTCGGCGTGCCGGAGGCTCCAGCGGACGAGCGCGGTGCCGAGCCGGTTGGTCAGGACCTCGACCGGCGAGATCGGCGGGACCGGGAGCGTGCGGGGCTGGTAGGTGGTCACGGTGTCGGCTCCTCGTCGATGATCGGGACGCTGCGGACCTGGGCGAACACACGACGGACGCCCTCGGGCAGATCGGCCGCCTGCCCCCGGATGGCGCGGTACCGCTCGATGACGGCCTCGAACTCCCGCCACATCGCGCCGTACTCGTCGGGAGTGAGCGCGACGTAGGTCGACGACCCCGAGACGCCACGCCAGTCGGCCGGGACGGTGTCGGGGTCACGGGTGGTCCACTCGCGCACCAGGTCGTTCTCGGCGTCCATCACGGCGAGGCTCGCGAGCTGCGTCGCCGTCTGCTGCGCGGGGGAGGCCGGGCCCTCGTCGGGGCTGCCGATGCTGATCCGACCGGCGGTGCGTTCCCACCAGCGCTCGCGGGCGTTGCCGCGGTCGGGGAGCTCGTGGACGAACCCGTGGCGCTCGAGCTGCCGGAGGTGGTAGCTCGTCGAGCCGCTCGACTCGCCCAGCTTCGCGCCGAGCGACGTCGCGGTCGAGGGGCCGTTCTGGGAGAGCAGGTCGAGCAGGCGCGCCCGGAGCGGGTGCGCCAGCGCCTTGAGGGCGGCGACGTCGAGGATGCGGGTCTCGTCGGTCATGGCTCGACCGTACACCGCAAAGAGATGTTTGCAAACAGTTCGTTGCAAACACTTCCTTGCATTCGGTTCACCGCACACCGATCGACGGCCTGGAAGGGCCGAGAGCGAGGAGTGGAGGGGATGACGGGAATCGAACCCGCGTGGCCAGTTTGGAAGACTGGGGCTCTACCATTGAGCTACATCCCCGCGCCTGCGCACCAGGCGCAGCCCGACCATCGTAGCGGACGAACGAGCACCGACATGTCACCACGTACCGTGTCGTCCCGGGTCGTGCTCCCGCCGACCGACCGGGATGCCCGGAGGATCAAGCGCTCGCGCGTGCTCTCCTACGTGCTGGTCGTCCTCGCGGCGATCGTCCTCTCGTTGCGGCCGGAGCTGTTCGGGGACCCGCAGACCCAGCCCGCGCACGCGCTCCTGCACGCGTGGCGCATCGTCGCCGGCATCCTGCTCGCGGTGGCCGCGCTCGGCGTGCAGGTCGTCGTCGGCGTGCGATGGCGGACGGGCCTGCGACGACGCGCGCAGGACGACGCCGAAGACGGCTCCGAACCTGCCGGGAACCGCGCGCCCGGGGACCGCTAGACTCATCGGCGTCGCATGCGCCCCACCGGCGTGCGCGGACACCCCTGGCCCAGTCAAACGGGGCGTAGCTCAGCTTGGTAGAGCGCCCGCTTTGGGAGCGGGAGGTCGCAGGTTCAAATCCTGTCGCCCCGACCAGGACCACACGAACGTCAACCAACAGGAGAACATCCCTTGGCCACCAGCACCGTCGACAAGGTGAGCGACACCCGCGTCAAGCTCACCGTGAACGTGACGCCGGAAGATCTCAAGCCGAGCATCGACCACGCGTACAAGCACATCGCCGAGCAGATCAACATCCCCGGCTTCCGCAAGGGCAAGGTCCCGCCGGCGATCGTCGACCAGCGCGTCGGCCGCGGCGAGGTCCTGAACCACGCCGTCGGCGACGCCATCGACAACTTCTACCGCCAGGCGGTGGAGGAGCAGGAGCTGCGCATCCTCGGTCGTGCCGAGGCCGACGTCGCCGAGCTCCCGAACGTCAAGGACTTCACGGGCGACCTCGTCCTCACCTTCGAGGTGGACGTCCGTCCCGAGTTCGACCTGCCGGAGTACGACAAGTACGAGCTCACCGTCGACGCGGTCGAGGTCTCGGACGACGAGATCGAAGAGGAGCTGCAGAACCTGCGCACCCGCTTCGGCACGCTCGTCACGGTCGACCGCCCGGCGACGACGGGTGACTTCGCCCAGATCGACCTCACCGCCACCATCGGCGACGACGAGGTCGACTCGGCCACCGGCGTCTCCTACGAGATCGGCTCCGGCGACCTGCTCGAGGGCATCGACGAGGCGCTCGAGTCCCTCACCGCCGGCGAGTCCACCACCTTCGAGTCGAAGCTCGTCGGTGGCGACCGCGAAGGCGAGATCGCCCAGATCGCCGTGACCGTCACCGCCGTCAAGGAGCGCGAGCTCCCCGAGGCCGACGACGAGTTCGCGCAGATCGCCAGCCAGTTCGACACGATCGACGAGCTCAAGGCGGACCTCAAGGAGCAGATCGCGAAGTCCAAGACCTTCGGTCAGGGCGCCGCGGCTCGCGACAAGCTCGTCGAGAAGCTCATCGAGGACGTCAACATCCCGATCTCGGAGCAGCTCATCGAGGACGAGGTGCACCGTCACCTCGAGCAGGAGAACCGCCTCGAGGACGACGAGCACCGCAAGGAGGTCTCCGAGTCCAGCGAGAAGGCCTTCCGCTCGCAGATCCTCCTCGACTCGATCGCCGAGAAGGAAGAGATCCAGGTCTCGCAGGAAGAGCTCACGCAGTACCTCATCCAGGCCGCTGCGCAGTACGGCATGGAGCCGGGCGAGTTCATCAAGGTCATCGACCAGAACGGGCAGATCCCGGGCATGGTCGGCGAGGTCGCGCGCTCCAAGGCCGTCGCGACCGTCCTCTCCAAGGTGACCGTCAAGGACACCAACGGTGACGACGTCGACCTCTCCGCCTTCACGGCGGGGGTCGCGCAGACGCCTGCGGAGGACGCCGAGTAACGATCTCGACGCCACCAGCACGACGGACGGGAGGCGCGGTGCCAGCTGGCACCGCGCCTCCCGTCCCGTATTTCGGCACCACCGCATTGCCGACAGCGAACAGACGAGAAGTGGTGCGTTGCACCCGATAAGTTCGACAACAAGCGACAACTGAACGGGAGCTTTTCCATGGCCGAAGCGACACTGAACCCCAGTGTTTTTGACCGCCTTCTGAGAGACCGGATCGTGTGGCTCGGCTCCGAGGTCCGCGACGACAACTCGAACGAGATCGCAGCCAAGCTGCTGATGCTCGCCGCCGAGGACCCTGAGAAGGACATCTACCTCTACATCAACTCGCCCGGTGGCTCGATCACCGCCGGTATGGCGATCTACGACACGATGCAGTTCGTGCCGAACGACATCGTCACGGTGGGCATCGGCCTCGCCGCCTCGATGGGGCAGTTCCTGCTCTCGTCGGGCACCCCGGGCAAGCGCTACATCACCCCGAACGCGCGTGTGCTCCTGCACCAGCCGTCGGGTGGGTTCGGTGGCACGGCCGCCGACATCCAGACGCAGGCGAAGGTCATCCTCGACATGAAGCAGCGGATGGCCGAGCTCACGGCTGAGCAGACCGGCAAGTCGATCGAGCAGATCCTCAAGGACAACGACCGCGACAACTGGTTCACGGCGCAGGAAGCCCTCGAGTACGGCTTCGTCGACCACCTCCGTGCATCGTCGACCGAGGTCATCGGCGGTGGTGGCACCGTCGGCGACGGCGAGACCCCCACCGACGCGGCCGAGCCCGACGCCCAGTCCTGACCCCACCCACCGAAGAAAAGGAAACGAGAATGCATCTCCCCATGCTCGGTGGCGCGCAGAACGTCCCGGCCCCCACTGATCGGTACATCCTGCCGAGCTTCGAAGAGCGCACGGCCTACGGCTACAAGCGGCAGGACCCGTACGCGAAGCTGTTCGAGGACCGCATCGTGTTCCTCGGCGTCCAGGTCGACGACGCGTCGGCCGACGACGTCATGGCCCAGCTGCTCGTGCTCGAGTCGATGGACCCCGACCGCGACATCGTGATGTACATCAACTCGCCCGGTGGCTCGTTCACCGCGATGACGGCGATCTACGACACGATGCAGTACATCCGTCCGCAGATCCAGACGGTCTGCCTCGGTCAGGCTGCCTCGGCGGCGTCGGTGCTCCTCGCTGCCGGTACCCCCGGCAAGCGTCTGGCGCTCCCGAACGCCCGCGTGCTCATCCACCAGCCGGCGGTCCAGCAGGGCGGCGGTCAGGCCTCCGACATCGAGATCCAGGCAGCGGAGATCCTCCGCATGCGCACCTGGCTCGAGGAGACCCTGTCGAAGCACTCGAACCGCACGCCGGAGCAGGTCAACAACGACATCGAGCGCGACAAGATCATGTCCGCCGAAGAGGCGCTCGAGTACGGCCTGATCGACCAGGTCCTCACGAGCCGCAAGAACCTGCCGGCGCTCGTCAAGTAGTCCCGGCGACCCGCACGACGAAGGCCCCGCACCGATCGGTGCGGGGCCTTCGTCGTGCGGTGGTGCCGTGGCGCCGTCAGTCGTCGGTGGGGTCGTCGTCGGACGCGGGGGCGGGACGGCGACGCAGCAGCAGCAGGAGCGCGACGACGAGCCCGACGAGCACGACGCCGCCGGCACCGATCCAGAGGGCGTCGGACGTCGGGGACTCGGTGTCGCCCGAGGCGGTGCCCGTGGTGTCGGCACTGGCACTCGCCGCACTGCCGGCCGTGGCGCAGACGGGCGGGGTGGACGAGCCCTTCGACGGGGTGAACCCGGCGGGGGCGTCCCACGTGAAGCGGTACTCGTCGGACACGGTGTGCCCGTCGGCGGAGACGATCTGCCACTCGACGGTGTACTTCCCCGAGGCGCCGAGTGCCGCCTTCGTGGTCATCGAGGGGCCGTCCACGTCGAGGCAGCCGTCCTCGTAGTACTTCCCGTCGGGGCCGACGATCCGGTAGGCGAAGCCCGAGTTCGTGTCGTCGATGTCGAGCAGCTTGTCGTTCGTCGTGATCTCGAAGGCCTTCGGCAGCGCGGTCAGCGTGCCGTCGACCTTCGGGGTCGAGGCGATCATGTAGTTGTGCGCGCTGGCGGGGCCGGCCAGGCCGAGGACCGCACCGCCTGCGATGGCGAGGGTGGCGGCGACACCGGCACCGCGCCTCCAGGCCCGCCGGAGGCGCGGTGACCGCTCCGTCGACGTGACGCGGTCCGTCGACGTGACGCGCCTCGTCGAGGTGTCGCGCTCCGTCACTTGGAGGCGCTCCGACGGCGGGTGCCGGCGACGGCGACGACCAGGGCGGCTGCGCCGAGCACCAGGCCGCCGAGGCCGAGGAAGCGTCCGACGAGGTCGGGGTCGGCGGGCGTGGACTCCGCTGCCGCTGCGGCCGTGGGGGTGGCGGCGACGGGGTCACCGTCGTCGTCGGTGGCCTCGGCGGCGGTCAGCGTGATCGAGGGCGCGGGGTGCTCGGGCTCGGCTTCTCCGGCCTTCTGCTCCTGGTTCCACTCGACCGAGCCCTTCTCGCAGGTCTGCAGGACGGGGAACTCGACGAGGTCGCCGGGCTTGCCGTCCGGCAGGGAGAAGGACAGCGCGAAGGTGTCGCGCTCGTCGGCGGGGAGCGGGGTCTTCGCCGTGTAGGTGACGCTCGTGACGCGTTCGCCCGCGTCCTCGGCGGACTCGTCGTCCGCGGAGGCCGACGGGCTCGTGTACGGCGCCGTGGCCTTCGTGATGGTCCAGTTCGGGTTGACGGTCGGCGTGACCTCGATGACGGAGTCCGGCACCTGGAACTCGATCTTCGTCGTGGGGGAGCCGTCGCAGCCGTGCGGGACCGAGAAGGTGGCCGTCGTGTACGAGTTCGCCGCGGTCGAGGTGGCCGTCGCCGAGACGTGGGCGCTGGCGACACCCGCGGTGCCGAGGACGATCGCAGCGGTGACGCCGAGGGTCGCGGTGCCGACGACGGCGAGGCGCTTGGACATGGGGTTCCTTCCGGGACTGCGGGTTCTCCGACCCGCGACTGCGGCTTCTACAACTTGTAGAGAAGTCGTGGACACGGTAGCAGGATCGAACGCCCTGGGCGAACGCGCCGGGCGAAACCGGCTCGGCGTCGCGGTCGGTGTCACCGGTTGCGATTAGGCTCGGTACGAGTCGGGCAGGTCGTCGACCTGCATCGGTCTACCAAGGAGGGCACCGACATGGCACGCATCGGAGAGAGCGCTGACCTGCTCAAGTGCTCCTTCTGCGGCAAGAGCCAGAAGCAGGTCCAGCAGCTGATCGCCGGTCCCGGGGTGTACATCTGCGACGAGTGCGTCGAGTTGTGCAACGAGATCATCGAAGAGCGACTGGCCGAAGCCGGCGAGGACACCGCCAGCGGTGACTTCGAGCTCCCCAAGCCGCGCGAGATCTTCGACTTCCTGCAGGAGTACGTCATCGGGCAGGACCCGGCGAAGCGCTCCCTCGCAGTGGCGGTCTACAACCACTACAAGCGCATCCGCGCGCAGGGGCAGATCACCGCAGCGGAAGACCGCGACGACATCGAGATCGCGAAGTCGAACATCCTGCTCATCGGGCCGACCGGCTGCGGCAAGACCTACCTCGCCCAGACCCTCGCGAAGCGACTCAACGTGCCCTTCGCCGTCGCGGACGCCACTGCCCTGACCGAGGCCGGGTACGTCGGCGAAGACGTCGAGAACATCCTGCTCAAGCTCATCCAGGCAGCCGACTACGACGTGAAGCGTGCCGAGACCGGCATCATCTACATCGACGAGGTCGACAAGATCGCCCGCAAGGCCGAGAACCCGTCGATCACGCGCGACGTTTCGGGTGAAGGCGTGCAGCAGGCGCTGCTCAAGATCCTCGAGGGCACGGTCGCCTCCGTCCCGCCGCAGGGCGGTCGGAAGCACCCGCACCAGGAGTTCATCCAGATCGACACGACGAACGTGCTGTTCATCGTGGCCGGTGCGTTCGCCGGGCTCGAGGACATCGTCTCGTCGCGCGTCGGCAAGCGGGGCATCGGCTTCGGTGCACCCTTGCACAGCCCGCTCGACCAGCAGGACCTCTATGCCGACGTCCTGCCGGAAGACCTGCACAAGTTCGGGCTCATCCCGGAGTTCATCGGGCGTCTCCCCGTCGTGACCACGGTGTCGCAGCTCGACCAGTCGGCGCTCATGCAGATCCTGACCGAGCCGAAGAACGCGCTCGTGAAGCAGTACCAGCGGATGTTCCAGATCGACGGGGTGGAGCTCGAGTTCGATCGGGGTGCGCTCGAGGCGATCGCGGACCTCGCGGTACTGCGGCAGACGGGTGCTCGTGGGCTCCGGGCGATCCTCGAAGAGGTGCTCGGGCCGGTGATGTTCGACGTGCCGTCGGACGACGATGTCGCACGTGTCGTGATCACCCGCGAGTCGGTGCTCGAGAACGCTGCGCCGACGATCGTCCCGCGGCCGAGGGCGAAGCGCGTCGAGAAGTCCGCGTAGCGCAGGGCGCGCGGCGCGCGCTTGCGCGCCCGGCTGCGCTTCGCGCGCTTGCGCGCCCGGCTGCGCTTCGCGCGCTTGCGCGCCCTGCTGCGCTTCGCGCGCTTGCGCGCCGCGCGCCAGCTGGCGGCTCGCGCGGCGGCGGGGCGGGCCGGGCACACGTCGAACCACGTTTCCGACGTCGAACCGGCCGTCGGTGGCGGTTCGACGTCGGAAACGTGGTTCGACGCTGCGCGTCGGCGCGCGGCGCACAACGCAAGTCACCCTGAGCCGCGCATGCGCGCGGTTCGGGGTGACTTTGATTGTGCGCCGGCAGCTTGCGCCGCAGCGCGGGGCAGCGCCGCCGCGCGGCGCGCGGCGCGCCCCGCGCCCCTACTCCAGCCCGCGGCGCCGCAACAGCGGCCCCACCTCGGCATCGCGCCCGCGGAAGTCCCGGTACGCCTCGAGCGGGTCCTTCGCCCCACCGACCCCGAGCAACTTCGACGCGAACCGCTCACCCGCTGCGCGCGAGAGTCCACCGTTCGAGCGGAACCACTCCACGGTGTCGGCATCGAGCACCTCGGACCAGATGTACCCGTAGTACCCGGCGTCGTACCCGCCCGAGAACGTGTGCGCGAAGTACGTCGACGAGTACCTCGGCGGGACGGCCTCGACCGCGATGCCCGCGGATTCCAGAGCCGCCCGCTCGAAGTCCTCGACCGAGGTCACGGAAGCCGCCGAGGCAGCGGAGAGCCGGTGCCACGCCTGGTCGAGCAGCGCCGCGGCGAGGTACTCCGTCGTCGCGAACCCCTCGTTGAAGCCGGCGGAGTCGCTGAGCCCCAGGACGAGCTCCGGCGGCAGCGGCGCCCCGGTCTCGTGGTGCTTGGCGTAGTTCGCCAGGACGGACGGCCACGACACCCACATCTCGTTCACCTGCGACGGGAACTCGACGAAGTCCCGCTCCACGTTCGTGCCCGAGAAGCGGGGGTAGGTGGTGCGGGCGATGAGGCCGTGCAACGCGTGCCCGAACTCGTGGAAGAGCGTCTCGACCTCGTCCTGGATCAGGAGCGTCGGCGATCCGGCGGCCGGCTTCGCGACGTTGAGGTTGTTCACGACGACGGGCAGCGTGCCGAGCAGCGCGGACTGCTCCACGACGGGGTTCATCCACGCGCCGCCGCGCTTGCCGTCCCGCGTGTAGAGGTCGAGCAGGTAGAGCCCGACCTCCTCACCCGAGGCGCCGCGCACCTCGAACACCCGCACCTCGTCGTTGTACCCGTGCAGGTCGGGGCGCTCGGTGAAGGTCAGGCCGTAGAGCTCGCCGGCAGCGTGGAAGACACCGTCGTGCAGCACCCGGTCGGCCTCGAAGTAGGGGCGGAGCGCCGAGCTGTCCGCCGCGAACTGCTCACCGCGCAGGAGCTCGGTCGCGTACGCCCAGTCCCACGACTCGACCTCGTGACCGAGCACCCGGGCGCGGACGTCCCGTTCGTCGTCGGCGTTGCGAGCGGCCGCGCCGACGAGTGACGACAGCAGACCGTCGACGGCTTCGGGCGTGCCCGCGGTCTCGTCGGCCGTGACGACCGCGGCGTGGTTCGGGAAGCCGAGGAGTTCGGCGCGCTCGGCCCGGAGTCGGACGATGCGCAGGAGGACGTCGCGGTTGTCGTGTTCGTTGCCCCGACGGCCACGGGAGAGCGACGCCTCCATGATCCGCCGACGCAGCCCGCGGTCGGCCAGCGACGACAGCCACGGATGCCCGGTGTAGAGCGGCAGTGTGATGAGCCAGCCGTCGAGCCCCCGGTCGGCAGCGGCTGCGGCGGCGGCGGACTTCGCGCCGTCGTCGAGGCCGGACAGTTCCGAAGCATCCGACACGTGCACGGCGAGGTCGTTCGTGTCTTCGAGCAGGTTCCGCTCGAAGGTCGTCGTGAGCGTCGAGAGCTCCTGGTTGATCGCGGTGAGCCGTTCCTTGCCGGCGTCGTCGAGCCCGGCGCCCGCGAGGGTCATCTCGGTGTGCGTCCGCTCGACCAGCCGACGGTCCTCGTCGGTGAGGTCGGCCCGGTCGTCGAGCGAATCACGGACCGCCGCCACCCGTGCGTACAGGCGTCCGTCGAGCGTGATCGCGTCGCGGTGTGCAGCGAGCAGCGGGGAGACCTCGGCCTCGAGGTCGTGCAGCTCCGGCGTCGAGTCCGCCGACGACAGCGTGAAGAACACGTGGCTCACGCGGGCGAGCAGCTGCCCGGTGCGCTCGAGCGCCACGAGCGTGTTCTCGAAGGTGGGTTCGTCGGGGGAGGCGGCGATCGCCTCGACCTCGGTGCGCTGCTCGGCCATGCCGGCGTCGAACGCGGGGCGGTAGTGCTCGAGCCGTACCTCGCGGAACGGCGGGAGGGCGTAGGGAAGCGTGCTCGGTCCATCGAACGGGGTTGCCATCGCTCCACCCTACGGACCGGTGACGCTGTCGGACGGGAGGCGCGGTGCGGACCCGACCCGCGCCTCCTGTCCGACGGTCGGTCGCGTCTCAGGCGCGCGTCGCCGCGTCGATGAGGGTCTCGGCTGCCCGCCGCGCGTGCCGCGCCGGCGTCGTCGAGCCGGCGATGGCGGCCGTGGTCTGCGCCCCCTCGGCGAGGAGGGCGAGCTGGGCGGCGAGTTCCTCGGCGGTGGCGGGGTCGCGGACGACCGAGGCCGCGAGGCCCTGCACGAAGCGCTGGAACGAGTCCTTGTGGGCGCGGGCGATCTCGGCGACGGCGGGGGAGGTCGCCCCGAGCTCGCCGAACGCGTTGATGAACCCGCAGCCGCGGAAGGTGTCGTCGCCGAACCACGACTCGAGGAAGTCGTAGACCGCGAGCAGCTTGTCACGCGGGGTGGTGGCGGCGTCGACTGCGCCGTGGACCCCGTGTTCCCAGACGTCGTGGCGTCCGGCGAGGACCGCGGCGATCAGCTGCTCCTTGCCGGGGAACGCGGCGTAGAGCTTCTTGAGCGACACCCCGGCGCCGGTGCGGATCTCGTCCATGCCGACGGACTGGATGCCGCGCGCGTAGAAGAGCTGGTCGGCGACGTCGACGATGTGTGCCCGGACGTCGGGGTCGACGGTCGGGAGCGTGCTGGTTGCCATGGCGTACCCCGTTCGCTGCGTGTTCACCGTTCTCGACTTGCGCCGGGAACGACCGTTCTCTAGTGTAAGCCACATCGACGGAGAACGACCGTTCTCCGCGAGGTTCAGGGAAGGAACGACCATGGGTGCCATCACCGTCGGGACCGAGAACAGCGTCGACATCGAACTCCACTACGAGGACAAGGGAACCGGCCAGCCGATCGTGCTGATCCACGGCTTCCCGCTCGACGGCAACTCGTGGGAGGGCCAGGTCCCGGCCCTGCTCGACGCCGGCTACCGCGTGATCACGTACGACCGCCGTGGCTTCGGGCAGTCCTCGCAGCCGTCGACCGGGTACGACTACGACACCTTCGCCGACGACCTGCACACGGTCCTGACGACCCTCGACCTGCACGAGGTGATCCTCGTCGGCTTCTCGATGGGCACCGGCGAGATCGCCCGGTACATCGGCCGCCACGGCGAGGACCGGATCGCGAAGGTCGCGTTCCTGGCCTCGCTCGAGCCCTTCCTGGCGATCACCGACGACAACCCCGACGGCGCCGGCCCGATGTCGTTCTTCGAGGGCATCGCCGCCGACGTGAAGAAGGACCGGTACGCGTACTTCACGAACTTCTACCAGGACTTCTTCAACCTGTCGGACAACCTCGGCTCCCGCATCTCGGAGGAGGCCGTCCGGAACGCGTGGAACGTCGCTGCCGGGTCGGGTGCGATCGCGTCCGCCGCAGCACCGTTGACGTGGCCGACCGACTTCCGTCAGGACATCCCGAAGGTCACCGTCCCGGCGCTCATCGTGCACGGCACGGCGGACAACATCCTGCCGATCGACGCCACCGGCCGACGCTTCACCAAGGCACTGCCCGCGGCGGAGTACGTCGAGATCGAGGGCGCCCCGCACGGCCTGCTCACCACGCACACCGCCGAGGTGAACGAGGTGCTCCTGGGGTGGCTCGCGAAGTAGCGCGCGTGCTCGCATCGTGAGCGGAAATGGTCGGGTTCCCCAGCGGGACCCGACCATTTCTGCTCACCAAGCGATGCACGGCGCGCGTGCGCGGCGCCCTCAGTCCTCCTCGGGGGCGTCGTCGGGGTTCGTGACCTGGGCGCGCCCGGCGTCGTCGAGGTGGATCGAGGTGCCGTCGTCGAGCGCGACCATCGGCTTGCCCTCGAGGAAGGTCAGGGTCCAGCCCCACCCCGCCGTGTCGACCGACTCCGACGCGAGCTCGTCCTCGACGCCCCGCACGGCGACGACCATCGCCTCGGGGAGTTGCCCGGGTGCCTCGGCACCCACGTTCCAGCGTCTGCCCAACTGCATCCGTGCCTCCAGTCCGGTGGTGGCCGGGCCGGATCGCACACGCGACCCGGCCCGGACGACCGACGTTACGCCTGCTGTTCCGCCAGCTCGATCTCGGTGACGGCCAGCTCCGCGCCGTCCTCGAACGACAGGTTCTCGATGCGGCCGACGGCCGCCAGGTCGACCGCCGCGCGCTCGATGAGCGCCCGCGTCTCGGCCGGAGCCTGCACGACGGCGCGCGTCACGGGCGTCTTCTGGGACGCCTTGGCGGCCGTCTTCGCCCCGCGGATGCCGATGAGCGCCTGGCCCACCGCCCCGAGGAGCCCCGTCGGCTCGGCCTGCGTGGGCAGCTCGGCCACGGTCGGCCAGGAGGCGCGGTGCACGCTGGTCTCGTGGGTCCAGGCCCACACTTCCTCCGTCGCGAACGGGAGGAACGGTGCCAGCAGGCGCAGCAGCGCGTCGATCGCGGCGCGGAGCGCGAGGACCGCGCTCGCCTGGGTCTCGTGCGTCGCGTCCGAGGCGGTGC
Organism: Curtobacterium sp. YR515; assembly: GCF_900113095.1. Taxonomy (NCBI): domain Bacteria; kingdom Bacillati; phylum Actinomycetota; class Actinomycetes; order Micrococcales; family Microbacteriaceae; genus Curtobacterium; species Curtobacterium sp. YR515. The sequence continues at coordinate 203,656 of NZ_FOOD01000001.1, read as the reverse complement.
CGTACGCGCGCTCCTTGACGAGCTCGAGGTAGTCGTCGCAGAAGGTCCAGAAGAAGCGCTCGATCACCTCGAGGGCACGGGCATGGTCGAACGCGTCGAACGCCGTGGTGGCCTGGTCGATGACCGATCCGAGCTCGGCGAGCACGTCGACGTCGAGCGGCTCGGTGACGCTCGTGGCGCCCTCGGGCAGCGGGAAGCCGTAGACGAACTTCGCGGCGTTGAGGACCTTGATCGCCAGACGACGACCGACCTTGATCTGCTTCGGGTTCTGCGGGTCGAACGCCGCGTCGGTGCCGAGCTTCGACGAGGCCGCCCAGTAGCGGACCGCGTCGGCGCCGTGCTGCTCGAGGATCGACAGCGGCGTGACGACGTTGCCCTTCGACTTCGACATCTTCTTGCGGTCGGGGTCCACGATGAAGCCGGAGATGCTCGCGTGCTTCCACGGCACGGTGTCCGCTTCGAGCTGGCTGCGGAGCACCGTCGTGAACAGCCACGTGCGGATGATGTCCTGCGCCTGCGGGCGGACGTCGTACGGGTAGACGAGGTCGTAGAGCGCCGGGTCGGTCTCCCACTTGCCCGCGAGCTGCGGGGTGAGCGACGAGGTGGCCCAGGTGTCCATCACGTCGAGCTCGCCCTGGAACCCGCCGGCGACACCGCGCTGGTCCTCGGTGTAGCCCGGGGCCGGCTCGGACGCCGGGTCGACGGGGAGTTGTGCCTCGGTCGGGACGATCGGCTGGTCGAAGACCGGGTTGCCGTCGGCGTCGAGCGGGTACCAGACCGGCAGCGGCACGCCGAAGAAGCGCTGGCGCGAGATGAGCCAGTCGCCGGAGAGGCCGCCGACCCAGTTGTCGTACCGGACGCGCATGAAGTCCGGGTGGAACGCGATCTCGTCGCCGCGCTGCCGGAGGGTCGCCTTGAGCTGCTCGTCGCGGGCACCGTTCACGATGTACCACTGGCGGGTCGAGACGATCTCGAGCGGCTTGTCGCCCTTCTCGAAGAACTTCACGGGGTGGTTGATCGTCTTCACGTCGCCGATCAGCTCGCCGGACTCGGTCAGGGCGTCCACGACGACCTTCTTCGCCGAGAACACGGTCTTGCCGGCCATCTCGGCGTAGAGCGCCTTGCCGCCGTCGGACTCGATCCAGGCCGGCTCGTCGGAGCGGACGCGGCCGTCGAACCCGATGATCGCGCGGTTCGGCAGCTGCAGCTCGCGCCACCACACGACGTCGGTGGTGTCGCCGAAGGTGCAGACCATCGCGATGCCGGCGCCCTTGTCCTGCTGCGCGAGGTGGTGCGCGAGCACCGGGACCTCGACGTCGAACAGGGGGGAGCGGACCGTCGTGCCGAAGAGGTCCTGGAAGCGCTCGTCGTCCGGGTGCGCGACGAGGGCGACGCACGCGGGGAGCAGCTCGGGGCGGGTGGTCTGGATGACGACGTCGTCGCCGCCGTCCGTGCGGTGGAAGGCGATGCCGTGGTACGCGCCCGGCATCTCCTTGTCCTCGAGCTCGGCCTGGGCCACGGCCGTGCGGAACGTGACGTCCCAGAGCGTCGGGGCGTCGGCCTGGTAGGCCTCACCACGCTCGAGGTTGCGGAGGAATGCACGCTGGGCGCTCGCCCGCGAGGTGTCGTCGATCGTCCGGTACGACTGCGTCCAGTCCACGGAGAGCCCGAGCGTGCGGAACAGGTGCTCGAACTGCTGCTCGTCCTGCACGGTCAGGCGCTCGCACAGCTCGATGAAGTTGCGGCGCGACACCGGGATCTGGTCGGCCGCCTTCGACGACTTGTTGTCCCCGCCCTCGAACGGCGGCACGAAGGTGGCGTCGTAGGGGAGCTGCGGGTCGCAGCGGACGCCGTAGTAGTTCTGCACACGGCGCTCGGTGGGGAGACCGTTGTCGTCCCAGCCCATCGGGTAGAAGACGTGCTTGCCACGCATGCGCTCGTACCGGGCCTTGAGGTCGGTGTGCGTGTACGAGAACACGTGCCCGATGTGGAGCGAACCGGAGGCGGTCGGCGGCGGGGTGTCGATCGAGTAGACGTTGCTGCGGTCGCCGGCGGCGTCGCGGTCGAACCGGTAGGTGCCGTCCTGCTCCCAGACCGGGCCCCAGACGTCTTCGAGTCCGTCCACCGTGGGCTTCTCGGGCATGGGCTTCGACATGGCGGGCCTTCCGTTCGGTGCGGTGCTGCGACCGCTGTGTGCGGCACCGAGTCCGTGATGAGGTGCCTGAGTGTGTGCGCGTGCTGCGCAGTCCCACGATCGTAGCGGCTCGCACCGACCCTCCGGTGGCCAATAGCACACGGATCCGGCAGACACGCCGGGCAGCTGATAGTCTGTCGGAGTTTGTCCGGCGGACGCGGGGTTCGCAGGGACTGCAGCGTCGCCGTCCGCCGGGCGCCCGAAGGCAAGACACAGCACTACCGGAGGAACTCACTTGGCACCGAACGAAGCAGGAAACGCACGGGGCGACCGCCCCCTGCGCACCAAGGGCGCCGCGAAGCGCGCACGCCGCAAGCTGACCGAGGACGACGTCACCGTCGTCGAGGAGTCGCTGCTCAAGCGTGCCGTCGCGGCCGCCGCGCTCGGCAACGCCATGGAGTGGTTCGACTTCGGCATCTTCGCCTACCTCACGGTGACGATCTCGAAGGTGTTCCTCCCCGAGGGCGACCCCGCCGCGAACATCGTCGCGACCTTCGGCTTCTTCGCCGCAGCGTTCATCGTGCGCCCCATCGGCGGTGCGGTCTTCGGCCCGATCGGCGACCGGATCGGCCGGCAGAAGGTCCTCGCCCTCACGATGATCCTGATGGCCGCGGGCACGCTCATGATCGGCCTGATCCCGAGCTACAACTCGATCGGCTTCTGGGCGCCCGTGCTGCTGCTGGTGGCGCGGTTCGTGCAGGGCTTCTCGACCGGTGGTGAGTACGGCGGCGCGGCGACGTTCATCGCCGAGTACTCGCCGGACAAGCGCCGCGGGTTCATGGGCTCGTGGCTCGAGTTCGGCACCCTCGCCGGCTACGTGCTCGGCGCATCGATCGTGACGGGCCTGCAGTTCGGCCTCTCCGAGGACGCCCTGCTCAGCTGGGGTTGGCGCATCCCGTTCATCATCGCCGGTCCGCTCGGCCTGATCGGTCTCTACCTGCGCCTCAAGCTGGAGGAGACCCCGGCGTTCCAGAAGCAGCAGGAGCAGGCCGCCGAGCGCGAGGGGCAGAAGACCCCGTTCCTCAAGCTCTTCGCCGAGAACTGGCGCTCGCTGATCATCTGCATCGGTCTGGTCCTCGTGTTCAACGTGACCGACTACATGCTCCTGTCGTACATGCCGACGTACCTCGAGCAGAACCTCGGCCAGAACGCCACGTTCGGCCTGATCCTCATCGTGATCGTGATGATCCTCATGATGGTCGTCATCACGTTCGGTGGTCGCCTGTCCGACAAGTTCGGCCGACGTCCGGTGCTCGCCGCGGGCTGCGTCGGGTTCATCCTGCTGTCGTGGCCGGCGCTCAAGCTGGTGCAGACCGGTACCGGCGTGGGGGTCTTCGCGGGACTCCTGATCCTGGGCGTGGTGCTCGTGACGTTCACCTCGACCATGCCGTCGACCCTGCCGGCGCTGTTCCCGACGATCATCCGCTACGGCGCGCTCGCCATCGCGTTCAACGTGTCCGTGTCGCTCTTCGGTGGGACGACCCCGCTCGCCACCTCGGCGCTCATCAACGCCGCGAAGGACGCCGGCTACGGCTGGGCCGAGGACATCCCGGCGTTCTACCTGATGCTGGCCGCCCTGATCGGGCTCGTCGCCGTCTACTTCACCAAGGAGACGGCCGCGACGCCGCTGATGGGGTCCGGCCCCACGGTGGCGCACGAGGACGAGATCGCCGGCGTCATCAAGGACTACAACGACCCGGAGTCCGAGTTGGCGCAGTCCGACTGGGCGAAGGACTTCTCGACGAGCGAGATCCCGATCATCTCGGGCGACGTGCCGTCGTCCGGTGACGGTTCGAAGGAGCCCACGGGCTCGTAGCCGTCGGCTGCCTGGAGGCACGGTGCGCGTCCGCCTCGGACGTCGCGCCGTGCCTCCGCTCGTCCGGGCGCGGTGCGCGGCGCGGCCCTGCGCCGAGACTCGGCTGGCCGGACGTTCCTCGGGCCTCCGGCCCGCGAAAGTGTCCGCCGGGCCGAGTCTCGGCGACCTCAGGCGCGGCGCGCGCCGCGCGGGCGCGGCCGCGCCCGCGGCGCGCGCTACGCGGCGCCGGCCGCCGGCCGCGGGCCCGCGGCGAGCCGCTCGGCGGCCCGCAGCAAGCGCGCGGTCACGGCGTGCGTCGGGCGGTCGAACACCGTCGCGGCGGGACCGTGCTCGACGACCCGGCCCTCGTGCACGACCAGCACGTCGTCGGCCATACGCCGGACGGCCCGGAGATCGTGCGACACGAAGACCATCGCCACCCCCGTGCTGTCCCGGAGTCCCTCGAGGAGCGTCAGCACCGCGTCCTGCACCGTGGCGTCGAGTGCCGTGACCGGTTCGTCGAGCACGATCACCTCGGGCGACGTCGCGAGTGCGCGGGCGATCGCCAGGCGCTGCCGTTGCCCGCCGGACAGCGTCAGCGGCGAGCGCCGGCGGAGTGCCGGGTCGAGCCCCACCTGGTCGAGCGCCACGTCGATGCGGGCACCGAGCGCACCACGGGCGGTCCGCTCGGCGCCGCCGGTGAACGCGTCCGCGAGGACCCGCTCCACGTTCCACCGTTCGTCGAACGTCGCCCCGGGGTCCTGCACCACCGCGGACACCCGGTGCCGCAGGGGCCGGCGGGTGCGTTCGTCGAGCGGCACCCACGGCGACGAGTCGAGCGTGACGGTGCCGGCGTCGGGGAGTTCGAGGCCGAGGAGCATCCTCGCGAGCGTGGTCTTGCCGGACCCCGACGCGCCGATCACCCCGAGGACGCGCCCGCGCTCGAGCCCGAACGACACGTCGCGCACGGCGGGGACGCCGTCGAACGCCCGCGCGAGCCCTTCGGCGGCGAGCACCACGCCCGCACCGTGCGAGGTTCCGCGCTCCGTGCGGGGCTCCGACCCCCGCACCGTGTCCGGCACCTCGCACACTGCAGACCCACCGGCCCCCGCACCCGCACCCGCCGCCCGCACCAGCGCCCGCGTCGCCTCGTGCTTCGGCGCCGCGAACACCGACGCCACCGGCCCCTGCTCCACCACGCGACCCTCGTGCACGACGACCACCCGGTCCGCCCACCCCGCGACGAGCCCGAGGTCGTGCGTGATGACGAGCAGCCCGGCGCCGCGCGACTGGGCCGCACGCAGCTGCTCCATCACGGTGACCGCGACCCCGGCGTCGAGCGCCGTCGTCGGTTCGTCGGCGACCACGAGCGCCGGCGACCCGACCGTGGCCGCGGCGATGAGGGCGCGCTGGCGCATCCCTCCGGACAGGGTGCCCGCGAGCCGACCGTCCGTGGCGAGCGTCGGGTCGAGGCCGACCGCGGTGAGGGCGTCCCGCACGGCCCCCACGCGCTGCGCCGCCGTCATGTCCGTGTGCAGCCGGAGGGTGTCCGAGACCTCTCGCCCGACGGGACGCAGCGGGTCCAGGGCGCCCAGGGCCTCCTGGCCGACGTAGCCGACCCGCGAGCCGCGCACGCTCCGCCACCTGCGGTCCGAGAACGCCCGGACGTCGAGCCCGGCCACGGTCAGCCGGTCGACCCGGACCGAGGAACCGGGCGCCGACAGGCCGAGCGCCGCCCGCGCGGTGACGGTCTTGCCGGAGCCGGAGGCGCCGACGAGCGCGACGCACTCGCCGGCATCGACGTGCAGCGCGACGTCCTGCACGACCACTGCCCCGCCGATGCTGACGGTCAGCCCCTGCACGTCGAGCACGGTCATCGGATCGCTCCTGTTCGTCGGATCGCCCGGCCGAGCACGGTCACCGCGGTCGCCAGGACCACGATCGCGAGGCCGGGGAAGGTGCTCATCCACGGGGCCGTCAGCAGGTACGTGCGACCGTCGGCCAGCATCGCGCCCCACTCGGGCGCGGGCGGCGGGGTGCCGACGCCGAGGTAGCTCAGCGCCGAGGCCCACACGATCGCCTGCCCGACGCCGAGCGTCCCGACCGCCACGACCGGCCAGAGCGCCGCGGGGAGCACGTGCCGCACGGTGATCACGGCGGGGGAGCGGCCCATCAGCACGGCGGTCTCGACCACCTGCGAGCGGCGCGCCCGGAGCACGAGCCCGCGGACGATCCGGGCGTACCCGGGCGCCGTGGCGAACCCGACCGCGAGCATCGCCGGGACGGGCCCGGGGCCGGTCACCGCGATGACGACGAGCGCCACGAGGAGCAGGGGGAGCGCGAACGCGACCTCGGTCAGTCGGCCGACGACCCCGTCGACGACGCGTCCGCCGAGTCCCGCGACCACGCCGAGCACGACCCCGACCCCGCCGCCGACGAGCGTCGCGACCACACCGACCACGAGCGACGCCCGCGTGCCGGCGACGACCCGGGCGAGGACGTCCCGCCCGGACTCGTCGGTGCCGAACGGACTCGACCACGACGGCGCCTGGAGCGCCTGCGCCGGGTGCACGGCGAGCGGGTCGCCACCGCCGAGCAGCGACGGCCACACCGCCGCGACCACGGCCAGCGCCACGACGGCGGCAGCGGTCCATCCGGCCGGGCCGAGCGTCCCCCCACGGACTCGCTCGGACCGTCCGGCGGACGCGTCACCCTGGGCACCGGCCTGGAGGCGCGGTTCGGCGATCCCGCTCACCGTGCGCCCGCCCCGTGCCGGGTGACGTGCGGGGCGCGACGCCGGGTCGGCCCCGCCCCGGCCGTCCCGCCGGCACGCGGGTCCACGACACGCTCGACGAGGTCCGCGACGGCGAGCACGACCACGTACGCGGCGGCCGACACCAGCGCGATGCCCGCGACGAGCGGCATGTCCCGCTGCGTCACCGCGGTCACGAGTGCGCGCCCGATGCCCGGGAGCGCGAACACCGACTCGACGACGACCGCACCGGACACGAGCGAACCGAACGCCCAGGCGGACAGGGCGATCCCCGGGAGTGCGGCGTGCCGGAGCAGGTGCCGGCCGAACAGTCCCGCGCGGGTCTCGCCACGACTGCGGGCCGCGAGTGCGAAGGCCGACCGCTGGGCGTCGACCACGCCGTCCCGGACGGTCTCGGCGAGGTACCCGGCGACCGGCAGGGCCACCGTGACGACCGGCAGCACCCAGCCCCGGGCCGAGCCGTCGCTGACCGCCGGCACCCAGCCGAGGGCGCTGGCGAACACCACGATGAGGACGCTGCCGAGCCAGAAGTGCGGGGTGACGCTCGCGGTGACGCTCAGGGCGCTCGTGAGTCCCGCGGCGAACCGACCGCGCTGCGTCGACCACCACGCGGCGACGATCGCGAGCACCCAGGCGACGACGAGCCCGAGAACGGCCAGGGTCAGCGTGACCGGGAGCTGCTGCCCGAGGAGCGTCGACACCGGCGTCCGGAACGCGTACGAGTCACCGAGGTGTCCCGTCGCCAGACGCCCGAGGAACACCGCGTACTGCACGAGCACCGGCCGGTCGAGGCCGTACTCCTGCCGGACCTGCGCGACCGCCTCGGCCGAGGCCTGGGAGCCCGGTCCGCCGAGGATCGCGAGCGCCGGGTCGCCCGGGATGAGCCGGATCGCGACGAACACGATCGTGGCGACCGCCCAGAGCACCCCGATGCCGCCGGCCAGGCGGCGCAGTCCCCACAGGGTCCACGCCGACCACGCGGCGGGCGTGCTTCGACGTCCGGGACGCAATCCGTGCCTCCCGTCCGACGATCGCGAGGTCGCGATCAGCGGTCGATCCAGGCCGTGCCGAACCACGGTGTCGACACCGCGGTGGTCTGCACACCGTGCACGCTCGACCGCAGCAGGAAGTGGTTCTGCTGGTCGTAGAGCGGGAGGACGGTGCCGCTGGACAGGATGATCTCCTGCGCCTGCTCGTAGAGGTCGCCGCGCTCGGACGTGTCCGAGGTCTGCGCTGCCCGCTGGAGCAGGTCGTCGAGCTCCGGGTCGTCGAGCTGGGCGAGGTTCGCGAAGTACCCGGACGGTGCCGGCGTGATGCTGGCGGAGTCGTACAGGATGCGGAGGACGTCCGCGCCCACCTTCGTGTACGGCGCGCTGACGACGTCGTACTCGTTCGCCGCGAGGGCCGCGTACCAGCTGGAGAGGTCGAGCTCCTGCAGCACGACCTTGAAGCCGACGGCCTTCTCGGAGGCCTGGATCTGCTGGAACAGGCTGCGCTCGGCGGGGACGGACTGGTTCGTCGACACCGGGAACGTGACGGTCAGCTGCTCGCCGTCCTTCTCGCGGATGCCGTCGCTGCCCACCTTCCAGCCGGCGTCGTCGAGGAGCCGCTTCGCCGTCGTCGGTGAGTACTCGAACAGGCTCTTGTCGGAGTACCCGTACGGCTCGACGCTGGAGAGCACCGAGTACGAGCGCTTCGCCGTCCCGAGGAAGAGCGACCGGATGCCGGGGTCGATCTCGGCGCCGGCGATGAAGGCCTTGCGGACGGCCTCGTCGCGGAAGACCCCGTGGCCGGAGTTCAGCTCGAGGCGGTTCGACGCACCGGGGCGCGGAGCGTCGAGGTCGCGGATGGACCCCTTCGACGACGCCGCCTTGAGCTGGTCGGGCTGGGCGTTGTCGATGACGTCGACCTGGCCGGACTGCAGTGCCGCGTACCGCGAGGTCGAGTCGGGCAGGAAGCGCCACGTGATGCCGTCGAGGCGGGGCTCCGTGCTGCCGCGGAGCGGCGTGTAGTCGGCGTTCTTGCGGAGCGTCACCCGGTCGCCGTGCTTCCAGCCGGTGACCTCGAACGGGCCGGTGCCGACCGGCGACTCGCAGTTCACCGCCTGCGAGCGCTCCAGCGCCTTCGGGGACTCCATGCCGACCCACGGCTGCGAGAACGACTCGAGCAGCGCGCTGTCCGGCCGGCTCAGCGTCAGGGTGACCGTGTGGTCGTCGGTGGCCGTCGCCTTCGTGATCGACTGCAGCGCGAGGTACCCCGTGCTCGACGCGGTCGCCGGGTCCTGCACGTGCTCGATGTTCGCCACGACCGCGGCGGCGTCGAAGGGCGTGCCGTCGGTGAAGGTCACGTCGTCGCGGAGCGTGAAGGTGAGCGTCCTGCCGTCGTCGCTCGTCGTCCAGGACTTCGCCAGCGCGGGGACGGGCTTGCCGTCGTCGAGCGCGGTGAGCTCCTCGATGTACTGGGTGGACAGGAGCGCCTGCGGGTAGTTGCCGCCGACGTGCGGGTCGAGGCAGGTGGGTTCGGCGTCGCCCGAGGCGTACGTGAGCGTGCCGCCGTCGACCGGTGTGCTGTTCGACGTCGCGGTGCCGCCACCGGTGCAGCCGGCGAGCACGAGGAGGAGTGCGGCGGCGCCGGCGACCACTGCGGTGGTTTTCTGTACTGAGTCCAAGATCATGGCTGGACGAGTCTAGCGGTTTACTGGGGCCCATGGACGAACCGATGCGCCGCGGTGGCCGCCCCCGACGCTCGAGCGCCGAGGTGCTCGCCGACGCCGCGGCCGAGCTGTTCCTCGAACAGGGCTACGGCCGGACCACGGTCGACCAGATCGCCGCACGGGCCGGGGTCAGCCGCGCGACGTTCTTCAACTACTTCACGGCGAAGTCCGACGTGCTCTGGCTCGACCTCGACGCCGCGGTCGCGACGCTCCCGGCGTGCCTCGCCGCCTCGACCGAGGAGTCCGCGGTGCGGGCCGTCGAGGCCGCGCTGCTCGCCACCGCCCGCGCCCACGACCCCGACCGGGTCCCCTGGGCGATCGCACAGGCCGAGGTGATGGGCATCGGTGCTGAGCTCGTGGCGAGCGTCGCGGCACGGGTGACGGCCCAGCACGCGGCGGTCGCGGCCTTCGTCGCCCGCCGGACGGGGGAGCACCCGGCGGCGCTCTGGCCCCAGACGGTGTCCGGCGCCATGCTCGGGGCGGCCGCAGCGGCCTTCGGCGTCTGGGTCTCGGACGGGGTCGGGCGCCGACCGCTCGTCGAGTACGTCGGGGCGGCGCTCACCCCGGTCGCAGCGGGTCTCGACTCCCACTGAGGTCCGGCCCAATAGGCTCTCTCCCCATGACCCGCGCGCGATGGACACGAACCGCGGTCTTCGCCGTGGTCGCCCTCGCGGGGGTGTTCGTCGCGTACTGGCACATCGGCCGACAGAGCACCTACGTCGACGAGTTCACCTACACGCGGGCCGGGTGGGACTACGTGCACGGGGTGCTCACCTCGAACCTGCAGCACCCGCCGACCGGCAAGTACCTGTTCGGCGTCGCGCAGCTCGTGTTCGGCGAAGGCGTGCTCGGGCCCCGTCTCGTCGCCGCGACGGCCTCGTTCGGCACCGGCATCGTCCTGTTCGCCTGGCTCCGGCGTCCGATCGGGTACTGGGGCGCCGTGCTCGCCGCCGGGCTCTGGTGGCTCACGCCGCGTGCCGACTCGCCGACGTGGGCGGACGTCGCGTCCGGCACGGCCGCACGGATCGACCGGCTCGCCCTCCTCGAACCGCTGATGACCTTCTTCGCCGTGGCGGCGCTCGCCGCGGCCTGGCAGTGGGCGACCCGACCCCGACGCCCCGCCGACCGGACCACGGCCTGGGACGGCTGGTGGTGGATGGCGCTCGCCGGTGCCCTGCTGGCGTTGTCGGTCACGTCGAAGGTCACCACCACCGTCCTCGTGCTCGCGCTGGTCGCGGTCCCGCTGCTGTTCCGGCGCTGGTCCGGGCTGCTGACCGGGGGCGTCGCGGCCGCCGCGGCGTTCGCCGTGGTGTTCGTCGTCGCGTACGTGCCCGTCGGCGGGGTCCGGGCGATCACCTTCATGATCGAGTTCCAGGGCAAGCACGACACCCGCGGGCACATCATCTCGGTCCTCGGGAAGACGTACATGATCGCGCCGTGGTGGACGAACTTCGTGCGGGTCGTCGAGGGGGTCGGGTGGCCGACGGTCGTCGTGCTGCTGATCGGCACGGCCGCGGCGTTCGCGATCCGCCCGGACCGGCTCGTCGCGCTCCTCGGGATCGCGCTCGGGATCCTCGTCGTCTTCTACTCGACGGCCAACGTCGCACTGCCGCACTACTACCAGGCGTGGATGCCCTGGATCATCGCGCTCGCCGCGGTCGGGTACACCCGGCTCGCCCGGCTGCGGCCGCCGCTCACGACCGTGGTGGCGCTCCTCGCGGTCGTCGTGACGATCGTCCCCGCGGTCGTCGTGGTGCGGACCGTCGCCGAGACGCGCACCACCGGGTTCGCCCGGCTCGAGGGGGTCCTCGAGGAACGCGGGGTGCCGGACGACGTCCGCGTCCTCGTGTCGGGGTCGGCGCAGCAGTCGTTCGCGGTGTTCATCGGCCGCCGTGGCGCGACCCAGGGGGTGACGCACGGGGACTACGGCGTGCTCGTCGCCGGGATCGACCCGCGGTTCCCGATGGACGACGACCTGCGGGCCCTGCTGCGGGAGCACCCGGAGCGGTTCGAGGAGTTCCGGCTCGACGCGCTGCGGGTGTGGGTCGTGCGGGACGGCCTGGTGATCGAGCGGCGCGGGGACACCGCCACCCTGGTGCCCGCCGACCGCGGCTGACCCGACCGTGCAGCAGCCGCGTGCGGCTCAGTCGGTCCGGAGCGTACCGGCCCCGCCCGCGGCGACGTCCTCGGCCGTCCCGTCCCGCACCACCTCCGGCACGTCGTCGCCCGTCGGCACGAGCGACTCGTCGCCGGGGTAGCTCAGGGTGAGCACGGCCTCCTCGATGTACTGGCTCTCCTCGAGGGACTTCTCGACGTCGCGCAACCGCACCGCCACGTGCTCCTCGTTCTCGTTGCCGGTCAGGTCGACCGCGGCGACGAGGTAGACCCGCGAGGGCCCGACGAACTCGAGGTGCAGGTAGGTGACGCGCTCGATCTGCGACCGCCCGAGCAGCTCGACGAGCACCGCGTTCTCCAGCTCCGGTGACGTGCTCTCCCCGAGCAGGAACCGGCGGTTGCGGTCGATCAGGACGATCGCGACGACCCCGAGCAGGATGCCGATCGCGATCGAGCCGATGGCGTCGAAGACCGCGAGGCCGGTGACCTGGTGGAGGAACACCCCGAGGAACGCGACCACGAGGCCGATGAGCGCCGCGGCGTCCTCGGCGAAGACGGCACGGAGGGTCGGGTTCGACGACTGCAGGACGTGCCGGAGCACCGGCACCCGCCGCTTCGTCGCCGCGCCGTGCGCCTGCCGGTACGCCTGCAGGAAGCTCGTGCCCTCGAGGCAGAACGACAGCCCGAGGACGATGTAGTTCAGCAGCACGTCCTCGGCCGGCCCGGTGTCCCCGAGCTCGGTGATGCCGTGGTAGATCGAGACGATGGCGCCGGCGGTGAAGAGGCCGAACGCGGCGAACATCGACCAGATGTACGTCTCACGGCCGTAGCCGAGCGGGTGCGCGGTGTCGCGCTTCCTCGAGCCACGTCGTTCGGCGACGAGCAGGAAGATCTCGTTGCCGGTGTCGGCCCACGAGTGTGCGGCCTCGGCGACCATGGACGCCGATCCGGAGATCAGGGAGGCGATCGTCTTGGCGATCGCGACGAGCAGGTTCGCGCCGAACGCGATGACGACGGTGAGCAGGGAATCGGGACGCTCCTGCTGCGCGGGGGCAGCATCTGACGAGGGCATCGCTCCAGCATGCTCCCGTCCCGGGGCACACGTGCCACCGAGCACGAATCGATATACTGATATCTGTTATGCTGGTTGCATGACCTCTCCACGTCTACTCTGGATCGACCTCGCCAAGGGGGCGACCGTCACCTCGGTGCTCGTGATGCACTCGTTCGCCTTCGCGATCACCCTGACGGGCACGTCGAGTCCCGCGGCGGAGAAGGTGCTCTGGTTGCTCGAGCTCATGAACATGCCCGTGATGTTCCTGCTGGCCGGTCTCCTCTCCGCCGGGGCCCTCGAACACCGTCCCGGACGCTTCGTCACCACCCGCCTGCGCGGTGTGGTCTGGCCGCTCGTGATCTGGTTCGGTCTGTCGGTCGTGTTCGACACGACCCTCGGGGGCGAGAACGCCCTGGACCAGAGCCCCGACCCGGCACAGAGCGCCTTCTGGTTCCTGGTGGTGCTCGCCGGCGTCAGTGGGCTCGCCGTCCTCGTTCGCCGACTCCCTGCGACCCCGGTCGCGGTGGTCGCGGTCGTCGTCGCGATGCTGCTCGGCGCGGTCGACGGGCCTCGACACCTGTTCACGGACTTCGGGACGCCGGTCGCGATCCGCTACGGCTTCGCGGCGTGCTACTTCGTCGGGATCGCGATCGCCCGGTCGGAGCGGTGGTCGATCGGATCGGTGGCGACCTTCCGCACCGCGGGGCTCGCATGCAGTGGCCTCGTGGCGTTCATCGCCGTGCTGTTCGTGGCGGGCGTTCCGGGGCGGTCGATCTCGGAGAGCATCGCGACGGTTCCGACGATGTTGGCACTCTCGGTCGCGCAACTCGCCGTCTTCGCCGTGCTGCCCCGGATCCGGGTGCTCGAATGGCTCGGCGAGCACTCGATCGTCGTATACGTCATGCACGTCGTGGTCTTCCAGCACATCGTGGGCGGACTCGTCGGCGCGGGGCTCTCGCCGTGGACGGCCGCCACGATCGCGGTGGTCGCCATGATGGTGCTCGTCGTCGTGACGTCCTGGCTGCGTGAGCGACAGCCCGCCGTCGCGGCCCTGTTCACCTTCCCGCAGCGATCGCGACGGGTCAGTCCGGAGCACGCCACCCGCGCGGTTGCTCCCGTCCGCTAAACTCGTGCACAGGCGTCGATCCGGCCATCACCGGGGAGCCTCCGGAAGAACCCGGCCGTCAGCACCATCGACCGCCGGCAGTAGAACCGGGCGGACCGGGCCGCGCACGCCCCCGGCAACGAGCGGTCGCCCCGGGTCACCCGGAGCGGCAAGCGAGGTGGTACCGCGGAGCCTGCTCCGTCCTCGTGGTCCTGAGAACCGGCAACCCACAGGAGCCCCGCGGTGCGCTACCCACTTGATTCCGACGCAGACGGCGTCGTCCCGTCGCCGTCCTTCCCCGCCGTCGAGCAGGGGATCCTCGCCTTCTGGAAGGGCGACGGCACGTTCCAGGCGTCGATCGACCAGCGCGAGGGCTGCGACGAGTGGACGTTCTACGACGGCCCGCCGTTCGCCAACGGCCTGCCGCACTACGGCCACCTCCTGACCGGGTACGCGAAGGACGTCTTCCCGCGCTACCAGACCATGCGCGGCAAGCAGGTGCACCGTCGCTTCGGCTGGGACACGCACGGCCTGCCCGCCGAGCTCGAGGCGATGCGCCAGCTCGGCATCACCGAGAAGCACGAGATCGACGAGATGGGCGTCGACGTCTTCAACGCCGCCGCCAAGAAGTCCGTCCTGCAGTACACCGACGAGTGGCAGCAGTACGTCACCCGCCAGGCGCGCTGGGTCGACTTCGAGAACGACTACAAGACCCTCGACGTGACGTTCATGGAGAGCGTGCTGTGGGCGTGGAAGCAGCTCTGGGACAAGGGGCTCGCGTACGAGGGCTTCCGGGTCCTGCCGTACTGCTGGAACGACCAGACGCCGCTGTCGAACCACGAGCTGCGCATGGACGACGACGTCTACAAGATGCGCCAGGACCAGTCGGTCACGGTGTCGTTCCCGCTGCGGGGTGCGCGCGCCGAGTCGCTCGGGCTGGCCGGCGTGCGTGCGCTCGCCTGGACGACGACCCCCTGGACCCTGCCCACGAACGCCGCGCTGGCCGTCGGGCCTGCGGTTTCGTACGTGGTGCTGCCCGCCGGTCCAGGAGGCGCGGCTGACGGTGGCACCGCCGGTTCCGTCCACTACCTGCTGGCGTCGGACACCGTGGCCGCCCACGCGAAGGAGCTCGGCTACGAGACGGCCGAGGACGCCGCTGCCGCGGTCGTCCGCACCCTGACGGGTGCGGAGCTCGACGGCGTCGAGTACGAGCGCCTCTTCGACTTCCTCGCGGAGACCGAGGGCATGGAGAACGCCTGGAAGATCCTCGTCGCCGACTACGTCGAGACGGGCGAGGGCACCGGCATCGTGCACCAGGCCCCGGCCTACGGTGCCGACGACCAGGTGGTCTGCGCCGCCGCGGGGATCCCCGTGGTGCTGTCGCTCGACGAGGGCGGTGTCTTCACGTCGCAGTTCGGCGAGGTCGCCGGGATGCTCTGGTCGGACGCGAACAAGCCCCTCACGAAGGCCGTCCGCGACGCCGGGCGGCTGCTCCGCCAAGCGTCCTACGAGCACAGCTACCCGCACTGCTGGCGCTGCCGGAAGCCCCTCATCTACAAGGCCGTGTCGAGCTGGTTCGTCCGCGTGACCGAGTTCCGCGACCGCATGGGCGAGCTCAACCAGGACATCAACTGGGTGCCGGACAACGTCAAGGACGGCCAGTTCGGCAAGTGGGTCGGGAACGCCATCGACTGGTCGGTGTCCCGCAACCGGTACTTCGGCACGCCGATCCCGGTGTGGCAGTCCGACGACCCCGAGCACCCGCGCACCGACGTGTACGGCTCGCTCGAGGAGATCGAGCGTGACTTCGGTCGACTGCCGGTGAACGCCGACGGCGAGGTCGACCTGCACCGCCCGTTCATCGACGACCTGACGCGCCCCAACCCGGACGACCCCACCGGGAAGTCGACGATGCGCCGGATCACCGACGTGTTCGACGTCTGGTTCGACTCCGGGTCGATGCCGTACGCCCAGGTGCACTACCCGTTCGAGAACCGCGAGTGGTTCGAGTCGCACAACCCGGCCGACTTCATCGTCGAGTACATCGGGCAGACCCGCGGCTGGTTCTACGTCATGCACGTGCTGTCCACCGCGCTGTTCGACCGGCCGGCGTACAAGAACGTCATCAGCCACGGCATCGTGCTCGGCTCCGACGGCCAGAAGATGTCGAAGTCGCTCCGGAACTACCCGGACGTCTCCGAGGTGTTCGACCGCGACGGTGCCGACGCGATGCGCTGGTTCCTGATGTCGTCGTCGGTCATCCGCGGCGGGAACCTCGTCGTCACGGAAGAGGGCATCCGCCAGGGCGTCCGCGAGTTCCTGCTCCCGCTCTGGTCGACGTACTACTTCTTCACCCTCTACGCGAACGCGTCGGGGGAGTCCGGGTACCAGGCGTCGCGGAGCACGTCGAGCACCGATGTGCTCGACCGCTACCTGCTCGCGAAGACCCGGGTGCTCGTGTCGGACGTGCAGCAGCACCTCGACGCGCTCGACACTCCGCTCGCCGCCCAGGCCGTCCGCGACTTCGCCGACGTGCTGACGAACTGGTACGTGCGCCGGTCGCGCGACAAGTTCTGGCTCGGCGCCGAGTCCTCGCCCGAGGCCCGTGCCGCGTTCGACACGCTGTACACCGTGCTCGAGACGCTCACCCGCGTCGCCGCACCCCTCGCCCCGCTCGTGACCGACGCGGTCTGGCGGGGACTGACCGGCGGCCGCAGCGTCCACCTCGAGGACTTCCCCGACGCCGAGGAGTTCCCGGCCGACCAGGCGCTCGTCGACGCCATGGACCGCGTGCGGGACGTCGCCTCGAAGGGGCTCGCGCTCCGCAAGGCCACCGGCAAGCGCGTCCGCCTGCCCCTCGCCACCCTGACGCTCGTGGTGCCCGACCCGGCGGCCGTCGAGCCCTTCGTGGACATCCTCCGCGACGAGCTCAACGTCAAGCAGGTCGTGCTCGAGCAGCAGGAGGAGTCGTCGCTCGGTCGGTACGGCATCGAGCGGAAGCTCACCGTGAACGCCCGTGCCGCCGGACCCCGCATCGGCAAGCAGGTCCAGCAGGTCATCCCGGCCGCCAAGAGGGGCGACTGGACCACGACCGAGTCCGGCGTGACCGTCGGCGGCGTCGACCTCGTCGAGGGCGAGTACACGCTCGACCTCACCGTCGCCGACGACTCCGTGGCGGTGGCGTTCCTCGACGGCGGCGGCTTCGCGGTGCTCGACACCGTGACGACGCCGGAGCTCGAGGCCGAGGGGCTCGCCCGCGACGTCGTCCGCGCCGTCCAGCAGGCCCGCCGTGACGCCGACCTCGACGTCAGCGACCGCATCGTCCTCACCCTCGGGGCGGACGAGGTCGCCGACGCGGCGGTCCGCACCCACCAGCAGCTCATCGCGGGGGAGACCCTGTCGACGAGCGTCGAGATCGTGCCCCTCGGGGCAGACGCCACCACCACCGACGTCGGTGACGGTGCGAAGGTGACCGTGGAGGTGTCACGCGCATGAGCGAGTACCCCGAAGAGCCGTCCGAGGACGGCATCGAGATCCCCGTCGGCCCCGCCGGTGCGACGGACCCCGCCGACGCCGTGCCCTACGGTGCGGACGACGACGAGGTCAAGCGCGTCGAGGCGGCCCTGTACGCCCGGATCGGTGAGCAGTCGCCCGAACACCGGCTGTCCGCGACCCGGCGTGCCGTCGAGCTCCTCGGCGACCCGCACCTGTCGTACCCCGTGCTCCACCTGACCGGCACGAACGGCAAGACCTCGACCGCGCGCATGGCCGAGAGCATCGTCCGGGCACACGGCCTCCGGACCGGCCTCATGACGAGCCCGCACCTGGTGTCGATCCGGGAGCGCATCGTCATCGACGGCACCCCGATCGCCGCCGACCGCTTCGTGGAGAACTGGGACGACATCGCCCCGATCCTCGAGATGACCGACCAGGAGCTCACCGACAAGGGCGAGCTCCCGCTGACCTTCTTCGAGGCGCTGACCGTCCTCGCCCTGGCGTGCTTCGCCGAGGCTCCGGTCGACGTCGCCGTGATCGAGGTCGGCATGGGCGGCGAGTGGGACTCCACCAACGTCGTGCAGAGCCAGGTGCAGGTGTTCACGCCGATCGCGATCGACCACGCCAAGCAGCTCGGCGGGACCGTCGCCGAGATCGCCCGCACGAAGTCCGGCATCATCAAGCCCTCGTCGTCGATCGTCTCGAGCGCACAGACGCCCGAGGCGCTCGCCGAGCTGCAGCGCGCGGCCGAGCTCACCGAGTCGACCCTCGCGGTCGAGGGGGACGGCTTCCGGCTCGTCGACGTGACGCCGGCCGTCGGCGGCCAGCTCATCACCGTGCAGGGCGTCGCCGGACGCTACGACGACCTGTTCCTGCCGCTCTTCGGCCGGCACCAGGCGCACAACGCCGCCGTCGCGATCGCCGCCGTCGAGGCCTTCCTCGGCCGCGGTTCGCAGGCCCTCGACGAGGACGTCCTGTCCGAGGGACTCGCCGGTGCGACCAGCCCCGGCCGGCTCCAGCCGATCGCCACGGGTCCGACCGTGGTGGTCGACGCGGCGCACAACCCGCACGGCGCACGCGCGCTCGCCGAGGCGCTCCCCGTGGCGTTCCCGTCCGAGCACGTGGTCGGCGTCGTCGGCATCCTCGGCGACAAGGACGCCCGCGGCTTCGTCCGCGCGCTCAAGGACACCGTCGCGACCTTCGTCGTGACCCAGCCGCCAGGGGAGCGCGCCCTCGACGCGGACGAGTTCGCCCGGGTCGTCGTCGACGAGGTCGGCGAGGACCGGGTCGTCGTCGAGCCGTCGCTCGAGGCCGCCCTCCAGGAAGCCCGTGACCTCGCGGACGACGCGGAGGCGGACGACGCCATGGTGCTCGTCGCGGGCTCGATCGTGATGGTGGGTCGGGTCATGGACCTGGTCCACGCCGAAGGCGGGACGAAGTGACGGACGCGGGCCGCGCCTCCAGGACCCCACGCGCACCGCGCACCCGTCGGCCGCGACGCGATCGCGGTGCACGGGAGAGCCTGCTGTCGATCACCCTCGTGCTCGAGGCGATCATGTTCTTCTTCCCGATGCTCGTCGTGTTCGGCAAGGGGACGCTCCCGCCGGCGGTCGCGTTCGGCGGTGGCATCGGCTCGATGATCGTGCTGGCGCTGGCCTCTCGCCTGACCGGCAACCGCGCCGGTGTAGGGTTCGGGTGGCTGCTGCAGGCGGCCATCCTCGCCACCGGGCTCATCGAACCGTTCATGTTCGCCGTGGCCGTGGTGTTCCTGGCGCTGTGGGTCTTCTGCTTCGTCAAGGGCGGTCAGCTCGACCGTCAGAACGCCGCGAGACGCGCGGCCCTCGGCGAGGACTGACCACCCCGTTCGACCACGAAACACCAGGAGTTCCGCGTGTCCGATCTCGAAGAGACCCTCGTCCTCGTCAAGCCCGACGGCGTCGCCCGCCAGCTCACCGGTGAGATCCTCCGCCGGATCGAGGCCAAGGGCTACGAGATCGTCGACCTGAAGATGGTGACGGCGCCCCGTGACCTGCTCGACGCCCACTACGAGGAGCACCAGGGCAAGCCGTTCTTCGAGCCCCTCGTCGAGTTCATGCAGTCCGGCCCGGTCGTCGCCGTGCGCGTCGCCGGCAACGGCGTCATCGCCGGCTTCCGGTCGCTCGCCGGCACCACCGACCCGACCTCGGCCGCGCCCGGGACGATCCGCGGTGACCTCGGCCGCGACTGGGGCCTCAAGGTGCAGCAGAACCTCGTGCACGGCTCCGACAGCCCCGAGTCGTCGGCGCGCGAGCTCGCGCTCTGGTTCGCCTGAGTCCGGAGGACCGACGCGTGACGAACAACGACCGTCCCACGAAGAACGAGCGTCGCCAGCACGCCCGTGACGTCGCCCGGCAGCGCGCCGAGGCCGAGAAGCGCCGCAAGCGCCGCAACCGCTGGTTCCTGCAGGGCGGCATCGGCCTCGGGATCATCGCCGTCGCCGCGATCGTCGCGATCGTGGTGGTGAACGTGAACAACCAGCCCGCCGTGTCCGCGGCCGGGCCGAAGAACATGGCGACCGGTGCGATCCAGTTCACCGGCAGCGACGGCACGGTCACACCCGTGACCTCCGGCGCGGTGTCGGCGAAGGCCACCCCGTCCCCGGTGCCCACCGCGGCCGCCGACGGGAAGGTGCAGGTCACCGAGTACGTCGACTGGGCCTGCCCGGTCTGCAAGCAGTTCGAGGCCGCCTACGCCGACCAGATCCTCGACAAGGTGAAGTCCGGCGACGCGACCCTCGCGATCCAGCCCGTGTCGATCCTCGACCGCAGCTACCAGAACTCGCGGTACGCCAGCCGTGCCGCGAACGCCGCGATGTGCGTCGCGAACTACGCGCCGGACAAGTTCCTCGACGTCCAGACGCAGTTCTTCGACAACCAGCCGGAGGAGGGCACGAAGGGCCTGACGAACGCCGAGATCGCGAAGCTCGTCACGGCCGGCGGCGCGACCGGGTCGAACGTCTCCGAGTGCCTGTCGAGCGAGCGCTTCCGCGGGTGGGTGACGAAGTCCACGAACGCCGTGCTGGCCGATCCGGCACTGCAGGGCACGCAGGGCTTCGGCACGCCGACCGTCCTCGTGAACGGCAAGAAGATCGCCACGCTGACCGACGTCATCACCGAGATCGACGCCGCGTCGAAGTAGCACGCTGGACGACGACGGCCCCCGCTTCCGATCGGAAGCGGGGGCCGTCGTCGTCCGGAGCGGCCGGTACTACGCCTTCCCGCCGTTCTGCTCCACGAACGCCGCGAAGGCGTCCGTGTCGGTGAGGGAACCGTTGTACTGCTTGCCGTTGACGATCACGGTGGGGGTGCCGGTGACCTTGTCGAGCGACGAGTTCGGGATCGGGTCGTTGAGCACCCGGTTCGTCGCGTCGGCCACCCACCCGGCGAACTCCTGGTCCGTGATGCAGGACGCCACGTTCTCGTTCGTCGCCCCGGCGGCCTTCGCGAGCGATGCGAGCTTGTCGTTCGTGAGGCCGCGCGTGCTCTCGGACGGCTGGTTCTCGTAGAGCGACGTGTTGTACGCGAGGAACGCGTCCGGGTCGTAGTTCGCGACGCAGGCTGCGGCGGCGGCCGAACGGGTCGAGTACTTCGAGCCGAGTGACACGCGGTCGAGCAGGTTGAACGGGTGCAGCTCGAGCGTCGCCGAGCCGTCCTTCACCCACTGCTGGATCTGGGACATCTGGCTCGTCTCGAACTGGTTGCAGTACGGGCACATGTAGTCCGAGTACACCGTGATGTTCGCGACCGAGTCGTCCTGCTTCGTCGGGGTCGGCTTCCCGCCCTCCGGCGTGGCCTTGGTCGTGACGGGGACGATCTGCCCGTTCGACCCCGTCAGGAGCACACCGTCGCTCGCCATGTTCTTCGGCCCGGGGCCGGCGGGTTGCACGGAGTTCGCGACCACCACGACGACGATCGCGGCGACCGCGAGCGCGCCGACGATGATGCCGCTGATCCCCAGGGTCTTGTTGCGGCGTCGACGCGCCTGCTCCTTCGCGCGGGCGAGGCGTGCGCGCTCCCGCGCTGCCTCCCGCCGGGCCTTCTTGCTCTCGTTCTCGCTCATCGCCATCGAGCGTAGGTCGTGCCGGTGGGCCGATCGGCCGATCTGGCTGGGAAGGACCCAGGAATTCGATGACGCGTCATCGGCAACGCTCAGCGGGCGCTCAGAAGGAGGAGAGGACCCGCGGGAACACGATGAGGATCGACACGGCGATGAACAGGTAGTTCGCCAGCGGGAAGGCCCAGCAGAAGGGCAGCAGGGTCCGACCGAGCCGCTGGGCGCCGGCGCCGAAGCGTCCCTGCGCGGCGTTCCAGATCGTGAACACCCAGAACATCGGGATCGTCATCGACCACACGAGCATGCACCACGGGCAGAGCGCGCCGATGAACCAGACGGTCTGGGTGAAGAGCCACGTGACGAAGACCCACGCCAGGAACACGCCCGCGTTGAACGCGATCCAGAACCAGCGCGAACCGTTGCGGAACCCGGCGAGGAGCATGACCGCGACGGCGATCGGGGCGACGAAGCCCATGACGCCGAGCAGCGGGTTCGGGAACCCGAGCAGGTGCCCTTGCCAGCTGGCCATCACGTCGGAGCAGTTGATGAACGGGTTGACGTCGCAGGACAGCACTGCCTGGGGGTGCGCGTACTTCTCGAACTCGTCGATGACCAGTCGGAACGCCCCGTAGAGACCGACGGCACCGGTGATCAGGAGGAAGACGCCCATGGCGATCGGACGGCGGACGGCAGGTGCTGGCGTGCTCACGGCGTCATCATCGCATGCTCGATCCGGTCCTTTCCCGGTGCGGCATGCGATAATCCCTGGAGGTCGTGCGGCCATCCGCACGACGACGAAAGCTTTCCGGGCCCAGCCCGGACGATCAGGTGCGGTGAGAGCGCACCGTGACCGGGACGCGCGCGACGCGACGGTCACAAGACAGCGAACGCGGGGGCGTGGTCGCCACCCGCTACAACTACAGAATTCCCGCCGTCCGGACAGGATGCGAGCGGGGTCAAGGAGTGCACCAGGTCCATGGTGGAGCAGAACAACGACAACACGAACAACGAAGAAGTCGCACCGAAGCGTCGAGGCCGCCTGTTCGGCGGTCGGCGCGCCCGGTCGGCCGGCCAGGAGGCACGGGGTGACGCCGCGCAGACGGGTCCCGTCGAGCAGGTGACCGGGTCTCCGGTGGACGGCACGTCCGACGCCGGCGCGGAGACGCTCGCGGTGACGGACGCAGCGCCGGACGCCGGGGGAGCGCCGGAGGCGCCCACCGTGTCGGTCGCCGTCGAGGCGACCGCCGGCGGCGACGAGCCGCACGACGTGAGCACCCTCACGGGCGACCTGCCGGTCATCACGGCCGGTGACGACACCGAGACCGCAGCCGCACCGGCCGCGACGGTCGAGGCGGACGCGAGCAGCGCCTCCAGTCCGGCGGAGCCCGTCGACGAGCCGTTCGTCCCCAAGGCGACGAGCACGCTGAGCCTGATCTTCCACGCCCCGGTCCTGCCGGACCTGCCCGAGCGCGCGCCCCGTCACGACGAGGACGACGACGACGAGCAGGGCGGCGGACGCCGTCGGTCGCGTCGCCGCGGCACGAGCGCCGACCGCGAAGGCCGTGAGCCGCGCGAGCCGCGTGAGCCGCGGGACCACCAGGAGCCCCGCCGTCGCGAGGTCGAGTACATCACCGAGCCGCAGAAGGTGAAGGGCTCGACGCGGCTCGAGGCGAAGAAGCAGCGCCGCCGCGACGGGCGCGATGCCGGTCGTCGTCGCCAGGTCGTCACCGAGGACGAGTTCCTCGCCCGCCGCGAGAGCGTCGACCGGCAGATGATCGTCCGGTCGAGTGCCTCGAAGATCGAGATCGGCGTGCTCGAGGACGGTGTCCTCGCCGAGCACTACGTGACGAAGTCGCACAACGTGTCGCTCATCGGCAACGTGTACCTCGGCAAGGTGCAGAACGTCCTGCCCTCGATGGAGGCGGCGTTCGTCGACATCGGTCGCGGCCGCAACGCCGTGCTGTACGCGGGCGAGGTCGACTGGAACTCGGTCGACACCGGCAACCACGGGCGTCGGATCGAAGCCGCGCTCAAGCCGGGCGACAAGGTCCTCGTGCAGGTCACGAAGGACCCGGTCGGGCACAAGGGTGCCCGTCTGACGAGCCAGGTCTCGCTGCCGGGTCGCTACCTCGTGTACGTGCCGAACGGCTCGATGAACGGCATCTCGCGCAAGCTGCCGGACACCGAGCGTGCGCGCCTCAAGAAGATCCTCAAGGAGGTCCTCCCGGAGCACGCGGGCGTCATCGTCCGCACCGCCGCCGAGGGCGCGACCGAGGAGCAGCTCACCCGCGACGTGCAGCGCCTCACCAGCCAGTGGGAGGCGATCCAGAAGAAGGTCGCGAACGGCCAGGCGCCGGTCATGCTCCACTCGGAGCCGGACCTGCTCGTGAAGATCGTCCGCGACGTCTTCAACGAGGACTTCACCAAGCTCATCATCGACGGCTCCGCGGCGCGCGAGACGATCGACGAGTACCTCACCGCGGTCGCGCCGGACCTCAAGGACCGCGTCGAGATCTACGACGGCCCGGACTCCTTCGAGGAGTACCGCCTCAACGAGCAGATCGAGAAGGCCCTCGACCGCAAGGTCTGGCTGCCCTCCGGCGGTTCGCTCGTGATCGACCGCACCGAGGCCATGACGGTCGTCGACGTCAACACGGGGAAGTTCGTCGGGTCCGGCGGCAACCTCGAGGAGACCGTCACGAAGAACAACCTCGAAGCGGCCGAGGAGATCGTCCGTCAGCTCCGCCTGCGGGACATCGGCGGCATCATCGTCGTCGACTTCATCGACATGGTGCTCGAGTCGAACCGCGACCTCGTGCTGCGTCGACTCGTCGAGTGCCTCAGCCGTGACCGGACGAAGCACCAGGTCGCCGAGGTCACCTCGCTCGGCCTCGTGCAGATGACCCGCAAGAAGATCGGCGTGGGGCTCCGCGAGTCCCTCGACGAGGTCAACGCCAAGGTCAACGACAACAACGCCGACCCGGGGCCGTCGAAGAGCCGTCGCAAGAGCCGCGGTGGGGCCGGCAACGGCGGGTCCAACGGTTCGAACGGTTCGAACGGTTCGAACGGTGGGAACGGTGGGAACGGGTCGAACGGCGGCGGCAACGGCGGGTCCGGCAACGGCTCGTCGCACGCGCACCAGATCACGGACGACGTGAAGAGCGCGCTGTCCCGGATCGCCGCATCGACCATCCCGCACGAGGAGCACGACGGGGCTGCGACGCCGGCTTCGGCGTCCTCGGCAGTGTCGGCGGGTTCGGCGGCATCGGCAACATCGGCGGCATCGGCTCCGGAGGCTCCCGCCGCGGAGTCCGGTCCGGACACCGGCGCGTCGCAGTCCGAGCACGGCGAGCAGTCATCGGGCTCGAAGCGCCGACGTCGCCGTGGTGGCCGCGGTGCCGGTGCGCCCGAGACGACGGCGGACACCGCGTCCGGCTCGTCCTCGACGCCCGATGCACCGTCCGAGCCCGAGCAGGGCACGTCGGCTGCTGCCGCTCCGGCTGAGGCCGCTCCGGTCGCTGCTGCCCCCGTCGTCGAGGACGTGCCGGCCAAGGCGCCGACCCGCCGTCGGGTGAGCTCGAGCGCCCCGGTGACCCCGGCCGAGACCTCGGTCGCGATCCTCGACATCCCGATCGCCGCCACGAAGCGCGAGCCGCGCCAGGTCAGCGGGGACGCCGAGTCCCTGCTCGACTCCGTGCTGCAGGCGCTCCCGGAGCCCAAGCAGCCGGGGCAGGGCCGTTCGCGGTCCCGTCGCGTCTCGTCCCCGAGCATCAGCGCACCGGCGACGGCCGAGGGTGACGACACCGACGACGGCGCCGTGATCCTGGGGAACTGACGATGTCGAACCCCGGCGATCCGCAGCGGTCGCAGCACGATCGTGGGTACTACGGCGCGGGCTGGTCCCAGCCCGCGCCGCCCGCCGGTGCCCCGCAGCAGCCGGGCGGAGCGTACGGGGGACCGCAGCAGTCCGGTGCCCCGTACGGCGGGCCGCAGCAGTCCGGCGTCCCGTACGGTGCGCCGCAGGGCGGCCCGTACCGCGGGCCGCAGTACGGCGGGTCCGCGCCGGCTCCGCGCCCACCGCGGACGCCGGCGGATCCGCGTCGGGCCTTCGCTCCGGGAGCGTCGGTCACGAACACGGCCGGCGCGCTCATCGCCGTCGTGTCGATCGTCCTCGTCGAGTTCGTCTCGGGGCTCGTCGGCCTGCTCGGCGCCTCGTTCGTGGTGCACCCGTTCGCGAGCTACGGCGCGGGCGGCAGCCTGGTCGGCGGGTTCGTGTCCGGGGTGTTCGCCACGCCGTTCCCGTTCTACGCCGGGGCCTTCCTCGCGCTGGCGTTCCTCACGCCCGTCGACCGACGGAGCCCGCTGCCGACGGTGCTCCTCCGCGCCGTGCTCGCCGGGGCCGCTGGGACGATCGCCCTGGCGCTCGTCGGGGTCTTCACGGGCACGTTCAGCGCCGTCCGCTCGGGAGGCGCCCAGCTCCTCATCGACGTCGTCACCCGCCCGCTGCAGTCCGGTGTGCCGTTCACCCTGATGCTCATCGCGACGTCGACCGCGGCGTGGCTCTGGCTCGGGCGGCCCCGGGGCGGACGTCGTGCGCCCGGAGCACCCGGCACGCCCGGGTCGGTCCGACCGGCCGACGCGGTGCCGCCGGCGACCGTGCAGCCGTCGTCACAGCAGGGTCAGGCGGGCCAGCCGGGGGCGCAGGGGGCCCAGGTGCCGCCGTACGCGCCGCCGCAGCCCCCGTCGAACCCGTGGGGTGGTCCGGCACCGCGCTGAGCCGCTGAGCGGCCGCGTGCGGCTCGTGGCCGTGTGCCGCGTGCCGTGTGCCGCGCGCCGCGCACCGACGTGGTGCGACATCGTCGATGTCGTCCGACGTCGACCTTGTCGCAGGTTGCGTGCACCGTCCGTTGCGCCCGAGGGGGTGCGACGTCCCCGACGTCGTCCGACCTCGGCGATGTCGTTCGGGCTCGCCACACGCGACGGCACCGCGCCGCACCGCCACGCCACGCCCGGGAGTCGGCCGCGCGCCGTGGGAGGTGCCCGGCGGGGCGGGGGTGCGCCGCGCCTCCTGGACCGCCGCGCGTCACCGCGCCGTGCCGCGTGCGAGGTGCCGGGCAGGGCGCGAGGGAACGACCGCCGCACCCAGCACGGGACCTCGCACCGTGCGTGGGCGGCCGCGCGCTCAGAACGTGTGCTTGTCCCGCTGGGCGACCCGCAGCCCGCTGCCGATCAGGCGCAGCACCAGCTCGCGCCCCGTGACCGCCGTGGCCCCCGCGGCGACGAGTTCCTCGTAGCGCGACAGCGGCACGTCGTAGTGGTCGTGGTCGAACGCACGACGTGGGATACCGACGCGTCCAGCGAACTCGTGCAGCTCGTCGTATGATGTGTCACTGACGAGGTGCGACCACAGAGTGTCGTGTGCGGGCCACGTCGGCGGGTCGATCATCACGGTCACACGGCAATCGTACGTGTGTCGCCGTTTGACCGGACCTGGGGGCATCGAGTATTCTCGATCCCTGGTGTCAGCGGGCCGTTCTGCCTGCGTCGCCGATCGGGCCCGGCCCTCCGGGAACCGCTCGTGCAGAAGTGGGCACCCGAGACTTCCCTCAAGCAGAGTTACGTAAGGATTTCCACGTGGTTTACGCAGTAGTGCGCGCCGGCGGCCGTCAGGAGAAGGTCGAGGTCGGCACGATCATCACGATCGACCGTGCCAAGGCCGACGACAAGGGCAACATCGACCTCGCCCCGGTGCTCCTCGTGGACGGTGACAAGATCACGTCGGCGGCTTCCGAGCTCGCCAACGTGACGGTCACCGCCGAGGTGCTCGAGGACCTCCGCGGTCCGAAGGTCGTCATCCAGAAGTTCAAGAACAAGACCGGGTACAAGAAGCGTCAGGGTTTCCGCGCTGAGCTCACCCGCGTCAAGATCACCTCGATCGCGTAAGGCGGGAGTAGAAGATGGCACACAAGAAGGGTGCGAGCTCCACTCGCAACGGTCGTGACTCGAACGCACAGCGCCTCGGCGTGAAGCGCTTCGGGGGCGAGGTCGTCAACGCCGGTGAGATCATCCTCCGCCAGCGCGGTACCCACTTCCACCCGGGCGCCAACGTCGGCCGCGGTGGCGACGACACGCTGTTCGCCCTCTCGGCCGGTGCGGTCGAGTTCGGCACCAAGGGCGGCCGCAAGGTCGTCAACATCGTCAACGCGTAAGCAGTTCGACGATCTGACTCTGCGGGAGGGGCGGGCCACGTGCCCGCCCCTCCCGTTCTTTCGTTGCAACACCAAGGAGTGGACCCATGGCGACCTTCGTCGACCGCGTGACCCTGCACCTCACCGCGGGGAACGGCGGCAACGGCTGCGTGTCGGTCCGCCGTGAGAAGTTCAAGCCGCTGGCCGGCCCGGACGGCGGCAACGGCGGTGACGGTGGCGACATCGTCCTCGTCGCCGACCCCCAGGTGACGACCCTGCTCGGCTACCACCGCTCGCCGCACCGTTCCTCCAAGAACGGGCAGCCCGGCATGGGCGACATGCGGAGCGGCATCAGCGGTGAGACGCTCGAGCTCCCGCTGCCGATCGGCACCGTCGTGTACGACGAGAACGGCGACGTCCTCGCGGACATGACCGAGCCGGGCATGCGCGTCGTCATCGCCCCCGGCGGTCAGGGCGGTCTCGGCAACGCCGCGCTCTCGACCACGAAGCGCAAGGCCCCCGGGTTCGCGCTGCTCGGCACCGAGGGCTGGGCCGGTGACGTCAGCCTCGAGCTGAAGACCATCGCCGACGTCGCCCTCGTCGGGTTCCCGAGCGCCGGCAAGTCCTCGCTCATCGCCGCGATCTCCGCCGCGAAGCCGAAGATCGCCGACTACCCGTTCACGACCCTCACGCCGAACCTCGGCGTCGTCGAGTCCGGGTCCACCCGCTTCACCGTCGCCGACGTCCCCGGTCTGATCGAGGGCGCGTCGGAGGGCAAGGGCCTCGGCCTCGAGTTCCTCCGTCACGTCGAGCGCTGCGAGGCACTCCTGCACGTGATCGACTGCGCCACGCTCGACCCCGGCCGTGACCCGATCAGCGACCTCGACGTCATCCTCGGCGAGCTCGAGCGCTACCCGGTCCCCGAGGGCCAGGTGCCGCTGCTCGAGCGCCCGCAGATGATCGCGCTCAACAAGGTCGACGTGCCCGAGGCCGAAGAACTCGCCGCCTTCGTGCGCGACGAGCTCGAGGGCCGTGGCTACCGCGTCTTCCCGATCTCGACCGCGTCCCGCAAGGGCCTGCGCGAGCTGACGTTCGCGCTGGCCGACGTCGTGGAGCAAGCCCGCGCCTCCCGTGCCGCCGAGCCGGTGGCCGAGCGCATCGTCCTCCGCCCCAAGGCGGTCGACGACAAGCCCTTCACCATCCGCGCCGAAGGCGGCGAGGAACACCGCTTCTACCGCATCCGCGGTGCGAAGCCGGAGCGCTGGGTCCAGCAGACCGACTTCACGAACGAAGAGGCGATCGGCTACCTCGCCGACCGCCTGGCGAAGCTCGGCGTCGAGGACGGCCTGTTCAAGGCCGGAGCCGTCGCCGGGTCCACCGTCGTCATCGGTGGCGACGGCGGCACGATCTTCGACTGGGAGCCCACGCTCACCTCGACCGCGGAGCTCATCACGAGCGCCCGCGGGACCGACGCCCGGATCGGCGCGACCTCGCGTCCGACCCGCAACGAGCGTCGCGAGGAGTACTTCGAGCGCATGGACGCCAAGGCCGCGGCGCGTGCCGAGCTCGAGCAGGAGCGCATCGCCGGGCTGTGGGCGGAGGACGGAGACCTGTCTCCCGCCGAAGCCGACCGGGACGACAGGGACTGACCACGGCATGACCGACACGACCGCACGCACCGACCTCGGACCCGTCACCCGGCGCGAGGACATCCCGCGTGCCAAGCGGATCGTGGTCAAGGTCGGGTCGTCGTCGGTCAGCGGTGACAACACCGGGCAGATCGCTCCGCTCGTCGACGCCATCGCGGCAGCGCACGCCCGGGGGACCGAGGTCGTCCTCGTGTCCTCCGGTGCCATCGCCACCGGGTTCCCGTTCCTCGGGCTCGAGGGTCGCCCCGACGACCTCGCCACCCAGCAAGCCGCCGCCGCGACCGGGCAGAACGTCCTGATGTTCCGGTACCAGAAGGAACTCGACCGGCACGCGGTCGTCGCGGCGCAGATCCTCCTGACCGCGGGGGACCTGCAGAACCCGACGCACCGGGTGAACGCGCAGCGGGCAATCGACCGGCTGCTCGCGCTGCGGGTGCTGCCGATCGTGAACGAGAACGACACCGTGGCGACGCACGAGATCCGCTTCGGGGACAACGACCGGCTCGCGGCGCTCGTGGCCCGGCTGCTCGGGGCCGATGCGCTCGTGCTGCTGTCCGACGTGGAGTCGCTCTACACGCGGCCCCCGGAGCAGCCCGGTGCGGAGCCGATCACGCACGTGCCGTTCGGCGACGAGCTCGCCGGGGTCACGTTCGGGTCGATCGGTGCCGCGGGCGTGGGGACCGGGGGAGCGGGGACGAAGGTCGCTGCCGCCCGGCTCGCGGCCGAGGCCGGCACGGCGGTGCTCGTGACGGCGACGGCGCTCGTGGAGCGGGCGTTGGCGGGGGAGCAGGTCGGGACCTGGTTCGAGGCGGCGGCGCGGGGCTGACGGGGGTCGGTTCCGGTACGGTTCGGTTCGGTTCGGTTCGGTTCGGGAGGCGCGGGTCGGCTTCGACGCGCCGCTCACGTCCGCCGAGGGGGCATTGTTCGTCACGCTCGGCGCCTCCGAGCGACGGATTCCGCGACCTCGGCGGCACGCCTGCGGCGTGTCGTGCCCGCTCGCGGGGCGCGCGGACCGAGGGGCGAGGGCGCTGCGGGCGTGTGCTGACTCCTCCACAGGAGCCGCGCCTCCAGGGCCCTCCACAGGTGAGCCGGACCGCCGTCATGTGGCGGACCCCCGCGCCTAGAATCGAGCCATGTCGCTGACCGCATCCGCCCCGACCCTGACCGACAAGCTCGTCGCTGCGCGCGACGCGGCGTCGGTCCTCGCCACGGCGACGACCGCGGTGAAGGACGCGGCGCTCCTCGCGATCGCGGCGGGCGTGCGACAGGCGACGGACGAGATCGTCGCGGCCAACCACGAGGACCTCTTGGCGGGCGAGGAGAGCGGGCTCTCGTCCGGGCTCCTCGACCGGCTGCGGCTCGATCCCGTCCGCATCGACGCCCTCGCCGCCGCGGTCGAACACGTCGTCGGCCTCACCGACCCGGTCGGGCAGCACGTCCGCGGGTCGCGGTTGCCGAACGGGCTGCAGCTCTCCCAGGTGCGGGTGCCGTTCGGGGTCGTCGGCGCGATCTACGAAGCGCGGCCGAACGTCACGGTCGACATCGCCAGCCTCGCGCTGAAGAGCGGCAACGCGGTCGTGCTCCGGGGCGGCTCGGCGGCGCAGCGCACCAACGCGGTCCTCGTCGCCCGGATCCAGGACGCCGTCGCCTCGGCGGGGCTGCCGCGCGAACTCGTGCAGACGATCGACGAGTTCGGGCGTGCCGGCGCGACCGACCTGATGCGGGCACGCGGGCTCGTCGACGTGCTCATCCCGCGGGGCAGCGCCTCACTGATCCAGACCGTCGTGACCGAGTCGCAGGTGCCCGTGATCGAGACGGGTGCCGGGGTCGTCCACGTCTTCCTCGACGAGTCGGCACCGCTCGACCGGTCGATCGACATCGTCCTGAACAGCAAGGTGCAGCGGCCCAGCGTGTGCAACGCGCTCGAGACGCTCCTCGTGCACGAGCGGGCGGCCGACCGGCTCCTGCCCGCGCTGGCCGACCGGCTGCGGGCCGCCGGCGTCACGCTCCGCGGTGACGACGCCACGCGGGTGCTCGTGCCCGGTGTGCTCCGGGCGACGGACGACGACTGGGCGACCGAGTCGATGGACCTCGACCTGTCCGTCCGGGTGGTGCCCGACGTCGATGCGGCGATGGCGCACATCGCGCGCTGGTCGACGCACCACACCGAGTCGATCGTCACGAACGACGTCGACACGGCCGAGCGCTTCCTGGCCGAGGTCGACTCCGCGGTCGTGATGGCGAACGCCTCGACGCGGTTCACCGACGGCGGGGAGTTCGGGTTCGGTGCCGAGGTGGGGATCTCGACGCAGAAACTGCACGCTCGTGGGCCGATGGGGCTGCCCGAGCTGACGAGCACCAAGTGGATCGTGCGCGGGCAGGGACAGATCCGCGGCTAGACTGAACGGCGAATTCCCCCGACCGAACGGAGCATCGGATCAATGACCTTCCTCGCAGAAGCCGCTGAGCACGCCTCGGGGGTCCCCGCGTACGTGTTCCCGCTCGTCGGTGCCCTCTTCTTCGCGTTCCTCGGGTTCGTGACCTGGAGCTTCCGCGACGTGGCCTACCGCCACTCGCACAAGTTCGAGGCCACGCGCACCCACGAGACGGGTGTCGACGAGTTCGGTCGCGCCGAGCACTGACCCGCGACTCCATGCTCGAGAGCACGGGGCGGCCTCGCATCGGCGTGATGGGTGGCACGTTCGACCCGATCCACAACGGCCACCTCGTGGCAGCGTCCGAGGTGGCGCGCGCGTTCGACCTCGACGAAGTGGTCTTCGTCCCCACGGGGCAGCCGTACATGAAGTCCGGTGTGACCGACGCCGAACACCGCTACCTCATGACCGTCGTCGCCACGGCGTCGAACCCGATGTTCACCGTGAGCCGCGTGGACATCGACCGCCCGGGCCCGACCTACACGGTCGACACGCTGAAGGACCTGCACGAGCAGCGACCCGACGCGCAGCTGGTCTTCATCTCCGGCGCAGACGCCGTCCAGCAGATTGTCGACTGGAAGGACCATGATGGCCTCTGGGACCTCGCGCACTTCGTCGCTGTGACACGTCCGGGACACGCCTTGAGCATCACGGGTCTGCCCGAACGAGACGTAAGCTTGCTCGAAGTTCCCGCGCTGGCAATATCGTCGACCGACTGCCGCGACCGGGTGAGACGTGGTTTCCCCGTGTGGTACTTGGTCCCCGACGGTGTCGTCCAGTACATCTCCAAGCACCATCTGTATCGGAGCGTTGCATGAGTTCGTCCGACGCGCAGCCGCCCCTGTCGCGGCGCCAGGCGCGCGAGCGGGAGCGTGCCGCCGCGGGCGGTGCGCAGCCCGTGACGCCGCCCCCGACCGTCGCCGCCCCGGCCGAGCAGCCGGAAGTGCGCCACCGTCCCGGCAGCCACGTCGCTCCCGCCCCCGGCGCACCCGCACAGTCCGCCGTGCCGTCGTCGGCCTCGTCCGGCGGCTCCGGTGTGCCGTCGATGCCCCCGGCCTCGGCGACCGAGATCGTCCCCGGCTCGGGCGGACTCACCCGTCGGCAGATCCGTCAGCTGCGTGCGGCCGAGGGACAGGCGATCCAGCCCGTCCCGCTGCA
Organism: Curtobacterium sp. YR515; assembly: GCF_900113095.1. Classification (NCBI taxonomy): domain Bacteria; kingdom Bacillati; phylum Actinomycetota; class Actinomycetes; order Micrococcales; family Microbacteriaceae; genus Curtobacterium; species Curtobacterium sp. YR515. The sequence goes on along the minus strand of NZ_FOOD01000001.1, from coordinate 170,890 downwards.
GAACCCGACCCCGCAGTCGTCCGACCGCACCGTCGAGGACGTCCTCGGCTCGGTCGACGCGCTGCACGGTGGACCGGAGCGCCCTGGCACGACGGACGCGACGGGCACGTCGGCCGCCGCCGAGCCCGAGCCGCTCGCGCAGGAGTCCTCCGTCGACTCCGAGCCCTCGGCCGAGACGGTCGTGCTCGACCAGGCGGCCGTGGCACAGGCGACCGAGGCGGACGGATCGCCCGACGCGATCGAGCCCCTCGAGGAAGCCGCCGCACACAGCGAAGAGCCGCGTCGCCACCGTTCGACCTGGGCCCCGCCCGAGGCCACCGAGCCGTCGGACACCGAAGCCGACTCGGACACGCCGGACGCGCCGGACGCTCCGAACACGCTGGGCACCCCGGACGTCCCCGCCACGGCGCAGCGGACCCCGATCCAGTCCTCCACGCCGGCGGTGTTCCCGCTCTCGCTGGACGAGGACGACACGAACGAGGTCCCGGTCCAGAACGCCGCCCAACCCGCGCGTGCCGCCTCGGCACCCACGTCGAGTGGCGCGCCGTCGTCCGCCGGTGACACCGATGGCGACGCCGATGCCCCCCGCGTGCCGGCCTCGTTCCAGCGTCCGGCCGAGCCGAAGCCCCTCACGACCGCGTTCGAGCCGCCCGTCGGCCACTGGTCGCAGCAGGCGCACGACTCGAACGACGCCGAGGTCCACGACGAGGAGACCGGCACCCGCCGCGTCGCCGTGACCAACACGAACGCGATCATCCTGCCGAACTCGGCCCTCGCCGACCCGACGGGCGCGCTGAACGCCACGGGCGAGGTCATCCTCACCGGCTCGATCGACCTGCCGGCGTCGCTGTCCTCGACCGGATCGCACCGGCCGATCGACGGTGCCGAGGTCGACCGACTGCTCGAGCAGCACGACGAACAGCCCGACACGGACGCCAGCCCGGTCCGTGCCAGCCGTGCGGTGTCGAGCCACACCTCCACGCGGCAGGTCGTCCTCGCGGCGGCCAAGCCGAAGGAGTCGCGCACGCCGCTCATCCTCGGCGTGACGGTCGGTGCCGTCGGCGTCGCCGCTGCAGCCGTCATCATCGTGGCCCTCGTCACGACCCACACGTTCTGAGTCCTCCCCACCGCGCACGGCCTGGCTGTGTGTCGGTGGGTGGCTTATGATCGTGACCCATCAAGCGATCCGGCAGCCTGCCAGGTCGACCGACCGGAAGGAATCCGTGACCGCCTCCTCACGCGCAGTGGAACTCGTGCAGATCGCCGCCCAGGCGGCCGACGCCAAGCAGGCCGAGGACCTCGTCGCCCTCGACGTGACCGGGCCGCTGCAGCTCACCGACGTGTTCCTGCTCGCGACCGGCCGGAACGAGCGCAACGTGCTCGCCATCGCGGACGAGATCGAAGAGCGCCTCCTCGAAGCCGGGGCCAAGCCGCTCCGTCGTGAAGGCCGGAGCGAGGGCCGCTGGGTCCTCATCGACTTCGGCGACATCGTCGTGCACGTTTTCCACGAAGAAGACCGCCAGTACTACTCGCTCGAGCGTCTCTGGTCGGACTGCCCGACCATCCCGCTCGAGCTCCCGGTGGACCACACCGCGTAGGTGCGACGCGCCCGGGTGGCGGCGACGATTTCGTCACCCGGCGTTCGCATGGTGTACGCTTCTATGGTGCCTCCGGGGAACGGGGGCACACTGAAGTCGGTGGGAACACCAACACTTCGGGTCTGTGGCGCAGCTGGTAGCGCACCTGCATGGCATGCAGGGGGTCAGGGGTTCGAGTCCCCTCAGATCCACCATCACCCCCGCGGTTCTCCGGAACCGCGGGGGTCTTCTCGTTCCGGGGACGCGCGCCCGAGGCGATCCGGCTCCCGCGTCCCCACTACGCTGAGCGCATGAGCAGCGACGCACCCCTGTCCGGTTCCGCCCTGACGATCACCGCCGGCGGCTACACGGCCGAGATCGCCTCGGTGGGGGCGACACTGCGGACGTTCCGGTTCGAGGGACGCGACCTGGTCTCGCCGTTCGACGCCGACGAGGTCCGCCCGGCCTTCCGCGGAGCCGTCCTGGCGCCGTGGCCGAACCGGGTCGTCGACGGGAAGTACACGTTCGGCGGGACCGAGCACGAGCTCGCGCTGACCGAGCCGAAGCGGCAGCACGCCCTGCACGGGCTGGTCGCCTGGACCGACTTCCGGATCGTCGCGCACGAACCGGACCGCGCGGTCCTCGCCACGACGGTGCCCGCCCAGGACGGGTACCCGTTCCGCGTCGAGGTACTGGTCGAGTACCGCGTCGACGCCGACGGGCTGCACACGACGGTCACCGGGACGAACACCGGTGCCGACGCGGCTCCGTGGGGGACCGGTCCGCACCCGTACCTCGTCGCCGGCGAGGGTCGTGTCGACGACTGGACCCTGACGCTGCCGGCGGCCGAGGTGCTCGAGGTCACCGAGGACCGCCTCGTCCCGACGGGCCTCGCGCCGGTGCACGACGAGTTCGACCTGCGCTCCGCGACGCGCATCGGCGACCGGTTCATCGACCACGCCTTCACCGGGTTCGACCGCGACGCCGACGGCAGCGCGACGATCGTCCTCACCGCCGCCGACGGCCGCGGTGTCCGTGCCTCGTTCGGCCCGGAGTGCGGGTGGGCGCAGGTGCACACCGCCGACCACGTCGTGCCGGAGTACCACCGTGCGGGTCTCGCGGTCGAGCCGATGACCTGTGCGCCGGACGCCTTCAACGCCGGGTCCGACGCGGGTCTCGTCGTGCTCGAGCCCGGGTCCTCGTCGGCGGCCTCGTGGACGATCGCGGCGGTCTGACGGCAGCACCCGCGTCCGCCCGGATCGAGGTCCGGCGGCTGCCGTCGACTCCCGACCTCGGCGCCCTCGCCGCCGCGTCCGGCGCCGACGTGGTCTGGCTCGACTCCTCGCTGCCGGCCGGTTCGCCCCCGACCGCGCGCGCCCGTGCCCGGTGGTCGGTCCTCGCGCTGACGGACGGCCCGTTCGCAGCGCGGTTCCGGCACGAGACGCGACGGGCGTTCGTCGAGACGACCCCGGCGTCCCGATCGTGGTTCGGGGACGTCGCGACCGCCGAGGGATCGGACCGACCCGCCTTCGCGGTCCTCACCGAGTTGCTCGCGCGCACCCCGGTGCTGCCGGAACCGGTCGCGGGCTGCGGCTTCGCGCTCGGCTGGGTCGGGTTCCTCGGCTACGAGCTCGGGCGCGAGTCGGGCGGCGTCGACCGGACGGCCGAGGGGCACGCGGACGCGGACCTGCGGTTCGTCGACCGCGCGGTGGTCGTCGACGCCGCCGGTGACGCCTGGGCACTCGCCCTGGCGAGCGATGCGGAACCCGAGGCCAGCGCGCGGAACCGCGCATGGCTGGAGACGGTGACCGCCCCGGTCACGCGGGTCGACGTCGACGACGTGGCCCCGTTCCTCCCGGGCCCCGCTCCGGCGACCGGGCGCGTCACGCGCGCCGCCTACGAGACGGCGGTGGACGCGTGCCGCGCGGAGATCCGTGCGGGCAACGCGTTCCAGGTGTGCCTCACGACCGCCTTCGCGGTGCCGCCGGTCCAGGAGGCGCGGCGGGGCCCCGCCACGGACCCCCACCTGACCGAGTACCTGCGGCTGCGCGCGGCGGACCCCGTCCCGTTCGGTGCGTACCTACGGCTCGGCCCGCTGCGCGTGGCGAGCCGGTCTCCTGAGCGGTTCCTGCGGATCGATGCGTCCGGGACGGTGTCCGCGGAGCCGATCAAGGGGACCCGACGGCGCTCCGACGACCCTGTGGAGGACGAAGCGGTCCGTGCCGGACTCGCCGTGAGCGCGAAGGACCGTGCCGAGAACGTCATGATCGTCGACCTGCTCCGGAACGACCTGCTCCGGACGGCGGTACCGGGGTCGGTGCACGTCGACCGGCTCTGCGACGTCGAGACCTACGCGAGCGTGCACCAGATGGTGTCGACGATCGGTGCGGTCCTGCCCGAGGGGACGTCGCGGGCAGCCGTGGTGCACGCCGCGTTCCCGCCGGGGTCGATGACCGGCGCGCCGAAGATCAGTGCCATGGGGATCGCGGATCGGCTCGAGGACGGGCCTCGCGGGCTGTACTCAGGTGCGATCGGGTACTTCTCGGCCAGCGGCGCGGTCGACCTGTCGGTGGTGATCCGCACACTGGTGACGGTCATCGACGACCGGGGCACGGTGCGGTCGCGGTCGTTCGGTGCCGGCGGCGCGGTGACGTGGTCGTCGGTCGCCGCGGACGAGGCGGACGAGGTCGAGACGAAGACGCGCTCGGTGCTCGCCGGTGTGGCGGCCGTCGCCCGCTGGTGACGGCGGATCGTCGGGCGGCGCTGCCGGAGCACTCCTCCACAGGGCGCTGATCCACCGCTCACACGGCGTGTCGAACGCGTGTTCGAAGCAACTGTCCACAGGATGTCGGACCCGATTGACATCATCGAACACATGTTCGAATATGAGGGCATGCAGACGGCGGCGGCACTCCGATCGCCCGGGGCTCACCCAGAGCCGACCGGGCGGCCCGGTCCTGCCCGGCCGGTGCGGCGGGTCGACCACCTCGGTGACGCCCGCGCCGCACTCGAACGGATCACCTCGCTGCGGTCGCGTGTGGCCGAGATGGAGTCCACCCGGGTCGACACCGAGGGGCTGCCCACGGCCGAGGCGCTCGCACCGCTCCTGCCGGGTGGTGCGATCCGCGTGGGCGGGTCCTACTCGGTGCACGAGTCGGTGCTCCTCGCGATGACGATGCTGCAGGCAGCCTCGGCCGCCGGTGCCTGGTGCGCGGTGGTGGGGGTGCCGTCCTTCGGGGTCGAGGCCGCGGCCGCGGCCGGCATCGACCTCGAACGGCTCGTGCTCGTGCCGGACCCGGGCGACCAGTGGCTCACCGTGACGGCCGCGCTGGCGGACGTCGCCCAGATCGTCCTCACCCGTCCGCTCGGTCGGGTGGTGCCCGGCGACGTGTCCCGGCTGTCGGCACGGCTGCGTCAGCGTGGTGGGGCGCTCGTCGCGCTCGGGTCCTGGCCCGGGGCCGACGTCTCGCTGCGGGTGACCCGGTCCGAGTGGAGCGGCATCGGGGACGGGCACGGCTTCCTGACGGAACGACGGGTCACGGTGTCGGCGTCCGGTCGTGCCGGAGCGGGGCGACCGGTGGACGCCGACCTGCTGCTGCCCGCGGCGGACGGCACGGTCCGGGCCGCCGTCCCCACCGCTGCGGCGTCCGGCCCCGGCCGGACGACACCCGTGCTGCGTCCCGTGGCGGTGGCGTCGTGAGCCCCCGGGGCGGCGGCCGGACCCGGACGACCGGGTCCCGGGTCACCGGTGCCCTCGCCGGACGCGGGCCCGGGGCCGGCGCGGGTGCGGCGGGCGTGCCCGATGCGCGGTCGATCCGAGCCGACGCACTCGCCCGCGGTGGGGCGCTGCCCGAGCCCCCGCCGACCCGGACGATCGTGCTGTGGTGCCCGGACTGGCCGGTGATCGCGGCCGCTCGCGCTGCCGGGTCGCCGCCGGACCACCCGTTCGCCCTCGTGGTGAAGGGCCAGGTGTACGCCAGTTCCGCCAGTGCCCGGCAGCACGGCGTGGTCCGTGGGCTCCGCGTGCGCGAGGCACAGGCGCGCTGCCCCGAGCTCGTCGTGCAGCCCTACGACGACGCGCTCGACCACCGGGCGTTCGAACCGGTCATCCGCGCGGTCGAGGCGGCGGTCCCCGGTGTCGAGGTGCTCCGCCCGGGCACCCTCGCGCTGCGGTCCCGCGGGCCGGCCCGGTACTACGGCGGAGAACGAGCCGCCGCGGCGACCCTCGCCGGCATCGCTGCCGACCACGGTGCTCCCGGGGTGCGCGCCGGCGTCGCGGACACCCCGTTCGCCGCCGAACAGGCCGCACGGGCTCGCCCGGCGCGTCCGGGGGAGCGGGTGCGGATCGTGCCCGTCGACGGCTCGGCGCCGTTCCTGGCCGGGCTGCCGCTCGGCGTGCTCGGCGACGCCGACCTCGCGATGCTGCTCGGGCGCCTCGGCATCCAGACCCTCGGCGAGTTCGCCGCGCTGGCCGACGAACAGGTGCGCGACCGGTTCGGACTCGCCGGGGTGTTCCTGCACCGGCTCGCCGGCGGTCGTGACCCGCGAGAGGTCGCGGCGCGCGCGGTCCCGCCCGAACTCCGGGTCGAGGCGTCGTTCGAACCTCCGCTCGACCGCGCCGACCAGATCGCGTTCGCGTTCCGTCGCTCCGCCGACGACTTCGCCGCACGCCTCCGGGCAGCCGGACTCGTCGCCACCACGATCCGGGTCGGCATCGTCGACGAGCGGGACATCCTGCTCGAGCGCACGTGGGTGCACCCGCGGTGGTTCGACGCCGCCGACGTGGTGGACCGGGTGCGCTGGCAGCTCGCCGGCGGGGTGGACCCGACCGGGCTCGAGGCGCCGGTCGTCCAGGTGGTGCTCGAGCCCGTCGCGGTCGACGACATGGCGAACCACGAACGCGGGCTCTGGGGGACCGGACCGGACGAACGCGTGCACCACGGTCTCGCCCGCGTGCAGGGACTGGTCGGGCACGACGGGGTGGTCACGCCACGGATCGGCGGCGGGCGCACCCTGGCCGAACGCGTGGTGCTCGTGCCGTGGGGCGACGCTCCCGCCGGTGGCGAGCGTGCGCTGGCGACCGTCCGCGACCGCCCGTGGCCCGGCAAGCTTCCCGGTCCGCCGCCGGCGACCGTGCTCGACCGTCCGCGCCCGGTGGACGTCGTCACCGGCGACGGCGGCACCGTCGACGTCGACGACCGCGGCGTCCTCACCGGGGTCCCGGAACGGTTCCGTGCCGAGGGGGAGCGTGGTGGCCGGTTCGACGCCGTGACCGCGTGGGCCGGACCGTGGCCGCTCGTCGTGCGCTGGTGGGAGGCCGGCGGACGCCGACTCCACCGGCTGCAGCTCGTCGACGCCGACGGACGTGCGTGGTACCTCGTGCTCGCCGACCACCGGTGGTGGGCCGAGGCGGTGGCGACGTGACCGCCCGGACGGGGGAACACTGATGGGGTACAGCAACCCGCCGATCCCGTGGTCCCAGTTCGAACGTGCGCTGTCCGACAAGCGGAGCCCCGGCAGCACGCACGACGGCGACGGCGGGGACAGCCCCGCGTGGTCCCGCAAGCGCGAGCCCTACGCGCCGACGACCCCGCCGGTGGCCGACGACACGAACGTGCCGGTCGTGCCGTACGCCGAGCTGCACGCGCACTCGACGTTCAGCTTCCTCGACGGCGCGAGCGGCCCGGAACAGCTCTTCGAAGAGGCCGCTCGGTTGCACCTGCACGGGCTCGCCCTCACCGACCACGACGGCTTCTACGGTGCCGCGCGCATGGCCGAGGTGGCCGAGGCATACCCGACCGTCGCCACGGTGTACGGCACCGAGCTGTCCCTCGGGCTGACCGAACCGCAGAACGGCGTACCCGACCCCGAGGGCACGCACCTGCTCCTGCTGGCGGACGGGCAGGACGGGTACCACCGGCTCGCCGGTGCCGTCACCCGGGCGCACCTGGCCGCCGGCGCCGAGAAGGGACGACCCCGGTACGACCTCGACGACCTCGCAGCACGATCGGACGGGCACTGGCGCGTCCTGACCGGGTGCCGCAAGGGGGCCGTCCGGCAGGCGCTCGAGCGCGGGGGCGAGTCCGCGGCCGAGGACGCCCTGCGCGCCCTGCTCGACCGGTTCGGCACGGCGGGGGTCGTCGTCGAGCTCACCGACCACGGCGACCCGATGGACACCGCGCGGAACGACGCCCTGGCCGCGCTCGCCGCGAAGCACGCGCTGCCCACGGTGGCCACGGGCAACGTGCACTACGCCACCCCGGACCGCTTCCCGGTGGCGACGGCGCTCGCCGCGGTCCGGGCCCGCCGCAGTCTCGACGAGATCGACGGCTGGCTGCCGGCCGCACCGACGGCCCACCTCCGCTCGGGGGCCGAGATGACCCGGCGGTTCGCCCGCTACCCCGGAGCGATCGAGCACAGCGTCGAACTCGCCGACGAGCTCGGGTTCCGGCTGAAGACGGTCAAGCCCGGGTTGCCCGACATCGACGTCCCCGACGGGCACACCACGATGTCCTGGCTGCGGGAGCTCACCTGGCGCGGCGCCCGCCGGTTCTACCCCGGCAGTGCCGACGGTGTCGACCCGCAGAAGCGCGAGCGCATCGAACGCGAACTCTCGGTGATCGAGGACAAGGACTTCCCCGGCTACTTCCTCATCGTGCGGGACATGGTGCAGTACGCCCGTGAACGCGGCATCCTCTGCCAGGGCCGCGGCTCGGCGGCGAACTCGGCGGTCTGCTACCTGCTCGAGATCACCGCGGTCGACTCGATCCGCTACGGGCTGCCGTTCGAACGCTTCCTGTCGGCCATGCGCGACGAGGAACCCGACATCGACGTCGACTTCGACTCCGACCGGCGTGAAGAGGTCATCCAGTACGTCTACGAGAAGTACGGCCGGTTCAACGCCGCACAGGTCGCGAACGTCATCACCTACCGGCCGAAGGGCGCCGTGCGGGACATGGCGAAGGCGCTCGGCCACAGCCCCGGGCAGCAGGACGCCTGGTCGAAGCAGGTCGAACGCTGGGGCTCGGTGACCGAGAGCCAAGACCACGACATCCCCGACACCGTGGTCGACATGGCGCAGCAGGTGCTCGGGTTCCCCCGGCACCTCGGCATCCACTCCGGCGGCATGGTCCTCACGGACCGGCCCGTGGGCGAGGTCGTGCCGATCGAGCACGCCCGCATGGACGGCCGGACGGTGCTGCAATGGGACAAGGACGACTGCGCCTACATGGGGCTCGTGAAGTTCGACATGCTCGGGCTCGGCATGCTCGCCGCGCTGCAGTACTCGTTCGACCTCGCCGACGAGCACTGCGGGGAGCGGTGGGACATGCACTCCATCCCGAAGGAGGAACAGGGCGTCTACGACCAGCTGTGCCGCGCGGACACCATCGGGGTGTTCCAGGTGGAGTCCCGAGCGCAGATGGGGACGCTGCCCCGACTGCTGCCGCGACGCTTCTACGACCTCGTGATCGAGGTCGCCCTGGTGCGCCCCGGGCCGATCCAGGGCGGCGCGGTCCACCCGTACATCCGGCGGCGCACGGGCGAAGAGCCGATCACGTACATCCACCCGTCGCTCGAACCCGTGCTCGAGCGGACCCTCGGCGTCCCGCTCTTCCAGGAACAACTCATGCAGATGGCGATCGCGGTGGGCGGGTGCTCGGGGGACGACGCCGACCTGCTCCGGCGTGCGATGGGGTCGAAGCGCGGGCACGAGAAGATCGACCGGCTCCGCGAGAAGCTCTACGCCGGGATGGCCGCGAACGACATCCACGGCGAGGACGCCGACGCCATCTACGCCAAGATCCAGGCGTTCGCGAACTTCGGCTTCGCGGAGAGCCACTCCATCAGCTTCGCGCTCATCGTCTACGCGAGCGCGTGGATGCGGCTGCACTACCCCGGCGCCTTCCTCGCCGCGCTGCTCCGTGCGCAGCCGATGGGGTTCTACTCACCCCAGACCCTGGTGGCCGACGCCCGACGGCACGGGGTCACCGTCCTGCGACCGGACATCCTGCGCTCCGGCGTGGACGCCACGTTGGAGCCGCTGCACGACGACGCCGCCGACGACGACGACGCCGACGGTGGTCCAGGAGGCGCGGCGCACGTCCACGCGACGGGTCACGACGACTGCCTGGCCGAGGAACAGCCCCCGGTGCTGCCGTTCGACAAGGCCACGCCCGACGACACGGCGCGGCACCGGCGGGACGGCGCCTTCGCTGTCCGTCTCGGATTGGCCGAGGTCTCCTCGCTCGGCCGGAAGAGCGCCGAGAAGATCGTCGCCGAGCGGGATGCCCACGGTCCCTTCACCGACATGTCCGGCCTCGCTCGCCGTGTCGGCCTGACCACGGCGCAGCTCGAGGCGCTCGCCGCCGCCGACGCCTTCGCGTCGATCGGGGTCGACCGGCGCGGTGGGATGTGGTCGGCAGCACAGGCCGCGGCCGAGCGTCCCGACCAGCTGCCCGACACCCAGGTGACGGTGCAGCCGCCGCTGTTCGGGCAGATGACCAGCGGTGACGTCCTCATCGCGGACATGTGGTCGACGGGGATGACGACGGACGACCATCCCGTGCGGCACGTCCGTGACGGCCTCGTGGCCCGCGGGGTGCTCAGCGTCCAGGACACCGCGACGGCCGAGACCGGACGGCGGGTCGAGGTCGGGGGGATCGTGACGCACCGGCAGCGTCCGGCGACGGCGTCCGGCATCACGTTCATGAACGTCGAGGACGAGACCGGGTTGGTGAACGTGATCTGCAGCGTCGGGGTGTGGGGGCGGTACCGACGGGTCGCGCGCGAGGCGCCGGCCGTGATCGTGCGGGGGATCCTCGAGCGGTCGCCGGACGGGGTCGTGAACCTGGTGGCCGACCGGATCGAACACCTGTCCCTGTCGGTCCGCACCCGGTCGAGGGACTTCCAGTGACGACCGGCTACCGCACCTCGGGGATGCGGATCGTGACCTCGAGCCCGCCGGACCGCACGTTCCGGAGCGACGCCGTCCCGCCCGCCCGCTCCGCCACGGCCCGCACGATCGCGAGCCCGAGTCCGGAACCACCCGGCAGGGGGATCGTGCCGGTCGCGGGGTCGGGGTTCGGGCGGGACTTCCGGGCCTCGTCGGGGCGGGTGAACCGGTCGAAGGCGACGGGGATGAACGACTCCGGCACGCCGGGGCCGTCGTCCGTGATCTGCAGGATCCCCTCGCCGCCGGCACTGCGCCACGAGACGAAGACGCCGCCGCCGCGGGGGAGTGCCGACACCGCGTTGCCGGCGATGTTCGTGACGAGCTGCGCCATGCCACCGGTGTCGAGCCGGTACCGCGGTTCCACGGTGCCGCCGCCGATGCCCGGGCCGGAACCCCCGACGGCGACCGGGGACTCCAGGTCGAAGTCGACGGTGATGTCCTTGGCGGACGCGATGAGCCGGACGCGGTCGACGGCACTCATGACCTCGTCGCCGAGGTCCGACCAGCCCGTGGGCTGCTGTTCGGCACCGTCCTGTTCGCGGCGCTCGGACTCCTCGATGCGGGACAGCGCGAGCAGGTCGTTCGCCAGGCGGGACAGCCGCGCGACGCTGAGCTTCGCGCGCTCGATGTGGGCGGCGAGGGCGGCCGCGTCGTCCCCGTCGAGGGACGCCAGGTCGAGCTGGGTCGTCAGGATCGCGAGGGGTGTGCGGAGTTCGTGGCTCGCGTCCGAGACCATCTGGCGCTCGCGTTCGGTGGCCTGGCGTGTGCGGGCGAGGAAGGCGTTGAGGGTCGTCGCCAGCGAGGCGAGTTCGTCCTGGGCCGGACCGACCGGCAGTTCGGCGCGTTCGGGGGCGACGGAGAGGCGCTCGGCCTCGCGGCGCATCCGGTTCACCGGGCGCAGGGCGGCGGTCGCGAGCACCCACGAGGCGACGCCGAACGCGACCAGGATCGCGAGCCCGGTGAGCGACAGCGTCGAGGTCAGGTCGTCGACGACGATCGCCTCGGCCTGCGAGTTGCGGGCCGCCACGACCGTCCACCGACCCGCCTGGTTGACGGGGTGCTCGACGACGACGCGGTACTCCGAACCGGCGACCCGGATGAGGGACGTCCCGGCCTTCGTCTCGGTGAGGCTGCCGAGCGCGCGCTCGACGCGGGGCGGCATGGTCGACAGGGCGATGTCACCGGACGGCGAGACCACGGCCACGAGCTGCGCGTTGCCCGGCGGGGACAGGTCGGGATCGCTGTCGACCTCGAGCGTGGCCACGTACGGGTCGGCGTCCGCGTCGAGCAGGGTGCGCGTGGCACTCGCGACGACGCTGACGACCTGGAACCGCATGACGAGCACGAGCAGCACGATGACCACCGCCGCGATCGCCGTGGACCCGATGGTGATCCGGGCGCGGAGCGACAGGTTCCGCAGCGGACGGATCAGGCCACGCCCGGAACCGGTCACGCTCCGAGCAGATCGAGCCGGTAGCCGCGGCCGCGCACGGTGGAGATCGCGACCGTCGCCTCGTGCGAGGTCAGCTTCTTGCGGAGGTACGAGATGTACTGCTCGACGACGTTCGGGTCGACGTGCTGCGAGCCGTCCCAGACCTCTTCGAGGATCTTCGGGCGGTCGACCACGGTGCCCACCGACCGTGCGAGCAGCCGGAGGAGCGCGAACTCGGTGGGGCTCACGGCGACCCGCTGGCCCTTGATCAGGATGCGACGGGCCTCGGAGTCGATCGCGACGTCGCCCACCTCGATGGTGCGCGGGGCGCCGGCGGACTCGCGACGGCCGAGGGCACGGAGGCGAGCGGTGAGCTCGGCGAAGGCGAACGGCTTCGTGAGGTAGTCGTCGGCGCCGGCGTCGAGGCCGAACACGCGGTCGTCCACGGCGTCCCGCGCGGTCACGAGGAGGATCCGGACCGGGTCCTCGCGCTCGCGGATGCGGCGGGCGAGCTCGAAGCCGGACATGCCGGGCATCATGACGTCCACGACGGCCAGGTCGAACGCCTGGTCGCCGAGCGCGATCAGCGCCTCGACCCCGTTCTCGACCGCGGTGACGCGGTACCCCTCTGCCGCGAGCCCACGTTCCATGAGCGCGCGCATCTCGTCATCGTCCTCGACCACCAACAGGCGCATAGCGACCTCCTCGACCCCATCGTGGCATCGAACCTGTACATGCGGGAGATCCCACGGCTGAACTCGCTGAATCTCGTCACAGTCACGGCGGCCGGACAGGTAGAACGGTCTGTCCCCCGTTCGTGGGACGTGAGGACTGCTTGCTTCGTTGCTATGCTCGCGCACCGGAAGCGGCGTACCCGACGTCACATCCGCAGTGGGGGCACCATGAACGACATGCCGGAACACCCGGCCCTCGTCCGTCTGCGTGCCGAGCTCGACGCCGCTTGGAAGGGCATCGGCGTGCTCGGCGACATGGAGGACGACAGCCGCGACCGTGTGGTCGCCGAGCTCCGGGCGGCGGTCCCGGACATCGCGAGCGTCGCTGCTCGTGCCGCGGGGGCCGATGCCGTCGTGGCCGAGATCAGCCGGTTCGCGAGCGTCGAGGTCGTCTCGAGCGACTCGACCGTGCCGACGGCGACGATCTGGGACGACATCGTGCACTCGGCGGCCGAGGCGGCCTCCGCCGCGCGCTGACGCGCCACGAGCCCGCACGCGCCACGAGCCCGCACGCGCACGCGCCCGCCCACGGGCAGCGTCAGTCGTCCTCGCCGAGCAGCTCCTCGCGCACGCGCCGGATGTCCTCGAGCAGCGCCCCGATCAGGATCCAGTGCCGCGAGTTCGGCCGGATCACCTCGAGCGGCGCCGTGAGTGCCGGCTCCGCGACGTCCTCGTCGTGCTGCGGCGACGTCGGCACCGACCACCGGGGCCGAGGGGACGCGGCGGTCGACACGGGCACCTCCTTCGCGGCGACCCGGGCACTGAGCGCCCGGACGTCGGCCGCGATCCGGGCGACCTCGGTGGCGATGCTCCCGACGACGGGGTCGGCCCGGAGGTCGGGCGCCGTGTTGTCCTGGATCGCCCGGGTCATGCCGGTGACCCGGGTGACGAGCACACGCAGGTGTTCGGCCACGACGATGTCCTCGTCGAGGACGGTCCGGTGCCGGCCGCCGCGCGGGTTCATCGTGAGGGACTCCCGGGCCGCGGTGAGCGACGCCTCGGCGCGGGCGTGCTGCTGCCGGAGCGCCCGGGCCTGCAGGAGCGCCTCGTGCCAGCGGTCCTGGTCCCACCCCTCGGTGAGCCCGATCGCGACCCGCTCGAACGCGGCGGCGGTGTCCCGGGCGAGCCGTGCGACCGCGAGGTGCGCCGGGCCGAGCAGCACCGGCGGCACGATGAGCGCGTTCACGATCAGGGCGACGATCGCTCCGAGGACGGTCTCGAGGATCCGGTCGGCCGAGTAGTTCGGCGTGACGACGCCCGCGGTGAGCACGAGCATGCCGCTGATGCCGACCTGCGTCGCCGAGGTCGGGGTGAGCCGCAGGGCCCACGCGATGAGGATGGCGAGCACGATGACCAGCAGCACGACCCACACGGTGTCGCCGAGCAGCAGGTGGAACCCGGTGGCGAGCACGACGCCGAGGACGACCCCGGCACTGCGTTCGAGTCCCTTCACGAACGACTGGTTGATGCTCGGCTGCACCACGAGCAGTGCGGCGATCGCGGCGAAGGTCGGGAACGGCCCGTCGATGAGCACCCGGCACAGCAGCACGGCGGCGACCACCGCGACCGCGGTCTTGACGACCTGCAGGAACGGCGTGCGACTGGAGCTGCGGAGACGCGCGACCGGGTTCACGACGACCACGGTAGCCACGGTGCGCGCGCCGAGCCGTGCACGAACGCGACGAATCCCGCCCCGTCCGGTTGACTGGTCTCGTGTGGCCCAACCATGAGCGCGTCATCCCGCAGGCCTTCGCCGGCTCCGGAACCTCCGTGGTGGCTGCACGCGCGCACTCGGTCGAACCCTCGGGCAACGGCTACCTGTACGGCTACGAGGTCGACACCGTGGACCGCAACGGCCAGCGCGCCACGGTCCTGACCTACGTCGACACCGGCGGGACCCACGACCAGAACAGCGCGATCGTCACCGACCCCGCGACGGGTGAGCCGGTCTCGGTGTGGGCGTACCCGAACGACCCCGGGCTGCCGGTGCTGCCCCAGGTGACGTACCGCGACGCCGTCGCCGAGCTCCTCACGACGCTCGGCATGCCGGTCACCGACCCGACCCTCACGGTCGCGGCGTACCGACCGGGCAAGCGTGCCGTGGTGCGGGTCGACGCCGCCGAGGGGACCCTCTTCCTCAAGGTCGTGCGTCCGCACCGGGTGGCCCCGATCGAGAAGTCGCACGAGCAGTTCGTCGCCGCCGGACTGCCGGTGCCGCGGGTGCTCTCGAGCCGTGGGGACGGTCTGCTCGTCCTCGAACGCATCCGCGGGGTCCCCGCCGGCAGCCGCATCCTCGAGATCGCGGACGACCCGCGCTTCGTGGCCTCCCTCGCCGCGCTCACCGGGCGGATCGCGACGGTCCCGATGACGCAGCAGGCCCGCGCCGACGCGATGGACCACGCCGACTGGCACCGCCGCACCCTCGTCGCCGCGCTGCCGCAGGACGCCGAGGAGATCGACGCGCTCTACGACGCCATCGGACGACGCTCGATCGGCTGGGCGACCGCGACGAAGCAGGTCGTGCACGGCGACCTGCACCTCGAGCAGGTCTTCGTCGACGAGGACGAGCCGTGGCGCATCTCCGGCCTGCTCGACATCGACACGGCGGGCTGGGGCTACCCGGTGCGCGACATCGGTGCCGTGGTGGCGCACCTCGTCGTCACGGGGCTGTGGCACCGGTCGCGCGGCGACGCGGAGCGCGGGGCGGCCGCCGAACGCCTCGCCGACGCCGTCGCGCGCGACTGGATCGCGCGCAACCCCGACCAGTCGGACCGGATCGGCCCGGCGATCGGCGCGCAACTGCTCGCGCACGCCGGCGGCCAGGCCACGACCGGTTCCGCGAACGGCATCCACACGGCGGAGCAGCTGCTGGCGGCGACGCAGGCGGCCCTCGCGGAGGCGACGCCGATCGTCCCGTCCGACGGCCTCCTCCGCCCGCGCTCCGCACCACAGGCCTGACGCGACCACCTGCGCGACGCCGGTCGCGGGACGGGTCCGCACCGCGCCTCCTGGACCCGACAGCAGGCGGATCCCAGGAGGCGCGACTCGCGCGGGCGTCGTCGAGTCGCCTCCGTCGGTGGTCGGGGAGTAAACTGAGCGCGCACGCACCGCGTTCCCGCGTGCCGCGTCGATTCCGGACGCAGCAGTCGGTCACTTGACCGACGTGGGAACCGGGTCCGTGATCGCTCCGAGGGGGCATCACGTGCGTGTGACGGCGCCGGATCTCGGCGCGGACCGTCGCATCCGGCCCCACCCGGTGGCCGCGATGGGAACGGTCCGCGGGACTCCACGTCCCCCGGACGGGGACCGGCGAAGCGGTGGGCCACGGTGGCCCCCGGAACACCGGAGCCGTGCCAGGCGCCGGTTCAGGACTTCCGCCCCGCGGGGCGGCTCGCCCGCACGAACGGGCGGAACAGGAGGAGCGTTGGCTCGATCAGGCACCCGGCGAGCAGCCGGCGGGACGCGGACCGCGTCGCGTCGCACCAGGCCGCTCGACAACGACGGCGTCATCCCCGTGCTCGCCCGCGCCGTGCGCGAGGTCGAGGCGGCGGCGCAGCGTGGACCGCTCAAGGCGTCGAACCGTTCGAAGTTCCAGGCGGTCGCCCTGCTCATGCGCGAGGAACGCGCACGGGTCAAGGCGGACACCGAACTCACCGACTCGCAGCGCGCCGAGCAGCTCAAGCGGCTCGACGGCGTCGCGACGATCCTCGCGAAGACCGCGGCGCGGGACACCAGCGTGATCCAGCTCCTCACGGAAGAGGCGTCGGTCAGCGAGACGACCCGCACCGTGAAGCGCGACATGATGATCGCGGGCGGCATGGAGCTGCAGCCCGAGGAACTCGTCATCGCGGCGGAGCCCTCGCCGACGGTGGAGAGTCCGGTGCGTGCCGTCGTGCCGCAGGCGGTCGTGCAGCGACAGCTCGCGAACCCGTTCCTGCCGCCGGACTTCGCGCTCGCCGACCAGCCCGTCGCGCACCCGCGTCGCCTGGCGAACTGGGAGCTGTTCGGCCCGCTCTTCAAGTCGTTCGAGTACGGCGCGGGCGGGGGAGCGGCGACGATGCCGCTGCCGGAGCCCACGACGCTGCACTCGCGGTCGGGCACCACGCTCATGAAGCACCAGGCGGAGCTCATCGCCGCCGCGGCGCAGGGCCACCGCACGTTCCTGCTCGCCGACGAGCCCGGCCTCGGCAAGACCGCGCAGTCGCTCCTCGCCGCCGAGGCCGCGAACGCCTTCCCGCTGCTGGTCGTCGTGCCGAACGTCGTCAAGACGAACTGGAAGCGCGAGGCCGCCCGCTGGGTCCCGAACCGCACCGCCACGGTCATCCACGGCGACGGGGACGACCTCGACGGGTTCGCCGACATCGTCATCGTGAACTACGAGATCCTCGACCGGCACGCCGGCTGGCTCGGGAACTTCGGGTTCAAGGGCATGGTCGTCGACGAGGCGCACTTCATCAAGAACAAGGACTCGCAGCGCTCGAAGTTCGTGCTGCAGCTCGCCGAGGCGATCCGGTCGCGCACCGCGTCGCCGCTGCTGATGGCCCTCACCGGCACGCCACTGATCAACTCGGTCGAGGACTTCCGCACCATCTGGGAGTACCTCGGCTGGATCGACGACAAGAAGCCGCGCGCCAAGCTCATGAACGAGCTCGAGGAGATCGGCCTGACGCCGGCCGACCCCGGGTTCTTCGTCGAGGCCCGCAAGGCCGTCATCGACCAGGGCATCGTCCGCCGCCGCAAGGTCGACGTCGCCGCGGACATCCCGGCACGTCGGATCGCCGACATCCCCGTCGAACTCGACGACGAGGTCGGCCGCTCGATCCGCGACGCCGAGCGCGAGCTCACCGCGAAGCTCGTCAAGCGGTACCACCAGGCGCTCGACGCCCGCACCGGGCAGGACCCGGTCGTCGGCATCGACCACAAGCTCGTCCGCCAGGTCGCGCGCTGGGAGCTCGAGGACCAGGACGCCTCGCCGACCGGGGAGAACGTGTTCTCGATGGTGCGGCGCATCGGTCGGGCCAAGGCACAGCTCGCGGCGGACTACGCGGCGCAGCTCGCCTCGAACGTCGGCAAGGTCGTGTTCTTCGCGAAGCACCTCGACGTCATGGACCAGGCGGAAGAGGTGTTCGCACGTCGACACCTCCGCACCGCGACGGTCCGGGGCGACCAGACGCCGGCGCAGCGCACGGCCGAGATCGACTCGTTCGTGAACGACCCCGACGTCGCCGTGATCGTCTGCTCGCTCACCGCGGCGGGTGTCGGCCTCAACCTGCAGGTGTCGTCGAACGTCGTGCTCGCCGAGCTGTCGTGGACGAGCGCCGAGCAGACCCAGGCGATCGACCGCGTGCACCGCATCGGGCAGGAGGAGCCCGTCACGGCGTGGCGCATCATCGCCGCCCAGACGATCGACACCAAGATCGCCGAGCTCATCGACTCGAAGGCGTCCCTGGCCGCCCGCGCGCTCGACGGCTCGGACGAGGAGATCGTCGACTCCGGCGACATCCAGCTCGACGCGATGGCGGCGCTGCTGACCGAGGCGCTGGAGCGCGGCTAGGGCCGGCGCGTGCGGCGCGTGCGGCGCGTGGCGCGCATGTCTCTCGCACAACGGAAGTCCGTCCGAACCACGCGATCGCGCGGTTCGGACGGACTTCGGTTGTGCGGGGCTCCGCGGCGTCAGATGCGCGACTGGACCTCGGCGAGCGAGGGGTTCGTCGCCGTGCTGCCGTCGGGGAACACCAGCGTCGGCACGGTCTGGTTGCCGCCGTTGACCTCGGCGACGAGTTCGGCCGTGCCGGGCGTCTGCTCGATGTCGACCTCGCGGTAGGGGACCCCCGCCTTGGACATCTGGTTCTTCAGGCGCGCGCAGTAGCCACACCAGCTGGTCGTGAACATCGTGACGGCGCCGGCCTCCGGCACGAACGCGTCGCGGGTGATCGTCTCGCTCATGTGCTCAGGCTAACCCCGCCGGTTCGGGGAACACGGGGAAGCCCTGGTAGACAGGACCGCGTGAGCGACACGCACCTCGAGATCGAGCGAACCTACGACCTGCCCGAGGGCGGTGCCCTGCCGGACCTCGTCGGCATCGGCGGCATCATCCGCACCGAGCACCAGGAACCGTTCGACCTCGACGCGACGTACTGGGACACCGAGCGGTACGACCTCGTGGCCGCCCGCGTGACGGTGCGCCGACGGACCGGTGGCCCCGACGCCGGCTGGCACATCAAGCGCGCCTCGTCCGACACCGTCCGGCACGAGCAGCACTTCCCGCTCACCGACGACGCCGACACCGTCCCCGACGAGGTCCTCGCCGCACTCTTCACCGAGCGCCGTGGCCGGGGCCTCCACCCGGTGGTCCGGATCACGACGACCCGCACGGTGACGCGGCTGCTCGACGAGGACGGCGACCAGATCGCCGAGCTCGCCGACGACCAGGTCCGCGCGACGCGGCTCGACGACGACGCCCCCGAGACCCCGCGCACCTGGCGCGAGGTCGAGGTCGAGATCGTCGGCGGCGTCGACCCGCAGGTCGCCCACGAGCTCTTCGCGTCGCTGGACGGGCGCTTCGCCGCCGTCGGCGCCGGCCCCGCCGCCGTCTCGTCCAAGCTGGCACGTGGGCTGGCAGGAGCACCGGCACCGCGCCTCCAGGCCGAGGACAAGCCGGACAAGGGAACGACTGCACGCGTGCTGGTGAAGCGGCTGCGGAAGCTCCGCGCCGCGCTCCTCGCCCAGGAGGCGCGGCTCCGCTCCGGCGACGCCACCGACCTCCGGCAGGCGGCCGAGACCGCCCTCGAGATCGCCGCGATCCTCGGCGCGTACCGTCCCGCGTTCGCCGCCGGCGACGCCGTCGACCGCGCTGCTGCGGGGGCGGACGGACTCGCCGCCGTCACCGCGCGCGCTGCGTTGGCGGAGTACCTCATCGACCGGCTGCCGCGCGCGTCGACCCCGGCGCAGGACGAGCTCGTCGACGCGATGACGCGTGAGCGGATCCTGGCGGCCACCCGCGAACGTCGCGACCAGTCGGTCCGGGACGTCGTGGCGTTCCTGCACGGCGAGCCGTTCCTCGAGCTCCTCGACGCCCTCGACGACGCGGTCGAGCGACCCGCACCGACCGCGTGGGCCCTCCGGTCGCCGAAGAAGGTCGCGCAGGACGTCGTCGCCCAGGTGAAGCCGGAGGTCCGCGAACTCGTGCGCGCCGCGGTCGCCGACGACACCTCGGACACCGCCGCTGCGCGTGAGGCCGCCGACCGCGCCACGACCGAGGCCGCCTGGCAGGCGACGATGCGCGCGCGCCTGACGATGGACGTGCTCGGCGACGACGCGTTCCCGCACGCACTGTGGAAGCGGATCGGGACGGCGGCCGACGTCCTCACCGAGCGGGTGCGCTCCCTGCACGCGCTCGACACGCTGCGCACGAACGCGGCGATCGCCGAGCGCGGCGGCGAGGGCACGTTCGGGTACGGGGTGCTCGCGGGTGACCGGGTGCGCCTCGCCGAGGAGTCCTACGACGAGGCGGTGCACGCGCTCAACCGCGTGTAACGCGGCGCGCGCTCGCTTGGTGAGCAGAAATGGTCGGGTGCCGATGGGCAACCCGACCATTCCTGCTCACGAAGTCGTCACGCGGCGGGCGCCTCGTCCGCCAGCCCCAGGACGTCGAGGAGCCAGGCGAGCTCGAACGCCCGCTCCTTCCACGAGGCGTACCGGCCGCTGACCCCGCCGTGCCCCGCTGCCATCTCGGTCTTGAGCAGCACCGGAGCGCCGACCTCCCGCAGCTTCGCGGTCCACTTCGCGGGCTCGACGTACAGCACACGGGTGTCGTTGATGGACGTCACGGCGAGGATCTTCGGGTACTGCACGTCGTCGCGGACGTTCTCGTAGGGCGAGTACTCGCTCATGTACCGGTAGACCTCGGGGTCGTGCAGCGGGTCGCCCCACTCGTCCCACTCGATGACCGTCAGCGGCAGGTCGGGGTCGAGGATGCTCGTCAACGCGTCGACGAAGGGCACCGCCGCGAGGATCCCGGCGAACCGTTCCGGGGCGAGGTTCGCCACAGCGCCCATCAGGAGCCCGCCCGCGCTGCCGCCCTCGGCGACGAGCCGGTCGGCGGTGGTGCGTCCGGTGTCGATCAGGTGCGTGGCGACCGCGACGAAGTCGGAGAAGGTGTTCTTCTTCGTGAGGGTCTTGCCGTTCTCGTACCAGTGCCGACCCATCTCGCCGCCACCGCGCACGTGGGCGACGGCGAACACGACGCCGCGGTCGAGCATCGACAGGCGCATGACGCTGAACCCGGGGTCGATCGAGTGCTCGTACGAGCCGTAGCCGTAGAGGTGCAGCGGTGCCGGACGGTCGGTGTCGACCGCGTCACGGCGCCACACGAGGGAGATCGGCACGCGGGTGCCGTCGTCGGCGGTGGCCCAGTCGCGCTCCTGGACGTAGTCGGCCGGGTCGTAGCCGCCGAGCACGGGCTGACGCTTCAGGACCGTGACCTCGCCCGTCGCGAGGTCGAGGTCGCTCACCTCGGACGGGGTGACGAACGACGTGAACCCGATCCGGAGCGTCGGCTGGTCCCACTCCGGGTTGCCACCGAGCCCGGCCGAGAACAGTGCCTCGTCGAAGGGGACCTCGTGCGCGTCGCCGTAGCCGTCGCCCTCGATCGGGATGATCGCGACGCGGGGGAGCGCCTCGGACCGGTACTCGAGCGCGAGGTGTCCGGCGAAGGCGTCCACCGCCTCGATCCGACGCTCGGCGTGGTGGGCGACGACGACCCGCCGGTCACGCTCCGACGTGGGGTCGTCCGCGGGGACGTCGACGAGCTCGAAGTTCTCGGCACTGTCGTTGTGCAGGACGAGGAACCGGTCGCTGCCGCCCACGATCGCGTGCTCGATCTCGTACTCGACGCCCTCGCGCCGGGGCCACACGACCTGGAACTCGCCGGTGGGGTCGGCCGCGTCGAGGACGAGCGCCTCGGAGGTGATCTTCGACCCGAGCTCGATCACGATGTACTGCGACGACCGGGTGACCCCGACGCCGACCCAGTAGCGGTCGTCCGGCTCCTCGAACACGACGACGTCGTCGGCCGCCGGGCTGCCCACGGTGTGCCGCCAGATGCGGTCGGGCCGCCAGGAGTCGTCGACGGTCGGGTAGAACACGAAGCGCCCGGACGGGTCGAACGTCGCCCCGGACCCGGTGTTCGGGATCTCGTCGCCGAGGTCGGTGCCGGTCGTGAGGTCCCGCACGTGCAGGGTGTACCGCTCGTCGCCCTCGACGTCGATGCCGTAGACGAGCCGTGTGCCGTCGTCGCTGATGTCGTAGGAACCCAGCGAGAAGAAGTCGTGCCCGTCCGCGAGCGCGTTGCCGTCGAGGACGACCTGCTCGCCGGGGAGCGTCGCTTCGCCCTCGGTCACCGCCGGCGGGGTCCAGTCGTCCGGGCCGCTGATCGGCGCACGGCAGTGCACGCCGTACTGGCTGCCCTCGGCCGTGCGCGTGAAGTACCACCAGTCGCCCATGCGGACGGGCACCGAGAGGTCGGTCTCCTGCACGCGGTTCTTCACCTCGGCGAAGATCCGGTCGCGCAGTCCGTCGAGGTGCGCCGTCGCCTGCTCGGTGTGGCGGTTCTCGGCTTCGAGGTAGGCCAGGGTGTCCGGCGACTCCTTGTCGCGCAGCCACTCGTAGTCGTCGACGAAGTCGATGCCGTGGTGGGTCCGCGTCACGGGCCGCTTGGCGGCGGTGGGCGGGGTGGCCTGGGCGTGCTCGGTGCTCACCACCCCACCCTATTCGCCCGGTGTGTGACGGCGTCGTGGACGCGGTCGGTGAAGGCCGTCACCTCGTCGGCGACGGCCACCGCGAGCCACGCTCGGCGACGGCGCCGCTCGGTCACCGGCCGCAGCAGCTCGGCGCGGCAGAGGTCGTCGGTCACGGTGTCGATCGAGCGGGCGTCGTCGTCGAGCAGCTGCTCGAGGTGGTCCTCGGTGACGACGGGATCGTCGAGGAGGGTCCGGGCTACGGCGTCGTGCGCCCGGGTCGGCCACCACCGCGACCCGCGGGGAACCGCGGCCTCGTCGAGGAGCAGCGCCGTGACCGTGGCTTCGTCGCACACCGTGCCGATCGCGATCGCGAGGTCACGGACCCACTCGTCGACGACACCACGACGGTACCGGTCGAGGTGCCAGAAGTACCGGTCCCGCTCGGCGACCAGGGCGGTCGCGACCGGCACCGTGACGATCCGAGCGAGGCCACGACGCCGGAGCACGGCGGCGACGAGCGCGCGGCCGATCCGTCCGTTGCCGTCGGTGAACGGGTGGATCGACTCGAACTGCGCGTGCGCGATGGCCGCCTGCGCGATCGGGTGCAGGTCGTCGCGGTGGAGGAACGCGAACAGGTCGTCCATGAGCTCGGGCACGAGCGCTGCCGGCGGCGGGACGTGACGCGCGAGCCGGGGCGTGGCGCCGCCGCCGATCCAGTTCTGCACGTCCCGCCAGCGTCCGGCGTACCGGCCGTCGACCGGGTCGTCGCGCAGGAGCCGGTGGTGGGCCGCGAGCAGCGCCCGTTCCGTGATCGTGCCGGACGCCGCGGAGGACACGAGCGTCTCGATCGCCCCGCCGGCCCGGACCATCGCCGTCGCGCTGCGGTTCGCCCGGACGCCGACGACGGCCCGCGCGAGGTCGTCGAGCGTGGCGTGCTCGTCCTCGATGCGGGAGGTCGCGACGGCCTCGGTCCGGTCGAGCACGCGACCGAGCACGGCGAGCCGGTCGCCGTGATGCTCGTCGAGGTGCACGAGCGCGGCGGCGGCGCGGTCGAGCAGCGCTGCGGTGTCGGCGTCCGGGGACCAGGGGAGCCGGGCGATGCTCGGCGGGACCGACGCCACCACCGACGTCGTCTCGCGGTCGTGCCGCGGGCCGCGCACGCTGCTGCGCCAGGGCAGCGTGACGGTGGTGTGGGACGGCCAGGGGTGCTCGGTGCGGGGCATCGGTTCCTCCACGGTGGACGAGACGAGATGAGACGGGACGACGGGACGACGGGACGACCGGCCGACGACTCGACGCTAGAGCGGCCCCGGCCACCGCCGCGAGGAATCTGCATGTCGTGTGCACGGCCGCGGTGTCCGCCCCCGTCGGTACCGTGGTGGCATGAGCAACTCCTTCGTCGTGACGAACGCACACGTGGTCCCCGTCACCGCCCCCGAGTTCGACGGCGGCGCCGTCGTGGTCGAGGACGGTCGCATCACCGCGATCGGCCCGGACGTCTCGCCCCCGGCCGGGCTGCCGGTCGTCGACGCCGCGGGTGCGTGGCTCGTCCCGGGCTTCGTCGAGTCGCACGGGCACGTCGGCATCCACGAGGAGGCGAACGGCGAGGCGGGCAACGACACGAACGAGATGACCGGCCCGAACATGGCCGGGGTTCGCGCGATCGACGCGATCGACATCGACGACGAGGGCTTCCGCGACGCCCTCGCGGGTGGCATCACCTCGATCGTCGTCAAGCCCGGGTCCGGCAACCCGATCGGCGGCCAGACCGTCGCGATCAAGACCTGGGGCGGCCGCACGATCGACGAGCAGCTCATCTCCGACACGGTGAGCATCAAGAGCGCGCTGGGCGAGAACCCGAAGCGCGTGTACGGCGGCAAGGGACAGACCCCGTCCACCCGTCTCGGCGTCGCGAAGATCATCCGCGACGCCTTCGTCGAGGCCCAGAACTACCGTGCCGCCCGCGACGCCGCCGCCGCGAAGGGCGAGCCGTTCGCCCGCGACCTCACGAAGGAGGCGCTCGTCCGCGTCCTCGACGGCGAGCTCGCGTGGGACCAGCACACGCACCGCCACGACGACATCGCCACCGCGATCCGGCTGTCCGAGGAGTTCGGGTACCGCCTGGTCGTGAACCACGGCACCGAGGCGCACAAGATCGCGCACGTCCTCGCCGAGAAGGACATCCCCGTCATCTACGGCCCGCTCTTCACGAGCCGCTCGAAGGTCGAGCTCCGTGACCGCGGCATCCCGAACCTCGCGGCGATCGCGGCGGCCGGGGTCCGCGTGGCGATCACGACCGACGCCCCGGTCGTCCCGATCGGCATGCTCGTGGACCAGGCCACCGCGGCGGTGAAGGAGGGGTTGCCCCGCCAGACCGCGCTCGAGGCGCTCACGACGAACCCCGCCGACTTCCTCGGGTTCGGGGACCGCGTCGGCCGCCTCGCCGAGGGCTACGACGCCGACCTCGTCCTGTGGGACGGCGACCCGCTCGACGCGACCAGCCGCGCGACGCGCGTCTGGATCGAGGGCGAGTCCGTCTTCGAGTGGGCCGACGGCACGGGCGTCACCACGCCGCGCTGGTAGCGACCAGGTTCCGGACCGGAGGCGCGGTGCGGGCCCGCACCGCGCCTCCAGTCCGCCGCCCGCAGGCGGGTCTCAGACCTCGCGCGCCAGCAGGAAGTCGTTGATGCGCGTCGTGAGTTCCGCGTCGATCGCCCGCGCGACACCGTTCACCGACCGGATCGGCGCCGCCTGGCGCACGCTCGAGACGAGCCAGGCCGCGTCCGCCGCGTGGAAGTCGTCCAGCGTGACGAGCTCGTAGGCGGTCTCGATGCCCGCTTCCTCGGCGAAGCGGAACACGTCCGCCTGCGTCGTCCCGGCGAGGATCCCGATGTCGGTGCGCGGCGTCACGAGCTGCCCGCCGACGGACAGGACGAGGTTCGCGCGTGTGCCCTCGAGCACGTAGCCGTCCGTCGACACGAACACGGCGTCGTCCGCTCCGCGTCGGCCGGCCTCGCGGAGCGCTGCCATGTTCACCGCGTACGACAGCGTCTTCGCGCCCTGCAGCAGCCACGGGGACGTCCGCTCGACGTCGTGTCGGTAGCCGCGGTCGAGCGTGACGACGGAGATGCCCTCGGTGCGTGCGGCGGTCGAGTCGCCGGACGGTGCCGCGTAGACCCACCCCGTCGGGCGGTCCGAGCCCTCGACGCCGCGGGTGAGGACGGTCTTGACGAAGGCCTCGCGGACCGGGTCGAGCCGGGCGCACACCGCCTCGATCGCCCGGCGCCAGGCGTCGGTGTCGGGTGCGGGCAGGTCGAGCATCGCGGCCGAGCGGCCGAAGCGGGCCAGGTGTGCCTCGAGCGCCTGCGGGTGCCCGTCGATCACGGTGACGGTCTCGAAGACCCCGTCGCCGCGGATGATGCCGAGGTCCTGCACCTGGACGTGCTCCTCGAGGGGCTTCGCCCACGTGAACGCGTCCGCCGCGGGGTCGTGCGGCGCGCGGTCGCGGGAGGGCTGGTTCAGGACGGCGAGCACGGTTTCGGTCATGGGGCCATCCAACCGCAGCCCGGCCGGGAACGACCTAGCCGGCTTCGGGGAGCGCGCCCATGAGCTTCCACACCGCCGGCGTCAGCTCGGGGTGCTGCAGCGCGATGCGGCGGAGCCGGTGGTACTCCTCGCCGAGGCGGGTGCCCTGCCCGGAGGCGGGGTGCATCGACCACTGCGCGCTCCGCTGCCCGATCGCGGCGTCCAGCTCGACCGCGTCGGCGCGGAGGATGAGCACGACCTGCTCGTCCACGGTGGGGAGCGTCGGCATGAACTCCCACGGGTCCTCGCCCTGGCGGCTGCGGTGCTCGACGATCATCGAGATCTCCTCGGCTGCCTCGGCGCGCAGCACTTCGAGGCTGCGCCCGGTCCTGCCCGGCTCAGCCATGGTGCCCCCGCAGCGTGCCCGCCATGGAAAAAGCCTACGCCAGAACTTCGGCCAGACTGGACGCGTGACCCCACGCGACCCGAGCAAGTCCCAGCACCCAGCGGTGGTCGTCGTCTACCTCGTGCGCGACGGCGAGCAGGGCCCCGAGGTGCTCCTCGGGGAGAAGCGACGCGGCCTCGGGACCGGCCGGCTCGTCGGACCCGGCGGCAAGCGGGAACCGGGGGAGTCCGCCGTCGAGACGGCGGTGCGCGAGGTCGCGGAAGAGGTCGGCCTGCGGATCGACGCGGCGGACCTGGAGGCGCGGGGCACGTTGGACTACCGGTTCCCGTACCGCCCGTCCTGGTCCCAGGTCTCGGACGTCTTCGTCTGCCGCCGCTGGCAGGGCAGCCCGTCGGGCAGCGACGAACTCGAACCCCGCTGGATACCGGTCGACGCCGTGCCGTTCGACGCGATGTGGGACGACGCGAAGTACTGGTTGCCGGGCGTGCTCGGCGGGGGATCGGTGCGGGCGCGGTTCACGTTCGCCGAGGACGATGCCACGGTGTCGGGCTACACCGGCACCGGGGTCGCTGCGCCGTCCGGACCCTGACCCGTCGCCGTCCGAGCGCGTCGTCCTACCGGGTGGGGGTCTGCGTGCGGGTGCTGCCGGTGCGGGCTTCCTCGGCCGCGGCGATGACCTCGGCGTCACCGCTCCGTCCGCCGAGCGGGCGCACGAAGAAGTCGATGATGCCGAACACGATCGCGCCGATCATCGCGAACATCGCCCAGCCGACGAACAGCCCGGCGACGTTGCGGCCGTCGGCGGGGGCGAGCAGCACACTCGCCGCGTAGAACCCGACCGTCAGCACGAGGAACACGACGACGACGGTGACGAGGACGCGGTGCCAGGCGATGCGCGGGTTCATGCCCCCAGGATACGCGCCGTGCGGACGCGGTCCGGGCGTCGGTCGTGTCGATGCGCGTGTACCGTGCGACATGACGCGAGTCGATCGACTGGCACAGTGTCGAAGTGTGCACGTGCATCGGATGCGTGTGCACCGTTCGACATCGTGCCCGTCGATCGACGCGTGCGATGTCGGAACATGCACACGCACGGGCACCGCACACGCACGGGCGCCGCACACGCACGAGCGACGCGCGCGGGGCTGCGCGCGCAGCCCGGGCTCAGCGGTCCGCGTGCCGACCGTGCGGGCGCTCACCGGCGCCGTCGGCGGGGCGGCCCGTGGCGTCGGCGCGACCCGGTGCCCTGGACCCGTCCGCCCGTGGGACGGGACGGGTGCGGGGGCCGGTCGCCGCGCCTCCTGGACGCTGCACCGGACCGGTGCGGTCCCCACGGACGACGGGGATGCGACCCGTGGGCGTGGTCTCGGTCTCGAGGCCGTCGCGACCGCCCATGAAGACGTCGCCGCCGACGCGTTCGTCCTCCCAGTCGTCGTCGTGGAGGACGCTCAGCGTGCCGGTCTCGGTCGAGGTGAGCCCGTGGCGCTCGAGCTCGGCGTCGCGCTGCTTGCCGAGGAACTCGCGGTTCGCGGTCTGGGCGTCCTGGAACATCGTCGTGCGGCCGGTGACGATGGCACGGATGCGTCGGCGCTCCCACCACTGCTTGCCGAAGTACATGAGGACGAGTCCGGCGCCGGCGTAGCAGGCCATCGTGATGAGGCCGCGCGAGTACGACGGGCCGACGCCGTAGATCTGGTGCTTGATCATGTCGACCATGCTCGAGCCGACGACGACGTTGTTGAGCCACGCGAACGGCTCCGGCATGAACCACTTCGGGTAGGCGCCGCCGGACGACGGCATCGACAGGAAGACGAAGCAGATCATGGCCGGCGCGGCGATGAACCGGCCGACGAAGTAGCTCAGCCCGTTGACGGCGAGGCCGATCGCGACGATCCAGCCCCAGGCGATGAGGACGAGCTCGATCCAGTGTCCGTGGATGGCGCCGACCACGGGCCCGGCGAGGGTGTTCGTGATGAGCGAGATGACCAGGCCACCGACGACGATGACGGCCATGCGGGTGCGGTGCCGGAGCGGGCCGCCCATGATGCCGATGAACATCGCGACCATGTAGCCGCCGATGCACCAGGCGAGCATGACGTACATGGCGACGGTGCCGTACTCGTCCCAGGCGGGCAGCGGAGCCAGTTCGGTCACGGTGGGGGCAGCGACCCCGATGCCGGTCAGGACGGTGCTCAGCGTCACGGGCACGAGCGAGGCGACCTGGAACTGGTGTGCGGTGGCCTTGAAGACCTCGTTCGTCGAGGGGTCGTACGCCACGGCCATGGTGCCGGCGAGTACGTCGCGCTTCGCCTGCGCGAGGGAGTCGTAGGTGTGGAAGAGGTACTCGCCCGGCAGCGCCTTCTGCATCGCGGCCACCAGGGTCGGGTCGCTGCCGACGAGGGCCACGGGGACGTCGTGCGGGTGCGGGGCGTGGAACGCGAAGACGTAGCACAGGCAGAAGCCGACGATGAAGAACAGCGGCATCCAGAGCTGCAGGCCGATCAACTGGAGCGACGGGTGCAGCGTCCCGAACCAGCGCCGGTAGCCGCTGATGCGCTGCGGTTCCGGGACGGGTGCCTGCCGGACGCGACCGGAACCACCGGAGCCGGTTCGGGTCGGCCGGGTGCCGGCGACCGGGGCACCGCGTCGGGGCTTCGAACCACCGCGGGTGGACGGACGTGTCGTGCGCTGCTTGGGAGCGGATGACTGCCGCGGCCCCCCGTCACGATCCGGGAGGTCGTTGTTCCTGGGGACGTCGTTCCGCGGCGTGCTCACTCGGCGATGCGCTCCTGTTCTGGGTCGGGCCGCCAGGATACGCCCGGGATCCTGGTCGCGGTCAGGACCGGCTGCGCGACGCCTGCGCCGAGTCCATCGCGAGTTCCTCGGCGTCGAGGGTCACGAGCACGCGGCGCATGACCTCCTCGTCGAGGTTGCCCTTCTCGCGTTCCTCGAGCACGATCTCGCGACGACGGTCGAGCAGTTCCCGCCGGATGTCCTGGATCTGCGCACCCCGCAGGCGGACCGGGGCGTTGCGCTCCTCGTCCTCCTCTTCCTCGGCGTCGCGGCGGAACGTCTCCGCCTGGCGCTCGAGCCGGGCCTTGAGCCGGTTCACCACGGCGTCGACGGCCTCGTCGCCGTACTGCTTCGACCAGTCCGGACGTCGCTTCTCGAGCAGCTCGATCGCGGCCTCGGTCGTGCGCTGGTTGAGGCGCATCTCGCTGCGGACGTCCTCCTCGCCCTCGGCCGGGTCCTGCACCTTGAGCGACCGGATCACGAAGGGCAGGGTGAGTCCCTGGAGCAGGAGGGTCCCCACCGTCACGATGAACGCGATGATGAAGATGGTGTCCTGGGCCTTGATGTCGACCGGGTTCGCCACGACCGACACGGCGGCGG
The DNA here is from genome assembly GCF_900113095.1 of Curtobacterium sp. YR515. NCBI lineage: Bacteria > Bacillati > Actinomycetota > Actinomycetes > Micrococcales > Microbacteriaceae > Curtobacterium > Curtobacterium sp. YR515. The sequence continues at coordinate 141,130 of NZ_FOOD01000001.1, read as the reverse complement.
CGAGGGTCACCACGCCCCGCATGCCCGTCCACGAGATGACGGTGAGCTCGCGCCAGTTGAGCTTCGGTTCCGCCGAGCCGCGCATCCACCGCAGGGACGGATGGCCGCGGGAGAGCCGGATGCGCAGGGGTCGGAACCACCTGCCGTTGAAGCGGTTGCGCACGTAGGACTCGAACACGAAGAGCGGCCGCACGAGGATCACCACCACGAGCACCACGGCCGCGGCGGTCAGGGTCTGCCCGAGGCTGCGCTCGCTCTCGACGAGGTCCTGCACGACGGTGTTGAGCTGGAGGCCGATGAGGGCGAAGACGAACCCCTCGAGGATGACGTCGATGCTCGTCCAGAGCGGGCGCTCCTGCAGCCGGGTCGCGTAGCCCTCCTTCGGCGAGTTGTAGCCGATGTAGAGGCCGGCGGTCACCACCGCGATCACCCCGGAGCCGGAGAGGTCCTCGGCGAGGATGTACGCGACGAACGGCAGCAGGATGCTCATGATCGTCTCGACCACCGGGTCGTTGATCCGCATCCGGATCCAGTGCACCGCGACGCCGAGGACGATGCCGACCGCCAGCCCGACGCCGATCGCGAGGCCGAAGATCCCGAGGTCCTGCCAGATCGTGAGCGAGGTACCCGCCGCGATCAGGGTGAACACGCGCACGAGCGTCAGGGACGCGGCGTCGTTGATGAGGCTCTCGCCGGACAGCACCGTCATCACGCGGCGGGGGAGCCCGAGCTTCCGGCCGATCGCGGCGGCCGACACCGCGTCCGGCGGGGCGACGATCGCGCCGAGCAGGATCGCCGCGGGCCAGTCCATGTCGGGGATGATGATGTACGCCGCGAGGCCGACGGCCAGTGCCGTGATGATCACGAGGAAGATGCCGAGTCGACGGATCTGCTTGATCGACTGCCGGAAGCTCTGCCACGACACGTCGAGCGCCGCCGAGTAGAGCAGCGGCGGCAGGATGATCGTCAGGATGACCTCGGAGTCGATCTCGATCGGCGGGAGGCCGGGCAGGAACGACGCGGCCAGGGCGACGGCCGTCACGAGCAGTGGCGCCGGCAGTCCCTTCGCCCGAGCGAACCCCGTCACCGCGAGCGATCCGACCAACAGGATGAGGAGCTCGACGGTGTCCATGCCGTCCATTCTCCCATCGGAATGGTTCCGGATCTGAACGAGTCCGAAGGCGACATGAACAGCAGGTGTCCGACAGGGTTTGCCAGGCGGCGTCCAGCCTGGGACACTTGCCCGCGGTGGACATCACACTCATAGTCGTCCTGGTCATCGCGTTGGCCCTCTTCTTCGACTTCACAAACGGTTTTCACGACACCGCCAACGCGATGGCGACCCCGATCGCCACCGGTGCGATGAAGCCCAAGGTGGCCGTCACGGTCGCCGCGGTGCTCAACCTCGTCGGTGCGTTCCTCAGCACCGCGGTGGCGACGTCGATCTCGCACGGCCTCATCAACGAGGGGCCCGGAGGCGTGGCGATCAGCCCGGAGATGATCTTCGCCGGGCTCATCGGGGCGGTCGTCTGGAACATGATCACGTGGCTGCGCGGCCTGCCGTCGTCGTCCTCGCACGCGCTGTTCGGCGGGCTCATCGGTGCCGCGATCGTCGGTGCGGGGTTCAACGCCGTCAACTACGCGGCCCTGCTGACGGTGGTGATCATCCCCGCGTTCCTCTCGCCGGTGATCGCCGCGCTGGTCTCGTTCCTGTCCACGCGGATCGCGTACCGGATCACCCGGCGCCCGGTCTTCCCGAACGAGCGCGGCGGCTTCCGCATCGGCCAGGTCTTCACGAGCTCGATGGTGTCGCTCGCGCACGGCACGAACGACGCGCAGAAGACGATGGGCGTCATCACGCTGACCCTCATCGCCTCGGGTGCGCAGTCGTCCGAGCAGGGCGTCCAGTTCTGGGTCGTCATCGCCTGCGCCCTGGCGATCGCCCTCGGCACGTACACCGGCGGGTGGCGCATCATCCGCACGCTCGGGTCCGGCATCACCGAGATCCGCGCGACGCAGGGCTTCGCGGCCGAGGCCTCGACCGCGGCGACGATCCTCGCCTCGAGCCACCTCGGCTTCGCGCTGTCCACCACGCAGGTGTCCTCCGGATCGATCATCGGCGCCGGTCTGGGCCGCCGCGGGTCGAAGATCCAGTGGTCCACCGCCGGCAAGATCGTGATCGCCTGGTTCATCACCCTCCCGGCCGCCGCTGCCGTCGGCGCGGTCGCGTCCGGCATCGCCCGCCTCGGCGTCACGGGCCTCGTCATCGACGCGGTCGTCGGCGCCGCGGTGATCCTCGGGCTCTACCTGTGGTCGCTCCGCAAGCCGCACGAGCAGGCCGCGGCGATCGAGGTGGACGTCGCAGCCAACGCGGTGTTCACCCGCAAGGAGCTGCGTGACCTGCAGCGGAAGAAGCGCGCCGAGACCGTCGCCGCGCGTCGAGCCGAGCTGAGCCGCGAGCGCACCCTGCGCCGCATGGCCGGCCGCAAGGGAGGACGACGCTGATGGGCATCGACTGGTTCGCCTTCCTCACCGTGGCGATCGTGTCGCTCGTCGGCGCGTGCTTCGTGGTCACCGTGTACTCGATCGGCCTCCGCTTCTGGAGCGCCGCCGACACCCGCGCCGGCAAGTTCACCGTGAAGGACGACGGCACGATCGGTCCGGCGACGGTCGGGTTCCCGCACCCGTCGAACGTCACGACCGCCGTGCGCTGGTTCCGGACGCTGTCCGTCGCCTGCTTCGTCGTCTGCGGCGCGGCCGTCCTCTACGGCATCTACCTCATCGTCCCGCAGTTCCACTGACGCATCCCGCGCCGACCGGCGTGCGCGCCCTGGGCGCGACCCCCTGACGGCCTGGAGGCACGGTGCCGACCCGCACCGCGCCTCCAGGCCGTCACCGCGCGCGTCCACGGCGCCACCCGCGACGTCCGCGCACGTCGCGACGCGCCCGCCCGGGCCGGGGCCCGGCCCCGACCGGCCGGACGGGCTACCCTCGTGGGCGTGACCGGCAACGAAGCAGCACAGACCCGTACCGAGACCGACTCCCTGGGGTCGCGTGACGTCCCAGCGGACGCGTACTGGGGCATCAACACCCTCCGCGCCCTCGAGAACTTCCCCATCACCTCGGTGCCGATCGCGGTCTACCCGGACCTCATCGAGGCCCTCGCGACCGTCAAGCAGGCGGCCGCCCGGGCGAACAAGGCGATCGGGGTGCTCGACGCCGAGCGTGCCGACGCCATCGACCGTGCCGCGCAGGAGGTCCGCGACGGCTCGCTCCGGGACCAGTTCGTCGTCGACATCGTGCAGGGCGGTGCCGGTACCTCGACGAACATGAACACGAACGAGGTGCTCGCGAACCGTGCCCTCGAGCTCCTCGGCCGCGAGAAGGGCGACTACGGGTACCTGCACCCGATCGACCACGTCAACCGCAGCCAGTCGACGAACGACACGTACCCGACGAGCATCAAGCTCGCGATGATCCTCGGCGTGCGGCGGCTCGTGTCGCAGCTCGAGGCGCTGTCCGACGCCTTCGCGGAGCGCGGGCACGCCTTCCAGGACGTGCTGAAGATCGGACGCACGCAGCTGCAGGACGCGGTGCCGATGACCCTCGGGCAGGAGTTCACCGGCTTCTCGCACACCATCCAGGAGGACGTCCTCCTGCTCAAGACGGTCATGCCGCTGCTCGCCGAGACGAACCTCGGCGCGACGGCGATCGGCACCGGCATCACGGCCGACCCCCAGTACCGCGACGAGGTCCGCCGCCAGCTGCAGGTCGCGTCCGGGCTCGACATCGTGACGGCACCGGACCTCATCGAGGCGACGAGCGACGCCGGCGCGTTCATGACCCTGTCCGGCACCGTGAAGCGGAGCGCGGCGAAGCTCTCGAAGATCTGCAACGACCTGCGGCTGCTGGCCTCGGGTCCGCAGGCCGGCCTGGGGGAGATCACGCTCCCGGCGCGGCAGGCGGGGTCCTCGATCATGCCCGGCAAGGTGAACCCGGTCATCCCCGAGGTCGTGAACCAGATCGCGTTCGCGGTCGTGGGGGCGGACACCACGGTCACGATGGCGGCCGAGGGCGGGCAGCTGCAGCTCAACGCGTTCGAGCCGATCATCGCCCACTCGATCCTGCAGTCGCTGCAGTGGATGGCGAGCGGGTGCGCGACGCTCCGGGTGAACTGCGTGGCCGGGATCGAGGCGAACGAGGCGAAGCTCGCAGCACAGGTCGACACGAACGTCGGCGTCGTCACTGCGCTCACGCCGTACATCGGGTACGCGGCCGCGGCGTCGATCGCGCACACGGCGTTGACGACTTCGACGCCCATCTCGACGCTCGTGACCGCGGCGGGGCTCATGGAGGAGGACCAGGTCCAGCGCGTCCTGAGCCCGGCGCGGCTGTCGGGCATCGAGATGGCGACGGGGGCGATCCCGGTCGTCACCGAGGAGATGCTCGACCGGGCGGCGCGCGAGCGCTGACGCGCGGCGGGGTCGCGGCGCGCGAGCGCTGACGCGGGGCGCCTACGGCATCGGCGGCTCGCCGACCCGCACCTGCCGGGACAGGTCCCGCAGGTGTTCTGCTGCTTCGGCCTGGGCAGGATCGGCGTCGTCCTCGGCCGCCCGCTGCGCCGCGATCGTCCGGACGTGGTGTGCGGCGGCGATGTCGGCGTCCCGCCACCGGGCGAGCGTGAAGTTCCGCGTGACGTCCCGCAGCGGCAGCCGGATGGACTCGTCGGCCTCGATCCCGGCGAGGAGCTGGCGCATCCGGATCACCTCGGAGTCGAGCTCACCGCCCACCACGAGCACGAAGTTCGAGATGTACAGGTACACGAGCAGCAGGATCGCGCCACCGAGCCACCCGTAGGCCTTGTTGCCGCCGCCGATCGTCTCGACGTAGAGCGAGAACCCGAGCGTCGCCAGTGCCCACGTCACGATGGCGAACCCGGCACCGGCGGACACCCACCGCAGCTGCGGCGTCTTCACGTTCGGCGTCGCGTAGTACAGCACCGCGACCATCACGACGAGGTCGGCGGCGAGGATCGGCCACTTCACCACGTTCCAGAGGTCGTCGATCCACGGCGCCCACCCGAAGGAGCGGATGACCGCGGCGGAGATCGTCGGGGTGCCGAGCAGGATCACGATCGCGATCGCACCGCCGGCCATCACGAGCAGCGTGACGAGGAGCATCATGCTGCGGAACTTCCAGATGCGACGCCCCTCCTCGACCTCGTAGGCGGTGTTCATCGCCCGGCCGAACGCCGTCGCGTACCCGGAGAGCGACCACAGCGTCAGCACGACGCCGATCGCGAAGCCGAGCCACGGGTTGTCCAGGGTGAGGAGCTGCCGGAGCGGACCCTCGAGGTGCGAGGCCGTCTCGGGGCGGACGATGAACCCGAGGATCCCGATGATGTCCTCGAGGCTGTCGCCCTGCCGGTCCACGATCGACAGGGCCGACACCACGGTCAGCGTCGTCGGGAACACCGTGAGCAGCGCGAAGAACGTCAGCGACGCCGCCGCGTCGACGACGCGGTGCCGGATGACCGAGTGGTAGGTGCGCCGGACCACGGCGCGGACTCCCGTCCGCTGGAGGTCGCGCGATGCGCTGTCCGGCATGCGTTGTACGGTACCCGACACCTGCGGGCCAGGAGGCGCGGTGGCGGCCCGCACCGCGCCTCCCGTCCGGTCGACGGTCGCGTCCGGCGGCCGCTCCGCTCGTCAGTTCGCGTGCGGGTGCCGTGCGTCGTACCGGCGGAAGGACGGCACCGCACGGAGGAGCAGCGCGACCAGGCCGATGATCAGCACGCCGCCGATGATCGGCGGGTACGCGATGCCGGCGGCGACCACCAGCCCCGCGTAGAGGTCGCCCAGCCGCGGTCCACCGGTGACGACGACGATGAAGATGCCCTGCAGGCGTCCGCGCATGCCGTCCGGGGAAGCGGCCTGCAGGATCGTGTTCCGGAACACCGAGCTGACGTTGTCCGCGCCGCCGGCCGCCGCGAGGAAGAGTGCCGCGAGGCCGAGCGCGGGCAGGATGCCGGTGCTGAACGCGTCGCCCTCGCGGCCGCCGAGCGCGTGGGCGCAGGCGATGACCACGCCGAACGCCGCGATGGCGCCACCGTAGGCGGTGATCGCCCAGCCGACCGCCTCGCCCTGGCGGCGGACGTGTCCGAGCGGACCGGAGAAGACGCTCGAGAGCAGGGCTCCGATCGCGTACGCCGCGGTGAGGGTGCCGACGGTGATCGACCCGCCGCCGATCACGAGCGCACCGATCGCGGGGAAGAGCACGCGGGGCTGCCCGAACGTCATCGCGACGATGTCGAGCACGAACGTCATGGTGATGTTCCGCGACCGTCGGAGGAACCGCGCCCCCTCGACGAGCGAGCTGAGCCCCGGACGGAGCGCGTCCCGGTCGGCGGCCATCCGCGGCAGGGTGAACACCCCGAGGAACGCGAACGTGAACAGGACCACGTCGATCGTGTACGTCGGGGCGAAGCCGACGGCCGCGATGAGCACGCCCGCGACCGCGGGACCCACCGTGACCTGGAACCCCGAGGCGATGCCGCCGAGGGCGCTCGCCGCCGGCAGCAGGTCCGTGCCCACGAGCCGGGGCACGATCGCGGAGCGGGACGCGTTGCTCACGGTCGCGGCGACGGCGTTGACCGTGGCGAGGACGTAGAGCAGGGCGACGCTGTGCAGTCCGAGCCAGGCGTGCGTGGCGATCAGGGCCACGGCGGCCCAGGCGATCACGGCGGACACGAGTGCGACGGTGCGCCGGTCGAACGCGTCGGCGAGCATGCCGCCGTAGAGGCCGGCGACGATCATCGGCAGGAGCGCGATCACGCCGACGAGGGCGACCGCGAAGGTCGAGCCGGTGATGTCGTAGACCTCGAGGCCGACGGCGACGGTGGTCATCTGCGTGCCGATGCCGGCGATGGCGGTGCCGAGCCAGAGCCGGGCGAACGCGGGGGAGCGGCGGAGCGGGGTGAGGTCGGCGAGGAGACGGCGTCGGCGCTCGCCGGTCGGTGTGGATGATGTCACGGTGGAACCATTCTGGGGGCTGCGGCGCCGTCCGTGGACGTGCGGGGCCGTGTCCGCGCTCTCTGGTTGACTGGCGGGCATGACTGACCTGAACAGCAAGCCCGAGTTCGACGCCCCCGAGGGCCCCGCCCCCACCGAGCTCGTCATCACCGACATCGTCGAGGGCTCCGGCGACGTGGCCTCCGCCGGGTCGACCGTCAAGGTGCACTACGCCGGCGTCGAGTACGAGACCGGCGAGGAGTTCGACAGCTCGTGGAACCGCGGCGAGCCGATCGACTTCCCGCTCGCCGCCCTGGTGCGCGGCTGGCAGGAGGGCATCCCCGGCATGAAGGTCGGCGGGCGCCGCAAGCTCGTCGTCCCGCCGGAGCTCGCCTACGGCCCCGCCGGCGGCGGCCACTTCCTGTCCGGCAAGACCCTGATCTTCGTCATCGACCTGCTCGGGGTCCGCTGATGCAGGTCGGCGCACCGACCATCGAGCTGAACGACGGACACCGGTTCCCGGAGCTCGGCCTCGGCACCTACGGGCTGAACGGCGACGAGGGCGCCGCGGCCGTCGGGACGGCGATCGCGGGCGGCTACCGGCTGCTCGACACCGCGCTCAACTACGGCAACGAGGACGCCGTCGGCAAGGCCGTCCGCGAGTCCGAGGTGGCGCGCGAGGACCTCGTCGTCACGTCGAAGCTCCCCGGCCGCCACCACGGCTACGACGAGGCGCACCGCTCGATCGACGAGACCCTCGGCAACCTGGGCCTCGACTCGGTCGACCTGTACCTGATCCACTGGCCGAACCCGTCGGTGGACAAGTTCGTCGACACGTGGAAGGCCTTCGTCGACCTCCGCGACAGCGGCAAGGTCCGCTCGATCGGCGTCTCGAACTTCACCCCGGAGCACCTGCGTCGCATCGTGGACGCCACGGGTGTCGCCCCGGCCGTGAACCAGGTCGAGCTGCACCCGTACTTCCCGCAGGGCGAACTGCGGAAGGTGCACCAGGAGCTCGGCATCGTGACCGAGAGCTGGAGCCCCCTGGCGAAGCGGTCGGAACTCCTCACGGAGCAGCCGATCGTCGACGCCGCCGCCGCGCACGGGGTCACCCCCGGGCAGGTCGTGCTCCGCTGGCACGTCCAGATCGGTGCCGTCCCGGTGCCGAAGTCCGGCGACGCGGCCCGGCAGCGTGAGAACCTCGACGTCTTCGGCTTCGAGCTGACCGACGCCGAGGTCGCGGCGATCTCCGGCCTCGAGCGCGGACGCCTCTGGGACGGCGACCCGGACACGCACGAAGAGATGTAGGAAGCCTCACTTCGGGATGGGGGGACTACACTGAGTTCCCCTGTCCCGAAGGGTTGTGTGTGTCAGAACCGACCGAGATCGACCGCGAGCGCGGCTACGTGGACGGCCTGTTCGGCCGTCTCGACGAGCTGACCGCCGAGGCCGAGCAGCGTCTCGCCGAAACCCGCCGTCAAGCGGTCGGCGGGAACCACCAGAGCCGCAGTGAACGCGACGCGTACGCCCGGCTCTACGAGGACACCATCGCGACGCTCGAGCGCGTCGGCGACCGCCTGGTCTTCGGGCGGCTCGAGGTGTCCGAGCCGGACAGCGACGAGGACTCGTTCCGTTACATCGGCCGTGTCGGCCTGCGGGACCGCGACCACCGCCCGCTCCTGCTCGACTGGCGCGTCCCCGGTGCCAGCGCCTTCTACCAGGCGACCGCCGCGCACCCGATGGGCATGCGCGCCCGCCGGCACCTGACCCTCGACGGCCGGAGCGTCGTCGGCATCGAGGACGAGGTCTTCGACGCCACGCTCTACGACGACGAGCGCACGCACCTGCAGGGCGAGGGCGCGCTCCTCGCCGCGGTCACCGCCGAGCGCACCGGCCGGATGACCGACATCGTCGCGACGATCCAGGGCGAGCAGGACCGGATCATCCGCTCCCCGCTCGAGGGCGTGCTCATCGTCCAGGGCGGCCCCGGTACGGGCAAGACCGCCGTGGCCCTGCACCGTGCGGCGTACCTGCTGTACTCGTACCGCGAGCGGCTCCGGGGGTCCGGCGTGCTCATGGTCGGCCCGTCGCCGGCGTTCCTGACCTACATCGAGCAGGTGCTCCCGTCGCTCGGCGAGACCGGCGTGGTGATGGCCTCGCTCGGCTCGCTCTACCCGGGCGTGCACGCGACGAAGCACGACCAGCGCGACGTCGCCGCGGTGAAGGGCTCGGCCGAGATGGCGCAGCTGCTCCGTCGCGCGGTGCGGTCCCGCCAGGTCGTCCCGACCGAGTCGGTCACGCTCGACGTCGAGGGGGAGCGGCTCGTCGTGCCGCCCGAGCTCGTCGCCGACGCAATGAAGCGTGCGCAGGACCGCGGGAAGCCCCACAACGCCGCCCGCGTCACGTTCAACAAGACCGCGCTCGACGCCATGACGCGGTTGCTCGCCGAGCAGCTCCGCCAGCGCGGGACCACCGTCGACGAGGCGGACGAGAAGGTCCTGCGCGAGGACATCCGGTCGTCGTACGACGCCCGCGTGCTCCTCAACACCGCGTGGCTGCCGCTGCCGCCGGAGAAGCTCCTCGAGGACCTGTACGCGCGGCCGAACTGGCTCGCCTCGCTCACCCCCCACTGGACCCCGGAGCGCCGGGCCCTGCTGCTGCGGGAGCGGGGAGCCGCGTTCACGGTCGAGGACGTCCCGCTCCTCGACGAGGCCGCCGAGCTCCTCGGCCCGTTCGACCCGACCGGCGGTGCCGCAAAGCGCGCGGCGAAGGCCAGCCGCAACCGCGACATCGAGAACGCCCGCCAGGCCATCGAGAACATGGGCGTCGAGGGCATCGTCACCGCCGAGCAGGTCGCCGGCTCCTTCGCCGAGGGCGGCGACCCCCGCTCCACCGCCGAGCGCGCCGCCGAGGACCGCGAGTGGACCTACGGCCACATCGTCGTCGACGAGGCGCAGGAGCTCTCCCCGATGCAGTGGCGGGTGCTCGCCCGCCGGAACCCGCTCCGCTCGTTCACGATCGTGGGCGACATGGCGCAGGGGTCCTCGCCCGGGGCCGCCCGCACGTGGGACGACGTCGTCGGCGCCCTCGCCCGCCGTCGTCGGGGCCGCGCGCCCCAGGTGCCGATCGAGCACCGCGTCGAGGAACTCACGGTGAACTACCGCACGCCGCGCTCGATCGTCGAGGCCGCCGGGGCCTTCGCGGACGCCGCCGGCCTCGCGGTGACCCGGACCGAGGCCGTGCGCGACGGCGACCCCGTGGTGCGCGTCACGTCCAGCCGGGCCGAGGTGCTCGACACGGTCGCCGCGATCGTCGGCAGCGAGCGGGAGCACATCGGCGCCGGCACGATCGGCGTCATCGTGCCCGAGGCCGACGTGGACGCGGTCCGCGAGCGGTTGGCCCGGACCGAGGTGGACGTCCGGTCGCTCGGGTCGCCCCGGCCGGGGTCCGTCACGGTGCTCACGGGCGCCGATGCGAAGGGCCTCGAGTTCGACGGCGTGCTGCTGGTCGACCCGGAGCGGGTCGGTGCGGACGCGGCGCGCGCGGCTGCCGCCGTGTACGTCGCCATGACGCGCCCGACGCGCCGCCTGACCGTCGTCGACGTCGCCTGAGCGCCGCGCGCGTCACGTCGTGAGCGCGGCGCGCGTCACTTCGTGAGCAGGAATGGTCGGGTGCGCGCGGGCGACCCGACCGTTTCTGCTCACGAAGCGCCGCACGAGCGCACGAGCGCGCGGGCGCACGCGCGAGCGCGCGGGCGCACGCGCGGGCGCACGGGAGGCGCGGCGCACGTCCGTCAGGTCGGGGTGCCCTCGGCCCGCACGCGCGTCACCAGTGCCGCCCACGGGCCGTCGAGGCGGGTGCCGGGGATCGTGACCGTCGTCCGTTCGACGGTGATCGTCCACGTGAAGTCGTCGCGGACACCCGGCGCAGGGGCACTCGGGGCGTCGCGGGGCAGGGCACCGACGAGCGCCGACCACCCGCCCGGGTCGTCGCAGGCATCGGTGTCGACGCGCCAACCCCTGGTGGTACCGGCGATGCCCCCACTGCGGCGGACGTCGATGTGCATGCCCCCGACGGTACGCCGGCAGCCCGGCTCAGTCGAGCACGCCGACCGTGCGCCAGGCGTCCTGCACCGCGGTGTGCTGCGCCGACCCGTCCCCGAAGCGCGTGCGGGCGGCGTCGACGGTGACGGTGGCGAACCCGGCGAAGTCGATCGAGGCGGTGACGGCGTCGGACGTGAGGGCGTCCCACCAGACGGCTCCGGCGCCTTCCCACGCGTTGCCGCCGATCGCAGTGGCCGCCAGGTAGAAGGCGTGGTTCGGGATGCCGGAGTTCGTGTGCACGCCGCCGGAGTCCTCGGTGGTGTCGACGTACCCGGCCATCGTCGCGGGCTGCGGGTCCTTGCCGAGCGCCGGGTCGTCGTAGGCGGTGCCGGGGGCCTGCATCGACCGCAGTGCGACGCCGTGCACGGCCGGGGTGAAGAGCCCCTCGCCGATGAGCCACGACGCCTGGTCGGCGCTCTGGCGGCGGGCGTACTGGGCGACGAGCGAGCCGAAGACGTCGCTGATCGACTCGTTCAGCGCCCCGGACTGCCCCTCGTACGTGAGGTCGGCGGTGTACTGGGTCACGCCGTGCGCGAGTTCGTGGCCGATGACGTCGACCGCGATCGTGAAGCGGTTGAAGACCTCGCCGTCGCCGTCGCCGAACACCATCCGGCTGCCGTCCCAGTAGGCGTTGTCGTAGTCCTGCCCGTAGTGCACCGTGGCGTCGAGGGGGAGGCCTGCGCCGTCGATCGACACCCGGCCGAACACCTCGAGCCAGAAGGCGTGGGTGTCGCCGAGGCCCGTGTACGCCTCGTCCACCGCGGGGTCGCCGGAGGCCGGGTCGCCCTCGCGCCGGACCGGGGTGCCCGGGAGCGTGGTGCTGCCGTGCGCGTCGGAGATGGTCCGCTGCGGCGACCGGTCGACCGCGCCGCTCACGCCCTGCGGACGGACCCGGTGCTCGTGCTTCGGACGCTGGACGGTGTCGAGCGACGCCAGCGCCGTCCGTGCCGCCGAGGCCGCGCGTGGGAAGCCCTGGGCGTCGGCGACGGCGCGGAGCAGGTAGGGCGGGACGACGGATCGGATGCGGTCGGTCGGGGTCATGGCGTCATGCAACCACCGGGCACCGACACCGCGGTCAGTCCTGCTTGCGGTTCTCCACGAGCCCGAGGGCGTACGACTCCCACCACTGTCCGGCGGCCGGCCCGCCGTTGCAGGTGCCGTCGCTCAGCCCCGGCGTCTTCACCCACAGCAGCGCGTCGAGCCGGGTGGAGCCGCGGGTGACGTGCGGGGCCTGGCCGAGGCCGGCGCCGTCCGGGTTGCACCAGGTCCCGCGCCAGCCCTGACCGTTGCGCGAGACGTCGATGACGAAGTGCGGGTCGCCGCCGATCGCGTCCGCGAGCCGGTCGGCGTAGGCGCGTTCCTGGTCGACCCGGTAGAAGTTCGAGACGTTCGTGAAGAAGCCCTGCACCCGGTCGACCCCGGCCTCGCGCAGCCAGTTCGCCATCGTCGCCGTCGGCACGCGGTTCTCGTTCCCGCCGTCGAGGTACACGGTGAGGCCGTGGCCGCTGAGCTCGTCGACGGCCTTGCGGATCAGGGGCAGGCGGTCCTGCTCGAGGCGCTTGCACACCTGGATCTGGGCGATGGCGTCCGGCTCGACGAGCACGACGGCCCGGGAACCCGCCATGGCGCGCACCGCCGACCGGACCCACGGCAGGTACTCGTCCGCGGCGGTCCCGCCCTTGGAGTAGCTGCCGCAGTCGCGGTCCGGGACGTTGTAGAGGACGAACACCGGCGTCTTCCGCTGCCGCTCGGCGCTGCGGACGACGTCCCGGATGGTCTGGCGCGTCTCGGACACCGAGGTATTCGTCAGCCAGGTGGCGATCGGCTCGTCCGCGATGACGGCGATCTTCCGGGCCGTGGTGTCGTCGCCGTCGGCACGGGCCTCGGACTCCCGCTTGCCGGGCTGGTTCTCGGCCTCGGGCTGCTCCGCGAGGCCGCCGGGGAACGCCTCGGACGCCGTCTTCCGCTCGGCGACCTGCCTGCCGGTGGGCTCGGTGCCGCGGGGGAGCACCAGCACGAGCGTCACGACGAGCGCGGCGACGACGACCGCGGCGAGCCCGATCCACGTCCACTGACGACGGCCGGGGCTGCGGCGTGCACGGGTTCCCTCGAGACTCGGCATGCGCCCATGCTCGCAGGTGCGACCCCGGCGTGCCCAGGCCCGGCCCGTCCCGCCGGGCGTTCACCCAGCGTCGCCGCCGCTTCTTGCCAGGACCGTGTCCCAGACTGGCCGGATGTTCCGGAAGCTCCTCCTCCTCGCCCTGACCGCGGCGTACGCCTGGGTGATCTGGCGGATGACGCTGACCCCGCAGGTCTTCTCGGCGGCGCAGAACTCCCTCGTCCTGCACGCGATCGCCTGGGTGCAGCAGCTCCCGCACGGCACGTGGTTCAGCTACGACCGCGTGGAGTTCCTCGCCAACATCGCGATGTTCGTGCCCGTGGGGATGCTCGCCGCGCTGTGGCTGCCGCGCCGGTGGTGGATCCTCGGTGCGGTCGTCGCGGTCGTGCTCTCCACCGGCATCGAGTTCGCGCAGGCGACCTACCTGCCCTACCGCGTGGCCGATCCGCGCGACGTCCTGTCGAACGGCCTCGGCGGTCTGCTCGGCGCGACGCTCGTCGGCCTCGTCCGCAGTCTCTTGCCGGCACCGCGTCGGCGTCGCCTGCGCGCCAGGACCGTCTAGCGATCTGGTAGTCTTGCGCGGTTGCCGTCGAACGGCCGCGGACAAAGAGCGCTCGTGCATCAGGCACGGGCACCGCGCAACGGACTGAAAGGGGATCTACGCATGGCACTTGACGCGAAGGTCAAGCAGGAGATCATCGAAGAGTACGCGACCCACCCGGGCGACACCGGTTCCCCCGAGGTCCAGGTCGCCGTTCTGACGCGTCGTATCAACGACCTGAACGAGCACCTCAAGGAGCACAAGCACGACCACCACTCGCGTCGTGGTCTGCTGCTCATGGTCGGTCAGCGTCGCCGTCTCCTCGGTTACCTCTCCGACGTCGACATCGCCCGCTACCGTGCGCTCATCGAGCGTCTCGGCCTGCGTCGCTAGTCGACCGACCCACGGCTTGACCGAACGCCCCGGCCCTCACACGAGGACCGGGGCGTTCTCCGTTCCCCCGGGAATGGTTACGGGGGACGTGCGGTTGGGTACGATGTTCATGCAAACGCATCGAAAGTCGGGACTCACCATGACCACCATCGCCGTCGTCTCCGCCGGGCTCTCCGAGCCCAGCTCCACCCGCCTGCTCGCCGACCGCCTGGGCGAGGCCACGATCGCGGCGCTCGCCGCACCGAGCCCGTCCGGCCTGCCAGGAGGCGCGGCGCACGTCCTGCACGTCGACCTGCGTCCGCTGGCGCACGAGATCACCGACGCGATGCTCACCGGGTTCGCCGCACCGGCGCTGTCCGCCGCGATGGCGACGGTCGTCGAGGCCGACGCCGTGGTGTTCGTCACGCCGATCTTCACCGCCGGCGTGAGCGGTCTGGCGAAGTCGTTCCTCGACGTGCTCGACAAGGACTCGCTCGCCGACATGCCGGTCCTGCTCGGAGCCACCGGCGGCACCGCACGGCACTCGCTCGCGATCGAGCACGCGCTGCGTCCGGTGTTCGCGTACCTCCGCGCCGCGGTGGTCCCCACCGGTGTGTTCGCCGCCACCGACGACTGGGGGAGCGAGGGCGACTCGGCCGCACTGGACGGTCGCATCCGCCGGGCCGGCGAGGACCTGGCCTGGGCGATCCGCGCCTCCCGTCGGACCCCGCAGGAAGCCGACGCGCTCCCCGCGACGGCGGACTTCGCGTCCCTGCTCGGTGGGCTCGGCCACTCGGCCGTGCGCTCTTAGGCCGGCCACAGGGGTCGTCGGGCGGGGGTGCAGCCCCTGCCCGGCCCGCTCACCGGTGGGCTCGGGAACCTCGTCGTGACGACCGATCGTGACGACGAGGAGGACCGATGGACACCAGGGGCAACGGCCGGCGACCCGGCTGGACGACGAGTGCGCTCGTCAGCGTGGGCGGGCTCGTGGTCGCGGCGCTGACCGGGGCCGGGGTGTGGTTCGGGCACGAGCAGGCCACGACGGGCTCGGCCGACTCGTCGACGAGTGACGCCGGGACCTCGTCCGACGCCGGGACCTCGACCGACACCGGGACCTCGTCCGACACCGGGACCTCGTCCGACCAGGGCGTGAGCGAGGGCACGACCGGTGGCTCCGGCTCCTCGGACGCGACCACGACGGGATCGTGACCGTGCGTGCCGCAGCCGAGTGGGACCTCTGGACCACCACCGCCCGCGTCGTCCTCGACCACCGTGACCGCCGCCACCTCGCCGCCGCACGGGCGTGCGTCGTCGAGGTCACCGCCGCCGTCGACGCGGCGTGCAGCCGCTTCCGCAGCGACTCCGAGCTCGTCGCCCGCGCAGCCGACCTGGTGCGGGGCGCCGAGGTCTCCCCCCTCCTCGCCGCACTCGTGCACCAGGCGCTCGACGCCGCACGTGCCTCCGACGGCGACGTCGACCCGACCCTCGGCGCCCGCATGGCGTCGCTGGGCTACGACGCCGCGTTCGCCGACGCCCCACCCGTGCCGACGCCCGAGGCCGTGGCCCGAGCGCTCGACGGCCGCCCGGCGTGGCAGCGGGTCCTGCTGTCCGGCACCTTCCTGCGCGTGCCCGAGGGCGTCACGCTCGACCTCGGTGCCACCGCCAAGGCCGCCGCTGCCGACATGGCCGCGGCGAGCATCACCGCCCGCCTCGGCATCGGCGCGCTCGTCTCGCTCGGCGGGGACGTCGCGACCGCCGGGCCCGACCCGTCCGGCGGCTGGCAGGTCCGGGTGCAGGACCTCGACGACGACCCCGCCGACCACGTGCGGATCGCCTCCGGCTGGTCCGTCGCGACCTCGAGCACCCGGAAGCGCCGGTGGGAGCAGGACGGCCACGCCCGGCACCACATCCTCGACCCGCGGTGGGGACTGCCCGCCGAACCGGTCTGGCGCTCGGTGACCGTCGTCGCGCCGTCGTGCGTCACCGCGAACACGATGACGACCGCCGCGGTCGTCCGCGGACACGGTGCCACCGAGATGCTCCGGCGGAGCGGTCGCGCGGCACGCCTGGTCGCTGCGGACGGCACCGTCGTCCGGATCGGGGGCTGGCCCGCCGACGACGGCTGATCAGTACCAGTGCGGGTTGACGCTCATCTCGTGGTTCCACGCCCCGCACGGCGAGCCGTAGGCGTCGTGGATGTAGGCGAGGCCCCAGTTGATCTGGGTCGCCGCGTTCGTCCGCCAGTCCGCGCCGGCGACGGACATCTTCTCCGCCGGGAGCGACTGGGGGATGCCGTACGCCCCGCTCGAGACGTTCAGGGCGTTCGCACGCCAGCCGGACTCCTGCGTCCACAGGGACACCAGGCACGAGAACTGGTCCGACCCCCACCCGTACGACCCGATGGCGCTGCGGGCGTAGGCCTGGGCACCCGCCGGGTCGACCACGACGCCGCCCGTGCTCGGGTAGGACGAACCGCCGCCGCTCGTCGACGGGACGGCCGGGCTCGGTGCCGCGTCGGCTGCTGCTGCCGCGGCCGCCTCCTCGCGCTTCCGCTGCTGTTCGGCCTTCTGCGCCGCGACCTGCACGCCGAGCTGGTAGCGCTGCTCGGTCTTCGCGGTGGTGTCCTTGAGCGACGCCAGCTGGGCGTAGAGCTCGTCGCTGTGCTGCTGCGTGTCGTCGACCGCGGCGTCGGCGGCGGCCTCGGCGTCCTTCGCCGCGCTCGCCTTCGTCTCGGCGGCATCGGCCAGGTCGGCGCGCTCGTCCTCGGCACGGGTGGCCTGGTCGTGCAGCGAGGACGCGGTCCTCGCGGCGACCGAGGCGTCGTCCATCACGCCGGCCCACGTCGACGACAGCTGGTCGAGCGCGCCGAGCTGGTACAGCAGCTGGGAGGGGTCCTTCGCCGTCGCGATGCGCGTGGTCATCTGGCTCGAGCTGCCGTCGCGGTAGAGGTTCGCGGCGAGCTGGCCGGCGCGCTGTTGGGCGCGGTCCGCGGTCTTCGCCGCCTGGTCCGCCTGGGTCTGGAGGCTCGTGGCGGCCTGGGTGGCCGATGCCAGTGCCGACTCGGCCGCGTCCGCACGCTGGGACGCCACGAGCGCCGCCTGCGACTTCACGGCTGCGGCCTGCTGGGCGGACTCCAGCGCCGCCTGGACCCTGGCGACCTCGGCCTTCTTGGTCTGCTCGTTGCCCTTCGCGTGCTCGACGTCCTGCCAGCTCGGGTACTCCGTCGCGTTCGCCGGGACAGCGGTGACGACGGGGGCGACGAGCGCGCCGACGACCACTGCGGCCGCGACGAACCAGCCCCGGGAGGGGGTGAGGCGCATGGCAGCAGGCTAGCGAGGACACTCCGGTTCGCCGTGAGCCTCGCCGCCGAATCCCTGAGGACTGGTAAAGTCCATCACGTCCAGGGACCGTTTCCCCGGGCGTTACGACAAACACTGCGCAGGCCGGGCACGGAGCTGGTCATCGGTGGTGGCTCGCGGGCCGGACGGTTTCCCGAGTGCTTCTACTGCTGGCCAGACATGCGTCCCGATCCCTTCGGCGCGCACGCACCATCGGGTGCCGTGGCCCCAGCCTGCCGAACACATCAAGGAGGCACCCTTTTGGAGGGTCCCGAGATCAAGTTCGCCGAGGCCGTTCTCGACAACGGCAAGTACGGCAAGCGCACCGTCCGGTTCGAGACCGGTCGGCTCGCACAGCAGGCGCAGGGCGCGGTCGCCGCGTACCTCGACGAGGACACCATGCTCCTCTCGGCCACCAGCGCCGGCAAGCACCCGCGTGAAGGATTCGACTTCTTCCCGCTGACCGTCGACGTCGAGGAGCGCTCGTACGCCGCCGGCAAGATCCCCGGTTCGTTCTTCCGTCGTGAAGGCCGTCCCAGCACCGAGGCGATCCTCGTCTGCCGCCTCATCGACCGGCCGCTGCGCCCGTCGTTCGTCGACGGCCTCCGCAACGAGGTCCAGATCGTCATCACCGTCCTGAGCATCGCTCCGGACGAGTTCTACGACGCGCTCGCGATCAACGCCGCGTCCGCGTCGACGCAGATCTCCGGTCTGCCCTTCTCCGGCCCGATCGCCGGTGTGCGCCTCGCGCTCATCGGTGACCAGTGGGTCGCGTTCCCGAAGGCGTCGCAGCTCGCCGAGGCCGTCTTCGACCTCACCGTCGCTGGCCGTGTCGTCACGGACGAGGCCGGCAACGAGGACGTCGCCATCATGATGGTCGAGGCCGAGGCCACCGAGCACAGCTGGGACCTCATCCAGGGCGGCGCGACCAAGCCCGACGAGGCCGTCGTCGCGCAGGGGCTCGAGGCGGCGAAGCCGTTCCTCAAGCAGCTCGTCGAGGCGCAGGCGAAGATGGCCGCCCAGTCGGCCAAGGAGATCCAGGACTACCCGGTCTTCCCGCCGTACGCCCCCGAGGTCTACGACGCGGTCGAGGCCATCGCGCTGTCCGAGCTCGGCGACGTCTACAAGATCGCCGGCAAGCTCGAGCGTCAGGACGCCGACGACGCCCTGAAGGCCCGTGTCAAGGAGGCCATCGCCGCCAAGGTGACGGCCGGCGAGCTCCCCGAGAGCGCCAACGGCCAGGTCAGCGGTGCCTACAAGTCGGTCACGAAGAAGGTCGTCCGCGGCCGGATCCTGACCGAGCAGGTCCGCATGGACGGTCGCGGCCTCGCCGACATCCGTCCGCTCGACGCCGAGGTCGCCGTGATCCCGCGCGTCCACGGTTCGGCGATCTTCCAGCGCGGCGAGACCCAGATCCTGGGCGTCACCACGCTGAACATGCTCAAGATGGAGCAGCAGATCGACTCGCTGTCGCCCGTCACGAAGAAGCGCTACCTGCACCACTACAACTTCCCGCCGTACTCGACGGGTGAGACCGGTCGTGTCGGTTCGCCGAAGCGTCGCGAGATCGGGCACGGCTTCCTCGCCGAGCGCGCCCTCGTGCCGGTGCTGCCGTCGCGCGAGGAGTTCCCCTACGCCATCCGTCAGGTGTCCGAGGCCCTCGGCTCCAACGGTTCGACGTCGATGGGTTCCGTCTGCGCCTCGACCCTGTCGCTCCTCAACGCCGGTGTGCCCCTCAAGGCCCCGGTCGCGGGCATCGCGATGGGCCTCGTCTCCGACACCGTCGACGGCCAGACCCGCTACGCGGCGCTGACCGACATCCTCGGTGCCGAGGACGCGCTCGGCGACATGGACTTCAAGGTCGCCGGCACCTCGGACTTCGTCACGGCCATCCAGCTGGACACGAAGCTCGACGGCATCCCCTCGTCCGTCCTCGACGCCGCGCTCAAGCAGGCCAAGGAGGCCCGCTCGGCCATCCTCGGCGTGCTGAACGAGGCGATCGACGCCCCCGACGAGATGGCGGACACCGCTCCTCGTGTCATCTCGGTGCAGATCCCCGTCGACAAGATCGGCGAGCTGATCGGCCCGAAGGGCAAGACGATCAACGGCATCCAGGACGAGACCGGCGCCGACATCTCGATCGAGGACGACGGCACCGTGTACATCGGCGCCGTCGACGGTCCGTCGGCCGAGGCCGCTCGCGCCCAGGTCAACGCGATCGCGAACCCGACGAACCCGGAGATCGGGGACCAGTTCCTCGGCACGGTCGTCAAGATCGCCACGTTCGGTGCGTTCGTGTCGCTGCTCCCGGGCCGCGACGGTCTGCTCCACGTCTCCGAGGTGCGCAAGCTCGCCGGTGGCAAGCGTGTGGAGAACGTCGAGGACGTCCTCGGCGTCGGCCAGAAGATCCTGGTCGAGGTCACCAAGGTGGACGACCGCGGCAAGCTGTCGCTCGCGCCGGTCGTCGCCGACGAGGTGGACACCGAGGGCGGCAAGGGACACGAGTCCCACGCCGAGGCCCCGGCCGAGGGCTGATCCCTCCCGCGTCCTGACGCACGAACGGCCGCCGTCCCTTCCGGGGCGGCGGCCGTTCGCCGTTGCGGGACTACGCGGCGGGGGTCTCCTGGGTGCCGACGAGCTGCGCGCGGCCGAGCAGGTGCTCGCGGAGCACGAAGCCGACCACCGCGGGCGTCGCGTCCGCGGGCGCTTCGAGGACGGGCACGTCGAGCGCGCTCAGCGTGAAGAAGTACCGGTGCGGCCCGTGCCCGGCGGGCGGTGCCGCGCCGAGGAACGTGTCCGTGCCGAACTCGTTGCGGCGGCGCAGCGCCTCGGCGGGGAGCAGCGCGTCGTCGGTCCCGGCACCGGCCGGCAGCGAGGTCGCCGACGCCGGGACGTCCGTGAGGCTCCAGTGCCAGAACCCGGACCCCGTCGGGGCATCGGGGTCGTACACCGTGAACACGAAGCTCTGCGTGCCCTCCGGAGCGCCGGACCACTCGAGCGCGGGGGAGCGGTCCTCGCCGCCGGCGTCGGTGCCGCGGGCGGACGTCGGGAGCACGCCGCCGTCGGTGAAGTCGGGGCTGGTCAGGGTGAAGGTCGGGACCTCGGGGAGGTTCCAGTTGGGGTCGTTGGCCATGTCCCCAGCCAACACCCGCGTGCTCGGATGTCGCTCGGTGCCCACCGGCGGACGGGAGGCGCGGTGCGGGGCCGACCCGTGCCTCCAGGCCGACAGACGGTCGCGTTCGTCGACGCGACGTGCGTCGTCAGGCGGCGAGCACGCGCTCGACGACGCGTCCGAGGGCCGCCGTCGCCGCGATCGCGTCACCGGCGTACGCGCCGGACATGGCGCCGTCGCGTGCGAGCATGAGCTCGTCCGCACCGTCGCCCGGCAGGGTGTGGCCGGACTCCTGCAGCAGGTCGGCCAGTCGCTCGGTGTACCAGTCGCGGTGCATCGCGACGACCTCGCGCACGGGGTCGCGAGGGTCGTGGTACTCGGCGGCGGCGTTGAGGAACGCGCAGCCGCGGAACTCGGGGTCGTTGACCTCGTCGGCGAGGGCCGTGACCCAGGCCCGGACGGCTGCCTCGGGCGAGCCGGCATCGGCGATGAGCTGTTCCATCCGCTGCTGCACGCGTTCGTGCTGCGTCCGGATGTAGGCCAGGATCAGGTTGTCCTTCGACCCGTAGTGCTTGTAGAACGTCGCCTTCGTGACGCTCGCCTCGGAGATGAGACGGTCGACGCCGACGCCGTGGATGCCCTCTTCGTAGAAGAGCCGCGTGGCGGTCTCGAGGATCCGGACCTTCGCGCCGCCGGAACGGGGAGCCGGGGGGACGCTCGACCCGTCCGGCGACGCGAGGTTCGTGCTCGGGCCAGGGAGACGCTGGACGGTCGGTTGGGGGGAATCGACCGTCACAGCGTGGCTCTCCTTGGGCTCATCGGCTCCGCGGCGGAGCGGGGGGACTCGTGCCGCGTGAGGACTGATGTCCCGAGCCACCGGATCGGAATATAGGGGGGCTTCCGATCCGGTACGAGAACTGTACCACAAGGAGGACAGACAGACGAGTCTTTCTATCCTCCTTATCTGTACCCCACTTCGAGTGACACCGTGAGCGGCTGTGGAAACTGGGCGACGGGCGCTCCGGGGTCAGTAGGCTCGTCTGCGATGAACCACCCAGTGCCGTTGCCGCTCGAGGCCCCGGACACGTCGTTCCTGACGTCCGGGGGCGCCTTCGTCCGCCGAACCGTCCTCCCGTCCGGCGTGCGGGTCCTGACCGAGGCCATGCCCGGAGCGAGTTCGACGAGCCTCGGCTTCTGGGTCGGGGTCGGCTCCCGCGACGAACGCGACGGCCAGTACGGCTCGACGCACTTCCTCGAACACCTGTTGTTCAAGGGCACCCGGACCCGGTCGGCCCTCGACATCGCGATCTCGTTCGACTCCGTCGGTGGCGAGCACAACGCCGCCACCGCCAAGGAGTACACGTGCTACTACGCACGGGTCCGTGACGCCGACGTCCCGATGGCCGTCTCGGTCATCGGGGACATGGTCACCGGCTCCGTCCTCGACGACGCGGCGTTCGACATCGAGCGCGGGGTCATCCTCGAAGAGCTGGCGATGGCGGCGGACGACCCGGCCGACGTCGCCGGCGAGGCGTTCTTCGCCGCGGCCTTCGACGGGCACGCCCTCGGCCGGCCGATCGGCGGCACGCCGGAGAGCATCCGTGCCGTGCAGCGGGACGAGGTCCTCGCCCACTACCGCGAGCACTACGCGCCGAACGGCATCGTCGTCACCGCCGCCGGGGCGATCGACCACGACCGCTTCTGCGAGCTCGTCGAGGCCGTGTTCCAGGGCGCCCCGAACGCTGCTCCGCTGGCACGGCGCACGCCGCAGCCGGTGGCGGACCCGGCGATCCCCAAGCTCTCGGTCGTGCACCGTCCGACCGAACAGGTCTCGATGCTCCGCGGGTCGCAGGGCCTCGACCTCCGCGACGAACGGCGGCCGGTCCTCAGCGTGCTCAACGCCGTGCTCGGCGGCGGCATGAGCTCCCGACTCTTCCAAGAGGTGCGCGAGCGCCGCGGACTCGCCTACGCGGTGAGCTCCTTCGCGCCCGCGTACCTCGACAACGGTGCCTTCGGCGTCTACGCCGGGTGCGCCCCCGACAACGTCGCCGGGGTCGTCGAGATCGTCGACGCGGAGTTCCGCCGGATGGTCGACGACGGGATCACCAGCGACGAGCTCCGCCGCGCGAAGGGGCAGATCGAGGGGGCGCTCACGCTCTCGCTCGAGGACTCCGACGCCCGGATGACCCGACTCGGCCGGTCCGAGCTCGGCACGGGGGAGTTCACCGACCTGGCCACCGCCCTCGAGCGCGTGGACCGGGTCACCACCGACGACGTCCTCGACCTGGCCCGCGACCTCCTGACCCGGCCCACGATCACCTCGGTGGTCGGGGCGGTGCAACAGGACGAGCTCGCGGCCGCGATCGGGATCGGCGGTTGAGCACCGACATGTCGCACTACCTCTACCTCGTCCGGCACGGCGAACACCAGGACGCCGAACACGGGCTGCGGGACGGCAAGCTGTCCGAGCGCGGCAAGCGGCAGGCGATGCTCGTCGCGGACCGTCTCGGGGGCGTGCCGTTCGACGGCGTCTACCACTCGCCGCTCGAAGCGCCGAGCGAGACCGCGTCGTTCCTGTCGCAGCGGCTCCCGGCGATCGAGCCCGAGCCGTCGACCCTGCTCTTCGACTGCATCCCGTCGGGTCCGACGCCGGACATGCCGCACGCCTACCAGGGGTGGTACGGCGGCATCACGGAAGAGGAGATCGTCGCCGGGCAGGCCCAGATGGGCGATGCGGTGGCGGAGTGGTTCACCCCTGCCCGCGAAGACCGGCACGACCTCCTCATCACGCACAACGCCGTCATCGGCTGGTTCGTGCGCGAGGCGTTCCAGGCACCCGAGTGGCGCTGGATGGGGACGAACGTGGCGCACACGGCGTTGACGATCATCCGGATCCGCTCGGCCAAGCCGGCCGAGGTCGTCGCGCTCAACGACCTGGCGCACCTGCCCGTCGAGCTCAGGACGGGCCTGCCGGTCGGTCAGCCCGTCTGACGGGCCCTGCGCACCCGGAGTGCGGCGACCCGCGCTCGGAGCACCCGGTCCAGCCCGAACGGCCCACCGCCGAGCGCGACCAGCACCACCGCGAGGAGCAGGTACAGCACCTCGGGCAGGTACAGCAGGTCGCTGAACCAGGTCACTGCGTCCGCCGGCCCGAGCTGGTGGACCGCCACGGTCGTGAGCGCGACCGTGCTGATCACGCCGAGGACGGCCGCAGCCGCCCGCGTCACGAGGCCGACGGCGAGCAGCACGCCGAAGACGAGCTCGCAGCCGGCGACCGCGGCGGCCGTGACGTCGGGCACCGGCGCGCCGATCGAGCGGATCGTCTCCGCCATCGCCGCGCGACCCGGAGCGGTCACGGTCTTGTTCCACCCGGACGCGGCGAAGAACAGCCCGAGCGCGACCCGGACGAGCGAGATCGAGAGGAACGGCAGGCGGGTCGGGGAGTCGAGGGCACGGAGGAGCAGGACCATGCCCTGCCGTTCGGAGCGGAGGCGCGGATCGCCTCAGCGCACCGGCTTGCGGTACCAGGCGGTCGCGTTCGGGTTGTCGTTGAACGCGGGTACCCGCTCGTAGCCCCGACCGCGGTACATCGCACCGGCGGCGACGAGGGAGTCGTTCGTGTCCAGCACGATCGCCGTCGCGCCGAGCTCGACACCGCTCGCCTCGAGCGCGTCCATGACCGCCGTCGCCACGCCGCGTCCACGTCCCTCCGGGGTCACGAAGACGTGCTTCACCTCGAACCGGACGTCGTCGCCGTCGTCGGGGAGCCGACGGAGGCCGCCGCACCCGACCGCGCGACCTCCGTCGTACGCGACGACGAAGGTGCCGACCGGCGGCGTGAACTCGGCCGCCGGGGTGCGCTTCCGCGAGTACGACCCCTGCACGCTCGGGAACGTGGCCTCGCGCTCGTCGAGGTACGCGTCGAGCAGGGCGTCGACCTCGGGGATGTCTGCCGGCACGGTCCTGACCTCGAGCGTCATGCGTCGATCCTAGGATGGTGGACATGGTCACTCCCGTCGCCGTCGTCGGCGCCACCGGTCGTCTCGGGGGCCTCGTGGCCGCCGTGGTCGAGGAACTGCCCGACTTCGAGCTCGTCGCGAGCCTGTCCTCGAAGGACGGCGTGCACGAGGCCGGTCCCGACGTGTTCGGCGGCGCGGCGATCGTGGTGGACGTGACCGTCCCGGCGCTCAGCCCCGCGATCGTCGACAACGCCCTCGTGAGCGGCGCGAACGTGCTCGTCGGGACGTCCGGGTGGTCCGGCGACCGACTCGCGACACTCCGCGCGGGGCTGGAGTCGCGTCCGGAGCAGGGCGTCTTCGTGGTCCCGAACTTCTCGATCGGGTCCGTGCTCGGCACGCACCTGGCGACGATCGCCGCGCCCTGGTTCCCCTCGGTCGAGATCGTCGAGACGCACCACGCCGGCAAGATCGACTCCCCGTCGGGCACCGCGGTCCGCACGGCCGAGCTCATCGCCGACGCCCGGCGCGAGGTCGGTCCGGTCGACGCGCCCCACGTCGACCAGCGCGCGCGGGGGCAGCAGGTCGCGAGCGTCCCGATCCACTCGCTCCGTCTGCCGGGCGTCACGGCCGTGCAGGACGTGGTGTTGAGCGGCCCCGGCGAGACCCTGACCATCCGTCACGACACGAACGACGACGTCGCCTACGTGGCCGGCATCCGTGCGGCGCTGTCCGCCGTGGGGTCGATGCGCGGTCTCACGGTCGGCCTCGGCAGCGTCCTCGGCATCGGCTGACCGTCGTGCGCCTGACCCGGTCCCTCCGTTCGCCCTTCTGGGGCGCGGCGCTCATGGCGGTGCTGCTGGCGCTGTACATCGTGCTCGTCGGACAGCGTGCCGTGGCGTTCATCGCGACGGGCATCCCGATCGGCATCGGCATCGGCGTCGCGCTCTTCGTCGTCGCGGCGATCGGTGCGCTGCTGCTCGTGCTCGAGTTCCGCTTCGGCCTGCGCATCACCCGGCTCGGCGCCCGGCTCGAGCAGGAGGGCGGCGCTCCCGCGGACGTCGTCCCGGTCCGTCCCTCGGGGCGTCCCACGCGCGAGGCCGCCGACGAGCTCTTCCCCGAGTACCGGGCCGCCGTCGAGTCCGACCCGGCGGACTGGCGCGGGTGGTACCGACTCGGCGTCGTCTACGACGCCGCGGGTGACCGCAAGCGGGCGCGGGCCGCGATGCGCGAAGCGCTCACCAGGGCACGCGTGTCCTGACAGGAGGCGCGGTGCAGGCCCGCACCGCGCCTCCGGGCCCGCAGCCGGTCGCGTCAGAACGCGGCGTCGACCGCGTCCTCGGCGCGCTGGTACCGGAACGCGTAGCCGGACTCGAGCAGCTTCGTCGGCACCATCTGCTGGCTCGACAGGAGCATCTCGTCGGCCGCCTGCTGCAGGAGCAGCCGGAGCGCGAACTCCGGGATCCGGAAGAGGTAGGGCCGGTGCAGGTCCTCGGCGACGCGCTTGGTGATGCGGTCGGCGACGGCGGCCTCGGGGCCGGCGAGGTTCACCGGCCCGACGACGTCCGAGGCGTCGGGGCTCGTCGCGAGGTGCACGATCGCGCCCACCTCGTCCTCGAGGGCGATCCACGGCCAGTGCTGCCCACCGGTGCCGAGGCGGCCGCCGAGCCCGGTCTTCGTGAGCGGGACGAGCGGTGCGAGCGCGCCGCCGCCCTTCCCGACGACGATGCCGGTGCGGAGCGTCACGACGCGGACGCCCTCGGGAGCGGCGTTCGCGGCGGCCTCCCACGCGGTGCAGACCTCGGCCAGGAAGCCGGTGCCGGCGGCCGCGTCGTCCTGCAGGACGTCGGCCGGGCGGTCGCCGTACACCCCCGAGGCCGACCCCGAGAGGAACAGCGGCGGCGGGTTCGTCGCGTGCCGCATGGCCTCGACGAGGGTCTCGGTGGCGGACACCCGCGACTGCAGGATCTCCTGCTTGTAGGTCTCGGTCCAGGGGAGCTTGCCGATGTTCGCGCCGGCGAGGTTGATCACGACGTCGGCGCCGTCGAGGATCGCCGGGTCGAGCTTCCGGGTGCCCGGGGACCAGCGGAACTCGCTCGCCGTGCGCGGCTCGCGTCGGACGAGGGTGGTGACGTGGTGCCCGGCCTCGCGCAGGGCGTGGACGAGGGGCGTACCGATGAAGCCGGACGCACCGGCGAGCAGGATCGAGAGCGGCGCTGTCGTCATGTCGCTCACGCTACTCAACTGCCCGTGGATGTCTCCGGCTCGTCGTAGGCTCGTGGTCGTGACCGACAGCGAGACCGTGCAGCCCGACCCCACCGTCGCGACCCCCTACGAGGACCTGCTGCGGCGTGTCCTCACCGAAGGGACGCCGAAGGGGGACCGCACCGGAACGGGGACCCGCAGCCTGTTCGGCGCACAGCTCCGGTACGACCTGTCGAAGGGCTTCCCGCTCGTCACGACGAAGCGGGTGCACTTCAAGTCCGTCGCCTACGAGCTGCTCTGGTTCCTGCGCGGCGACGGCAACGCCCGCTGGCTGCAGGAGCACGGCGTCCGCATCTGGAACGAGTGGGCGGACGAGGACGGCGACCTCGGCCCGGTGTACGGCGTGCAGTGGCGTTCGTGGCCGACGCCGTCGGGGGAGCACGTCGACCAGATCGCCCAGGTCATCGAGCAGATCACGACGAACCCGGACAGCCGCCGCCTGATCGTCTCGGCGTGGAACGTCGCCGACATCCCCGAGATGGCGCTCGCCCCGTGCCACGCGTTCTTCCAGTTCTACGTCAACGACGGCAAGCTCTCGTGCCAGCTCTACCAGCGGAGCGCGGACATGTTCCTCGGCGTCCCGTTCAACATCGCCTCGTACGCGCTGCTCACCCACATGATCGCGGCGCAGACCGGGCTCGAGGTCGGCGAGTTCGTGTGGACCGGCGGCGACTGCCACGTCTACGACAACCACGTCGAGCAGGTGGAGGAGCAGCTGTCCCGGACCGCGTACGCGCTCCCCACGCTCGAGCTCGCGCCGCGCGACTCGATCGACGACTACGAGTACGAGGACTTCACGGTCGTCGGCTACCACCACCACCCGGCGATCACAGCCGCGGTCGCCGTCTGATGTCGTCCTCGTGGACCGAACCCGTCCGTGGTGTCGGGATGGTCTGGGCGCGGTCGACGAACGACGTGATCGGGGCCGACGGCGGGATGCCGTGGCACGTGCCGGAGGACCTCGCGCACTTCCGGCAGGTCACCGGCGACGCGACCGTGGTGATGGGGCGTCGCACGTGGGAGTCGCTGCCGGAGCGCTTCCGGCCGCTGCCCGGGCGGCGGAACGTCGTGCTGACGCGAGACGCCTCGTGGACGGCCGACGGGGCCGAGGTCGTGCACGACCTGGCGACCGCGCTGGACACCGACGAGCCGGTGTGGATCATGGGCGGCGGGCAGGTGTACGCGGCGGGGGTGCCCTTCGCCGACCGGGTCTCCGAGACGGTGATCGACGTCGAGGTGCCGGGGGACACCGTGGCGCCGACGCTCGCCGGGGTGGCCGGGTGGTCGCTCGTCGACGAGGGACCGTGGCAGGAGTCGCGCGTCGACGGGACGCGCTACCGCTTCCTCGAGTGGCGCCGGCGCGCGTAGCGCCGGGCGGCGCGGCGGGCGCCGCACAACCAAAGACACGTCGCGCCGCGCCGTTCCGCGGTTCCCCGTGACTTTCGTTGTGCGGACGCGGCGGCCGCGCCGCGCCAGCGCCGGCCGGCCACGCGCCGCGCGGCCGCAGCGTGCGGGGCGGGGTCGAGCCGCGCCTCCGGGGCCGCACCGTCCACGCGGACGGCAGCCCTCGCGCCCATCCCCGGTACGCTGGTGCCCGTGTCCCCGCGTGAGAATCCCTTCGGTCAGGTCCTCGTCGCCCTCGTGACCCCGTTCACGGCCGACGGCGAGGTCGACTGGCCCGGCGTCGAGCAGCACATCGACGACTGCATCACCGCCGGCGCCGACGGCATCGTGGTCACCGGCACGACCGGTGAGACGAGCACGCTGACCGACCCCGAGAAGCTCCGGCTGGTCGAGGTCGGCAAGTCCGTCGCCGCCGGGCGCGCGAAGATCATCACCGGTGGCGGGTCGAACGAGACCGCGCACGCGATCCACCTCTACAAGCAGAGCGAGAAGGCCGGCGCCGACGGTGTGATGATCGTCACGCCGTACTACAACAAGCCGACGCAGTCCGGTGTGCTCACCCACTTCCGGATGATCGCCGACGCGACCGACCTGCCGGTGATCCTGTACGACATCCCCGGTCGCACGGGCATCCCGATCACCTACGAGACGATCGTGCGGGCCTCGCACCACCCGAACATCCTCGCGGTGAAGGACGCCAAGGGCGACTTCGCCGAGGTGTCCCGGGTGCTCAACAACACCGACCTCATGTACTTCTCGGGCGACGACACGAACGTGCTCCCGCACCTGTCGATCGGTGCGACGGGGCTCATCGGCGTCACGGCGAACATCACGTCGACGCCGTACCGCACCATCGTCGACGCCGTGAACCGGGGCGACCTGGCCACCGCGACCGCCGAGCACAAGCGCGTCGAACCCCTCGTCCGTGCCGTGATGACGCACGTGCCGGGTACCGTGGCGGCGAAGTACATCCTGCACGGGCTCGGCCGCATCGGCAGCCCGCGCGTCCGGTTGCCGCTCGTCGGCCCCGAGGACTCCGAGGCGTACGCCATCGAGACCTCGCTCGAAGCCGTCCGGGACATCCCGGGCGCCGACTTCTCCAACTTCCGCCCCGACCGCAACGCAGCGGCCGGCGGTGCTCTTCCGAAGGTGCCAGGCACCACCCGCTAGCGAACACGCGGCGCGCAGGACGCGCGTCGCCCGAATCCGTAGGACCGAATGCCCACACAGATCTCCGAACCGCAGCCGCTCGAAGCCGGCACCCTCCGCGTCATCCCCGTCGGGGGACTCGGCGAGATCGGTCGCAACATGACCGTGTACGAGTACGAGGGCAAGCTGCTCATCGTCGACGCCGGCGTGCTCTTCCCCGAGGAGCACCAGCCCGGGGTCGACCTGATCCTGCCGGACTTCGCGCCGATCCGGGACCGCCTCGACGACGTCCTCGGTGTCGTGCTCACGCACGGCCACGAGGACCACATCGGCGCCGTCCCGTACCTGCTGAAGCTCCGCGACGACATCCCGCTGATCGGCTCCACGCTGACCCTGGCCCTCGTCGAGGCGAAGCTCAAGGAACACCGGATCAAGCCGTACACGCTCGTCGTGGCCGAGGACCAGACCGAGCAGCTCGGCCCGTTCCACCTCGAGTTCGTGGCCGTCAACCACTCCATCCCGGACGCCCTCGCCGTCGCGATCACGACCCCCGCCGGTCGTGTCCTGCACACGGGCGACTTCAAGATGGACCAGCTCCCGCTGGACGACCGCATCACCGACCTCCGTGCCTTCGCACGCCTGGGGGAGCAGGGCGTCGACCTGTTCCTGCCGGACTCGACCAACGCCGACGTGCCGGGCTTCACCGCGCCCGAGCGCGACATCGGACCCGTGCTCGAGAACATCATCACGCGCGCCCGCAAGAAGGTCGTCGTGGCGAGCTTCTCGTCGCACGTGCACCGCGTGCAGCAGGTCCTCGACGCCGCCGCCGCCGCGAACCGCAAGGTCGCGTTCATGGGCCGCTCGATGATCCGCAACATGACGATCGCCGCCGACCTCGGCTACCTCCGGGTGCCCGAGAACGTGCTCATCGACACGAAGAAGGCGAAGAACGTCCCCGACGACCAGATCGTCTACATGTCGACCGGGTCGCAGGGCGAGCCGATGGCCGTGCTCGCGCGCATGGCCAACCTCGAGCACCAGATCGAGATCGGCGAGGGCGACACCGTCATCCTCGCCTCGTCGCTGATCCCGGGCAACGAGAACGCCGTGTACCGCGTCATCGACGGGCTCACCAAGCTCGGCGCGAAGGTCGTGCACAAGGGCAACGCCAAGGTGCACGTCTCCGGACACGCGTCGGCCGGCGAACTGCTCTACTGCTACAACATCCTCCGGCCGAAGAACGTGCTGCCCGTGCACGGCGAGCACCGCCACCTGTACGCCAGCGCGGACCTCGCGATCCAGACCGGTGTGCCGCCGCGGAACGTCATCCTCGGCCAGGACGGCATCGTCGTCGACCTGAAGGACGGCGAGGTCCGGGTCGCCGGCCAGCTCGACATCGGGTACGTCTACGTCGACGGGTCGACCGTGGGCGAGATCACCGACGCCGACCTCAAGGACCGCCGGGTCCTCGCGGAAGAGGGCTTCATCTCGATCTTCGCCGCGGTGGACTTCACCACTGGCCAGTGCGTCGTCGGCCCGGAGATCCAGTCGCGCGGCTTCGCCGAGGACGACTCGGTCTTCGACGACGTCCGTCCGCAGATCGCGAAGGCGCTCGCCGAGGCGGCCGCGAACGGCACGCGCGACGGGCACGCCTTCGGGCAGGTCGTCCGCCGGACCGTGGGTCGGTGGGTGAACACGAAGCACCGTCGTCGTCCGATGATCGTGCCGGTGGTCATCGAGGCGTAGTGCTCGTCGCGACCACCGCGCACGTCGCGGTGGTCGCAGTGGCCGTGTCCAGGAGGCGCGGTGCACGTTCCTGACGGACGTGCACCGCGCCTCCTGGCACGTTCCGGCCTGTCGGCTGACCGGTTTCATCCCACAGGATGATCTTCTGTCGGTATGTCAGACAATAGTGTTCCGGGGTGACTGTCCTGCGTCGCTGGGTGTGGCCCGGCCTCAAGTTCCTCGTGTTCGCCGCCATCGCGGTGTCCCTCGTCCGCCTCGCGTTCTTCGCAGCCCAGCCCGAGGGCGAGGAGACCGTCCCGACCGGCGCGATCGAGGACCCGACCGTCACGGTCGCGACCGGCGACATCGTGAACGACGTCGAGGCGACCGGCACGATCCGGTCGGTGGCCGCCACGGCCGTCCGCTCCTCGGTCGAGGGCACGGTGAACAAGGTGTTCGCCGGCAACGGCGCGCACGTCGAGCAGGGCGCCCCGGTGATCGACGTCCGGGTCGAGACCCCGTCGACGGGGACGACCGACGACGGCGAACCGCTGCCCCCGACCGTGACCTTCTCGACCGTCGTCGCGCCGGCGTCCGGCACCGTGTCCGGACTCGACCTCGTCACGAAGCAGCCCGTGGCCATCGGCGACACCGTGGCACGCGTGGCACCGGAGGCCTACCGGGCGACCGCGACCCTCGACGCCGCCCAGCTCTACCGCCTCACCTCGCGTCCGTCCGAGGCGACTGTCACGGTCACCGACGGCCCGGCGCCGTTCACCTGCACCCACCTCACACTGACGAGTGCTGCGGCGTCCTCCGCGGACGACGGCGACGCCGGCGACGACGGCTCCGGTGATGCCTCGGCCGGGGGCACGGAACTCGCGTGCGACGTGCCGAGCGGGGTCACCGTGTTCCCCGGACTCGAGGTCACGGTCGCGGTCCCCGCGGGGAAGGCGGAGGGCGTCCTGACGCTCCCGACGACCGCGGTGCAGGGCACGGCGCAGAAGGGCGTCGTCACGGTCGTGGGCGAGGACGGCAAGCGTGCCGAGAAGACCGTCGCGCTCGGCCTCAACGACGGGGAGAGCGTCGAGGTCCGGTCGGGGCTGTCGGAGGGCGACACCGTCCTGCAGTTCGTCCCGGGCAATGAGCAGGTCGAGGGCGACGAGTTCGCCGACGACGGCTCCGTGGTGGTCGGATGAGCGCGCGGGCAGCGTCCCTCGTCCGAGTGCGCGGGCTGCGCAAGTCGGTCGAGCTCCCGGACGGGTCCGAGCTCGAGATCCTGCGTGGCGTCGACCTCGACGTCGACGCGGGTAGCCGGGTCGCGATCGTCGGGCGCTCGGGGTCGGGCAAGTCCACCCTGCTCAACGTGCTCGGGTTGCTCGACACCCCGACCGACGGCGTCCACGAGTTCGGCGGTGTCGACGTCGGTCGTGCCGGGTCGCTCCGGCGGGACCGGATCCGCGGGGAGGACGTCGGGTTCGTGTTCCAGCAGTTCAACCTCCTGCAGGGGCGCACCGCGCTCGAGAACGTCGAGGTCCCCCTGCTCTACGCGACCGGACGCGCCTTCTGGGCCAGGAGTCGGCTCGCGCTCGAGATGCTCGACCGGGTCGGACTCGCGGACCGCGCCGACACGCAGCCGCACCGCCTCTCGGGTGGTGAGCAGCAGCGCGTCGCGATCGCACGTGCCCTCGTGCGTGCACCGCGCCTGATCCTCGCGGACGAACCGACGGGTGCACTCGACGTCGACACGGGTCGTGTCGTGATGGAGCTCCTCGAGACCGTCGCCGGCGAGACCGGGGCGGCGCTCGTGACGATCACCCACGACGCCGCCGTCGCCGCACGAGCGGACGTCGTCCACCGCATCGACCACGGCCTGGTCGTCGACCCCACGGACGTGTCCGTCGCCGGGATCGCCGCCGAGGTCGTCGGGGTGACGCCGTGAACCGGGTCGTGACGACCGTCGTCGGCACGCTGGTCGAGTCCTGGCAGGAACTCCGGGTCCACCGTGGCCGGGTCGTGCTCAGCCTCGTCGGCGTCACGATCGCGGTGGCCTCGCTCGCCGTCGTCGTCGGGTTCGGGTCGCTCGCGGAGCGCGTGACGGCGGCGTTCAACGAGCAGTACGGCGGACGTCCCGCGACCTACAGCATCACCGGGACGCCCGGCTCCGGCGACGGCACCGGTGTGGCCGCGGCGGCCACGGCGGACGCGGTCGACCGGGAACTCCGCGCGGCCGCGGACCGGTACGACGTGCAGTACGCGACCGAGGCGTCGTACACGTCCCGTCGCATCCAGTTCCCGGACGGTGTCGCCGAGGTCCAGGGCATGACGGTCGACCCGCCGTGGGCCGAGATCCACCGGCTGCGGATCGCCGCGGGGGACTGGTTCTCCGAGTCCGACCGGGACCGCCTGGCACCGGCGATCGTCGTCAACCAGGCGTTCCTCGACCGGCTCGGTGGCGCGGACGTGGTCACGCACCCCACCGTCCGGATGCCGGGCACCCCCGGCGTCACCGCGGTCGTCATCGGGCAGTACGTGTCGTCGGAGTACGACACCGACCCGATGTTCTACCAGCTGGCGAACTCCGTCGCGACGGCGAGCGTCACGCCCGGTGCGGACGACGGCAACCAGCGGACGTTCGAGGTCTGGATCCCCGAGCACGGTGCGAAGGCGCTCGCGAACCGGATCGCCAGCGACGCGGAGCGTGCGGTCGGTGGCGACGTGTCGGTGGACGCCGGCCGCATGGACGCCGCGGGCTCGGTGGACGGCGACCCGCTCGGCGCGATGCGCTACGTCATCGCTGGCGTCGCGGTGCTCGTCCTCGTGCTCGGAGGCCTCGGCCTGCTCAACGTGTCGCTCGTGAGCGTCCGCCAGCGCATCCGTGAGATCGGCATCCGTCGTGGCGTCGGCGCCTCGGCGGGGCGGATCTTCGTGGCAGTCCTGCTCGAGAACGTCCTCGGCACCGCGGTGGCCGGCGGCATCGGCGTGATGGTCGGCGCCGCGGTCCTCGGGAACGACACCGTGCGCGGACTGATCACGAGCGGGGTCGAGGTCGGTGGGGCGCCGTTCCCGCTCGAGGCGGCGCTCATCGGCGTCGGGTCGGCCGTGTTCGTCGGCGCGCTCGCCGGCTTCCTGCCCGCGGTGCTCGCGGTCCGGGTGAAGGTCATCGACGCGATCCGGTACTGACACCGCGCCCGCCGTGGCATCCGTCGCGGATGCTGCGGCGGGCCGCGCTCGGTTTGTCCTGAGGGGGGATTAGGGTTCTGCCCATGGCCGGAGGCACCAAGTCGACCACGCGCTCGCGCGCGTCCTCGTCGTCCCGTGGAAGCGGGACGCGTGGCTCGTCGCGCACCCAGGCCACGACGAAGAAGCTGCCGCAGGCCGCACCGACCCCGGTCTTCCGCGAACAGAACCCCCTCGTGACGTTCTGGCTCGCGATGGCGCACGGCGTCGGCGCGGTCTTCCGCCTGCTCGGCACGGAGACGCTCGAGAAGGACCAGCGGCGCGACGGGTTCCCGTTCCTGCTCTTCGTGCTGGCGGTCGCCGGCGCGGTGGTCGAGTGGCTCAACCCGTCGAACGCCGTCTCGGTGGCGCTCGACGCGTACACGTTCGGCGGGCTCTTCGGCCGGCTGGCCTTCGCGTTGCCCGTCATCATGGTCGTCTTCGCCGGGTGGCTCTTCCGGCACCCGGCGTCCGTGCACGACAACACCCGGATCGGGATCGGTCTCGGCCTGTTGCTCGTGTCCATCGCGGCGCTCTGCCACGTGTTCGGCGGGCAGCCGAGCGCCTCGGACGGCATGCCCGCGCTGGCGACCGCCGGCGGTGTCATCGGCTGGGTCGTGATCGCCTGGCTCGTCGCGGTCGCCACCGAGTGGGTCGCGGTGCCGGTCGCAGTGCTGCTGCTCGTGCTCTCGCTCTTCATCATCACCAAGACGCCGCCGAACAAGATCGGTCGGCGCCTGCACGAGCTCTACGCGTACCTGTTCGGCGCGCCGGCCCCCGCGACGGAGACGGACGAGCCCGTCGCCGAGGCGCCCGCCGCACGGACCAAGCCGACGAAGAAGCGCGGCGCGAAGGGCGACACCGAGTTCCAGCTGTTCGACGACCTCGGCTTCGAGGACGACAAGGCCGCCGAGTCCGACGCCGAGGGCGGGACCATCCCGTGGTGGCGCCGGAACAAGTCCGGTCGCGAAGAGGACCCCGCGTACGACAGCCCCGTGATCAGCGGTGCGACGTCGGCCGTGCCCCCGGCCGCCGCAGCCGCGCCGGCACCCGGCCCGAACGCCGGTGCCGCCGCCGGTCTGGTCGACCACACGCCGGCCGAGCCCGGTTCGGTCAACCTCAACGACTCGGTCGAACAGGACCTGCAGATCGCCGAACAGGCCCTGCGTGACTTCGGGACCCCGGTGCCGGAACGCCCCGCGCCGGCCGAGGTCGTCCGCCCGGACGCCTCGGTGTCGCCGGTGGTGTCGCCGTCGCTCCCGGCCGAGGACCTCGCGGTCGACGCCGCCGACGACACGGACGGCCTGCCCCCGGTGGCCGGCCCCGATGAAGACCCGGCCGCGCCCTACCGGCTGCCGGCCGCCACGACGCTGAGCTCCGGCACGCCGTCGGTCGCACGCAGCCAGGCGAACGACGACATCGTCGCCGCCATCACGAGCGTCCTCACCGAGTTCAAGGTGGACGCGAAGGTCACCGGGTTCTCCCGTGGGCCGACGGTGACCCGGTACGAGATCGAGCTCGGCCCCGGCGTGAAGGTCGAGCGCGTCACCGCCCTGTCGAAGAACCTGTCGTACGCGGTCGCCTCGAACGAGGTCCGCATCCTGTCGCCGATCCCGGGCAAGAGCGCGATCGGCGTCGAGATCCCGAACACCGACCGCGAGACCGTCTCCCTCGGTGACGTCCTGCGCTCGAACGCCGCTCGCAAGTCCAAGCACCCGATGACGATCGGCGTCGGCAAGGACGTCGAGGGCGGCTTCGTCGTGGCCAACCTCGCGAAGATGCCGCACCTGCTCGTCGCCGGCTCCACCGGGTCCGGCAAGTCGGTGTTCATCAACTCGATGATCACGTCGCTGCTCATGCGCGCCAAGCCGTCCGAGGTCCGCATGGTCCTCGTCGACCCGAAGCGCGTCGAGCTCTCGATCTACGCCGGCGTCCCGCACCTCATCACGCCCATCATCACGAACCCGAAGAAGGCGGCCGAGGCGCTGCAGTGGGTCGTGAAGGAGATGGACATGCGGTACGACGACCTCGCGTCGTTCGGGTTCCGGCACGTCGACGACTTCAACAAGGCGATCGCGAACAACGAGATCGTCCTTCCGGCCGGCAGCGAGCGGAAGCTCAAGCCGTACCCGTACCTGCTCGTCGTCGTCGACGAGCTCGCCGACCTCATGCTCGTCGCGCCGCGTGACGTCGAGGAGTCGATCGTCCGCATCACCCAGCTCGCCCGTGCCGCCGGTATCCACCTGGTGCTCGCGACGCAGCGTCCGTCGGTCGACGTCATCACCGGGCTCATCAAGGCGAACGTGCCGTCGCGGATCGCCTTCGCGGTGACCAGCGTCACCGACTCCCGGGTCATCCTCGACCAGCCGGGCGCCGACAAGCTCATCGGGCAGGGCGACGCGCTCTTCCTGCCGATGGGGTCGTCGAAGTCGCTCCGCGTCCAGGGTGCCTGGGTGCAGGAGAGCGAGGTCGCCGAGGTCGTCCAGCACGTCACCCGCCAGGCCCGTCCGGAGTACCGCCAGGACGTCCAGGCCGTGGTCGAGCGCAAGGAGATCGACGCGGACATCGGCGACGACCTCGAGCTGCTGCTCGCGGCGGTCGAGCAGGTCGTGTCGACGCAGTTCGGGTCGACCTCGATGCTCCAGCGCAAGCTCCGTGTCGGGTTCGCCAAGGCCGGCCGTCTGATGGACCTCATGGAGTCCCGCGACATCGTGGGGCCGTCCGAGGGCTCGAAGGCGCGCGACGTCCTCGTGACGACCGACCAGCTGCCGGCCGTGCTCGCGAAGCTCCGGGGCGAGGAGCCACCAGCGGGTGCTGCCCCGGCCGCCCCCGCTGCCGGTCCGGCTCCCGCGGCGCCGGCGCCGGCGTCGGCCCCGACCGACGACGGCGACCGCTACAGTGCCGACCCGGTTGCGGACATGACGCGCGGGTACGATGAAGCAGACGACGAGCCCGATGAGGACGCGTGGGGACTGACGGGCAGGGAGTGAGTGCGATGACCGCCTCGGACAGCACGGAGACCACGCACGGCGCACGCTTCCCGTGGCGCGGACGACTCCTGCGCAAGGGCCCCGGCCCGGCGTCGACGGGCAACGTCGCGAACATCATCACGGTCGTGCGCATCCTCATGGCGCCGCTGTTCTTCGTGCTGCTCCTGACGGACGCCGGCACCGACGGGCCGCTGCGCATCTGGGCGGCCGTCGTGTTCGTGGTCGCCATCGTCACGGACAGCGCCGACGGCATCATCGCCCGCCGGCAGAACCTCGTCACGGACTTCGGGAAGCTCGTCGACCCGATCGCGGACAAGGTCCTCATCGGCGGTGCGCTCGTCGCGCTGTCGATCCTCGGGGAGCTCCCCTGGTACGTGACCGTGCTGATCATGGTGCGCGAGATCGGCATCACGGTCTTCCGGTTCGCGGTGCTCTCGGACCGGGTGATCCCGGCGAGCCGGGGCGGCAAGATCAAGACCGTGCTGCAGGCCGTCGCGTTGACCGCCGCGCTCTTCCCGTGGTGGAACCTCGTGGGGGACTGGGCGCACTGGGTGAACGGCATCCTGATGACCGCGGCCTTCCTGGCGACCATCCTGAGCGGGATCGACTACCTGTACCAGGCGTGGAAGCACAACCGGACCACCGCGTGACGGCGGCCGACGACGCCACCGGCACCGCGCCTCCAGGACACGACACCGGACCCGACGTCCGGACGGCCGCTCGCGACCTCGTCGCGCGCCTGACCGAACGGGGCGACACCGTCGCCGTGGCGGAGTCGCTCACCGGTGGACTCGTCGTCGCGACCCTCGTCGGCGTGCCGGGTGCCAGCGCCGTGGTGCGCGGGGGAGTCGTGGCCTACGCGACGCCCGTGAAGCACACCGTGCTCGGCGTCTCGTCGGCGCTGCTCGCGTCCAACGGTGCCGTCGACCCCGAGGTGGCTCGGCAGATGGCCTCGGGCGTGCGAGCAGCACTCGCGGTCGACGGAGCACCCGCGACCTGGGGCATCAGCACGACCGGTGTCGCCGGACCCGACCCGCAGGACGGCCAGCCGGTGGGGACGGTCTTCGTCGGCATCGCGGACGCCGACGGTGCCCAGGCGTACGAGTTGCACCTCGACGGCGACCGCGATGCAATCCGCTGGGCGACCGTCTCCGAACTCCTGGCACGGATGTCGTCCACGATCCGGGCCCGGGAATAGGTCCCGTTTCCACTGGGTTACATCTCACGCAATCTCCAGCAGTAGAGCAGCCGGCGTGGTTAGCATGCTGCAACCGGCAACGCTACTGTTGCTGAACCCGAACTCGGCCATCCGGACCGAGCGGGCGCGGAGACGACAGAGAGGAGGAGTTCTCATGGTTCTCGTTCGTCAGGAGATCGGCGACGTTCTGCGGGACTTCCGCTTGCAGAAGGGCCGGACCCTCCGTCAGGTCGCGTCCAAGGCCAGCGTGGCTCTCGGGTACCTCAGCGAGGTCGAGCGTGGGCAGAAGGAAGCCAGCTCGGAGATCCTCGCGTCCGTCGCGGACGCGCTGGACACCCCCATCTCGACCATCATGCGTGAGGTCGGCGACCGTCTCGCGGTGGTCGAGGGGCTCACCCCGGTGCCCGACACGCTCCCGGACGACCTCGTCGCCGAGTTCGACAACGACCTCGCGGTGCGCTGACGCCACCGCTTCCCGAACGCCCCCGCTGGTCCGCCAGCGGGGGCGTTCGGCGTTCCGGGGCCGTGCTCTGGCGGCGGGGCGGCGCGGTTACGCTGGGATGATGCGTGTGAGTGAGTTCTGGCGGGCCGTCGACCAGGTGTTCGGCGATGCCTACGGTGCCGTCGTCAGTCGTGACGTGGTGCTCGAGGAACTCGGCGGACGCTCGGCGGCCGAGGCGCTCGACGCGGGCATCGATGCGCGCCGCGTGTGGGAGGCGCTGTGCGAGTCGCAGGACGTCCCGCTCGAGAAGCGGCACGGCAAGGGGCTGGCGGAACCGCGGGACTGACGCGCGGTCTCCGTCCGAAACTCTGTTCGGCGTGTTGCTCGAACGGGTGTTCGATCGGTGGTAGCTTCCTCCACAGCGGCGCTGTCCGGAGAGTTCGTCCACAGATCGCGCGGTCGTCGGCAGTGATGTCGGTGGCCCGCCCTAGGTTCGAGTCAACGGGAACAGCCCGAAGCCTTGTCGCTGAAGCACCGGCCCTGCACCACCGGCCGGGTGGACGCGACAGCCTACAGGCGGCCGACACCGAGCACGAAGGAAGCACACCATGCCCTCACCCCAGGACCGCGAGAAGGCCCTCGAGACCGCTCTCGCCCAGATCGACCGTCAGTTCGGCAAGGGCACGGTCATGCGCCTCGGCTCGGACGAGCGCGCCCCCGTCGCCACCATCCCGACCGGTTCGGTCGCCCTCGACGTCGCGCTCGGCATCGGCGGGCTCCCGCGTGGCCGCATCATCGAGATCTACGGCCCGGAGTCGTCGGGTAAGACGACCCTGACGCTGCACGCCATCGCCAACGCCCAGCGCGCCGGCGGCATCGCGGCCTTCATCGACGCGGAACACGCGCTCGACCCCGAGTACGCGAAGAAGCTCGGCGTCGACATCGACGCGCTGCTCGTCTCCCAGCCGGACACCGGTGAGCAGGCGCTCGAGATCGCCGACATGCTCGTCCGTTCCGGCTCCATCGACCTCGTCGTCATCGACTCCGTCGCGGCGCTCGTGCCCCGCGCCGAGATCGAGGGCGAGATGGGTGACTCGCACGTCGGTCTGCAGGCCCGCCTCATGTCGCAGGCACTCCGCAAGCTCGCCGGTGGCCTGAACCAGACGCAGACCACGATGATCTTCATCAACCAGCTGCGCGAGAAGATCGGTGTGTTCTTCGGCAGCCCCGAGACCACCGCCGGCGGTAAGGCGCTCAAGTTCTACGCGTCGGTCCGCCTCGACATCCGTCGCATCGAGACGCTCAAGAGCGGTACCGACGCGGTCGGCAACCGCACCCGCGTCAAGGTCGTCAAGAACAAGATGGCCCCGCCCTTCAAGCAGGCCGAGTTCGACATCCTGTACGGCACGGGCATCTCGCGCGAGGGCTCGTTGCTGGACTTCGGCGTCGACCACGGCATCGTCAAGAAGTCCGGTGCCTGGTACACCTACGACGGCGACCAGCTCGGGCAGGGCAAGGAGAACTCGCGGTCGTTCCTGATCCAGAACCCCGAGATCGCTGCTGAGATCGAGGGGAAGATCCTCGCCAAGCTCGGTGTCGGCGGTGCGTCGGCTGACGCGGTCGAGGCTCCCGTCGAGTCGATCGCGCCGAAGATCGCGGAGCGCAAGGGCGCGTGACGACCGACCACGACGGCGACGAGGACCTCGCACCGGTCACCGACCTGTTCGGTGCGCGCGGTGCGCGGTCTCGTCGCCGATCCGCGGCTGGGCCGGACACGGCGGGCGACACGGATGCCGTGGCTGATGGCGGCGGAGCCGACGCCGACGCGCCGGTCCCGCTGCCGATCCAGGGCGCTCGGGCACAGGCGGAGTGGCTCTCGCCCGTCGTCGGGGACGGCAGCGGCCGCAGCGCCCGTGCCGAGCAGGACGGCTACGACGACGACCGGACGGCAGACGCCACGACGGCGTCCGTGTTCGCGATCGACGGCGGTGCCGAACTCGACCCCGCGGACGCCCCACGGCGGATCGACGAACAGCGTGCCGACGCCGAGCGGCTCAGCATGCGGGCGCTCGGTCGCAAGGGCGTCAGCGAGTCCGAGCTGCGCACGATGCTGACCAAGAACGAGCTCGACCCGGACGTCGTCGAGCACGAGATCGAGCGGCTCACCCGCGTCGGACTCGTGGACGACGTGGCGCTCGCGACCGACCTCGTCGACCGCCTGCACGACCGCAAGGGTCTGGGGCGCCAGGGCGTCGTCGCCGAACTGCGGCGCCGCGGCATCGACCAGGTCGCGATCGACGCGGCGCTCGAGGCAGCCGCCGACGACGAGGACGACGAGTTCGTCCGGGCGATCGACCTCGCGCAGAAGCGTGCCGGGCAGCTCCGCGGGCTCGACCGAGCGACGGCGGAACGACGGCTCTCGGGCTTCCTGATGCGCAAGGGCTACAACGGCGGCATCGTGCGGATCGCGGTCGAGCGTGCGCTCGACGGCGGTGGGCGTCCGCCGGCGGGACCTCGCGGCTCCGTCCGCTTCGAGTAGCGTCGCGACGGTTTTACACTGGGACGACCATG
This sequence comes from Curtobacterium sp. YR515, assembly GCF_900113095.1. Classification (NCBI taxonomy): domain Bacteria; kingdom Bacillati; phylum Actinomycetota; class Actinomycetes; order Micrococcales; family Microbacteriaceae; genus Curtobacterium; species Curtobacterium sp. YR515. Next base: position 99,616 of record NZ_FOOD01000001.1, on the reverse strand, counting down.
GCCACCGTCGCAGCGCGCCCCCGCACCTACCAAGTCCGCACCTACGGGTGCCAGATGAACGTGCACGACTCCGAGCGGCTGAGCGGGTCGCTCCAGGCCGCCGGGTACGTCGCCGCCGACGGCGAGCAGGCGGACGTCGTCGTCATCAACACGTGCGCCGTGCGCGAGAACGCCGACAACCGTCTGTACGGCAACCTCGGGCAGCTCGCGGGCATCAAGCGCGAGCACCCCGGCATGCAGATCGCGGTCGGCGGGTGCCTGGCGCAGAAGGACAAGAAGGTCATCCTCGAGAAGGCACCGTGGGTGGACGTCGTCTTCGGGACGCACAACATGGGGTCGCTGCCGACGCTGCTCGAGCGTGCCCGCCACAACGACGAAGCGCAGATCGAGATCCTCGAGTCGCTCGACGTCTTCCCGTCGACCCTCCCGACCAAGCGCGACTCGACGCACAGTGGCTGGGTGTCGATCTCGGTCGGCTGCAACAACACCTGCACGTTCTGCATCGTGCCGTCGCTGCGGGGCAAGGAGAAGGACCGCCGCCCGGGTGACGTGCTCGCCGAGATCCAGGCACTCGTCGACGACGGCGCGATCGAGGTCACCCTGCTCGGGCAGAACGTCAACTCGTACGGCGTCGAGTTCGGGGACCGCCAGGCGTTCGGCAAGCTGCTCCGTGCCGCCGGCCAGATCGAGGGCCTCGAGCGGGTCCGGTTCACCAGCCCGCACCCCGCCGCCTTCACGGACGACGTCATCGACGCGATGGCGGAGACGCCGAACGTGATGCCCCAGCTGCACATGCCGCTCCAGTCCGGGTCGGACCGCGTCCTCAAGGCGATGCGTCGCAGCTACCGGAGCGAACGGTTCCTCGGCATCCTCGACCGCGTCCGGGCGAAGATCCCGCACGCGGCGATCTCGACGGACATCATCGTCGGCTTCCCCGGCGAGACCGACGCGGACTTCGAGGACACCCTGCGCGTCGTGGAGCAGTCGCGGTTCGCCTCGGCGTTCACGTTCCAGTACTCGATCCGGCCGGGGACGCCCGCGGCGACGATGGACGAGCAGCTGCCGAAGCAGGTCGTGCAGGAGCGGTACGAGCGCCTCGTCGCCCTGCAGGAACACATCACGGCAGAGGAGAACGCGAAGCAGGTCGGGCGTACGGTCCAGGTCCTCGTCGCCACCGGTGAGGGCAAGAAGGACGACGCCACGCACCGGCTGTCGGGCCGCGCCGAGGACTCCCGACTCGTGCACTTCTCGGTGCCGGGCGGATCGGACGTGCCGCGCCCCGGGGACGTCGTCACCGTCGAGGTCACCCGCTCGGCCCCGCACTTCCTGATCGCCGACGGGGACGCACCGTTGCGGATCCGCCGGACCCGCGCGGGCGACGCGTGGGACCGTGCCCAGGCGGAGAGCTGTGGCGTCCCGACGCCGGCCTCCGCCGGGGCCACCGACGGCCCGCGGCCGGTGTCGCTCGGTCTGCCCAGCCTCCGTGTCGGCCGCTGACGAGGAGCGCGTCGGCGAGGAGCCCGTGGGCCCCGTGCGCGCCGACCCCGACCCCGGCGGCGACCTGATCGCCGTCGTCGGGGCGACCGGCACCGGCAAGTCCGACCTCGCGATCGCGATCGCCGAACGCCTCCGCGCCGCAGGCCGCCCCGCCGAGATCGTCAACGCCGACGCCATGCAGCTCTACCGGGGCATGGACATCGGCACCGCGAAGCTCGGCGTCGAGGAGCGCCGGGGCATCCCGCACCACCAGCTCGACGTGCTCGACGTCACGGACGAGGCCAGTGTCGCCGCCTACCAGCGTGATGCGCGGGCGGAGATAGACGCCATCCACGGCCGCGGGAACGTCGCCCTGCTCGTCGGCGGCAGCGGGCTGTACGTCTCGGCCGTGCTCTTCGACCTCGCGTTCCCCGGGACCGACCCCGAGCTCCGCGCCCACCTCGAGCGCGAGCACGAGGAACTCGGGCCGGGCATCCTGCTGGAACGACTCCGCGGTCTGGACCCGGCGGCCGCGGCGACCATCGACGCACGCAACCCGCGGAGGTTGATCCGTGCACTCGAGATCGCGAGCCGATCCGAGGTGGTCACGCCGAGCCTCCCGTCCGCGCCCCGCGCCTGGCGACCCGCTCGGATCCTGCACCTGCACCGCGAACGAGCGCAGCTCGTCGCCGCGCTGCACGAGCGCGCGGCGCGCATGTTCGACGCCGGTCTCGTGGAGGAGGTCCGTGGGCTGCGCGAGCAGGGCCTCGAGTCGGGGCGGACCGCGCGGGCGGCGATCGGGTACTCGCAGGCGCTCGAGGTACTCCGCGGGGACGCGACCGTCGACCAGGCGGTGGAGGCGACGGGCATCGCGACGCGCAAGTACGCCCGCCGGCAGGTGTCGTGGTTCCGGCGGTACGCCGACGCGGAACTCCTCGACGTCACCGGCGCGGACCGGGCTGCGCTGACAGCGGCTGCCCGTAGGATCGTCCCGTGACCGAGCTGCACTTCACCAAGGGCCAGGGGACCGGCAACGACTTCGTCCTGTTCGCCGACCCCGACGCATCGGTCGACCTGACCCCCGAGCGGATCCGCGCCATCGCCGATCGCCGGTTCGGTGTCGGCGGCGACGGCGTCATCCGGGCGGTCCGGTCCGAGGCGCTGCCGGAAGGGCAGGCGCTCGTCGCCGAGGACCCCGCGGCGACCTGGTTCATGGACTACCACAACGCCGACGGCACGGTCGCCGAGATGTGCGGGAACGGCATCCGCGTGTTCGCGCGCTACCTCACGGAGTCCGGGCTCGTCGACCTCACCCCCGGCGAGACCCTGACGGTCGGCAGCCGCAAGGGACTCGTCGACATCCAGCGGACGACCAACGGCTTCTCCGCCGACCTCGGGCGCTGGGGGCTCGGGATCGAGGGCGGCGGCGCGGACGACGTGCTCGTGCGGGCGAAGAACCTCGACGGTGCACGCCCCGGGCTCGGCATCGACGTCGGCAACCCCCACGTGGTGGTCGCCGTCGCGACCGAGGACGAACTCGCCGAGGTCGACCTCACGTACGTGCCGGTGCTCGATCCGGTCCCCGCGGCCGGAGCGAACGTCGAGTTCGTGCTGCCGGGCGACCCGCTCGTGCAGGACGGCGTCGGTCAGATCACGATGCGCGTCCACGAGCGCGGCAGCGGCGAGACCCTGTCGTGCGGTACCGGGGCCGTCGCCGCGGCCCTCGCGACGCGGTACTGGGCGGGCAACGGGGCGCCGGACACGTGGCGCGTGCGCGTGCCGGGTGGGGTCGTCACGGTTCGCATCTTCGCGGCGGAGGACGGCGAGCACGTCGCGTTGTCCGGGCCGGCGGAACTCGTCTTCTCGGGTGACCTGACGGTCTGAGCCGGGCTGGGCTGCGGCCAGGAGGCGCGGTTCGGCGGCCGACGCTCGTCACGTGGGTCGCGCCTCCTGACCACTGCCGTGGTGCGGACGGGCGGGCTGGTCGCGCTGGCCGACTGCGGCGCGCTGGCCGCGCTGGCTGGCTGCGGCCCGCTGGCCGCGCTGGCCGGTCGCGTGACGTGTCGAACCACGTTCCCGACATCGAACTGCCCGCGTGCGCTGGTTCGATGTCGGAATCGTGGTTCCACTCGGACCGCGCGCCCCGCGCGACGGCGCCAGCCGCGCGACGGCGCCAGCCGCGCGCCCCGCGCGGCGACGGCACGCGGCACGCGCGCACGCGCCGCCTACTCGGCCGCGCGGTGCACCCGCAGCACTCGGAACCCCTTGTCCGTCGACGCCCGCGACACGTGGAACCCCGCGTCGAGCGACTCCCGCAACCACCGCTGCAGCGAATCGCCCCCGAGGTCCTTCGACACGACCAACCACGCGTCCCCACCGACCTCGAGCCGGGGCAGCCACGTCAGCAGGATCTGGTGCAGCTCGTCCTTGCCCACCCGGACCGGCGGGTTCGACCAGATCGTCCGGAACCGCAGGTCGGCCGGTACCTCGTCCGGCAGTGCGACGGTGACGTTGTCGGCCCCCGCAGCAGCAGCGTTCGCACGGGCGAGACCGAGCACCCGTTCGTTCACGTCGACGCCCCACACCTGGGCGGCGGGGGAGTCGAGGGCCATGGTGATGGCGATCGGACCCCAGCCGCAGCCGACGTCGAGCAGTGCCCCCTCGTGCGCGGGCGGCGGCACCGAGCCGAGCAGCACCCGCGTGCCACGGTCGAGCCCGTCCGGGCTGAAGACCCCCGCGGCGGTGGTCAGCGTGAGCGGGCGACCGGCGAGGGTGACGTGGATCTGGCGTTCGCGGGTGTCCGACGACGGGTTCGCGGAGAAGTAGTGGTCGTTCGCCATGGATGAACCGTACCGGCAACCCCGTGTGTCCCGAGGCCCCGAGCGGTACCCTGTGGAGAAGATGACGGACACCACGAACCGAGACGCAGAGACCACCGACGACAGCGCTGCTGGTGTCGTCGAGCGGGTCCTGCGCAACGCCGACTCCCGCGCGAGCTCTTCGATCTTCGCCCCCGCGCAGGCGATCCAGACCCGATCGGTCGACGACCACGCCTGGACGGGCGACGGCGACCAGTACGACCGCGAAGACCGGGCTGCCCTCCGCCGCGTCGGCGGCCTCTCCACCGAGCTCGAGGACGTCACCGAGGTCGAGTACCGGCAGCTCCGGCTCGAGCAGGTCGTCCTGATCGGGGTGTACCCGCACGGCGACGCCTCGGACGCCGAGAACTCCCTGCGCGAGCTCGCCGCCCTCGCCGAGACCGCGGGTGCCGTGGTGCTCGACGGGCTCCTGCAGCGCCGGCCGAACCCCGACCCCTCCACGTACCTCGGCAAGGGCAAGGCGGAAGAGCTCGCGATGGTCGTCAAGGCCACCGGCGCCGACACGGTCATCGCCGACACCGAACTCGCCCCGTCCCAGCGCCGCGCGCTCGAGGACGTGGTGAAGGTCAAGGTGATCGACCGGACGGCCGTGATCCTCGACATCTTCAGCCAGCACGCCAAGAGCCGCGAGGGCAAGGCGCAGGTCGAACTCGCCCAGCTCGAGTACCTCCTGCCGCGACTCCGCGGGTGGGGTGAGTCGATGTCCCGCCAGGCCGGTGGTCAGGTGTCCGGCGGTGCGGGCATGGGTTCGCGTGGTCCCGGTGAGACGAAGATCGAGCTCGACCGTCGTCGCATCCACACCCGGATGTCGAAGCTCCGTCGCCAGATCGCCGGGTTCCGCCCCGCGCGCGAGGCGAAGCGGGCCGACCGACACCGCAACGACGTCCCGAGCGTCGCGATCGCCGGCTACACCAACGCGGGCAAGTCCTCGCTTCTGAACCGACTGACGAGCGCCGGCGTGCTCGTCCAGAACCAGCTCTTCGCGACGCTGGACGCCACGGTCCGCCGGACCGAGAGCGCGAAGGGCCGCGAGTTCACCTTCGTCGACACCGTCGGCTTCGTGCGCAACCTGCCGCACCAGCTCGTCGAGGCATTCCGCTCCACCCTCGAAGAGGTCGGCGAGGCCGACGTCATCGTGCACGTGGTCGACGGCTCGCACCCCGACCCGGCCGCCCAGCTGGCGACCGTGCGCGAGGTCATCGGCGACGTCGGCGCCCGCGAGATCCCCGAGATCGTCGCCTTCAACAAGGCCGACCTCATCGACGAGTCGCAGCGGCTCGTGCTGGTCGGCCTCGTGCCGGACGCGGTGTTCGTCTCGGCGCGCACGGGCGAGGGCATCCAGGACCTCCTCGACGTCATCGAGGCCCGCCTCCCCGAACCCGACGTCGAGCTCACCGTCGTTGTCCCGTACGACCGCGGTGACCTGGTGTCGTCGCTGCACGACGCGGGTGCGGTCGAGACCGTCGACTACGTCGAGGACGGCACGCGCCTGCGGGTGCGCGTGTTCCAGCGGCAGGTCGCGGAGCTCGACCCGTTCGTGGTCGCGCCCGTCGCGTCCTGAGGCGCGCCCTGCGCTGACGCGCGGCGTGCGGTCCAGGAGGCGCGGCGAACGCCCGCCCCGCACCCACCGCGGCTGCGCGGTTCCGTTCGGCGCCGCACAACGAAAGCCGGTTCGAACCACGTGATCGTGTGGTTCGAACCGGCTTTGGTTGTGCCCGGCGCAGAGGCACGCGGCGCCTGCGCCGTCAGATCGAGCGGAGGACCGCCACGACCTTGCCGAGCACGGTGGCCGCGTCGCCGAGGATCGGCTCGAACGCGGTGTTGCGGGGGAGCAGCCACGTGTGGCCGTCCCGCTGGCGGAAGACCTTGACGGTCGCTTCCTCGTCGAGCATGGCGGCGACGATGTCACCGTTCTCGGCCGTCTGCTGCGACCGGACGACCACCCAGTCGCCGTCGCAGATCGCGGCGTCGATCATCGACTCGCCCACGACCTTGAGCATGAAGAGGTCACCCGTGCCGACGAGCTGCCGGGGGAGCGGCACGATCTCGTCGACGTGCTGCTCGGCCGTGATCGGCACACCGGCGGCGATCCGACCGACGAGCGGGACGAGCGTCGTCGCGTCGACGTCCGGGCCCTCGACGTCGGGGGTCGGCTCGTCGACGAGGACCTCGAGCGCGCGGGGGCGGTTCGGGTCGCGGCGGATCCACCCGCCGAGCTCGAGCTGGCCGAGCTGGTGCGAGACGCTCGACAGCGAGGACAAGCCCGCGGCGTCACCGATCTCACGCATGCTCGGCGGGTAGCCCCGGCTGGCGATCGACGCACGGATCGCGTCGAGGATCGCCTGCTGCTTCGCCGTCAGCGGCTTCTGGCCCCGCAGTTCGTCCGCCACGTCGTCTCGCCCTTCGTCGGTGCCGGGACCGTGCCCGCGGGAATGTCGGTGGTGCCCGCTTGACTTGTCCCAGTCGATCGAAACAGTATCCGACCGGTCATCGCCGGACAAACACCTGTTCGAGCGTGTCGGCAGAAAACCCCCCAGAAATCTCCGCGCAGGACTTGTGCGGCTCGTCATTCGAAACTATGTTCGGTACAGGACTTCGGTTCACCCGAACGGGAAGGCAAGAACGACATGAGCACCATCGCCATCGCTGACATCCAGCGCACCGCGCCCGCCGTGCGTACGCGCCTGCGCCTCACGCGTCGCGGCCGGGTCGTCCTGACGACGCTCGCCGCGATCCCGCTGCTGATCGGTGTGGCACTCGCCGTGCTGAACGGCGGACAGGCATCGGCCGGCAACACCGAGTCGCACGCCCACTTCGAGACCGTGACCATCCAGCCGGGCGAGACGCTCTGGCAGCTGGCGGAAGAGACCGCCCCGAACGCCGACCCGCGCGACTTCGTGCAGGACGTCGTCAGCCTGAACGCGCTCGACGGCTCCGGGCTGCAGGCCGGGCAGGAGATCTCGATCCCGGCGCAGTACACCGCCGCGCACTAGCACCGTCCGGACGGCCGGTCACCATGCCGTTCGAGCGGCCTACGATGGATCGGTGGCATTCACGCTCGAAGACCTCCCGATCCGAGACGACCTGCGCGGGCAGAGCCCGTACGGCGCCCCGCAGAAGCACGTGCGCGTGCAGCTCAACGTCAACGAGAACACGCATCCGGTGCCGGCCGACGTCGCCGAGGACATCGTGTCGTCGATCCGCCAGGCGCTGACGACCGTGAACCGCTACCCCGACCGTGAGTTCACCGAGCTGCGGCAGTCCCTCGCGGACTACCTCCAGCGCGACCTCGCGCCGGGGCAGGCGCTCGGTCCGGAGCAGATCTGGGCGGCCAACGGCTCGAACGAGGTGCTGCAGCAGCTGCTCCAGGCCTTCGGTGGGCCGGGTCGCACCGTGCTCGGGTTCCCCCCGACCTACTCGATGCACTCGATCCTCGCGTCGGGCACCGGCACGACCTGGATCCCGGCGCAGCGCGACGACGAGTTCCGCATCGCGCCCGAGACGGTAGTGGCCGCCATCCGTGAGCACCAGCCGGACATCGTGTTCCTCTGCGGGCCGAACAACCCCACGGGTACGCCGCTCCCGATCGAGACCATCGAGGCCGCCTACGCCGCGACCGACGGCATCGTGATGGTCGACGAGGCCTACGCCGAGTTCATGCCTGCCGACGCCCCGAGCGCCGTCACCCTGCTGCCCGGGCGGGAGCGTCTCATCGTGTCCCGCACGATGAGCAAGGCGTTCGCGTTCGCCGGTGCCCGCGTGGGCTACATGGCCGCCCACCCGGCCGTCATCGACGCGATCCGACTCGTCCGGCTGCCGTACCACCTCTCCGCCCTGACCCAGGCGGCAGCGGTGGCGGCGCTCCGGCACGCCCCCGCGATGCTCGCGATGGTCGACGACATCACGCAGCAGCGCGACCGCATGGTGACCGAACTCCGGGCGATGGGCTACCGCACGTACGAGACGTGGTCGAACTTCGTCCTGTTCGGCGGCGTCGCCGACCCGCACGCCGCGTTCGAAGCGCTGCTCGAGCAGGACGTCATCGTGCGCGACCTCGGCATCCCGAACCACCTGCGGGTGAGCGCCGGCACGGAAGAGGAGACCACCGTGTTCCTCGACGCCATGCGCCGCGTCGCCGCCGATCAGCCGCCGGTTAGGGTTGCAGCATGACCGCGCGCACCGCCACGATCAGCCGGAGCACGAGCGAGTCGAGCATCGAGCTCGAACTCGACCTCGACGGCACCGGCACGTCCGACATCTCGACGAGCGTGCCGTTCTTCGACCACATGCTGACGGCGTTCAGCAAGCACTCGCTCATCGACCTCCGCGTGCGGTCGACCGGCGACACCCACATCGACGTCCACCACACCGTTGAGGACACCGGCATCGTGCTCGGCCAGGCGCTCAAGCAGGCCCTCGGCGACCGTGGCGGCATCGGTCGGTACGGGGACGCCCTCGTTCCGCTCGACGAAGCGCTCGCCCAGGCCGTGGTCGACGTCTCCGGCCGGCCGTTCCTCGTGCACTCCGGCGAGCCCGCGGGCTTCGAGTTCCACCGGATCGGCGGCCACTTCACCGGCTCGATGGTCCGCCACGTGTTCGAGGCGATCACCTTCAACGCCGGCATCACGGTGCACGTCCGCGTGCTCGAGGGCCGCGACCCGCACCACATCGCCGAAGCCGAGTTCAAGGCGTTCGCCCGGGCGATGCGCACGGCGGTCGAACTCGACCCCCGCGTGGACGGCATCCCGTCCACCAAGGGCACGCTGTGACCGCCGGGGCGAAGCCGAACGTCGTCGTCCTCGACTACGGGTCGGGCAACGTCCACTCCGCCGCCAAGGCCCTCGAACGCGCCGGCGCCGACGTCACCCTGACGTCGGACAAGCAGGCGGCGCTCCGGGCCGACGGGCTGCTGGTCCCCGGCGTCGGGGCGTTCGGAGCCGTGGTCGAGCAGCTCGAGGGCGTCCGGGGCGGCGAGATCGTCGACCACCGTCTCGCCGGCGGCCGTCCGGTCCTCGGGATCTGCGTCGGCATGCAGGTGCTCTTCTCGCGCGGCATCGAGCGCGGTGCCGACGTCGAGGGGCTCGGTCAGTGGCCGGGCACGGTCGAGCAGATCCAGGCCGACGTCCTGCCCCACATGGGGTGGAACACGGTCGACGCTCCTGCGGACTCGGTGTTGTTCGAGGGCCTGCACGACGAGCGCTTCTACTTCGTGCACTCGTACGGCGTGACCGACTTCCCGCTCGAGGCGTACGGGCCGTTCCGCGCACCGCGCCTGACCTGGGCCGAGCACGGGCAGCGGTTCGTCGCCGCGGTCGAGAACGGTCCGCTCACCGCCACCCAGTTCCACCCCGAGAAGTCCGGCGAGCCGGGCATCCGACTGCTCCGCAACTGGGTGCAGTCGCTCTGAGACCCGCGGCGACACGTCGCGAATGACGACGCCCGACGACCCCCGCAACGAAGACAGGACCATGACCGAGCTCTCCACCACCCCGCCCCTCGTCCTGCTGCCCGCCGTGGACGTCGTCGACGGCCAGGCGGTGCGCCTCACCCAGGGCGAGGCCGGCAGCGAGACCTCCTACGGCGACCCGGTGACGGCGGCCCGGACGTGGCGTGACCAGGGTGCCGAGTGGATCCACCTCGTCGACCTCGACGCGGCGTTCGGCCGCGGTGACAACCGCAAGGTCATCGCGCACGCCATCCGCGAGGTCGAGGGCGTCGCCGTCGAGCTCTCCGGCGGCATCCGCGACGACGCCTCGCTCGAGGCAGCCCTCGCGACCGGTGCCGCACGCGTGAACCTCGGCACCGCCGCGCTCGAGGACCCGGAGTGGGCGGCCCGCGTGATCCGGACGTACGGCGAGCAGATCGCCGTCGGGCTCGACGTGCGCGGCACGACGCTCGCCAGTCGGGGTTGGACGGAGGACGCCGGCGACCTGTGGGAGGTCCTCGACCGCCTCGAGGAAGCCGGCTGCGCCCGGTACGTCGTGACCGACGTGACGAAGGACGGCACCCTGCAGGGCCCGAACGTCGACCTCCTCCGCGAGGTCTGCGACCGCACCGACCAGCCCGTCGTGGCCTCCGGCGGGATCTCGACGCTCGACGACCTCCGTGCACTGCGGGCGCTCGTGCCGCACGGGCTCGAGGGCGCGATCATCGGCAAGGCGCTCTACTCGGGGGCGTTCACGCTCCCGGCCGCGCTCGACATCGCCTCGGAGTAGGCGCGTGGCGGGCATCTCGAACGGTCGCGGCACCGGACCCGACGGGCCCGCGGGCGACGGGCACCCGGACGACGCGCACACCCCCGGTGGGGCGGCGGACTCCGCGGGCTTCGCCTGGGCCGGTCGCACGTTCGACCAGCACGACACGACGTTCGACGACGACGACGGTCTGGCCGACCCGGCCGTCGTCGCTGCGATCACGGCGCTGCCGGACGGGGGGTCGCAGCGGGTGGTCGTCGACGCGCTCCGCACCGCACGGCTGCTCATCCCGCTCATCGCCGAGGCCGGAGACATCGGGCACACCGACGCCGGCAAGCTCGTCGACAAGACGCAGGAGCTCTCCATCGTGACGGTCGCCGGGCCGGACGGTCGCAGCGTCATGCCCGCCTTCACCTCCGTCGAGGCGATGCGCTCCTGGGATCCGGACGCCCGACCGGTTCCCGCGGACTCCCGCCGCGTGGCCATGGCCGCGGCGAGCGAGGAGACCCAGCTCGTGGTCCTCGACCCGACGGCGCCGACCGAGTTCGTGCTCCGTCGCCCCGCGGTGTGGGCGATCGGGCAGGACCTGCCGTGGACGCCCTGCTTCGAGGACCCGGAAGTGGCCCGGGCCTTCGCCGACTCCGTCGTGGGGGAACGTGCGGTGGCGCGGGTCGAGCTGGCCCCGGGGGACCCGCTCGGACGGTTCGCCGGTGCGGAACTGACGGTGGGGCTGGCGCTCCACCCCGGACTCGACCAGACGCAGGTACAGGAGCTCGTGGGGCGCCTGCAGCAGCGCTGGACGGCGGACGCCGTCATCGCGGAACGCGTGGACAGCATGCGGGTGGCGCTGCGCCCAGCGTGAGTCGCGCCTCCTGGCCCCGACCTGCGGCGGTGCGGCCCGGCCCGGCGGTGCGGCCCGGCCCGGCGGCCAGTCGCCGGTACGATGACGGGGTGAGCACGAACCCGACGACCACCCCCGGAACCGGCGAGACCACCTACGGTCCGACCGGACGGCCCGTCCGGCAGTTCGCGGTGCCCGAGGAGCTCGACGGCCACGGTCCCGCTCGCATCATCGCGCTGTGCAACCAGAAGGGCGGCGTCGGCAAGACCACGACGTCGATCAACCTCGGCGCGGCGCTGGCGGAGTACGGGCGCAAGGTCCTCGCGGTGGACTTCGACCCGCAGGGCGCGCTGTCGGCCGGCCTCGGCGTGCGGACCCACGACATCCCCACCGTCTACGACCTGCTGATGGGGTCGATCAAGGACCCGAACCAGGTCATCCAGCCGACGAACACGCCCTACCTCGACGTGATCCCCGCGAACATCGACCTCTCCGCGGCCGAGGTGCACCTCGTGAACGAGGTCGCGCGCGAGCAGATCCTCGCGAGCGTGCTCCGGAAGGTCGCGAACGACTACGACGTGATCCTCGTCGACTGCCAGCCGTCGCTCGGGCTGCTGACCGTGAACGCCCTGACGGCCGCGCACGGCGTCCTCATCCCGCTCGAGTGCGAGTTCTTCGCCCTGCGTGGTGTGGCGCTGCTCATCGAGACGATCGACAAGGTGCGCGACCGCCTCAACCCGGCGCTGCAACTCGACGGGATCCTCGCGACGATGTACGACTCGCGCACGCTGCACTCGCGCGAGGTCATGGAGCGCGTCGTGGACACCTTCGACGACCGCGTGCTCGACACCGTCATCGGCCGGACCGTGAAGTTCCCGGACGCCACGGTCTCGGCGCGGCCGATCACGCAGACCGCGCCGGACCACGCGGCCGCACACGCGTACCGGCAGCTCGCCAGGGAGCTCGTCGAGCGTGGCGCCGTCGCCTGACCCCGGACCTGCCGGACAGCCGGCCCCCGGACCGGCCGGACAGCCGGCACCCGGACAGCCGGCACCCGGACCGGCCGGGCAGCCGGCCCCCGCCGGACCGGCCGGACAGCCGGCACCCGCCGGCACGCAGACCGCGGCCGGCTTCCGGGTCCGGCTCCGCAACTTCGACGGCCCGTTCGACCTGCTCCTCTCGCTCATCACGAAGCACGAGCTCGACATCACCGAGGTCTCGCTCGGCGCCGTGACGGGCGAGTTCATCGAGTACGTGCGCCAGGCCGAGTCCCAGGACGAACTCGACGAGGCCAGCGAGTTCCTCGTCGTCGCCGCCACGCTGCTCGACCTCAAGATCGCCGGACTCCTGCCGCAGGGCGAGCTCGTCGACGCCGAGGACGTCGCCCTGCTCGAGGCCCGCGACCTCCTGTTCGCCCGACTGCTGCAGTACCGGGCGTTCAAGCAGGCCGCCGACTGGTTCGGCTCCCGCTGGCTGACCGAGTCCCGACGCCACGTGCGGAGCGTCCGGCTCGAGGAGCGGTTCCGCGCCCGGACCCCCGAGCTCGTCTGGACCCTGTCGGTGCAGGACTTCGCCGCGCTGGCGACCCTGGCGTTCGCCCCGCGGGAGCTCCCGACGGTCGGACTCGACCACCTGCACGCCCCGCTCGTCAGCATCCGGGAGCAGGCCGCGATCGTCGTCTCGATCCTCCGCACGCGTGCCGACGAGGACGTCTCGTTCCGCGAACTGATCGCCGGCGTCTCGGAGACGGGTATCGTGGTGGCTCGCTTCCTCGCGATCCTGGAGCTGTACCGGAACGCATCCATCTCGTTCGAACAGTTCGAACCGCTCGGGGAGCTGACGCTGCGCTGGACCGCCGAGGACTGGTCCGACGAGAGCCTCGCCAACCTGGGAGCCGACTATGACGGATGACGTGCACGACACGTCCAGTGCCGAACCCGGCGGCGCCGACGAGATGGCCGACGCCCGCGCGATCGAGCGCGAGATCCACGAGGCGCACGAGCGTGCCGCCCGGCCGGAGATCCCCGTCGACCGACAGCTCGAGGCGATCCTCATGATCGCCGACGAACCCCAGTCGCTCGTGTCCCTCGGCGCGGCCGTGGGGGCTCCCGTCCCCGTGGTCAGGCAGGCAATCGAGCGTCTCGTGGCAGACTTCGACGGGGTCGACGGCACGATCCGCCGCGGGTTCGAACTCCGCGAGGTCGGCGGCGGCTGGCGCTTCTACGTCCGGCAGGACCTCGACGACGTCGTCGAGCAGTTCGTCGAGGCCGAACGCCCCTCCCGCCTGTCGCAGGCCGCGCTCGAGACCCTCGCGGTCGTCGCGTACAAGCAGCCGATCACCCGGTCGCAGATCGCCTCGATCCGCGCCGTCAACGTCGACGGCGTCGTCCGCACGCTCGTCGCGCGCGGCCTCATCGAGGAGTCGTTCACCGACGCCGAGACCGGCGCCATCAACTACGTCACGTCCGACCTGCTCCTGCAGCAGCTCGGCATCAACTCGCTCGACGAGCTGCCGCTCATCTCGCCCCTCCTGGACGACGGTGCCGGCGGCTTCGAGCAGAACGAAGGGATCCCCGATGGCCGCGTATGAGGAAGAACGACGAGGCGGCCCACGAGGCGGCGCGGGTCGCCGGGACGGCGCGGGTCGTCGGGACGGCGCGGGTGGGCCTGGAGGCGCGTCACGAGACCGCACCGCCGGCTCCGGCCGTGCGGGTGGCCGGTCTGAGGGCGCTGGTCGCGACGAGCGCGGTGGGTACCGCGGGCGCGAAGACCGTCCTGCTTCCGGTGGGTACCGGGGCCGTGACGAGCGTCCGTCCTCCGGTGGCGGGTACCGGGGTCGTGACGACCGTGCGGGGTCCGGCCGGCGTGACGACGACCGCGGTGGCTACCGCGGGCGTGACGACCGTCCGTCGACTGGCGGCGGGTACCGCGGCCGTGACGAGCGTCCGTCGTCCGGTGGTGGATACCGCGGCCGTGACGAGCGTCCGTCGTCCGGTGGTGGGTACCGGGGTCGTGACGACCGCCGTGATGCTCCGCGCCGTGACGATGACCGCGGTGGCTACCGCGGGCGCGACGAGCGTCCGGCCTCCGGTGGTGGGTACCGCGGGCGTGACGAGCGTCCGTCGTCCGGTGGTGGGTACCGGGGTCGTGACGACCGCCGTGATGCCCCGCGCCGTGACGATGACCGCGGCGGGTACCGCGGCCGTGACGAGCGTCCGGCGTCCGGTGGTGGGTACCGGGGCCGTGACGACCGCCGTGATGCCCCGCGCCGTGACGACGACCGCGGCGGGCACCGCGGGCGTGACGAGCGTCCGGCGTCCGGCGGCGGGTACCGGGGTCGCGACGACCGCGGGGGAGACCGGGGTCGGTTCGTCGGCCGCGAGGACGACCGCCGCGGCAGCGACCGCGGCGGGTTCAACCGCCGTGACGACGACCGCGGCGGGTACCGGGGTCGTGACGAGCGTCCGGCGTCCGGTGGGTACCGCGGCCGTGACGATCGGCGTGACGACCGTCGTGACGCTCCCCGACGCGACGACGACCGCCGCCGCGACCCAGCCCGCGAGGACCGCCGTGCCCCCGACGGCCGACCCAGCACGGTGTGGCACAACGGCCGACGCTACGTCGGCGGCACCACCACGGCGCGCAACGGCGACCGGCCCCGGAACACCGGCCCGCGCGGCACCGACCGCCGCACCACCCCGCAGCCCGAGGGCGCCCGCGACCAGCAGGGCCAGCCGCTCGAGGGCACGCCCGAGCGCCCGATCATCCCGGACTGGGACGCGGCGGACGGGACGGCGACCGCCGGGGCCGCGCCGCGCCTCCAGGCAGAGGGGGAGCGCCTGCAGAAGGTGATCGCCGCTGCGGGCGTGGCATCTCGCCGCGTCGCGGAGAACCTGATCGTCGAGGGCCGCGTGACGGTCAACGGCGAGGTCGTCGACGCGCTCGGCCGGCGTGTCGATCCCGAGACCGACCAGATCGCGGTGGACGGCGTCCCGGTGCAGATCGACAGCTCGCGCCGCTACGTGCTGCTCAACAAGCCGACCGGCATGGTCTCGAGCCTGCAGGACGAGCGTGGACGTCGTGACCTCTCCGAGTACGTCGACCGGTACGAGGAGCGCCTGTTCAACGTCGGGCGGCTCGACACCGAGACGTCCGGGCTGCTCGTGCTGACGAACGACGGGGACCTCGCGCACGTCCTGGCGCACCCGTCGTTCGGGGTGACGAAGACGTACATCGCGAAGGTGCGCGGCAACGTGAACCCCGCGACGGTGCAGCGGTTGCTCGACGGTGTGGAGCTCGAGGACGGTCCGATCGCGGCCGACAAGGTCCGCCTGCTCGAGTCCTCGCGTGGGGAGTCGCTCGTCGAGATCACGCTGCACTCCGGTCGCAACCGGATCGTGCGCCGCATGCTCGACGAGGTCGACCACCCCGTCCTCGAACTGGTCCGGCGGTCGTTCGGGCCGCTGCACCTCGGGTCCCTGCCGATCGGCAAGACCCGGGAGCTGTCGACGGTCGAGCTCGGTTCGCTCCTCCGCATCGCCCGTGAGGCGAAGGGTTCTCCCCAGGCCTCGGACGGCGAAGAGTCCTCGGACTGACGATCGGTAGGCTTGCGGGGTGACCGACGCCACCACCCCGCTCGCCGAACCGGCCATCGACCGGCGGCTCCGGGGACCCGTGCGGATCGTCGGTGCGGGCCTGCTCGGCGCGTCCATCGGCCTGGCACTGCGTGAGAAGCGTGTCGAGGTCGTCCTCGACGACGTCTCGCCCGCAGCCCTGGCGCTCGCCGTCGACTACGGCGCCGGGCGTCGACCGGCTCCCGGTGACCGTCCGGAACTCGTGGTCGTGGCGGTTCCCCCGGACGTCGTGGCGGCGGTCGTCGAGCGTGAGCTCGCGGCGTTCCCCGATGCCGTGGTGACCGACGTGGCGAGCGTGAAGTCGGGGCCGCTCGCCTCGCTCCGGGCAGCCGGCGCCGACATCTCGCGCTACATCGGCTCGCACCCCATGGCGGGCCGCGAACGCAGCGGGCCGACCGCCGCGCGCGCCGATCTCTTCCTCGGACAGCCGTGGGTGATCGCCGGGCACGACGACATCACGTACCAGCGTGCCGCCGTGGTGGAAGACCTGGCGCTCGACGTCGGCGCGACCGTGGTCCCGATGGAACCGGAGTCGCACGACCTCGCGGTGGCGTACGTCTCGCACGCACCGCAGCTGGTGTCCACGCTGATGGCCTCCCGGCTGCGGGACGCCCCCGACGGCTCGCTCGGCCTCGCGGGCGGCGGCGTCCGCGACGTGACCCGCATCGCCGCGAGCGACCCGGGGTTGTGGGTGCAGATCATCGGTGCGAACGCGTCGCGCATCCGGCCGGTGCTCGCGGACCTCCGCGACGACCTCGACCGGGTGCTCGCCGCACTCGACGACCCGACCGCCCCCGGTTCGCCCCGCGCCCTCGCCGAGACCATCGCCGCGGGCAACCGCGGCGTCGAACGGCTGCCGGGCAAGCACGGCACCACGAAGCGCTTCGCCCAGGTGGTCGTCCTCGTCGACGACACCCCGGGCCAGATCGCCGCCCTCCTCACGTTCATCGGGGAGATCGGCATCAACCTCGAGGACATGCGCCTCGAGCACTCACCGGGCGCGCAGATCGGCATCGTCGAGGTGTCGGTCGTGCCCGAGCAGGAACAGCGACTCGTCGACGAACTCGAGGGTCGCGGATGGAGGATCGCAGCAGCATGGGCCTGAACAACGACGACTCCGGCGTGACCGGTGGACCCGACGGACCCGACACGGGGCTGCCCACGCCCGGCGACCAGCCCGGCCCGATCGGCGGCGCCGGCGGTGCGGGTGGCGGTCTCGACGGGCAGGGCGGCGGCGAGCCCGGTTCGACGCGCGACCCCCTGCCGGCCGGACTGCCGGACGGCGCCTTCGTCGCGAAGTTCGTGATCGCGGTCGACGGTCCCGCGGGCAGCGGCAAGTCGAGCGTGTCCCGTGCCGCGGCGCGCGCGCTCGGCTTCGGCTACCAGGACACCGGTGCCGCCTACCGTGCGCTCGCCTGGCACGCCCTGCAGCAGCAGGTCGACCTCGACGACGCCGCCGCGGTCCTGGCGAGCTGGGACACCTTCGACTACGAGATCGGCACCGACCCGGACGCCTACTTCGTCCAGGTGAACGGCACCGACGTCACCGACGCGATCCGCACGCCCGAGGTCACCGCCGCGGTCGCCCACATCGCGAAGCTGCCCGAGGTCCGGCAGCGGCTCGTGCAGCTCTTCCGGAACGTGATGCGCAAGGCCGAGGGCCGGGGCATCATCACCGAGGGGCGTGACATCACCACGGTCGTCGCGCCCGACGCCGAAGTCCGGATCCTCCTCACGGCCGACGAGTCCGTTAGAATGGCTCGGCGCTCGGCTGAGGTCACCACCCAGTCGGCCGCCGAGACCTCCGCCGCACTCGCTCGTCGCGACGCGGCGGACGCGAAGGTCGTCGACTTCATGAACGCCGCCGACGGCGTCACGACGCTCGACTCCACCGACCTCGACTTCGACCAGACCGTGCAAGCGGTCGTCGACCTGGCCCGCGCGACCGGGCACTGACCACCAGGGCCACGCGCGGCCACGCACTGACAACACGCGGCCGAAGGGTCGCCGGCAAGGACACCCACATGGCGCAGCTGGACAACCCAGAACACGACGACTTCCCCGAGTACGACGACGCCCTCGGCGAGCGGATCGCCGGGCTCGACGAAGCCGAGGCCGAGCAGCGGGCGAACGCGCTCCGCGCCGGGCTCGAGGACTACGAGCTCGACGAAGAGGACGTCGCCCTGCTCGAAGCCGGGCAGCTCGGCGAGGACGGCATCACGTACCTGCCGGCCTACCCGGTGCTCGCGATCGTCGGGCGACCGAACGTCGGCAAGTCGCAGCTGGTGAACCGCATCCTCGGTCGCCGCGAAGCCGTCGTGCAGGACACCCCCGGTGTCACGCGTGACCGCGTCGCCTACAAGGCGGAGTGGAACGACAAGCGCTTCACCCTCGTCGACACCGGCGGGTGGGAGCCCGACGCCAAGGGCATCAACGCCTCCGTCGCCGCCCAGGCCGAGGTCGCGATCGACCTCGCCGACGCGGTGCTCTTCGTCGTGGACGTCACGGTCGGCATCACCGCCACCGACGAGCACGTCGTGAAGATGCTCCGCGGCACCGACCGTCCGGTCATCGTCGTCGCGAACAAGTCGGACGACGACCGGCGCGACCTCGACGCCTACGAGCTCTGGAACCTCGGTCTGGGGCAGCCGTACCCGGTGTCGGCGCTGCACGGTCGTGGCGTCGCCGACCTCCTCGACCTCATCATCAAGACGCTCCCCGACACCTCGGCCGTCGCCAAGCAGGAGGTCGGCGGACCCCGTCGCGTCGCGATCCTCGGCCGTCCGAACGTCGGCAAGAGCTCGCTCCTGAACAAGGCCGCCGGCGAAGAGCGCGTCGTCGTCAACGAGCTGTCGGGGACGACCCGCGACCCGGTGGACGAGCAGATCGAGCTCGGCGGCCGTGTCTGGCGCTTCGTCGACACCGCCGGCATCCGCAAGCGCGTTCACCTGCAGCAGGGGGCCGACTTCTACGCCTCGCTCCGCACGACCGCGGCGCTCGAGAAGGCCGAGGTCGCCGTGGTCGTCCTCGACGTCACCGAGCCGATCTCCGTGCAGGACCTCCGCATCATCGACCTCGTCCTCGA
Source organism: Curtobacterium sp. YR515 (assembly GCF_900113095.1). Classification (NCBI taxonomy): domain Bacteria; kingdom Bacillati; phylum Actinomycetota; class Actinomycetes; order Micrococcales; family Microbacteriaceae; genus Curtobacterium; species Curtobacterium sp. YR515. The sequence goes on along the minus strand of NZ_FOOD01000001.1, from coordinate 80,507 downwards.
GTCCGGTCGCGCGCTGGTGCTGGCCTACAACAAGTGGGACCTGCTCGACGACGACCGCCGCCGCTACCTCGAGCGCGAGATCGAGCAGGACCTCGCGCACGTGGCGTGGGCCCCGCGCGTCAACATCTCCGCACGCACCGGTCGCCACCTCGAGAAGCTCGTACCGGCGCTCGAGACCGCGCTCGACTCGTGGGACACCCGCATCCCGACGGGCAAGGTCAACGCCTTCATCGCCGAGCTCGTGCAGGAGCACCCGCACCCGGTCCGTGGTGGCAAGCAGCCCCGCATCCTGTTCGGGACCCAGGCGTCGAGCCAGCCGCCGACGTTCGTGCTGTTCACGACGGGCTTCCTCGACCCGCAGTACCGACGCTTCATCACGCGTCGACTGCGCGAGGTCTGGGGCTTCTCGGGCACGCCGATCAACGTCAACATGCGGGTGCGCGAGCGCCGCAAGCGCTGAGGTCGATCAGGAGATCCGACATGACGAGGGCGAGTCGACGATGGCTGTTCGCAGCGGTCGCTCTGCTCGCCCTCGTCGCGGTCCTGATCGCCTGGCGCGCCATCCAGACCGAGCGGGGCATCGACGCTGCGGAGCCGGTCGCGACGACGACCCCGCTCGCCGAACAGGGTCTGCAGGGCGGCACGCTCGTGTCCCCGTCGAACACGCTCGGCGCCCCGGTCCCCGAGCCCGCCACGGATGACCATGCCGACGGATCGCCCATCGACCCGTGGTGGCGGCGCGTCCCGCCGGTGGCCGGCGACCTCGTCCCGATCGCCCCGATCGACGGGATCGCCTCGGCAGACGACCGGTCCGCCTCGGGTCACGTCCGGATCGCGCGCGCCGGGGAGCACCTGCTCGTCAGGATCACGGACCTCCGGGTGGCGTCCTCGGACACGGAGCTGCCAGGCGTCCGGGTGGTGCTCTCCGAGGGCACGGTCGTCGGCGCGCGGCCCGGGCTCTGGACGGGGCACGAGGACGACGACGACCTCGGCACGATCCCGTCGGACGTGGGGACGATCACCTTCGACCTCGAGTCACCCCGCGGCATCCCGGACCCGGTGCGCTCGCTCGTCCTGCTGGACCCCGACTCCGGTGCGGTCCTCGGGGGAGCCGCGCTCCTGCCGACCGACTGAGGCGTCGCCGGTCTGGAGGCGCGGTGCCGGTTCGCGCCGCCGGACACGGCAGGGTGGTGCGGTGCCGGTTCGTGCCGCGGGACACGGCAGGGTGGTGCGCCGCCGGTTCGCGCCGCCGGATACGGCACCATGGGAGGGTGACGCAGCAGAACGCCGGGCTCGGTGCCCTCGCCGACCGCCTGTGGTGCCGTCTGCACCTCGACCGGCTGGCCGGCGGCCGCCAGGCGGACTACGTCATCCGCGAGGACATGCTCGACCACCCCGAGACCGTCCGCTCCTTCCGGTGGATCCGGTGGCTGCTCGTCGCCGAGACCGTGGTCGGCCTGACTGCGATCGTCGTGGCGATCCTCCTGACGAACGCCGGGCAGACGGTCCCGTGGGCGGTGTGGTTCCGTGCGACCGTCGTCCTGCTCATCACGCTGACGCTCTACGTGTTCGCGTGGCGGGCGCAGCTCGGGTACTACTGGGCGTACCAGCGGCTGCGGTTGTTCAGCCGGATCTTCCCGGTCGTGACGCTCGTGGTCGCGGCGATCCCGGGGCTCTACCCGTTCTGGATGGTCATCGAGCAGATCGTGTTCTCGCTGCTGATGATCGGCATGGGGGACGTGCTGACGACCGACCACATGCGGGCCGCGTTCCCGAAGCCGGCGCGACGCTCGGGGCCTGCGGCGGGCTGAGGGGGCGGCGGCGCACGGTGATGGCGCTGGCTGGTGCCGAGCCGATGCGACATCGTCGACGTCGTTCGACACCGGTCTTGTCGCTCGTTGCGGACGCGCACCGTTGCACGCGCGGGGGAGCGACTCAGTCGAGGTCGTACGACGTCGACGATGTCGTTCCGAGTCGGCCCGCCGCGCCGCCCGCTCCGCCCGCGCCGCTCGCGCCGCCTGCGCCGCCCGCAGCCCCCGCGGCCAGGCTCCCGAGCAGCGCCAACGCCCCCGCCGAGGGCGACCCCGGTTCGGCGTGGTGCAGCACGAGCAGCTGCCCGTCCGTCCCGCCGATGCCGAGCTTCTCCCGCCGGAGCTCGAGCTCGCCCACCTCCGGGTGCCACATCCGCACGGTGCCCCCGGCGAGCGGCCGGACGTCGTGCCGTGCCCACAGCCGACGGAAGTCCTCGCTGCCGAGCGACAGTTCGCCGACGAGCGAGGTGATCGCCGGATCGTCCACACGGGTCCCGATGGAGGACCGGAAGGCGGCCACCATGCCGCCCATCTGCTGCTCCCAGTCCGGGTAGCGCCCCTGCTCGGTGTGGCCGAGGAACATCGTGCGCAGTCGGTTCTCGCCGGCACGCATCCCCGGCGCCAACGCGGACGCGAGCCGGTTCGCGGCGAGCACGTCGAACGCACGGTTCTCGACGAAGGCGGGCAACCCGACGACGTCGAGCAACTGCAGCGTCCCGGTCGGGACCCGGTCGCTCCGGCCTCCCCGGGATCCCCTGGCCCGGTCGGGCGCAGCGGCACCCGACCCGGATGCGCTGGCCAGACCCCGCAGGTACGCGGTCGCCGTGGCGTCGAGGCCGAACACCCGTGCGATCGCGTCGAGCACCTGCCCCGACGGGTTCCGGTCACGCCCCTGTTCGAGACGGAGGTAGTAGTCCGCGCTGATCCCGGCGAGCGTCGCCACCTCCTCGCGGCGCAGCCCCGGCGTGCGTCGGACGCCGGTGACGCGCAGCCCGGCGTCCTCCGGGCGCACGAGCGCACGCCTCGCCCGGAGGTACTCGCCGAGGGTGTTGTCGCTCACCCCTCGATGCTACGGACCCGGCGCGGTCCGATCCTGGTCCCCGTGGTCCCAGGGTCGACGGGGACCTGTCCGTCCCGGCGGACCGGGAGCATCGTGGTGGACATGACCGACACCACACTCCCCGGCGGTTCCTTCCGCCTCGCCGACGACCTCGACCTCACCCGCGTCGGGTACGGTGCCATGCAGCTCGCGGGCCCCGGCGTCTTCGGGCCGCCCACCGACCGCGACGAGGCGATCCGCGTCCTCCGCACCGTCGTCGAGCTCGGGATCACCCACATCGACACGGCCGACTTCTACGGCCCGCACGTCACGAACGAGGTCATCCGCGAGGCCCTCCACCCGTACGCCGACGGCCTGCACATCGTGACGAAGGTCGGTGCCCGGCGTGACGCGGAGGGCGGTTGGCCGCACGCCCGCGAGCCGCACGAGCTCGTCGAACAGGTGCACGACAACCTGCGCAACCTCGGGCTCGGGCAGCTCGACGTGGTGAACCTCCGCGTCGGCGGGTTCGACGCCCCGGAGCCGGGCAGCCTCGCGCCGCAGTTCGAAGCCCTCGCCGAACTCCGGCAGCAGGGCCTCATCAAGCACCTCGGCCTGTCGACCGTGAACGCCGAACAGCTCGCCGAGGCGCAGTCGATCGCCCCCGTCGTCTGCGTGCAGAACTTCTACAACGTCGCCCGCCGCGAGGACGACGCGATGGTCGACAGCACGGCCGCGCAGGGCATCGCCTACGTGCCGTACTTCCCGCTCGGCGGCTTCTCGCCGCTGCAGTCCGGTGCACTCGACGCCGTCGCGGAGCGGCTCGGAGTGTCGCGGCTGACCGTGGCGCTGTCGTGGCTGCTCCAGCGCTCGCCGAACATGCTCCTCATCCCGGGGACCTCGTCCGTCGCGCACCTGCGCGACAACGTCGCGTCGGCGGGCTTCGCCCTGCCGTCCGACGCGCTCGCCGAGCTGGACGCGATCGGCGCCTGAACCGCACCCCGGCGGACTGGAGGCGCGGTGCCGGCCCGCACCGCGCCTCCGGTGTGCGACGATGACCGCCGGGGCGGCGCCCATCGGGGCGTCCGGGGGAGGTCCGACATGACAGCACGTTCGTCCGGCGACCGCACGATCGGCGGCGCGAGCAGCTGGTGGCTGGCTGCGCCCGGGGCCGTCGCACTGATCGCCGGCGTCGCACACGCGGTCGGCCTGGCGCGCGTGTTCACCGAGGGGTTCCCACCGTGGTGGGTGGTGACGGGGGTCGTCTCGCTCGCCGCGCTCCTCGCCACGGTGGTGGCCCTGTTCCGGGTGCCCGGGCCGCGTCCGGCGGTGGTCGTCGTCGCAGCGGCCGGGTCGTTCGTGGCCGGCGGGACGCTCCTGGTCGACGCGGCCGTCGTGGTCTTCCTGCAGTGGGTGGCCGACGGGCTGAGCAACCCGAACGGCTGACGACCGGCTCAGGCGACCGTGGCCAACGCGAACGGCAACACGGAGGACGCCCCCGCCCGCCGCAGTTCGCGCCCCGCCACGGTCATCGTCCACCGGCTGTCGACGAGGTCGTCCACGAGCAGCACCGGCCCCTCGTGCGACTGCAGCGCGGCCCCGAGCGCCGGATCGACCACGAACGTGTCCCACACCCCCGACAACCGGTAGGCGCTGTTCGTCGCACCGTCGCCGCGCGGCGTCCCACCGTTCCGACCGAGGGTGCCCAGGAACTGCAACCGCCCGACCGAGGACAGTGCCTGCGCGAGCGACCCGACGAGTTCGGGCCGTGACCGCGACGACATCGCGACGACCCCGGTCGGACGGGTCTCCCACGGCCAGTCCTTGAGTGCACGGACGCACCCGTCGACGAGCTCCCGCGAGATCGGGGCATCAGGGACCCCCGGTGCGAAGAGGGCACGGAGCGGCCCACCCCACCCGAGGTCGGTGAGCCGGGCAACGGCGCGTCCGGGCTGGACGAGCTCGTCGGCGCCGATCTTGCCGCGCACGGGGACGCCGAGCGACGACATGCCCGACGGCCACTGGGCGCGCGGGGCGATCTCGACCCCGACCTTGTCGAGCGCCGCGGCGGCACCCGAGGCGTCCGACGACGACACCGACGTCGGGTACCAGGCGTCGGTGCAGTTGTCGCAGCGACCGCACGGTTCGGCGGACGGGTCGTCGAGGTCCTGCTGCAGGAGCTGCATGCGGCACTGCGACGTGGACTCGTAGTCGAGCATCGAGGCGGCCTCGGCAGCGCGGGCTGCGGCGACCCGCTCGTAGCGGGGTGCGTCGTACTCCCACGGCTGCCCGGTGGCGACCCACCCGCCGGCGACGCGCTGGACGGCGCCGTCGACGTCGAGCACCTTGAGCAGGAGTTCGAGGGTGGAGCGCTTGATGTCGACCAGTCCCTCGAGGGCGACCGTCGACATCGCGGAGTCACGGGACAGCGCGTGCAGCACCGCGGACGCCCGGGACTCGGTCGGCATCGAGGCGCTCGCGAAGTACTGCCAGATCTCTTGGTCTTCACGCCCGGGCAGCAGGAGCACGTCGGCGTTGTCGGTGGCGCGACCGGCGCGACCGATCTGCTGGTAGTACGCCACGGGGGAGGACGGCGCCCCGACGTGGACGACGAAGCCCAGGTCCGGCTTGTCGAACCCCATCCCGAGCGCACTCGTCGCGACGAGGGCCTTCAGCTCGTTGCCCTTGAGCTGCTGCTCGAGCTGCTCGCGCTCGTCGGTGTCGGTGCGCCCGGTGTAGGCGCGGACCGCGTACCCGTTGTCGCGCAGGAGCCGGGCGATGTCCTCGGCCGCCGAGACGGTGAGCGTGTAGATGATGCCGCTGCCCGGCAGGTCGCCGAGGTGCGCGAGCAACCAGCCGAGCCGCTGTCGGGCATCGGGGAGCGACAGCACGCCGAGCCGCAGCGAGGCCCGCGCGAGGGACCCGCGGATCGTGAACACGGGGTCGTCGGGGCCGGCGGTCAGCTGCTCGGCGACGTCCTCGACCACGCGCTCGTTCGCCGTCGCGGTGGTGGCGAGGACGGGCACGCCGTGGGGGAGCGACCGGATGAGCTCGGCCAGCCGGCGGTAGTCCGGCCGGAAGTCGTGCCCCCAGTCGGAGATGCAGTGCGCCTCGTCGACGACGAGCATGCCCATGCGGGCGATGAGCGTCGGCAGCTGTTCGTCGCGGAACCTCGGGTTGTTGAGCCGCTCGGGGGAGACGAGCAGGACGTCCACCTCGTCGCGGGCGAGCGCCGCCTGCGTCTCACCCCACTCGTGCGCGTTCGCCGAGTTGATCGACACCGCACGCACCCCGGCCCGGGCAGCCGCGGCGACCTGGTCGCGCATGAGTGCGAGCAGCGGCGACACGAGCACGGTCGGGCCGCCCCCGCGTCGCCGGAGCAGCAGGGTCGCGAGGAAGTACACGGCGGACTTCCCCCACCCGGTGCGCTGCACCACGAGGGCGCGCTGCCGGTGCTCCACCAGCGCCGAGATCGCCTCGAGCTGCCCGGGGTGGAACACCGCGTCGGGCCGCCCGGTCAGGGCGTGCAGCGCCTCCTGCGCCTCCGCAGCGATCGCGGCGGACGGCGGAGCAGGTGGTGGGGCTACAGACATGACCCCATGCTGTCAGCACCGACCGACGAAACGTGGGTCGCGCCTCCAGTCTGTGGAGAACTGGCCGAGGCGATCCGCTACTGGTACGTGATCAGCGACGGTGTCGGCGCCACGTCCGCCATGGTCTGCTGCGGCGTCAGCATCGGCTGGTCCTCGTCGTAGAAGTTCTTCCATCCCCAGTGGATGCCCTCGGGCGCCCCGACGTGCAGCGCCTTCCACGTCGCCTGCTTGTCCGGCTGCGACCCCTGCCCGTCGACGTGCACGAGCATGTCGAGCTCCGGGTGCTGCTCGAGCGACGCGCGGTCCTGGATCATCGACAGCCGGAACTGGTGGAGCACGAACGCCTTCGGCGGCAGACCCTTCGCCTTCACGAGGTCCGCGAGCCACGAGGACACCTCGTTCACCTCGGACGCCTTCACACTGCCGATCTGTTTCAGCGGGACCTGGTCGTGCCCGAGCCGCCACTCGGGGTCGAGCGCCAGCCACACGCCCGGCTTCGACAGCAGGGACTCGTACCGCTTCGCCTGCGACAGGAAGTCCGCGCGCCCCGGTTGGAGGTCGAGGATCACGGGCATCCCGGCGTCGTGCGCAGCATCGACGTAGGGCTCGAGCGTCGACACGGGCAGCTCGGTCGAGTAGTCCCCGTCCGCGCCGGCGTCCCCGGCGGCGACGGTCGCGATGACCTCCATCGCGGGCGTGATCGGCACGTCGCCGAGCCCCTTGTAGGACGCCGCGACGGACTTCGCGCGCTGCACCGTCGCCGTCGGGTCCTGCTCGCCGAGGACGCCGAGCGCGGGCGCTCCCGGCGCACCGTAGAGCGCCACGTACCGGTGTCCGTCGAACGGCCGCTGACCGCCGTCGGGCAGCTGCCACCCGTTCTCGGCGGCGCGGACGGTCCACTCCGGGTCCGGCAGGTCGGCGAACGCCGCCCCCACCAGCACCGTCGGGTGGTCGCTCCGCTCGTGCAGTGCGGTCACGACGTCCGGCGCGGCCGCGGGGTCCGTCACACCGTCCGGCATCGTCACGACGCGGGCACCCGCCGCCTTCGCGGTCGCCACGGCTGCGGCGTCGGCGGTCGCGTCCGCCACGACGACGGTGGCCTGCCTGGAGGCGCGGCTCGGCTCCGGCGCGTCCCCGCCGTCCGGCGCGTCCTGCTCGGGGACGTCGGTGTCGATCGCGACGTCGCCGTCGGCCTGGTACCACCGGGCGCCGAGGCGCTCGAGTTCGTGCGCCGCCGGCGACCCGTCCTTCGCCGGCGACCCGTCCTTGCCCGGCGACTCGTGCCGTGCCGTCGACTCGTCCTTGCCGACGAGGAGGACCGGGACGTGGGCCGCCTCGGCGGCGCTCGCCGCGGACCGCACGGCGTCGGCGTCGTCGGCGGGCGCGACGACGGCTCCGGGAGCGGACGCGAACAGCGCGCGGCTCGTCCGGACGGACCGCTCGGCGGCGTCGGACTGGGCCGCGACCGACACGGACTCCGCCGTCGCCTTCGCGAGGGTCGGCCGGGGTGTCTCGGTCTGTGACCCGGTGCACCCGGCGGCTCCGAGCAGCAGGCCGGCTGCCGCGAGTGCGAGGAGGACACGGGAGGTGGGACCGGAACGCATCGGGCCACCCTACGAGCCGGGCGGCGAGGACCCTGGGAATCCGACGGGTGTCGTGTGGAGCCGCGACGCGCTGGACGACTCGCGCGGGACGACACCGCGTGGCGCGGGAGGGGTCCGGCGTCCGCTATGCTGGTCGGGTTGCTCCGCGCTCCGGTCGGACGCGGGCGACGTGGGTCCCTCGGGGCTCGCGGGCTGTGGCGCAGCTTGGTAGCGCACTTGACTGGGGGTCAAGGGGTCGCAGGTTCAAATCCTGTCAGCCCGACCGGATGGAGAGAGGCTCACAGCCAGTCGGCTGTGAGCCTCTCTCTCGTTGCGGGCGGTGTGTTCGGCCCGGCACCGTCGGTCAGGAGAAGTACGTCGGCTCTCGCTGTACGTACCCTGCCTCGAGGGCGGCGGCCTCGTCGTCGGAGAGCACCACGTCGAGCGCCGCCACGGCGTCGGCCAGGTGGTGTTCCTTCGTCGCACCGACGATCGGTGCCGCGACGACCGGGTTCCGCAGGACCCAGGCGAGCGCGATCTGCGCCATCGAGACACCACGCGCCTGGGCGATCCGCTCCACCGCGTCGACGACCGACCGGTCCTCCGGGAGCCACAGCGGGCGTCCCTTCGGGTCGGTGTCCGGGTTCGCGCTTCCACGCGTCGTGCTCTTCCGACCCCACGGACGTGCGGTGACACCAGCGGCGAGCGGACTCCACGGGATGCTCGAGACCCCTTCGTCGGCGAGGAGCGGGAACATCTCCCGCTCCTCCTCGCGCATGATGAGCGAGTACTGGTCCTGCATCGACACGAACGGGGTCCACCCGTTCGCTCGGGCGGCCGCCTGCATCTTGGCGAACTGCCACGCCCACATGCTCGACGCACCGATGTAGCGCACCTTGCCCGCCTTGACGACGTCGTGGAGCGCCTCCATCGTCTCCTCGATCGGCGTGTTCGGGTCGAAGCGGTGCACCTGGTACAGGTCGACGTAGTCGGTGCCGAGCCGTGTCAGGGACGCGTCGATCTGCTCCATCACGGCACGGCGGGACGATCCCGACTCACCGGGTCCGTCGCCCATCCGGTTGAACAGCTTCGTCGCGAGCACGATCGATTCGCGGCGGGTGTACTTCCGGATCGCCTCGCCGACGATCCGCTCCGAGCTGCCGAGCCCGTACACGTTCGCGGTGTCCCAGAAGGTGATCCCGAGGTCGAGCGCCTGCCGGAACAGCGGCTCCGCTGCGTCGGCGTCCAGCGCCCAGCCGACCCCACGCGATCCGTCGCCGAAGCTCATGCACCCGAGGGCGATGCGGCTGATCGTCAGTCCGGAGTTGCCGAGGCGTGTGTACTCCATGTCGTTCTCCTTGGTGGTGGTGCGGAACCGCGTTCGTTCAGAACCCGCCGGCGTCGCGGACGGTGTAGTGCTCGTCGAGCGCGTTGATCTCGTCGGCGGTGAGCTCGATGTCGACCGCGGCGGCGGCGTCGTCGAGGTGGTGCGGCTTGGTGGCGCCGATGATCGGTGCGGTGACGACGGGGTTCTTCAGCACCCAGGCCATCGCGATCTGCGCCATCGGGACCCCGCGGTCCGATGCGATGCGCTGTACCGCGTCGATGACCGGCCGGTCCCGTTCGGTGTCGGCGAAGAAGGTGTTCCCGACGGGGTCGTCCGACGAGCGCTTCGTGCCTTCCCCGGCGGGGCGTGCGACCCGGCCCTTCGCGAGCGGGCTGTAGGGGATGCTCCCGACGCCCTGGTCGGCGAGCAGGCCGAACATCTCCCGCTCCTCCTCGCGGTAGAGCAGGGAGTACTGGTCCTGCATCGACACGAACCGCGTCCACCCGTGCAGGTCGGCTGCGTGCTGCATCTTCGCGAACTGCCACGCCCACATCGCGGATGCGCCGAGGTACCGGACCTTGCCGGCCTTGACGACGTCGTGCAGGGCTTCCATCGTCTCCTCGACGGGCGTCTCCGGGTCGAACCGGTGGATCTGGTAGAGGTCGACGTAGTCGGTCCCGAGGCGGGCGAGCGAGGCGTCGATCTGCTGCATGATCGCCTTGCGGGACAACCCTGCGACGTTCAGGCCGGGCGCGCTGCCGGGGGTGTCGGAGAAGTAGGCCTTGGTCGCCAGCACGATCTCGTCGCGCTTGGTGAAGCGGCGCAAGGCCTCGCCGACGATCCGCTCGGAGTCGCCGTACGAGTAGACGTTCGCGGTGTCCCAGAAGGTGATGCCGTGGTCGAGTGCCTGCCGGAAGTACGGCAACGCGTCGTCCTGGGGGAGCGACCACTGGAGGTGTCCGCTGGCGGGGTCGCCGAAGCTCATGCACCCGAGTGCGATGCGGCTGACGCGGAGGCCGGAGTTGCCGAGTCGTGCGTACTGCATGTGGTTCCTTTCGTCGTCGGGCGTCGCCCGATCGAGCCGGTGTGGGTCAGACCTGCGTGGAGGGGCGGAGGAGGATCTCGTTCAGCGCGAGGTGCCGGGGGCGGGACAGCGCGAACGCGATGACCTCGGCGACGTCCTCCGCGGTGACGGTCGCCTGGTCGTACATCTGGTTGACGGACGCGTTCGTCGCCTCGTGCGTGATGTGGGTCGGGAGCTCGGTCGCGACGACGCCCGGCTCGATCAGGGTGACCCGGACGGCGGGCAGGAGCTCCTGGCGCAGGGACTCGGACCACCCGTTCATGCCCCACTTGGTGGCGGCGTACACGCCGTTGCCTGCTCGGGCCGTGCGGCCGGCGACGGAGGAGATGTTGACGATGTCACCGCCGCCGCTGGTGATCTGGTCGAGGAAGACCTCGGTCGCGGTGATCGCTCCGAGCAGGTTGCTCTCGATCATGCGACGGTAGTCGTCCCGCTGGTCGGAGGAGAACGGGCCGAGGAGCATGATCCCGGCGTTGTTCACCAGCACCGACGCACCACCCAGTTCGTCCTGCACGCGGGCTGCGGCAGCGACGAGGCTGTCGCGGTCCGTCACGTCGGCGACGATCGCGATCGCGCCCTCGCCCAGTTCGGACGCGAGGGCGTCGATCCGGTCCTGACGACGAGCAAGGAGCGCGACCTCGTAGCCGTCGGCGTGCAGCGCTCGGGCGGTCGCTTCGCCGATGCCGGAGGAAGCGCCGGTGATGACGGCGACGCGGTTGGCGGATTCCGACATGGGGTGCCTTTCGGGTCAGTCCTGGTCGCCGGAGCGAGGAAGCGCGGACGTGGCGGCGGGGGAACTCGCCGCGAGACTGCCGAGGATCGACAGGCGCTCCTCGGTGGGGGAGCCGACGGCGGCCGTGCACGCGTACATGCTCCAGCCGGGGCTGTCGGGCAGGTCGAAGGCCTCGTAGGCGAACTCGAGGTCGCCGACCTCCGGGTGGTGGATGCGCTTCGTCCCGGTTCGGTGGTACCGGACGTCGTGCGTCGCCCACCGGATGCGGAAGTCGTCGGATCGGGTGACGAGCTCACCGATGAGGCCGGTGAGCTCCTTGTCGTGCGGACTCCGACCGGCATCGGAACGCAGCGTCGCCACGATGCTGCTGGCGCCCGCTTCCCAGTCGGGGTAGAAGGCGCGGGCCGCGGGATCGAAGAACGTGAAGCGTGCGTTGTTGCCACGGCCGGACGGGCTGTCGAAGAGCGGGGCGAACAGGGCTCGCGCCAGCGGGTTGGTGGCGATGATGTCCATCTGCCGGTTCCGCACCCAGGTCGGCGTCCCGGTGACGGTGTCGAGGAAGCGTTGCAGGCTCGGACGCACCGTGTTGCTGTCGGTTGCGCGCGTTCGGCGCCGGATCGGTGCGGGGGCAGCTCCCCGGGCGAGGTCGAGCAGGTGTTCCGTCTCGGCTTCGTCGAGCTGGAGCGCGCGGGCGAGTGCGTCCAGTACCTCCGCGGAGACCCCGGCGAGGTGGCCGCGCTCCATCTTCGCGAAGTAGTCGACGCTCATCCCGGCGAGCATCGCGACCTCGTCACGACGCAGCCCCGGAACGCGGCGACGACCACCTCCGATGATCCCCGCCTGCTCCGGGGTGATCCGGGCGCGGCGGGTCCGGAGGAACTCGCTGACCTCTGCCTGGTTGTCCATGCCAGCCACGGTACGACCGGGCCGGACAGCGGAGGAGTGACTGCTGGTACACGGATAACCCGTCACTCCCACGCGCAGGCGAAGCGGCGTGTGATGGGTGCATGCAGACAGTGACCCTCAACAACGGCATCGAGATGCCGATCCTCGGCTTCGGCGTGTACCAGGTCGACAACGACGCGACCGAGGCGGCCGTCAGCGCTGCCCTGGACGCCGGCTACCGTCTCCTCGACACCGCAGCGGCGTACGGCAACGAAGAGGCCGTCGGCGCCGCGATCGCGAAGAGCGGCATCCCGCGGGACGAGCTCTTCGTCACCACGAAGCTCTGGATCCAGGACGCTCCCGCCGAGGAGAACACGGCGCGTGCCCTCGACGACTCGCTCCGGAAGCTCGGCCTCGACCACGTCGACCTGTACCTGATCCACCAGCCGTTCGGCGACTACTACGGGCAGTGGCGCGCGATGGAGCAGGCGAACAAGGCCGGCAAGGCCCGTGCGATCGGCGTCTCGAACTTCGCCCCCGACCAGCTGCTCGACCTCATCATCAACAACGAGGTCGTCCCCGCGGTGAACCAGATCGAGACGCACCCGTTCAAGCAGAACACCGACTACCAGGAGCTCATGCGCGGCGAGGGCGTGCAGATCGAGTCGTGGGGCCCCTTCGCCGAGGGCAAGAACGGCCTCTTCACGAACGAGGTCCTCGAGGGCATCGGCAAGGACCACGGCAAGTCCGTCGCGCAGGTCGTCCTCCGCTGGCTCACACAGCGCGGGGTCGTCGCGATCCCGAAGTCCGTCAACCCGGACCGCATGGCCCAGAACATCGACGTGTTCGACTTCGAACTCACCGAGGCGCAGATGGCCCAGATCGCGGCGCTGCACACCGGCGAGTCGCAGTTCTTCGACCACCAAGACCCGGAGATGGTGCGCTGGCTCAGCGCCCGTCGCCTGGGCTGAACCCCCTGACGGACTGGCGCGCCCCGCTCAGCGGCGACGCGAAGCGTTGCGCGGGGCGCGCCGACCGAGCCTGCGAGGGAGGACGGGGCCAGCCCGCACCGCGCCTCCCGTCCGGACACCGGAAGGACCACTGCCGTGACCCGTCCCGTCTTCACGCGTCGCGCACTGATCCGCGGCGCCGGCGCTGCGGCCGTGGCCGTCGCAGCAGCAGCGAGCCTCGCCGCCTGCAGTCCCGACCCCGCCCCGTCGACCACTCCGAGGAGCTCCGTGCCACCGACCGACCGCGACCGCCGCATCCTGCTGGCGTACTTCTCGCGCGCCGGCGAGAACTACTGGAACGGTGGTCGACGCACCCTCGACACCGGGAACACCGAGGTCCTGGCCGACCTGATCCGCGACCGCATCGACTGCGACGTGTTCCGCATCGAGGCGGCCGAACCGTACTCGGACCGCTACGACGACACCGTGCGTCGGAACGTCGAGGAGCAGAACAGCGACGCCCGCCCGCGGATCGCCGGTGACCTGCCGGACCTCGCCGAGTACGACACGGTCCTGCTCGGCAGCCCGATCTGGAACGTGCAGCCGCCGATGATCATGGCGACGTTCGCCGAGGCGGTCGACCTGTCCGACAAGTCGCTCCGTCCGTTCGTCTCCTACGCGGTGAGTGGACTCGGGAACACCGATTCCTTCTACCGTGACCTCCGCACGGGCGCCCGTGTCGGCGACGGCCTGGCTGTCCGCGGCGAAGACGTCCGCGACGGCGGCACCGGGTCCGACGTCGACCGGTGGCTCAGTGCCGCCGGCCTCTCCTGAAAGGCACCACCATGACCGACCAGCACCTCACCGTCCTCGTCGTCGGCGCGACCGGCAGCGTCGGCCGTCACGTCGTCGCGACCGCCGTGGCCGCAGGACACCGGACCCGCGCGCTCGCCCGGACCTCGTACAAGGCCCAGGGACTCGCCCGCGGCGCCGAGGTCGTCATCGGCGACCTGACCGACCCGGCCAGCCTGCAGGACGCCGTCGGGGACATCGACGCCGTCGTCTTCACGCACGGCGACAACGGGAACGCCGAAGCGGTCAACTACGGGGCCGTCAAGAACGTCCTCGACGCCCTGCTGGGCCGTCGTGTGCGGATCGCACTGATGACCACGATCGGCGTCACGGCGCTCCGGGACAGCTCCGAGTGGAAGCGCCGCGGCGAACGGCTCGTGCGCGCCAGCGGGAACGAGTACACGATCGTCCGTCCGGGGTGGTTCGACCACAACGACGACGATCAACTCCGCATCGCCCCGCGTCAGGGCGACACGCACCAGACCGGCACCCCGGCCGACGGTGTCATCGCCCGGCGGCAGATCGCTCGGGTCCTCGTCGAGAGCCTCACCACTCCGGACGCCGAGCACCGGACGTTCGAACTCGTGGCCGATCGAGGGCCGGAACAGCAGGACCTCGGCCCCGTGTTCGCCGCGCTGCCGGCGGACGACCGCGACTCGGTCGACGGTGCCGGTGACGCGGTCAACCTGCCGCTCGACCAGGAGCCGCAGCGCGTCGTCGACGACCTCGACCGCGTTCGTCAGCGCGGCACCCGTCGACCCGACCGCCCCTGACCCCGCACCGACGACAGCAACCAGGAGGAGCACCGTGCACATCGAACCCGAGGTCCCGACCAGCAAGAACCCGCCTGAGCGCTTCGCCGGCGACGTGTGGCTTGACCCGATCGCCACCCCGCACGAGGACGGGCAGCACATGACGGTCGCCATGGTCCGTTTCGCCCCGGGGGGCCGGACCGCGTGGCACTCGCACGAGAAGGGTCAGTACCTGCGGGTGACGCAGGGGATCGGCCGGTTCGGTACCCGCACCGGCGGGATCGTCGAGGTCCACCCGGGCCAGACCCTGTACACGCCGCCCGGCGAGGAGCACTGGCACGCAGCGGCACCCGGTGTCTTCATGGAGCACATCGCCATGGTGGAGCGCGGCGACGACCCGGCGACGAGCACCACCTGGCTCGAACACATCACGGACGACGAGTACGAGGGGCGCATGCTCTAGGATTAGCACGAGCCAATCCTCTTTCGACAGCAGGGAACCATGCGCAACGACGCCGAAGCCACCCAACCCGGCCGCCTCCTCGCCCCCGGCCAGCGCTGCCGGATCCGGATCTGGAACCGGGCCGACCGCAGTGTGACCACCGTGCACGAGTCCGCCGAGCGCCTGTACGAGGCGCCGAACTGGACCGCCGACGGCCGGCTCGTCCTGAACGCCGACGGGGTGCTGTGGACGATGCCGGCCGACGGCTCCACCGACCCGACCGCGGTGGGCATCCCCGGCGTCCCGCCGCTCAACAACGACCACATGCTCGATCCCGACGGTGTCACCGTGCACGTCAGCGCGAACGACTTCCACATCTGGAGCGCACCGCTCACCGGCGGCGCAGCGACCCGGGTCACCGCGGACGACGGCGGGCTGCACTTCCTGCACGGCGTCAGTCCCGACGGTTCCGAACTCGCGTACGTCCACCTCGATCCGTCCGGTGACGCCGTCTGGTCGTCGGGGACGATCCGGGTGATGGCCGCCGACGGCAGCGCCGACCGGGCGGTGACGACCGAGCCCGCTGCCGCGGACGGCCCGGAGTGGACGCCGGACGGCAAGTGGATCCTGTTCAACACGGAAGCCTTCGGCCACGCGCAGATCGCTCGGGTCCGGCCGGACGGCTCCGGCATCGAGCAGCTCACCGTCGACGAGCACGTCAACTGGTTCCCGCACCCGGCGCCGACCGACGACGCCGCCGTCTACCTGTCCTTCCCACCCGGCACCGAGGGACACCCGGCGGACAAGCGGGTCCGGCTGCGCCTCGTCACCGGTGCCGGACCCGTCAGCACCTGGGTCCCCGAGGTCTGGCAGGCAGCCGAGACCGTCGTCGAGCTCGACGGCGGACAGGGCACCCTCAACGTCAACGGGTGGGCTCCCGACGGGTCCGCCTTCGCCTTCGTCGACTACCCCATCGGAGATGCCGCGTGATCGTCCACACCGTCTGCTTCACGCTCGTCCACGAGCCCGAATCCGCCGGCGAGGTCGCGTTCCTCGCCGCGGCGCGAGCCACCCTGCCGGCGATCCCCGGCGTGCGCGACTTCACGGTGTCGCGGCAGGTGTCGGAGCAGAGCGACTTCCGCTTCCAGTTCTCGATGGCGTTCGCCGACCAGGACGCCTACGCGGCGTACGACGCCCACCCGGCGCACCAGGGGTTCGTCGCCACCCGCTGGGCGGACGAGGTCGCGTCGTTCCAGGAGTTCGACTTCGTCCCGCTCCCGGCGTGACCACATGACGGGAGGCGCGGTGCCAGCTGGCACCGCGCCTCCCGTCCGTCACTCGGTGACGGCCACCGCTACTGGTTGCTGAAGGCGGCGTCGAACGCGGCCTCCGGCTGCGGCCAGAGCAGCGACCGGATGTGCCCGACCGCTTCGGCGGCGCCGTGCAGGCGGTCCATGCCGGCGTCCTCCCACTCGATCGAGATCGGCCCGGTGTACCCGATGTGCCGCAGGGCGCGGAAGGCGTCCTCCCACGGGACGTCGCCGTGTCCGGTCGAGACGAAGTCCCAGCCGCGGCGTGGGTCGCCCCAGGGCAGGTGCGACCCGAGGATGCCCTGGCGGCCGGACGCCGGACGGATCCGGGTGTCCTTGCAGTCGACGTGGTGGATGCGGTCCGCGAAGTCGGTGATGAACCCGACGGTGTCGATGCCCTGCCACGCCATGTGCGACGGGTCCCAGTTGAAGCCGAACGCGTCGCGGTGGTCGATGGCCTCGAGGGCGCGGACGCTCGTCCAGTGGTCGTAGGCGATCTCGGACGGGTGGACCTCGTGGGCGAACCGGACGCCCTCGCCGTCGAAGACGTCGAGGATCGGGTTCCACCGGTCTGCGAAGTCCTGGTAGCCGGCGTCGATGACGTCCTGGCCGACCGGCGGGAACATCGCGACGTACTGCCAGATGCTCGACCCGGTGAACCCGACGACGGTGTCCACGCCCATCTTCCGGGCGACCCGGGCCGCGCGCTGCATGTCGGCGGCCGCGCGCTGCCGGACGCCCTCGCCGTCGCCGTCGCCCCAGATCGCCGGGCGGACGATGGCCTGGTGGCGGAAGTCGATCGGGTCGTCGCACACGGCCTGCCCGGCGAGGTGGTTCGAGATCGCCCAGACGCCCAAGCCGTGCCGGTCGAGGACCTCCAGGCGCGAGCGCAGGTAGGCGTCGTCCTCGTCGGCGCGCGCGAGGTCGAGGTGGTCACCCGAGGCGGCGATCTCGAGGCCGTCGTACCCCCACTCGGCGGCGAGGCGTGCGACCTCCTCGAAGGGCAGGTCGGCCCACTGTCCGGTGAACAGGGTGACCGGGTTGGTCGTGGTCGTCATCGTGTCTCCGTTCCGGTGCTGATGCCGGTCCACCGGCCGGTCGTGGCGCTGCGCAGCACGGCGTCGACGACCTCGAGCGAGCGGACGCCGTCCTCGACCGTCGGCAGTCCCTCGGGGGTCTCGCCGCGGACGGCCGCGTAGGTGTCGGCGCAGAACGCGGCGAACGCGTCCGTCCACCCCTGCGGGTGCCCGGCCGGTGTCCGGTTGAGGCGTGCCTGGTCGGCGGAGACGGACCCCTCGGCACGGTGCACGGTCGTGGAGCCGTCCTCGCCGCCGAACCACACCGACTCGGGCCGCTCCTGGTCGAACACCCCGGAGCCGGTCGTGCCGTCGACCTCGATCCACAGGCGGTTCTTCCGGCCGGCGGCGACCTGCGACACCACGGCGTTGGCGAGCGAGCCGTCGGCGCCGGCGAAGCTGACGACGGCGGTGTCCTCGGTGCGGACGGGGACGGTGGCCGCGGCGGTGCCGTCCGGTCCGCCGAACGACGCGCCGGCCGTGGACGGGTCCGGACGTTCGGCGTAGGCGATCGAGGTGCGGGCCGTGAGCTCCGCGAACCGGGTCCCGGTGACGAACTCGGCCAGGTCCGTCCAGTGCGTTCCGATGTCCGCGAACGCCCGCGAAGCGCCGCCCCGGGCCGGGTCGACCCGCCAGGTCGACGCCGTGGGTGCGACCATCCAGTCCTGCAGGTACGACCCGTGCACGGTGAGCACGCGGCCGAGCGTCCCGGCGGCGATCCGGGCGCGGAGCTCGCGGACCATCGGGTGGTAGCGGTACACGTACGGGACCGTGCTCACGGTGCCGGCGACGCGGACGGCATCGGCGAGTCGACGCGCCTCGGGCAGGGTGGTCGCGACGGGCTTCTCGACGACCGTGTGCAGCCCGGCAGCGGTCAGCGTGACGGCGTAGTCGACGTGGGTGTCGTTCGGCGTGCACACGTGCACGACGTCGGGGCCGTCGGCGACCAGGTCGTCGAGCGACGCGTACCCGGTCGGCACGCCCCACTGCTCGGCGACCGCCCGCGACCGCGCTGCCGACGACCCGAGCAGGCCGACGACGACCGCTCCGGCGTCCCGAGCAGCCCGGACGTGTGCGGCCGCGATCATGCCCGATCCGATCACCGCGACGCGCAGTGCCGTCACCGGCGCCCCTCGAGGAACGCCCGGATCCCGGCGACGACGAGTTCGTGGTCCTCCATCGAGGACAGGCCGGAGGCGGTCGCGGCCGCGACGACCCCGACGCCGCGGACCCGGATCGGGAACGAGCCACCGGTCACGGCGTAGTCCGAGCCGAGCCAGCCGATCGCGGCGGGGTCGACCCCGGCAGCGGACAGTCGGGCGTCGACCAGCGCGCTCGAGGCCTCCATCCGGAGCACCACGGCGGCCTTCCGGTCGATCCAGACGTCCTGGTCGGGGGTGATCCCGGGCAGTGCCGCGCGGAAGAGTCGGAGTCCCGGGCGCCGGATGTCGATGCCGACGCCGTGTCCGGCGTCGGCGGCGATCCCGCGGAGGACCAGGCCGAGCTCCCAGGCGTCGTCGTGGGTGAACGTGTCGAGCACGAGCTCGCGCTCCTGCTGTTCGAGGGTGGTGATGAGGTCGGACATCGTCGTCTCCTGCTCAGCCCGCGGCGATCTGCGCGCGGGCGGTGTCGATGGTCTCGAGGATCGAGATCGTCTCGTCGAGGGCGTGCAGCGGGGACTCCGTACGACCCTCGCCGACGAAGCGTGCCAGCGCGGTGGCCTCCCACGCCAGGGCGGCGAAGCCCCGGAGCGGTGTCGGGTCCTCCCAGTGCTGCACGGGCGAGCCGTGTGCGGCGGCCGAGATGGTCAAGGTCGTGGGGTTGTAGAAGGGTCCGGCGAAGTCGATGGTGCCGGCGGTTCCGGCGATCGACGCGGTCGTGGGCGTCCGGGCGGCGATGGTCGTGTGGAGCAGCGCCTGCGCCTGGTCCGCGTACTCCAGCACGAGGGAGCCGGAGGCGTCGACGCCGGACTCGGTCATCGCCCCGCGCGCCGTGACCCGCGTCGGAGCGCCGAGCACCGTGGACGCGAACTGCACCGCGTAGATGCCGAGGTCGAGCAGGGCGCCGCCGCCGAGCTCGGGACGGAACAGCCGGTGGTCCGGGCCGAAGGGGATCGCCTGGCCGTGGTCGGCGAGGACGCTGCGGACCTCGCCCAGGGCACCGTCGGCGAGCAGGGTGCGGAGGACGGACGCCTGGGGGAGGTACCGGCTCCACATCCCCTCCATCGCGAGGACCCCGGCGGCGCGGGCGGCGTCGGCGACCTGGCGAGCCTCGGCGGCCGTGACGGTGAACGGCTTCTCGACGAGGACGTGCTTGCCGGCGGCGATCGCTGCGAGCGCCGTCGAGGCGTGGTCGCTCTGCGGCGTCGCGATGTACACGACGTCGACGTCGGGGCGTGCGAGCAGCTCGTCGACGCTGCCGAGGGCGGTCTCGATCCCGTGCTCGGTGGCGAACGCGGTCGCGCGGTCGAGCGAGCGCGAGGCCACCGCGACCAGGCGCTGCGCGGTGTGGGACCGGATCGCGGTGGCGAACTCGCCCGCGATCCACCCGGGGCCGACGATGCCCCATCGCAGGACGGGCTCGCCCGAGCCGGTGGTGAAGAGGTCGGGTTCTGGCAGGACCGTGGGGATCATCGTGCTCCAGTGCTCGCGTTGCCGTGGATCTCCGACGAGTGGTGGCAATCTCGTTTGGCACGAGATAACATCGCCGTCGTCGTCAGGTTAGCACGAGCCAAACCCGATCACCGATGATCGGGTTCCGACCGGACGACGTGGACACGACCCAAGGAGGAGTCGCATGTCGACACGGCTGCCGTCCCACCCGTTCACCACCGCCACCCCGACCCAGAACGTCAGCGCCTGGTACCTGACCGCGCTCGGACTCGCCCAGTTCGGCATCTACGTGGCGATCCTGTCGCCGGTCTTCGTGAGCATGCAGCTCAAGGCGCAGGCGCTCGACCCCGCCGATCCGGCGTCCGTCATCGGCGTCGCGCTCCCGCTCGGCTCCCTCGGCGCGATCATCGGCAACCCGCTGTTCGGCGCGCTCAGCGACCGGACGCGCACGCGCTGGGGTCGCCGCCGGCCGTGGCTGCTCGCGGGCATCCTGGTGCTGCTCGGCGGCCTCACGATGGTCGCGTTCTCCCCGAACGTCGGCGCGCTGACCGTCGCGTGGCTCATCTGTCAGCTCGGGTCGAACGCCGCGTTCTCGGCGATGATGGCGAGCTGGGCGGACAACGTCCCCGAGCTGCAGCGCGGCCGTGCCGCGAGCGTCATCGGCTTCGCCCAGAACGTCGCGATCCTGGCGGGCACGTACGCGGCGGTGCTGCTCGTGCAGAACCTGCCGCTGCTGTTCATCCTGCCCGGTGTCCTCGGGGTGCTCTGCGTCGTCGTGTACGTCTTCGTCACGCCTGACCGCCTCCCAGAGACCCGTCCGAAGCCGTTCTCGTGGCTGACCATCCTGCGGACGTTCTGGACGAATCCGATCAAGCACCCCGACTACGGCATGGCCTGGTGGTCCCGCTTCCTCATCACGCTCGCGACGTTCCTGTTCACGACGTTCCGCCTGTTCTACATGGAGGACCACATCGGACTCACCACGGCGCGGGCGACGTCGGCTATCGCACTCGGCGTGCTGCTCTACACGATCGCGCTGCTCGTGGGGACGGTGTTCTCCGGCTGGGCGTCGGACCGGCTGCGGCGCCGGAAGGTGTTCGTCGCGGGCTCCACGGTGCTGTTCGGGGTCGGCCTCGTCGTCCTCGTCTTCGCGAACGACATCGCGCACTTCTACGCCGCCGAGGTCGTCATGGGCTTCGCCTACGGCATCTACGTCGCCGTCGACAGCGCGCTGGTCGTCGACGTCCTGCCCGAACCGGACAAGCCCGGCAAGGACCTCGGTGTGATGAACATCGCGAACTCGCTCCCGCAGTCGATCGCACCCGGCCTCGGGGCACTGCTCCTCGGGGTCGGCGCCGGCGACAACTACGAGGTGCTGCTGTGGGTCGCCGGGATCGTCGCGCTCGTCGGCGCGGCCGTGGTCCTGCCCATCCGCAGCGTGCGCTGAGTCCAGCGGGACCTCGTCAGGGACGGGAGGCGCGGTGCGGGCCCGCACCGCGCCTCCCGTCCGTCAGGCGCTCGCGGCAGGACCCGTCGACTCGCGCACCACGAACCCGGTGGGCGTCGCGACGCGGCGGCGCGCGCCGCCGTCGCCGTCGGTCCGGTCCACGACGGCCGAGAGCGCCGCGTCCACGGTCGCTTCGACGTCCTGGTGCACCGAGGTCAGCCGGTGGTAGCTGAGCGACGCGAGGTAGCTGTCGTCGAACCCGACCACCGACACCCGGCCGGGGACCTCGACGCCCTGCTGGGCGAACACGGCGAGGAGCCCGGTGGCGCACTGGTCGCCGCAGCAGACGACGGCGGTCGGCAACGACTCGCGCGCGACGAGCGAGCGGGCGGCCGCGGCACCGCCCTCCTCGCTGAAGCCGGACGGGACGACGTCGACCTCGTCGTCGAGGCCGCAGGCCGCCATCGCGCCGAGGTAGGCGGTGGCGCGGTCACGGCCGACCAGTCCGTCCTCGCCGCCGACGTAGGCGATCCGGCGGTGGCCGAGGCCGACCAGGTGCTCGACGGCCGCGCGGAGTCCGCCGGCCTCGTCGACGTGCACGTTGTCGGCGTACGGCGCGTCCGTCCACTCGCCGAGCAGGACGACGGGCACCAGGCGGCTCGCGTCCTCGAGCGCGGTCGTGCCGGGGTCCGGGTTGAACACGACGAGCGCCTCGACACGCTCGCCGAGCAGGTCGGCCACGACCTCGTCCGTCGAGCGGTCCGCACCCGCGGGGCCGAGCGCGACGCCGAACCCCTGCTCGGCGGCGCGGGCGAAGAGCCGCTCCACGAACCGGACCTGGAAGGGGTTCCGCATGCTGAACACGGCGCCGATGAGCCGGGTCCGTCCCTCGCGGAGGAGGCGAGCGGAGGTGTGCGGCCGGTACCCGAGCTCGGCGGCCGCGGCGAGGATCCGTTCGCGGGACTCGGCACTCGGCCCCGGCGCTCCCCGGAGCACGAGCGACACGAGCTGCCGGGACATCCCGACGTGCTCGGCCACGTCGCGCATCGTCGGCAGGCGCCCCGTTCCGTGCGGGCGCCGCTCGGGGCCGTCGGTCTCCGTCGTCACGGTGCGATCCTCCCACGAGCCCCGGGCCGGCACGTCGCGGGGCGCGCTCGGCGTGGCACCTGCTCGTGACGCGTCACGACGAGGTCCGGACCGGTGACGGGTCGCAGCCGTCCGGAGGGGGAGGCGTGACGGTCCCGATGCCGTCGGGGACGAACCGGCGAGCGGTGTTCACACCGTCCCGGTCGTGTCCGTCGTCGCGCCGGCCGCAGCGGCGCTCTCGCTCGCGGCGATGCTCCCGAGCAGCCGGACGCGCTCATCGCTGGGTGATCCGGGCACGGTCGTGTACCCATACATCGTCCATCCCGGGCTGTCCGGCAGCTGCATCGCTTCGAAGGCCACCTCGACGTCGCCGACCTCGGGATGGTGCAGTCGCTTCGTGCCGGATCGGTGGAAGTGGACGTCGTGCGCGGCCCAGCGGCGGCGGAAGTCGTCGCTGCGCGTGACGAGCTCGCCGATGAGGTCCGTCAGGTCACGATCGTGCGGGTTCTTGCCGGCGTGGCTGCGCATCGAGGCGACGAGGCTCGAAGCGCCCTGCTCCCAGTCGACGTAGAAGTTCCGCGACGCCGGGTTCAGGAACGTGAAGCGGGCGTTGTTGCCCTGGTTCGCGGGGTCGTCGAGGAGCGGGGAGAGCAGCGCGCGGCCGAGTGCGTTCGTCGCGACGACGTCGGTGCGGCGATCCTGGACGATGGTCGGCGTGCCGGTGATCGTGTCGAGGAAGCGCTGCAGGCTCGGGCGGACGACGTGGTCGGTCGACTTCGGCGTGCGTCGTCGCACCGGGACGGGGGAGTCCCCACGGGCGAGGTCGAGCAGGTGGTCGGTCTCGGCCTCGTCGAGCTGCAGTGCGCGGGCCAGGGCGTCGAGGACCTCGGCGGAGACCCCGGCCAGGTGGCCACGCTCCATCTTCGCGTAGTAGTCGGAGCTGACCCCGGCGAGCATCGCCAGCTCTTCACGTCGGAGCCCGGGCACACGTCGACGGCCGCCACCGATGATGCCTGCGCGCTCCGGGGTGATCCGGGCACGCCGACTCTGCAGGAAGTCGCTGATCTCGGTGCTGTGCCGGGAGCCGTCACTCGCGGGGCCGTGGTGCTGGTCCATCCCACCACGCTACGCGCCTGCGACGGTGGGAAGGAGGGACCGCTGGTACAGGGAAAGCCCGTCACTGCCGCCCGACGGCGCAGCGCGATGGACTGTCGTCCATGACCGCCGCCCCCGACACCGCACCCACCGCGACAGCACGACCCGCGTCCCCACGCGTGGTGCACCGGACAGTCGTCCTCGCCATCGTCCTCGTCAGCTACTTCATGATCGTCCTCGACAACTCGATCATCTTCACCGGGCTGCCCGAGATCCAACGCGGGATGGACCTGTCGCCGACGGCGCTCTCGTGGGTGCAGAACGCGTACACGCTCGTCTTCGGCGGCCTGCTGCTGCTCGGTGCCCGGGCCGGCGACCTCCTCGGACGCCAGCGGGTGTTCGTCGTCGGACTCGCGCTGTTCGGGCTCGCGTCGTTGCTCGTCGGGACGGCGCAGAACGAGGCGTGGATCATCGCCGCCCGGGCGTTCCAGGGCATCGGCGCGGCGGTCGTCGCGCCGTCGTCGCTGTCGCTCATCACCTCGACGTTCCCGGCCGGACCGGAGCGGACCCGAGCCGTCTCGCTCTACGGCACCACCGCCGGAGTGGGCGCGAGCCTGGGCATGGTGGTCGGGGGAGCGCTCGCCGGGTTGGTCTCGTGGCGTGCCGGGTTCTTCATCAACGTCCCGATCGCCGTGGTGATGATCGTCCTCGCCGTCCGGTACCTCCCGCAGGTCGCGCCGACGCGCGGACGCTTCGACCTGCTCGGCGCGATCACGTCCACCCTGGGCATGGGCGCACTCGTGTACGGCATCGTGAACGGCGGCGACCGCGGGTGGGGAGCGACGGCGACCCTCGTGCCGATCGTCGTCGGCGTGGTCGTCCTCGCGGTGTTCGTGCTCGATGAGTGGCGCGCGGTCCACCCGATCATGCCGCTCCGCCTCTTCGCCGACGCCGGCCGATCCGGTGCGGCGATCGCCCGACTGCTGTTCGCCGGGACCGGTATCGCGTTCTTCTTCTTCACGACGCAGTTCCTGCAGGGTGTGTACGGCTGGACCGCGCTCCAGGCCGGCGTCGCGTTCCTCCCGATGACGCTCCTGCAGTTCGCCGTCTCGCTGTTCGTCCCCCGCCTCACCCGCAGGTTCGGCAACGCGGTCCTGGTCGCGGTCGGGATCGCCGTCGTCCTCGTCGCGGTGCTCTGGCTCGGTCGGATCACTCCGGACGTCGGCTACCTCGCCGGGTTCGCCGGCCCGCTCGTGCTCTTCGGCATCGGGCAGGGACTCTGCTTCGGGCCGCTGACCGCAGCCGGGATCGCGGGCGCACCGGCCGAGGACGCCGGCGCTGCCTCCGGCCTGGTCAACACGGCACACCAGCTGGGTTCCACGCTCGGCGTCGCGGTCCTCACCGCGGTCGGTGCCGGTGCAGCGAGTCTCTCCGGCCGGGTGTCGGACGCCTACACCGGCGGCTCGGTCATGCTCGCGATCGCACTCGTCGCGACGCTCGTGCTCGTGCTGCCGTCGGACCTCCGTGCGCGTCGTCGGGCGGGGAGCCGTCCCTGACCACGTCGGAGATCACGAGACCGGGTCGCCGGTCGGTGGCTCCTCCGACCGTGCGGGTGCACCGGGCAGCGCCCGCTCCGGTAGCCAGATCGTGAACGTCGACCCGGTACCGGCGCGACTGGTCAGCCGCAGACGGCCCTCGTGGCTCTCGACGATCTGTCGTGCGATCGACAGCCCGAGCCCGGTCCCCGTCGAACGATGCGTCTCGTCGGCACTCCGGAAGAACCGGTCGAACACGCGGGCACGTTCGTCCTCGGCGATGCCGGGTCCCTCGTCACGCACCGCGATCCAGGCCCAGCCGCGGTTGCTCCCGACGCCGATGGTGATGGTCGAACCGGTCGGCGCGAGCCGGACGGCGTTCGACAACAGGTTGCCGAGTGCCCGGGCGAGCGCATCCGGGTCGGCGAAGACGACGGGGCCACCGTTGATGCGCTCGTGCACGGCGAGGTCACGTCGGTCCGCCAGTACGCGGTACTCGGAGGCCACGGCCCGTGCGAGCTCGGCGACGTCGACGTCCCGGTCGGTGAACGCCTCGGAGCGTGCGCGCGCGGTGGCGAGGAGGTCCTCGAGCAGTCGGGTCATCCGGTGCGTCGACTGCAGCACCACCGTCGCAGCGGCGCGGCGTTCCTCCGGCGTCGCATCGTCGTCGGCGAGGACGGCCTCGACGTTCGACTGCACGACCGCCACCGGGTTGCGGAGCTCGTGCGAGACGTCCTCGACGAGCATCCGTTCCGCGCGGAACGCACTGTCGAGCCGATCGAGCATGCCGTCGATGGTGTCCGCGAGCGTGTGCAGTTCGTCCGGAGGGCCCGATGCGTCGATGCGTCGGGACAGGTCCGTCGCGGTGATCTCCTGCGTCGCCTTGGCGATGGCGTCCACCGGGCGGAGCGCTCGCCCCGCGACCCACCACCCGATCACGAGGCTCAGCGCGAACATCACGACCAGGGCGACGATCGAGTACGTCTGCAGCGACTGCAGCGACGCGTAGTTGACCGCCCGCTGCACCGTCTCGAGGTCGGCGACCTGGAACTGCTCGCCGGGCTTGTAGACGATCGTGCCGTCGGCGGTCTTGTAGAACTTCTTGATCGTCACCGGGTTGAGGGGCGCGGCGCTGACCGTGCTCGAGAGCGCGACGTAGACCGCGGCGAGTGCTGCGGCCGTGATGCCGAAGAGGACCGCGCTGTAGGTCAGGGTGAGCCGCATCCGGATGGTGCGCGCCCAGGTCGGGAGTCGGAGGAAGCGTCGGCCGCCGAACTCGCGACGCGCACGATCGAGCGCGGTCACGACGCTGAGCCGACCGCCGGCGACCCCAGGACCTCGTGCTCGACCGGAGGCGTGAGGTCGCGCAGCCGGTAGCCGCGGCCGACGACGGTCTCGATCGCCGGGTCTTCGTCGTCGACGGTGAGCTTCCGGCGGAGCGTCCCGACGGTCACCCGGACGGTCTGCGTGAACGGGTCGGCGTTCTCGTCCCAGACGTGCTCGAGGAGTTCCTCGGCGGGGACGACGTACCCGATCCGACCCAGCAGGTAGCGCAGGACGCCGAACTCCTTCAGCGTGAGCGCGAGTTCGCGGTCGCCGCGTCGGGCGAGTTGCCGGGCGGTGTCGAGGACGACGGGGCCGTCGACGAGCACCGACGACGCCGCCTCGCCGGCGCGGCGGGTGAGCGCGCGCATCCGCGCCGTCAGCTCGACGAGCGCGAAGGGCTTGACCAGGTAGTCGTCGGCGCCGAGGTCGAGGCCTCGCACCCGGTCCCGGAGCTGTCCGCGTGCGGTGAGCATGAGGATGCGCGGGCCGACGTCGGTGACGTCGGTCGGGCCTCCGGGCTCGTGACCGGACGGGGAGGACGGACCGGCGACGAGCCGGCCGGAGCGGATGTCGTCGGCGAGGTCGAACCCGGTGCCGTCGGGCAGGTTGACGTCGAGCAGGACGATGTCGTACTCGGTCACCGCGAGCTTCTCGCGAGCGTCGGCCAGCCGCAGCGCGGTGTCGACGGCGTAGCCCTCCCGCTGGAGGGCGACACGGAGTGCACTGACCAGTCCGGCCTCGTCCTCCACCAGCAGCACCCGCATGGAGAGAACCTAACCGCGCGTGCTGCGTGGCAACAGGGACTGCCGGAACACCCTTTTCGGTCGGGTTTCGCTCCGGCTTCCCGTCGTTTTCGCCCCTCCGAGCTGGAGTGGGGACACCCGAACGACAGGAGGACACCCCATGACCGACGCAGCACATGCAGCACCGTTCCCGTCCGCGACAGCCGTCCTCGAACGCGCGCTCTTCGAGGTGAAGCACGTCATCGTCGGACAGGACGCGATGGTCGAGCGCATGATGATCGGCCTGCTCGCCCGCGGCCACGTCCTGCTCGAGGGCGTGCCGGGTGTCGCGAAGACCCTGGCCGTCCGCACCCTCGCGACCGTCGTCGGTGGGGACTTCGTCCGCCTGCAGTTCACCCCGGACCTGATGCCGTCGGACATCGTCGGCACCCGGGTCTGGCGACCGTCCACCGAGACGTTCGACGTCGAACGGGGTCCCGTCTTCGCGAACCTGGTCCTCGCCGACGAGATCAACCGTGCCCCGGCGAAGGTGCAGTCGGCGCTCCTCGAGGCGATGGCGGAACAGCAGGTCTCGATCGGCGGGCAGACGCACCGGCTGCCCGATCCGTTCCTGGTGCTCGCGACGCAGAACCCGATCGAGAACGACGGCGTCTACCAGCTCCCGGAGGCGCAGCGCGACCGGTTCCTGCTCAAGGTCGACGTGGACCACGCCGACGAACTCGAGGAACTCACCATCGTGCAGCGGATGAGCGCCGTGCGGCCCGTCGCGCAGCAGATCCTGACGATCGACGAGGTCCGCCGGCTGCAGGTGGAGGCGGAGCAGGTCTTCGTGCACCACGCCGTCGCGCTGTACGCGGTGCAGCTGGTGATGGCCACGCGGCACCCGCACCGGTACGGGATCCACACGCTCGACGGCGTGCTCGAGTACGGCGTCAGCGCTCGTGGATCACTCGGACTCGTCGCCGCCGCGCGGGCGCTCGCACTCCTGCGCGGGCGCGACTACGTCCTCCCCGGCGACGTCGCGGACGTCGCCTCGGACGTCCTCGCGCACCGTCTCGTCCTCACCTTCGACGCCGTCGCCGACGGTGTCGACCCCCGGACCGCGGTCGACACCGTGCTGCAGGTCGTGCCGCAGCCCCGCGTCGCGACAGCCGGGGACCCGAACGCGGTCGCGGCGGGTGACGGAACGCAGTACCCCCCAGCTGCGCAGCCCCCCGCCGCGGCCGCTCCCGCCACCGACCGCGCGGCGGCGCGGTCCGACGACGGCGGCCGCCGATGACCGAGGAGCTCGCGTTCCGGCGCCTCGACCTCACCGTCCGACGGCGCATCGACGGTGCGTTCCAGGGCGACCACCCGGGCCTCACGGTCGGCACCGGCAGCGACGCCGAGGAACTCGTCCGGTACCAGCCGGGCCACGACGTCCGCCGGATCGACTGGAACGCCAGCGCCCGCGCCGGTGAGCCCTACGTCTGGCTCACCCGAGCCGAGCACGCGCTCGAGACCTGGGTCCTCGTCGACCGGACCCCCAGCATGGCCTTCGGCACCACGACCCGCGAGAAGGCCGACGTCGCCACCTGGGTCGCCGCGGCCGTCGGACTGCTCACGCGGGGCGGCGGCGACCGGGTCGGCGTCGGCCTCGTCGGACGGGACGGGGTCCGGTGGCAGGCTCCCGGCCCCGGACGGATCGCCGCGCGGCGGATGCTCCGCGCCCCGGACCACGACCGCGACGGCGTCTCCGCCACCGACCTCGCCGCGGCGCTCACCCGGCTCGCCGCACAGGCGCCCCGACGTGGCCTCCGCGTGATCGTCTCCGACCTCCTCGACCCCACGGGGGAGCCGTCCGGGCCGTTCGGCTGGGAAGGACCGCTCCGGAAGCTCGCCGCCCGGCACGACGTCATCGTCGTCGAGACCGTCGACCCGAGGGAACTCGAACTCCCGGACGTCGGTGACGTGCTGCTCACGGATCCCGAATCCGGCGCCCAGCGCGAGGTCTCCACCTCCGATCGCCGCATCCGCGACGCGTACGCCGCAGGCGCCGCCGCGCACCGGGAGGCGACCGCGGCGGCCGTCCGCAGCGCCGGCGCCGACCACCTCGTGCTCCGCACCGACGACGACCTCGCCCGGGTCCTCACCCGCTTCGTCCACCGTCGGCACCGCACCCCCACCCGACCAGCCCGGAGGACCCGATGACCTTCACCACCCCGTGGTTGCTGCTCGCACTGATCCCGGTCGCCGCGCTCGCGATCGCGTACGTCCTCGTGCAACGCCGCCGCCAGCGCTACGCCGTCCGGTTCGCCACCCTGCCGATGCTCGACAGGCTCGTGCCGAAGCGCCCTCGCTGGCGTCGGCACCTGCCCGCCGCGCTCGTCCTGCTCGGGCTGGGGAGCCTCGGCGTCGCCGCCGCGCAACCCCAGGTCGACATCCGCGTCCCCTACGAACGCGCGACCGTCATCGTCGCGATCGACACCTCGGGGTCGATGCAGGCCGACGACGTACGACCGAACCGCCTCGAGGCAGCGAAGTCCGCCGCCGAGCAGTTCGTCGCCGAGATGCCCGAGACCTTCAACGTCGGCGCGATCAGCTTCGCCGGCGGTGCCGAGGTGATCGCACCGGCGACCGAAGACCACGAAGCGGTCCGCGACGCGATCGCCGCGATGGACGACGGAGGCGGTGGGACCGCGATCGGCGAAGCCGTGCTCGAGGCCGTCGACGAGGTCGACCGGATCAGTGCCGACGGAGCGGCTGCAGGACCGTCGCCGACCCCGTCCGCCGGCGACGAGACCGAGCGCGTCCCCGCACGACTCGTGCTGCTCTCCGACGGTGCGAACACCGCCGGCCGGGACCCCTCCGCAGCAGCACAGGCCGCCCGCGAGGCCGGACTGCCCGTCTCCACCATCGCTTACGGCACCGCCGACGGCGTCGCCGACCTCTGGGGTGGACAGCAGTCGGTGCCCGTCGACGAGACCACGCTCCGGCAACTCGCCGACGACACCGACGGTCGGTTCTACCGCGCCGAGAGCACCGACGAGCTCCGCACCGTCTACCAGGACATCGGATCCTCCATCGGTTGGCACGTCGAACCCGTCGACATCACGCCGTACCTGGCGCTGCTCGGCCTGCTCCTCGCCGTCGTCGCCGGCGCGTTCTCCCTCCGCTGGTCCTCCCGCATCATCTGACCGACAAGGACAGGCCATGACCAACCAGCCAGACGGCATCGGACGGCCCCGCGGGCCGCAGACCTGGGTCGCCGGGTCACCCGACGTGCCACAGGACGGACGGGAGGCGCGCCGCACCCCCGCACCGCGCCTCCCGTCCTCCTTTCCCGCCATCCCGGAGCCGCAGCCGGCCCCCACCGACGCGACCGGATCCGGCGAGCTGCGCCCGCAGCGACGGTGGCGGTCCGCCGGGATCCTCGTCGCCGCGATCGCGCTCGGCGGAGCCGCCGGGACCACCGGCGCCCTCCTCGTCGCCCCGGACGCGACCAGCGCGCCGACCGTGCTGCGACAGACGCAGCAGGCGCCGTCCGCGACCTCGACGCAGGGCGATGCCGAGGCCGCTGCGCAGCGGATGCTCCGCAGCGTGGTCCAGGTGCGGACGACCTCAGGGTCGGGATCGGGGTTCGTGATCGACGATGCCGGTCACGTCATGACGAACCACCACGTGGTCGACGGCGCCGAGCGTGTGTCCCTCGTGCTGCCCGACGGCAGCGCGGTCCCCGGCCGGGTCCTCGGCGGCGACGAGGACAGCGACATCGCCGTCGTCGAGGCCCAGGGCCTCGCCGTCCCGGCGGTCGAGCTCGGCGTCAGTGACGACCTCCGCATCGGCCAGCAGGTCATCGCCGTCGGATCGCCGCTCGGACTCAACGGCACCGTCACGTCCGGCATCGTGAGTGCACTCGACCGCACCTCGCAACGGTCGACGCAGCCGCTCCTGCAGACCGACGCCTCCATCAACCCGGGCAACTCCGGCGGGCCACTCGTCGACCTCGACGGCCGCGTCATCGGCGTGAACAGCTCGATCGCGACCCTCGGGTACCGCTCCGGGAACATCGGCATCGGCTTCGCGATCCCGATCGACGACGCCGCGCGGATCGCGACGGAGATCATCAACGGGTGACCGCAGGCCAGCGAGTGGCGGCGTCAGCGACCGTGCGGCGCCCCAGCCACCGGCGCCCACCCCAGCGCCGGCCCGACCCGCTCCGCCATGTCCGTGATGATCTGCGCGTAGTCCTCCGTCTCGAACGAGAACGGCAGCGCGAAGGCGACCTCCGTGGCCACCTGGTACCCGGCGTCCGCACGCAGCCGATCAGCGATCTCGGCCGACGTCCCGACCAGGTCGGCGGCGAAGAGCAGCTTCCCCGGCCCCATCGGCACCCCGACGCGACCCGCCCGACCCTCGACGTAGGCGCGGTACCGGGCCTCCTGTTCCGGTGTCGCGGTGTCGGTGGGGATCACGACGAGACCCTGCGAGACACGGGCGGTCGCCGGCGACGGGTGCGCCTCCAGGTACGCCTCGATCTGCGCGCGCTGGTTCGTCGCGAAGTCCGTGCCGATCTCGCTCCGCGTCACGCTCGAGGTGAGCAGGTGGAAGCCGTTCTGCGCCGCCCACACCGCTGACCGCGTGCTGCCCGTGCCGTACCAGAGCCGGTCGGCGAGGCCGGGGCTCTGCGGCTGCACGGTCGTGGCGAACTCCTCGATGCCGCGCTGCTCGGCGACCTCGACGACCGGCTCGCCCCGGACGAGGTCACGGAAGCGCAGGAGTCGCGCGTCGCCGAAGTCCTCCTGCTCGGCGGTGTCCGGGTACAGCGCGTCCCGGTAGAGGTCGTAGTGCATCGGGGTGCCGGAGGAGAAACCGGGGTGGAGACGACCGCCGAGGAGCACGTCGACCGTCGCCAGGTCCTCGGCGAGCCGGAACGGGTTCTCGGCGCCGATCGGTGTGACGGCGGTCCCGAGCGCGATCCGGGAGGTCCGCTGTGAGGCGGCTGCCATCAGTGCGACGGGGGAGGAGATGCCGTGCTGCACGTGCCGGTGCCGCAACCACGCGCTGTCGAAGCCCAGGGCCTCGGCGCGCTCGATGACCCGGAGGGTCTCCTCGTGACCGAGTCGGGGCCGTGCCGGGTCGAACGACCCGATGGTGAGGAAGCCGAGGCGTTCGAGGGGACGTCCGTCGAGAGGCATGCGTCGATCGTGGCAGACGGACCGACGGAAGATCGTGGCAGACGGACCGACGCAAACCGGACTCCCAGGCGAACACGCATGTTCCGCCCCTAGTGTCGCGCCAAGCGCAAACGCGTGAACTCACTCGCATTGGTTGAAGGACCGATCCGTACCGGAAGGCGGTCCTCATGACCACCACTCCGCTCGCACCGGGTTACACCCGCACCCGTCCCGCAACAGGTCCCCGCAAGGGCACCTCGACCTACTCCGCGCTGCTGGCGCAGGTGAAGGACAACGGCCTCCTGCGCCGCCGCACCGGTTTCTACTGGTCCCTGTTCGGAACCCTCATCGGCACCCTCGCCCTCGCCTGGGTCGCGTTCGCGTTCCTCGGCGAC
The DNA here is from genome assembly GCF_900113095.1 of Curtobacterium sp. YR515. Lineage (NCBI taxonomy): Bacteria > Bacillati > Actinomycetota > Actinomycetes > Micrococcales > Microbacteriaceae > Curtobacterium > Curtobacterium sp. YR515. The sequence continues at coordinate 47,675 of NZ_FOOD01000001.1, read as the reverse complement.
TCGTGGTTCCAGCTCATCGTCGCCGGAGCCCTCGGCGTCCTCTTCACGCAGTTCGCGTTCCTCTCGCACGAGGCCGCGCACCGCCAGGTCTTCGCCTCGCAGAAGTGGAACGACCACGCCGGCCGCTGGCTCGGCACGTTCATGGTCGGCCTCAGCTACTCGTGGTGGATGAACAAGCACACCCGCCACCACGGCAACCCGAACACGGTCGGCAAGGACCCGGACATCGCGCCGGACGGCATCCGCTTCCTGCCGGAGGACGCCGCGTCCGTGAAGGGCCCGCTCATGACGACGTTCATGCGCTTCCAGGGCTGGCTGTTCTTCCCCCTCCTCACGCTCGAGGGCCTGAACCTGCACCGCTACGCCGTGATGAGCATCGTCACGGGCAACGGCACGAAGGCCGACGTGAAGCACCGCTGGCTCGAGGCCGGCCTGCTCGTCGCCCGCTTCGGCATCTACCTGACGATCGTGTTCTGGTTCCTGCCCTTCGGCATGGCGTGCGCGTTCCTCGGGGTCCAGCTCGCCGTCTTCGGTGTGATGATGGGCGCCTCGTTCGCCCCGAACCACAAGGGCATGCCGACCATCGCGCACGACGCCAAGGTCGACTTCTTCTCGCGCCAGGTCCGCACCTCCCGCAACATCCGCGGTGGCTGGTGGGTCTCGTTCCTCATGGGCGGCCTGAACTACCAGGTGGAGCACCACCTGTTCCCGTCGATGCCGCGTCCGGCGCTGAAGCAGGCCCGTCTGCTCGTCCGCGACCACTGCGACACGCTCGACGTGCCCTACACCGAGACCACCCTGCTGCGCTCGTACGGCATCGTCGTCCGGTACCTCAACCGGGTCGGGCTCGCCGCTCGTGACCCGTTCGCCTGCCCGATGGTCGCGCAACTGCGCATCCACTGAGAGGGGTGGCTCTGATGCCCACCGGAACCGTCAAGTGGTTCGACAACAACAAGGGGTTCGGCTTCATCACCCCGGACGACGGGTCCGACGACCTGTTCGCCCACTTCTCCAGCATCGTCGCGTCGACGGGCCTGCGTTCGCTCGAGGACACCGACCACGTCCGCTACGTGGTCGGCCCCGGCAAGAAGGGTCCGCAGGCCGACGAGATCTCCGTGATCCGCGGCTGACGTCACCAGGTGACGGACGGGAGGCGCGGTGCCAGCTGGCACCGCGCCTCCCGTCTTTCCATGACCGGGATCAGGGCGTCAGGACGATCCGTCCGAAGACCTCGCCGTCGTCCATGCGGCGGTGCGCTTCCGCAGCGTCTGCGAGCGGCAGCACCGCGTCGATGACCGGGGACAGGGTCCCCGCGGCGGCCGCGCGGAAGAGCTCCGTCCGCGCCGACGCCAGGGCGTCGCGCGGCACGGAGTCGAGACTGAAGGTCGCGACCGACCGCGACTGCTGGAAGCCGCGGAGCAGGTGCGCGCCGAAGTCCGCCGGGGGCATGCCGGCCACGGCGCCGACGAGGACCAGCCGACCGTTCGGTGCCAGGCGGTCGATGAACGCGGGCATCGCGGGGCCGCCGACGACGTCGATGACCACGTCGTAGGACTCCGGCCCGTCGCCCGCGCCCTGTCGGTCGAGCACGTGGGTGGCGCCGAACCCGCGCAGACGGTCGCCTCGCTCGGCCGAACCCGTCGTCACCGCGACCGCCGCGGCACCGGCCTGTGCGGCGAGCTCGACGGCGGCGATCCCGATGCTGCCGGCGGCTCCGCGTACCAGCACCCGTTCGGCCGGGGCGAGGTGCGCGTGCGCCAGCGCGAACCGGGCGACCGGGGCGGCCGACCCCACGGCGACGGCGTCCACGGCGTCGAACCCGTCGTCGAGCGGTGTGAGGTCCCCGGTCTCGGCGACGACACGCTCGGCGTACGCGCCACCGACGCCCGTGAACGCCCAGACCCGACGGCCGAGCCAGCCGGCGTCCCGATCGTCCCCGACGGCGACGACGCGCCCGGCGACCTCGCTGCCCGGGACGTACCCGGGCTCGAGTCCGGGGCGCGCGATGGTCCCGCGCCGGATGACGGCGTCCACGCCGCCGACACCGATCGCCTCGACGTCGACGAGGACCTGGCCGGGTGCGGCGACGGGTTCCGGGAGCTCGGTGGGGACGAGGCCGTCCGGCGGGCCGAAGGACTGGATGGCGACTGCGTGCATGCTCGCGACGCTAACGGACGCCCGCGTCCACTTGGCTAAAGTGGGAGCGATGACCGACGAGACGTCTCACCTCCGATCCGACGCACGCGAGAACCGCGACCGCGTTCTGCAGGCCGCGCGCGAGCTGTTCGGCGCGCGGGGCCTCGACGTGACGATGCGCGACGTGGCCCGGCACGCGGGGGTCGGGCCGGCGACGCTCTACCGGCGGTTCCCGACCCGGCAGCACCTCGTCGACGCCGCGTTCGACGACGAGCTCGAGCTCTGCCGGAACATCGTCCTCGAGGGTGCCGCGCACCCGGACCCCTGGCGGGGCCTGCGTTCCGTCGTCGAACGGACCGTCGAGTTGAACGCCCGCAACCAGGGCTTCGTCGATGCGCTCGTCGCCGCGGGCCAGGTGTCCGACCGGCTCGCCCGGCACCGCGCCGAGCTCCTGCACGCGATGGCGGGCCTGTCGTTGCGAGCCAAGGCCGCGGGACGGTTGCGGCCGGACTTCGTCGTCGACGACCTGCTCCTCGTGCTGCTCGCGGCGCGGGGGCTGGGCGGGGACGACCCGGCCGAGCGACTCGGTGCCGCGCGGCGGTTCGCCGCGCTCGCTCTCGACTCCTTCCGGGCGTCGGCCACGAACGAGCGGCTGCCCGAGCCCGCTCGCGTGGTGGGGGCCGTGCTCCGCGCCGCGGTCTGACCGTGCTGCCGTCCCGACCGGGTACGCTCGCGCGCCCGCGGCCTACTTGATGCCGGTCGAGGCGATGCCCTGCACGAACTGCCGCTGGAACGCCAGGAACACCACGAGCAGCGGCAGCACCGTCACGGTGGCGATCGCCATCACGGCGCCCCACGGCGAACTGAACGCCGGGTTGTTCGTCAGCGTCGACAGCGCGACCGGCACGGTGAGGTTCTCGTTGCCCTGCAGCACGACGAGCGGCCAGAGGAAGTCGTTCCACCGCGTCATGAACCCGAGGATCACGAGCACCCCGACGAGGGGGCCGCAGGTCGGCAGCACGACCCGGAAGAAGGTCTGGAACTCGCCGGCGCCGTCGAGCCGCGCGGCCTCCATCAGGGCGTCCGGCACCCCGAGCATGAACTGCCGGGCGATGAAGATCCCGACCACGTCGAAGACCGTCGGCAGGATGACCGCCCAGGGGGAGTCGACGAGCCCGATCTTCGCGACGACGAGGAAGCTCGGCACGAGGGTGACCTGGATCGGGATCATGATCGTGACGAGGAACGCCGAGTAGAGCAGCCCCCGCCCGACGAACCGGAACTTCGCCAGGGCGTACCCGGCCATCAGCGAGACGACGACGCTCAGCGCGGTGCCGACACTGGTGATGAGCGCGGAGTTCCCGAGCCACCGCCAGACCGGCTGCGTGCTGAACACCTGCGTGTAGTTCTCGAAGGTGGGCCGGGTCGGGAAGAGCGAGAACGTGCCGCTCTGCGACTGGCCGCCAGGGGTGAGCGCGGAGACGACCATCCAGTACAGCGGGAAGACCATCAGGATCGCCAGCGCGGTGAGTCCGGCGACGAGCACCCAGCGACCCGGGCGCGGCTTCCGCCGCGCGGCGGTCGGACGGGAGGCGTGGGTCGACCCCGCAACGGACAGTGCCATCAGATGGCCTCCTCAGCCTTCTTGTTGGCCCGCTGCCGGAGCAGCGTGAACACGAGCAGGATCGCGACGAGCACCAGCCCGAGCGCCGCGGCGTACCCCATCCGCGCGTCGATGAACGCGGACCGGAACACGTACTGGATGAGCACCGTGGTGGAGAAGCCGGGGCCGCCGCCGGTCATCACGTAGATGACGTCGAACGCCTGCAGCGAGAACACCACGTTGAGGATGAGCAGGATCGACGTCGTCGGTCGCAGGAGCGGCCACGTGATCGTCCGGAACCGCACCCACCGCGAGGCGCCGTCGATCGCGGCTGCCTCCTTGAGCTCGGCGGGCACGGACTGCAGCGCACCGAGGTAGATCACCATGCAGAACCCGATCCGGGTCCACACGACGACGATCACCAGGGTCGCCATCGCCCAGCCGGGCGCGGTCAGCCAGGGCACGCGGCCGAGACCGAGCGCCTCGAGCAGGTTGTTCACGACGCCGTAGTCGCCGTTGAAGATCCACGACATGATGACGCCGACCACGACGCCGGCGGCGACCATCGGCACGAAGAAGAGCGCACGGAACACCGAACGCCCGGGCAGCGGTCGGTTCAGCGCCACCGCCAGGGCGAGGCCGATCGCCATCGCGGTCGGGACGGTCCCGACCGTGAAGACGAGCGTGTTCCGCAGCGCCGTCCCGATCAGCGGGTCGGAGCCCATGTCGACGAAGTTCTTCCCACCGACCCAGGTGCCGTCGCCGAGCGAGGTGCTCGAGTCCTGGAAGCTCAGGGCGATCGCGGTCACGATCGGGATGAGCGAGAAGCCGAGGAACAGGAGTGCGGCGGGGCCGACGAACACCCAGGGGACGAACCGGCCCTGGCGTCGTCGTGCGGCACCACCGGCGGGGAGCCCACCGGTGGGCGGTGCGGTCGACGCCGTGGTCCGGACCGGCGCGGTCTCAGTTCGCAGTGACACTGCGCATCGCCTCCATCATCTGGCTCGAGGTCTCCTTCGGGCTGAGCTGCCCGAGCAGGCACAGGTCGAGGTAGTCGGCGAACACCGCGTTGAGCGACGAGAAGTACTGCCCGCTCTCGGCCTTCACCATCGACAGCGGGATGGTCGACCCCTGGTCGATGAACCGCTGCATGGTGTCCGAGTTCGCGGCGTACCCGATGTCCGCCGCGTCGAGGGACTCGCGGGCCGGCAGCCAGTTGCCGTCGTGGCAGAACTGCTGCATCTTCGGCCGCGAGGTGATCATCGCGACGAGCTCGGCCGCGAGCTCGGGGTGCTTGCTCGACTTCGTGACGGCGAGGGCGTTGCCGCCCAGGTCACTCGCCTCACCCACGTTCCGGATCATCGGCGCCGTGCCCCAGTTGTCCCGCATGTCGGTGTCGAGCTGCACGATCGACTCCGGGTTGTTGAGCATCATGCCGATCTGCCCGGTCAGGAACAGGTTGCGGGAGACGTCCCCGCCGCCGCTCTTCGACAGGTTGCCGGTGGTGGCGAGGCCGTCGGCGTACCACTTGCGTCCGAACGCCAGGGCGTCGATCGCCTCGGGGGTGTCCATCGAGGGGGTGGCACCGTCCTCGCCGAGGAACGCACCCCCGTTCTGGTAGACGAACGGCAGCCACCGGTAGGCGGTCTCCGGCGCGGACCAGCCGTACCCGAACGCGTACTTGCCGGTGACCGGCTTGACCTCCTTCGCGACGTCGAGGAACTCGTCCCACGTCCACGCGTCCGCGAGGCTCTCCGGCGGAGTGACCCCGATCCGGTCCATGACCTCGCGGTTGTAGTAGGTGATGAAGTTGTCGGTGTGCTGGAAGACGCCGTACACACCGTCGTCCCGGGCACCGATCGCCCAGAACGGCGTGCTGTAGTCCTGCTGGTAGTCCTTCGGAATCGAGCCGGAGATGTCGACGAGGCTGCCGTTCGCGGCGTACCGGCCGATCTGCTGCGGGGTGATCCGGATGACGTCCGGCGCGAGGTCCGCGGCGAGCCGGGTGATGAACCACTGGTGGAACTGGCCCGTGGTGACCTCGACGGCGACGCTGGTGCCGGGGTGCGCCGCGACGAACTCGTCGGCGATCTGCTGGTAGCTCGTGATGTCCGTCGGGATGTTCCAGGTCGACAGGCGGATGTGCTTCGTGCCGCCGTGGGCAGCGGTGCCCTGGCCGGCGCAGGCTGCGAGTGCGCCGGCCATCGAGATGCCGGCCAGCGCGAGGAACCCGCGTCGGGCCAGCTGGGTGGGTGGTCGGGTCGGCATGGTCCTCTCCTTCGAGGTCGTGGTGCCGTGGTGGTCCAGGAGGCGCGGTGCACGTCCCGGGGTCCGGGTGCGTCCGTGACGGGGCCGGGTCGCGCGGTGGACCCGGCCCCGTCGGCGGACGGGGCGGTCAGACGAGGGCGGGTCGCGCCTCCTGGACGGCACCCTGCTCGGCCGGTGCCGCGGTCGCCGGACGCAGCGACTCCGGGAGCAGCGCGGCGTGCGCGTGCAGCAGCTCGTCGGTCATCTCGGCGATCCGGTCGAGCGTGAGGTGCGCCGCGGTGAGGGGGTCGAGCGCGACCGCGTGGTGGACGTGCTCGACGCTGCCGGTCAGCGCCGCGCGGACGGCCAGCGTCTGCACGTTCGTGTTCGTCCGGTTGATCGCCGCGAGCTGCGGGGGGAGTTCGCCGAACGAGATCGGGGTGACCCCGTTGCCGTCGGCCAGGCAGGCGACCTCGACGCAGGCGTCCGACGGCAGGTTGGCGATCACGCCGGTGCGGTTCGGGACGTTGCCGTAGACCACCGCGGGGACGCCGGTGACGATCGCGTTGACGATGCTCGCGCCGTACTCGACCGACGGGGACAGGTCGGCCTTGAGCTTCTCGAGCTGCTGGTCGACGTCGCCCTGCTCGTCGTGGGCGAGGCAGATCTCGTAGTAGTCCCAGCGCTCCGGGATGTACTCGAGCACCGTCTCCGGGTCCTTGCGGAAGTACGGCACGTACTCGCTCGCGTGGTGGCTCGACTCGGTCTCGAAGTAGCCGAACGACCGCATCAGCTGCGTGCGGACCTGCTCGTTGCCGCCCTCGTAGTTGCTCGCCGCCGCAGCCGCCTCGCTGTGGTCGCCGTCGTCGTCGTGCAGGTCGGCCGCCGCGACGCCGCGCCGGTGCCTCGCGGTCATCACCTCGCGGAGGCGCGGGTACAGGTCCTCGCCGTTCCGCCGCTTGAACTCGAGGATCCAGGCTTGGTGGTTGATGCCGGCGCTGACGTACTCGACCTCGTCGTACGGCACGTCGAGGGTCCGGGCGAGCATGCGCGTGGTGCCCTGCACGCTGTGGCAGAGGCCGACCGTGCGCAGGCCCTTCGCGTTGAGGAACGCCGTGGCCATCGCCATCGGGTTCGCGTAGTTGATGAACTGGGCGTCCGGGCAGAGCTCGAGCGCGTCGCGGGCGATGTCCTCGTAGGCGCGCACGGAGCGCAGGAAGCGGAACACGCCGCCGGGTCCCACGGTGTCGCCGACGGCCTGGTCGATGCCGTACTTCCGGGGGATCTCCACGTCCCACTTGTACGACTCCACGCCGCCGACCTGGAACGTGATGATGACGACGTCTGCGCCGGCGAGGGCCTCGCGGCGGTCGGTGGTCTCGAGGACCTCGGTGCCGAGGCCGTGGTGGGCGACGAGCTCGCGGGCAGCGCTCGCGGTGCGGGCGACCCTGCCCGCGTCGAGGTCCATGAGGTGCAGCGTCGCGCCCTGCAGTGCGGGGAAGGAGACGAGGTCGCCGATGAGGCGGAACGGGAAGACGAAGCCGCCTGCGCCGATGATGGTGATCTTGGTCATGCCACGACGGTAGGAAGCGGGGGCGGGTGCGGGCCTCCGGCTTCGGACGGCGGGGTTCCAGGATCCTCGGATGGGCGCGCTCCGGTCGCTGTCGGTCCCGGGGGTCGCTGTCGGGCCCGCGGGTCGCTGTCGTAGGCTCGCGGTGTGCTCGACGTGGAGACGATGGAAGCGGCGTACTGGAGCCACCGTGGCCCGGCGCCGCTCATGCCGTCGTCCCACCGGCACGACGACCTCGAGATCAACCTCGTGCTCGACGGGCACCTCGACTACCGCTTCGGCGGCGCCCCGGTCAGCGTGCACGCCGGCGAGATCGCGCTCTTCTGGGGCTGGACCCCGCACCAGCTCGTCGGCGACGGGACGGGGACGGGGGAGTTCCGGTGGGTGCACATCCCGCTCGGCGAGGTGCTCGCGTGGGGGCTGCCCGACCACGACCTCGGCGCGATGCTCCTCAACCGGCCGGTCGTCGTGCCGACCGAGGCCGCCGGTCGTGACGTCGAGTCGATGCTCGGCTCGTGGCAGCGGGACTTCGCGGACGAGGGCGCCGAGACCATCGCGAACCTCGAGGCCCAGGCGCTCGTCCGACGGCTGCTGCGGCACCACCGGGACGCCGTCGACCTCCGCCCGGGCGGCGGTCACGGCACCGCGGACGCCATGCACCGGGTGATCGACATGGTGCGGTTCGTGGTCGACCGGTTCCGTGAGCCGATCGAGGTGGCCGACGTGGCCGCGGCGGCGCACCTGCACCCGCACTACGCGATGTCGGTGTTCCGGCAGGACGTCGGGACGACCATCCTCGAGTACCTCACCCGGTGCCGGGTGGCCGAGGCACAGCGGTTGCTCGCGACGACCTCGATGACGACGTCGGAGATCGCGCACGCGGCGGGGTTCGGGTCGCAGTCGAGCTTCTACGCGCACTTCGCCCGGGCGTGCGGCGGGCCGCCGGGGGAGTACCGGGCGCGGTCGCGCTGACGGCCTCCGCCGGGCGGGCGCGGGTTTTCGCGCTGACCGACACTTCACGCGGTCGCGCTCCCGTGAACTGTCGCGCAGCGCGAAATCCCGTCCGGGGCGCCGGCCGGCCGGGCGCGGCAGTCAGTTGATGATCTCGCCCCGCTCGTCCGCGCGCAGCGCCGCCAGCCGATCGCGCCACGCCTGGAGTGCCTCCGGCGTCAACCGCGGCCAGCCCGTCACCTCGCCGGTGATCCGGAGCGGCGCCGTGCTGCGGTAGGAGCGCGTCGGGTTGCCCGGGAACTTCTTGTCCGTCACGTTCGGGTCGTCCTCGAAGACGCCGGTCGGCTCGACCTCGTACACGCGGGGGATCCCGTCGCCCGCCGCGAGCTCGGCCGCGAGCCCGGCGCCGTCACGGAGCGCGGTGAAGTACACGTGGTTCATCACGACCTCGGGCCGGTAGTTCGAGCGGAACCCGGCGGTCAGCAGGTCGCCGACGTGCAGGTCCGCCTTGGTCCCGTGGAAGAACGGCCCGTCGTCCAGTGCGTCGCTCACGGCGTCAGGGTAGCCCCGGCGATCGCCTGCTGCAGCGCCCGCACGTGCTCGCCGAGGTCGCCCCGCGCGAGGAGTCCTGGACCGAGCGGCCCCGAGGTGTCCGTCCCGATTGCCGGCAAGCGGCGGAGGGCGTCGCGCACCTCGTCGCCCGCGAGCGCGAGCTGTCGGTCCCGTTCGCGGGCCGCGGCGTCCTGGAGGCACGGCTCGGCCAGTCCCGCAGCCCGCGCCGCGTACGCGGCAGCGCCCAGTGCGTGTGCCCCCATGTGCGCCACGCCGGACGCCTGTGCTGCGGCACGCGCCGCCGCGACGGCAGCTGCCGGGGTCACGGCGTTCGCGGCCCGGCCCGCCTCGAAGCGCCGACGGATCTGCCCGGCGGCGTCGAGCTCCCCGCGGGAGAACGCCCGCGCCCGCTCGATCGCGTCGCGGGCACGGCCGTCGGTCGGGGCTTCACGCTCGAACAGCGGGAGGACGCGCTCGGGGCAGTCGGCCGCCCACCCGGCAACGATGCGCCGGTCGGCCTCGGTCAGCGACTGCGGCGACGGCATGCCTCCACGGTGCCACGTCGGCCCGAATCCGGTCCGGCGGCGGCTGCCTCGACGCGCGGCACGCTCCGCACTCGTCGGGGGTCCCCCGAGCGGTCCACCCCATCTCCCCCTCAGGGTGGACGCGGCCGACTCCCAGGTCCCCGTAGCGTGGCCGCCGTGATCGAAGTCGAGCACCTCACCAAACAGTACGGTCCGAAGACCGCCGTCGACGACGTCTCGTTCGTCGTGCGGCCGGGCAGCGTGACCGGCTTCCTCGGGCCGAACGGCGCCGGGAAGTCCACCACGATGCGCATGATCATGGGGCTCGACCGCCCCACGGCCGGGCGGGCGACCGTGAACGGGCAGCCGTACACGTCCTTCCGCGACCCGCTCCGGCAGGTCGGGGCGCTCCTCGAGGCCAAGGCCGTCCACCAGGGCCGCAGCGCCTACAACCACCTCCTCTCGCTCGCGGCGACCCACGGGATCCCGAAGTCCCGCGTGCACGAGGTCATCGACATGACCGGCCTCGACTCCGTCGCGAAGAAGCGCGTCGGCGGGTTCTCGCTCGGTATGGGGCAGCGACTCGGCATCGCCGCGGCACTGCTCGGCGACCCGAAGACCCTCATCCTCGACGAGCCGGTCAACGGCCTCGACCCGGACGGCGTGCTCTGGGTGCGGCAGCTCGCCCGCCGCATGGCCGCCGACGGTCGCACCGTGTTCCTGTCCAGCCACCTCATGAGCGAGATGGCGCAGACGGCCGACCGCGTCGTCGTCCTCGGCCGCGGCCGGGTCCTCGCCGACGCCCCCATCCAGGAGTTCGTCGCCGCGGGCGGCGGAACCGGCGGCAGCCGCGTCGTCGTCCGGACGCCGGCTCCCGACCAGCTGTTCCAGGCGATCGGCCCGAACGCGTCCGTGACCCCGCGCGAGGACGGCACCTTCATGGTGGTCGGCCCGGACGCCACCACGGTCGGGAACATCGCCGCACAGGTCGGCGTCCCGCTGCACGAGCTCACACCCGTGGGCGCCAGCCTGGAAGAGGCCTACATGGCGCTCACCCGCGACGACGTCGAGTACCGATCGGAGGGCACCCGATGACCGCCACGACCCTGCCGCCCACGAATCTGCCGCCCACGATCGGGCTCGGCTTCGGCCGGCTCGTCCGCAGCGAGTGGATCAAGTTCCGCAGCATCCGCTCCACGATCTGGTGCCTGGCGATCCTCGTCGTGGTCACGATCGCCATGGCGGTCCTCATCGGCAACGCCCTCGACGTCGGCACGCCCGTCGCCCAGGACTCCGCGAACGGCACCCTCGTCACGATCAACACCGCGAGCGTCTCCCTGACGGCACTCGTCGTCGCGGTGCTCGGCGTGCTCATCATCACGGGGGAGTACGGCACCGGCCAGGTCCGCTCGACCTTCGCCGCCGACCCCCGTCGGACGGGTGTGATCCTCGCGAAGGCCTCGGTCCTCGCGGTCACCACCTTCGTCGTCAGCGCGGTGTCGATCTGGATCGGGGTGTTCGCCTCGGCAGCCCTGCAGGCGGGCAAGGGCGTGCACGCCGACCTCGCCGATCCGTCGGTGTTCATGCCGCTGCTCGGCGCCTCGGTGTACGTCACGCTCCTCGCCCTGCTCGCGTACGGCATCGGACTCCTCGTCCGGTCGAGCGCCGGCGGGATCGCGATCACCCTCGGGCTCCTGCTCGTCGTCCCGATCGTGCTGTCGCTCATCGCGAGCGTGCTGCAGGCGCAGTGGCTCCTCGACGTCACGAAGTTCCTGCCCGACCAGGCCGGGATGCAGCTGTTCACCTACTCGGCCGGCGACGCCGCGCCGCAGGAGGGCATCGTCCTGAACGGCTGGGGCGGCTTCGGCGTGCTCGCGGCCGAGGTGGCCGTGGTGGGCGCACTCGCACTCGTGGTCGCACGCCGACGCGACGTCTGACGCCACCATCCCCCGGACGGGAGGCGCGGTGCCAGCTGGCGCCGCGCCTTCAGTTCCGTAGGCTCGCACCGTGCACTGTCCCCACCTCCTCGTCCCGCCGCTCGCCGTCCTGCTCCTGCTGGCCGGCTGCACGGCGACGCCGACGGTCGACGAGGAGGCGCTCGCCGACTGGCGGAGCGCACAGGAGGCGGCGACGGAGACCGACCCGGACGTCCTCGGCGTGCTGACCGCGGACATCCAACCCGGCGACGAGGACCCGTCCGAGGTCGGGACCGGCGTCACGCTGCGCTTCCCGGCCGCGAAGGCGATCGACCACCTCGAGTTCTCGTGCTTCGGCAACGGGCACATGCGGGGGATCGTCCGCATCGAGTCCCGGGGCGGATCCGGCGACTTCACCGTCGACCCCGTGGCCTGCCGGGACAGCCCGAACCCGATCCGCCTGACGCGGCTCGCGAGCACGGACGTCGACTCCGTCGCGTTCAACGGCTTCGACAGCGACCGGTCGAGCGCGTGGCGGCTGGTCATCGTCGGGACGGCACCGTCCGCCGGCTGATCAGCGCCGGAGGTCGTACCGGTGCAGCGTCACCCCGTTGTCCCACCGCTGCTGCTCGAGCAGGTCGAGGACCAACGGCGGTCGCGCACCCGACGGCGGCGGGTCGAACAGCGGACGCCCACGCCCGAGGACGGCGGGGTGCGTGAAGACCATCAGCTCGTCGAGGAGCCCGGCGTCGAGCAGCTGCGTCGCGATGCTCGGACCGCCGACACCGACGTCGCCCTCGGACTCGGCGCGGATGCGGGCGAGCTCGTCGATCGCGTCCTCGTCGCGGCCGATGATCCGCGTGTTGTGGTCCGCCGCCGTCCGCGACCGGGAGACGAGGACCTTCGGCTGCTCGGTCCAGATCTCGCCGTACTCGCGCATGTACGCGGGCAGAGACTCGTCGGTGCGGGCGTCGGGCCAGAACGGGTCCATCATGTCGTGGACGATGCGGCCCTCGACGGACAGCGTCATCGCCCGGGCGCGGCGGTTGAACTCGCGGTGCACGGCCTCGTCGATCCGGATCCACTCCGGTCCCTCGACGCCGCTGTGCTCACCGGCCTCGGTCTCGACGAAGCCGTCGAGCGAGGCGTTGATCCAGTACACGAACCGTGCGGGCATCTCGCGACTCCTTCGTCGGACGGGCCGGTGGGCGTGAGCGTACGCTCACGCTCGTCCGCACGCTCCTCGACGACGAGAGCAGGTCCACCGTGCGCCGGTCACTCAGAGCAGTCCTCGCGATCGCGACGGTCGCGGGACTCGCGACCACGTTCCTCCAGGTCGGTGCCAGCGGTGCGCCCGCCGTCGCCGCGGAGACCACGTCCGCACGGGGCGGTGCCGCGCCGACCCACCAGAACCCGATGACGCTCGCCCTGCCGGACGGCCAGACCGCGGCGAGCTGCGCCGACCCGACCGTCGTGCGCGGGGTGGGACGCGACCGGAACTGGTACCTCTACTGCACGACCGACGCCCTCACGGCGACGGAACAGAACCCGGACGGGTCACTCGTGCAGCACGGGGTCCCGACGTACCGGTCCACCGACCTGACGCACTGGACGTACGTCGACGACGCCTTCCCCACGAAGCCGGCCTGGGTGGGCGACGCGAACGGCATCTGGGCGCCGGACGTCGTGTACCGAGCCGGGACGCACGGGCGCCCGGGCACCTGGTACCTCTACTACGCGGCGTCCGACACCCCGAGCGGCACGGCACCGACCGGCGGCGGATCGGCCGTCGGCGTCGCGACGAGCCCGGGCCCGACCGGACCGTGGACGGACTCCGGCGGACCCGTGGTGGCACCGCAGGCGGCACCGAACGGCGCCGGGCAGCGGTGGGAGTTCGACCCCGAGGTCATCACCGACCGCGGCAGCACGTACCTGTACTTCGGCAGCTACTTCGGCGGGGTGAACGTCCGCCGGCTGAGCACCGACGGCCTGCGGTCGATCCCCTCGACCGAGCGGCAGATCGCGATCGACAACCGCTACGAGGGCACCTACCTGATGCGGCACGACGGCTGGTGGTACTTCATGGGGTCCGCCACGAACTGCTGCAACGGCGCCCTGACCGGGTACGGCGTGTTCGTCGCCCGGTCGCGCAGCCCGCTCGGCCCGTTCACCGACCAGGACGGCGTGCGGATCACGAGCACCCGGGTGGGCGGCACGCCCCTGCTCGCCCAGAACGGCAACCGCTGGGTCGGCACCGGGCACAACACGGTCGTCACCGACCTCGCCGGGCAGGACTGGATCGTCTACCACGCCGTCGACCGGGACGACCCGTACTACGCGGGCCAGGGCACCTACACGAAGCGGCCCGTGCTCATCGACCCGCTCGACTGGGTGCACGGCTGGCCCGTGGTCCGCGGCGGAGCCGGCCCCTCGGACGGCGTGCAACCGGGGCCGGTGGCGCAGCCCGGTCAACGGGCGACGTACCGCGCCACCGCCGCACCGGTCGACGTGCCCGGTCGGACGATCCGTGCGCTGTCCACCGACTTCGACGGGACGACCCTGCCGCCGGCGCTCCGCTGGACCCGTGAGCCCGATGCATCCACGTGGACGGTCGCCGGGGGCGCCTTCCGGTGGCGGACGCAGGACGCCGACATCCACCCGCCGCAGACACCGCTCGCCTCGGTCCTGTCCGAACCGGCTCCCCGGGGCGACTGGGTGGCCGAGACCACCGTCGCGGTCGACACCCCGGCGACCGGCGACGGCGTGAACTACGTGCAGGGCGGGCTCATCGTGTACGGGAGCGACAGCGACTCCGTGCGCCTGACCTCGAACTCGATCTTCGACACCCGGCAGACGGAGTTCGGCAAGCAGGTCTCCGGGCAACCGGCCGGTGCCCCGACCTACGGGAACATGGTCGTCGGGCCGGTCGGGGACACCACCACGCTGCGGATCGTGCACCGGTTCGTGGCCGGGGAGCACCGCTACACCGCGTACACCAGTGTCGACGGACGGCACTTCGTGCGGGGCGGGACGTGGACGGCGGACCTCGGGGCGGAGCCGCGGATCGGGCTGATCTCGCTCGGCGGTGCGGGCTTCACGAGCACCTTCGACGACCTGCGGGTGAGCACGGTGGCGACGGGCCGCTGAGCGCGTCGACGGAACACGATCCCCGCCGGGATGCGAAGATGCATCGTTGCCTGCCGGAACCGAGAACGAGGGTCAGATGAGTCCGACCGAGGACACCGCGTCCACGGCCCCACTGCTCGACGGGCGGTACCGGCTCGAACACGCCATCGGCCAGGGCGGCATGTCCGTCGTGTACCGCGGGGTCGACGAGAGCCTCCACCGGCCCGTCGCCGTGAAGGTGTTCCACGCCGGCACCGTCGACGTCGCGCGGCAGGAGGCCGAGCTCGGCGTCCTGGCGTCCCTCGAGCACCACAACCTCGTGAGCCTGCTCGACACCGGCGTCGTCACCGGCCACGACGGCACCCGCCAGCGGTACCTCGTGATGGCGCTGGTCGCCGGGCAGGACCTCGAGGACCGGCTCTCCGTCGGCCCGCTCGCCTCCCGCCACATCGCCGAGATCGGCTACGACATGGCCGAGGCGCTGCACTACATCCACAGCCACGGCGTCGTGCACCGCGACATCAAGCCGTCGAACATCCTGCTCGTCGACTACGGCAACGACTCCGACCGTGCACGCGCCCGGCTGACCGACTTCGGCATCGCGCTCGCCGCCGGTGTCGAGCGGCTGACGGCCGACGGCGTGACCACCGGGACCGCCGCCTACCTCAGCCCCGAGCAGGCGCGGGGCGGCGAGGTCGGTCCGCCGAGCGACGTCTACTCGCTCGGACTCGTGCTGCTGCAGTGCTTCACCCGCCGTCGGGAGTTCCCGGGGTCGCTCGTCGAGTCCGCCGTCGCGCGGTTGTCCCGCGACCCGGTGCTGCCCGAGCCGCTGCCTGAGCACTGGAAGGTCCTGCTCCGGGCGATGACCGCGCAGGACCCGGCAGCGCGCCCGGCCGGTGCCGATCTCGTGACCATGCTCCGCGACGTCGTCATCGCGGAGACCACCGCCGCCGACCACGTCGTCGAGACGACGTCCGCGGCCCAGCCGGCAGGCGACGCCGACCGTGCCCGCCCGGCGACGCTCGACAGCCTGCCCGAACAGGCGCTGCAGCGCACGACGGCGATGGCCGCGAGACTGTTCGACGCCCCGATCGCGCTGGTCGAGGTCCTCGACGAGGACCGTGCCTGGTCGCAGTCGTACATCGCTCCCGGTGTCGACGACGCGGCGCGCCACATCAACTTCCGCAACGGGTTCGCCCCGGTGCCGGTGCCCGTCGTGATCCCGGACGGCCAGACGCACCCCGAGATGCAGCACAGCCCGCTCGTCACCGGCCCGCTCGGCATCCGGTTCTACGTCAGCGTCCCGCTGGTGAAGCACGACGGCACCCCGATCGGCACGCTCGCGGTGCTCGACACGAAGCCGCGCCAGACGACCGGGGCGGACCTCGCGAACCTGCACGACCTCGCCGCGCTCGCCGTCACGCAGCTCGAGATCCGTCAGGAGTCGCTCCGCACGACGAGCGACGCGCTGCCGCTGGCACCCTGACGGGTGGTCGCGGTCAGGCGTCGGTGAGGGCTGCCGCGTAGGCCCGGACCGACCGGTGGTACCGGGGGAGCGTCGGCTCCACCGCCTCGATCGCGACCCGGAGCGCCTCGTCGTGGCGACCGGCACTGTGCAGCGCGAGTGCGAGGAACACCTTCGGCGCTGCGCCGGTCGCCGGGTGCTCGGGGGCGTCGCGGAGCATCGTGATCGCCTCGTCGACCCGGCCGAGGTTGCGGAGCGTCGAGGCGTGCTGGACGACCATCCGCGCCGCCCTCGTCGGGTCCACGGTGTCGAGCCCGGCTGCCGTCGCGGCCGTGTAGTGGACGTCGGCCTCGGCTTCGTGGCCGCCGGAGTCGTTCGCCCCGCCGAGCTCGAACGCGCCCAGCGCCGGGTGGGGTGCGGCGTCGGCGAGGACCCGCATGCGGTTGATGCGCTCCTGGTCGTCGATGGTGTCGTCGGCCCAGAGTTCGGCGACGCGGGCTTCCCAGTCCTCGGTGCTCATCCCACCAGCGTATTGGCGGACCGGTCCAGGCCGTGCTCGCCCGGGCCGTGCCGGATCGCGCCGTGCTCGACCGGGCCGTCCGAGACCGTCGCCCGGAACGACCGGACGAGGGGCACCCCCGGGTGCACGAGCGTCGGGGTGCGCCAGGCGAGCGCCGAGCCGACCGCGGGGTACTCGGCGGCACGGACGAACCACGGGTCGTCGTGGTCGAGGGCCTCGAACCGGATCGTGGCGCCGACGCCCTCGAACACGGCCGACCACTCGACCCACGGCGCGACCGACCCGTGCACCGCGTCCTCGCCGCTGGCCGTCGCCGTCCGGACCGCGATGTCGGCGCACGGCGGGAAGCGCCAGGTGAAGCCGCCGTACCCGGCCCCGACCCGACCGTTGCTGCCCGGGCCGCCGAGCCGGACGACCGCGTCCCCTGGCACGCGGAACGACGACGACCACGTGAGCTCCCACCCGGTGTCGACCGCCCGCCAGGCGAGGGCCCGGTCCTCGTGCAGGGTGACGTGGCCGTCGGGACCGCGCCAGACGACCTCCTGCCGCAGGGAGGGGCCGTGGTGCTCGGCGTGCACGACCGTTGCGCTCCCGTGGTCGTCGCGCCAGACGTAGCCCTCGCCGTGGACGTACGTCCGTCCGCCCCAGCAGTTCACGCCGTCGAGGTCGGGGATCGCGAACCCGACGCCGCAGTGCCAGTCGTGGTCCGGCGGGTGGTGGGCGCTCACGACCGTGCCGCCGAGGGTCCGCACCGGGTGCAGGTACGGGCGGGGCGACGACGTCGGGATCGTCCCCGCGCCGTCGAGGACCGATGCGACCGCGACGCCGTCGACGACGAGCTCGTCGAGCACCTCGTCGCGGTCCGCGTGCGCCCAGGGTGCGCCGACCTCGGAGAACAGTGCGCCCTGGTCCGCCGCGCGGTCGACGACCGCCTCGACGTCCGTGACGAGCGGCCGACGCGCGGGCCCCTCGCCGTCCCACGTCACCCACGGGTGGTCGATCTGCACCGGTTCGGTCGCCCGCACGGCTTCGAGCACCTCGACGAACGCGCCGGTCGACACGAGCGGCACGAGCAGCGCGTCGCCGCGGGACCGGTGGGCGAGCAGGTTCTCGAGCAGGTCGGTGCGCCCGAGGCCGTGGGTCACCCCGTCGATCGTGACCTCGTCGGTCGTGTACCCGAGGACCGCGCTCCCGGTCGTGCCGCGGACCCGCACGCTCGGGAGGACCTCGGTCGGCCCGCACAGGGTGAGCGCCGCGGTCGCCTCGCGTCCGGCGGTCGTCGTGACCCGGACGGCCGAGGTGTCGTCGCCCTCGATCGCGTTCGCCCGGTACAGCTCGACCTCGACGCGCGCCACCTCGTCGGCTCGACGGCAGCCGACGAGCGCGAGGGCGGTCGCCACGGCGTGGGCGAGCGGGTTCGTGATGACCCCGTCGAGGACGTCGACCCCGTCCACCCGGCGGCGGCCGGCCCAGGCGGAGCGGTCCCAGTACGCCTGGTCGCGCGTCCAGGTGCCGACGGCCGCGGCGGACCGGACGGTCCCGACGAGCGACCCGTCACGGAGTGCGGGCAGCGCGTGCGACCCGAGGCTCTGGAACCCCACCTGGACCACGCGCCCGCTGCGTCGTTCGGCGTCGAGCAGGCTCGCCAGGTCCGCGCGGGTCGTGACCGGGGGCTTCTCGAGGAGGACGTCGGCGCCGCTCTCGAGGGCGGCCAGGGCGAGGGGGAGGTGCGCGGCGATCGGGGCCGCGACCACGACGACGTCGACCGGGCCGGTCGCGCGGGCTGCGGCGACGTCGAGGACGACGGGCACCCCGCCGTCCTCGTCGGCGTCGAGGGTCGGGTCGACCACGGCCGTCAGCGTGCAGGCCCCGAGGCCGACGAGCCGGTCGATGGTCGCCCGGTGGTGCAGGCCGTAGCCGCGCGCGCCGACGAGGACGATGCCGGGAGGCGCGGTGCGGCTCGGGTCTCCGGCCGCCGGTCGCTCCGTGGTCACGACCCCACCGACGGGGTCCCGATCACGACACGGGTCCGGCCCGGCGCGCGTCCGGTGACGTGGACGTGCGAGCCCGTCGGCCGGTCCGTCCCGCCGAGGAACGCGTAGTCCTGGCCGGGCGCGTAGAACGCGGGTTGCCCGGGGCCGGAGCCGTTGCCCGGCCCGAACGTCACGGTGTCGGTGCCGACGCGGTACGAAGCGGTCCCGGTGACGAGGACGCGTTCGGCGGTGGCGGCATCGGTGCTCACACCGGAGAACGTACCCCCGTCGCGGAA
Source organism: Curtobacterium sp. YR515 (assembly GCF_900113095.1). NCBI lineage: Bacteria > Bacillati > Actinomycetota > Actinomycetes > Micrococcales > Microbacteriaceae > Curtobacterium > Curtobacterium sp. YR515. Next base: position 28,796 of record NZ_FOOD01000001.1, on the reverse strand, counting down.
CGTCAGCTGGAGCGACCACGGGACGTCGGCCCCGGCGGTCTCGATGTCGAGCGTGACCGCGTCGGCCGTCAGTGCGACGTCGACCGTCGTCGTGAGCGCCACCTCGTCGGCGGTCCGGCTGCCGAACGCCATCGACGCCGAGAACCGCCCCTCGTCGGCGAGTGCGTAGTCACCGTCGGCCAGCCGGTACTCGGGTGCGAGCGGCTGGTGGTAGCCGGCCGACACGCGTTCGGTCAGCCGGAACCGGCCGGCGCCGAGGTCCTCGAGCCTCGTCGGGCGGAACGGGCCGAGGCCGAAGAACTCCCGCGAGAGCCGGACGTCGGTGAGGACGACGGCGCCGGCGACGACCCGCAGGAACGTCGGGCTGTTCGCGAGCCCGGAGCGGACGTGTCCTGCCGCCGGGACGTCCGAGCCGGCGAAGAGCACGACGTCGCGGTCGGTCTCGCGGACGTGGACGAGCCGTGCCGCCCGGAACGTCGAGGTGCCCCGGGGGAGCGGTGCGCCCGCCGGCAGCGGCCGCTCGAGCACCGGGTCGGTCATCGCCCGTGCGGCCACCGCGCCGGGCTGCCAGGTGTCGGCGACCGCTGCCCGGGCGGCGACGGCGGCGAGGTCGGCTCGGCCGTCGAGCACCGCGACGTGCCAGAGCAGGGGCGCGAACGGTCCGATCCCGAACGGCTGCGACTGGTCCTGCCGTCGGGACTGCACGGTCTCGACGGTGTCGTCGGGCAGGAGCAGCGCGAGCGTCGCGTCGAGCGAGCGGCGCACCGGGTCGAGCAGCTCGGGCCGCCCCAGCACCGACGCCAGCACGAGGAAGGACGGGCACGAGACCGCCGCGGCGTAGTTCGGGCTGCGCTCGGACCACAGGCCGTCGGCGTCGATGTCCGGACCCTCGGCGAGCCACTCGTCGATCCGCTCGACGAGGGCCGGGTCCGGGTGGAGCCGGTGGACGCGGGCGAGTGCGGCCGCGATCTCCCACCGGTGGTTCGGGGTGTGCACGCCACCCGTCAGCAAGGCCGGGGTCGCGCGGTGCACGATCTCGTCGAGGTCGTCGGCCAGCGCCGCGGCCGCCGGCACGGTCGCACGGTACGGCGCGAGGAGCTCGAGGGCGTCGCACACGTCGTTCACCGTGAACGCGGAGTCGGGTGGGGAGAGCACGTTGTCGCCGCCGACGAACGTGCCGCCGTGGGACTGCCTGGTGGCGAGGTGCCGGACCCAGCCGTGCGCGGTGGCGAGGTCGTCGTCGGTGGGGCGAGCCGCGCCTCCCGTCCGCTCGTTCCGGACCCACGCCCCGACCAGGGTGAGGGCGCGCGCCATGAGTTCGCGGTGCTGCAGCGTCTCCGGGGCGTCGGTGGCCTGCCGGAGCCGGGCCGCGTCGGCGTCGGCCGCGGTGCCGGCGAGGTCGAGGAAGCCCATCAGTCCTTGAGGCCCGCGTTGAGGTCCGCGCCGTTCACGTACTTCTGGAAGACCAGGTAGATGAGGACGAGCGGGATGATCGAGATCACCGACGCGCCGAGCAGGACCGTCCAGTTGACGTTCTCCGCGCCGACGATGCTCTGCAGCGCGATCTGGATCGTGAACTGGTGCGGGTCGTTGAGGACGAGCAGCGGCCAGATGTAGTCGTTCCACCGCCACTGGAACGAGAAGATCGCGAGCGTCAGCATGATCGGGCGGGAGATCGGCAGCATGATCCGCCAGAAGATGCCGAACTCGCTCGCGCCGTCGATGCGGGCGGCCTCGACGAGGTCGTCCGGCACGGTGAGGAAGAACTGCCGGAACATGAAGATGCCGGTCGCGGTGATGACCGACGGCACGATGATGCCGGCGAGTGAGTCGTACATGCCGAGGTCGCGGATCACGATGAACGTCGGCGCGAGGATGACCTCGGTCGGGAGCATCGTCGTCGCGAGGATGCAGACGAAGAAGACCTTGAGCCACCTGTTGTCGTACTTCGCCAGCGCGTACCCCGTCGCCGCGCTCGCCAGCACGGTGAGGACGGTGGTGACCAGTGCGACGATGACGGTGTTGCCGAAGTAGCGGGCGAAGTCGTAGCTCGCCCAGGCCTCCGTGAAGCCGCTGATCGACCACGTCTTCGGGAACAGGGTGAGCGGGTAGGAGAACAGCTCGCCGCCGGGCTTGAACGCGCTGAGGACGAACCAGAGCACGGGGAAGCCGAACGCGATGATGAAGACCCAGAGCAGGGCGGTGGCGGCGATGGCCCTGGGGCGGGGCGGGCCGTCGAGGCGCTTGGTCCTGGTCGTGTTCTTGTTCCTGGTGGTCCCCGACGTGACGTCGGTCGCGGGTGCGCCGGAGGCGCTGGGCAGGGTGGCGGTCATCGGCGGGCCTCCGTCCGACGGTTCACGGCCAGCTGGATGAGCGCGATGGCCATGAGGATGAGCATGAGGACCATCGACGCCGCGCTCGCGTAGCCGATGTGGGCGTTCTGGAACCCGTTCGTGTAGATGTACTGCACGAGCAGGTTGTTGTCGGTGCCGGGACCGCCGCCGTTGAGTGCCTGGATCGTCGCGAACTCCTTGAAGGCGCCGAGCGACGACAGCAGGACCACGATGAACGACGTCGGTGCGATGCTCGGCAGCGTGATGTAGCGGAACTGGTGCCAGGCGCCGGCGCCGTCGAGGGACGCCGCCTCGTAGTAGGACTGCGGCACGTTCCGGATCGCGGCCACGAACAGCAGCATGTTGAAGGCGGCTCCGGCCCACGCGGTGGCGAACACCACGACGAGTAGCGACAGGTCCGCGTTCGACTGCCACGGGACGGCCTTGCCGCCGAAGGACTCGATGACGAAGTTCGCGAGCCCGAAGTTCTCGCCGAACATCCACCGCCAGATGACGCCGGTGACGATCGGCGAGATGAGCCACGGCACGAAGAAGACGATGCGGGCGACGCTCCGGCCCTTCGCCGCAGGGCTCGTGAGCATGAGCGCCATCGACAGGGAGAGCACGAAGCCGAGCGGCACCGCCACGATCGCGTAGAGGAACGTCCGGAGGAGTGCCGCGTAGAAGGTGTCGTCGGCGAACAGCTCGAAGTAGTTCTCGAGCCCGATGAACTTCGGGGCGACGACACCGTTGTAGTCGGTGAACGAGTAGCCGAGGCCGATGACCGCGGGCCACACGAAGAACACGACGAACAGCACCGCGTTGACGCTGACGAAGAGGATCGGGGCGAGGACGGGCTTGCTGACGCCGGAGCGGCGGCGCTTCGTCGTCTTCGCGGCTCCGGGCCGGCGGGGCGGCACCGGGGTGGGCACGGCGGTCTGCACGTCGCCGGCTGCGGTGGGGATGCTCACGATGATCCTCTTCGTTCGTCGCGGTGTTGCTGGGGGAAAGACGCCGGGGTCGGGTGCGTGCACCCGACCCCGATCCGTCATCCGACGTGCTCTTCGTAGTACTTCGTGATCGTCTCGAGGGTCTTCTTGGCCGACTGCTGCCCGTTGATGAGCTTGCCGACCTCGGCGGTGGTGGGGTCGGTGCCGAGTTCCTTGCCCTCGACCGCCCACTTCGCGCTCTCCTTGGCGTAGGAGCTCGAGATCGGGTCCGCCGCGTCGATCTCCTTCTGGTAGAGCGCGAAGGAGTCCTTGGCGGCCTGCGACTCGAACGGGTAGCTGATGTCCAGCCCGGACTCCACCGGCAGGAAGCCGTTCGTCGTCACGAGCTTGGCGTAGTTCGTCGGCTCGTACATGTAGTCGATGAACTTCTTCGCCGCGGTCCCGCGGGCGTCCGAGTTCTCGAAGCCGACGATGTTGCCGCCGTAGTTGATCTCGGTGGCGTGCGTCGGGTCGGCCGGGGTCGCGGCGCTGGCCCAGTCGAAGTCGGTGATGTTCGACGCGAAGTCCGACGACTGCCAGACGCCCGAGAAGTAGGCGACGACCTGGCCGCTCTTGAACAGGGCGTTCGGGTCCTGCCCGCTCGTCCACACCGACTTCGGCATCGTGGAGTCGTCGTTCATGTCGGCGAAGTCCTGCAGCGCCGAGACGGTCTTCGAGTCGGTCGGGAAGGAGCCGTCCTTCTCCTGCTGCATGAAGTCGGTGCCCTTGGTGAACATGTAGGCGCGCAGGCGGGACGGCGAGGAGTCGAACACCAGGTCGTACTTCGCGCCGGTCTTCGCCTTCACCTGGTCGGCGGCCTGCAGGAACTCGTCCCAGGTCCAGGCCTTCGCGGGGTCCGTCGGGTAGGCGATGCCGGCCTTGTCGAACAGCGACTTGTTCACGAACAGGCCCGCCGCGGTGACGTCGGACGGGATCGAGGTGACCTTGCCGTCGTCGTCCTTCGCGATGATGTCCTTGTCGATCTTGTTCGCGTCGTCGTCCACGATCGAGGCCAGGTCGACGGTCTTGCCGGTCCAGATCGGGTCGATGCCCGCGGCTCGCACGACGTCGGGCAGCGAGTTCGCCTGCGCCGACTCGCGGAGCTTCGTCTGCAGCCCGTCGTACGGCAGGTTCACGATCTTGACCGTGACGCCGGTCTTCTTCTCGTAGTCGGTCGCGAGGTCCTGGTAGCCCTTCTCCTGCGCCGTCGACGTGGAGAGCCAGAAGGTCAGCTGGTCGACCTTGCCGCCGTCGCCGGAACCGCTGCCGGAGGCGCAGCCGCTCAGGAGCGCCAGTGCGGCGATGCCGCCGGCGAGCGCGAGCATCTTCTTGGATGACTTCATCGTCACTGCTTTCGTTCGGGACCACTGGCGTCTGCCGTGGGCGAGCGTTCGGGGTGTCTCGGCCGAGGAGACAAGGTCTACACGACGCCAAGTGATTCTGGCAAGCGCTTTCCTGCAAAATGTTTGGACATTGTGACGTGACGGCTCGATCCGTTGCCGCGGCTGCGCCCCGGCGGGCGGGAAATCGCTATCCTCGCCACAGACAGCCCTCGCCACACAGCGCGGAGCCGACGGACTGGAGGCGCGACATGCCCGAACGGAGCTCGGTCACCCTGGCCGACGTGGCTGCGCGGGCAGGCGTCTCGCTCGCGACCGCGTCGCGCGCGCTCAACGGCAGCGTGCGGAAGGTCCGGCAGGAGTCGGTCGACCGCGTCCACGCTGCGGCCCAGGAGCTCCGGTACACCGCCAACGTGCAGGCCCAGGCGGTCGCCCGCGGGACCACCACGACGCTCGCGCTCGTCGTGGGCGACATCGCCGATCCGTACTTCGCGGCCATCGCCGCCGGGGCCATCCGCGCCGCCGACGACGCCGGGCTCGTCGTCACGATCACGTCGACGGGAGGGGACCCGTCGCGCGAGGCGGCCGTCCTCGGCGTCGTCGCGGGGCTCCGGCCGCGGGCCGTGGTGCTCGCGGTGAGCCGTCGCCTCGGTGGTGGCGCCGAGCTGGCGTCGGCCGTCTCCGGACTCGTCGCGGCCGGCGCGGGGGTGTCGGCGCTCGTGTCCGACCTCGACGGCGCCGTGGCAGGCGTGTCGGGAGTGCAACCACTCGTGATCCGGAACCTCAGCGGTGCTGCGGCGCTCGCCGGCGCCCTGGTGGAACAGGGGCACGACTCGTTCGCGGTGCTCGCCGGGGATCCGTCGCTCGCCACCGCGCACGCGCGCTACGAGGGCTTCGTCGCGGGCCTCGCCGCCCACGGGATCCGGGTGCCCGACGACGCCGTGGTGCCGTCGGAGTTCACGCGGGATGGCGGGTACCGGGCGATGGTGTCGCTGCTCGACCGGGCTGCGGCGGGCTCGGGGGCGTTGCCGCGGTGCGTGTTCGCGGTCACGGACCTCATGGCGGTGGGGGCGGTCGCGGCGATCCGGGAGCGCGGGCTCGTCCCGGGGGTGGACGTCGGGGTCGCGGGGTTCGACGACGTGCGGATGCTCGCCGACGTCGTGCCGGCGCTGAGCACGGTGCGCTTGCCCCTCGAGGAGATCGGGGAGCGGGCGGTGCGGCGGGCCCTCGGGCTCGAGGCGGACGGCGCCATCGACGGCGAGGTCGTGCTGCGCGCGAGCACGGCGCGCTAGCGGGCCCGGCCCGGGCGCGCCGCGCCCGGGCGCGCCGGCCCCGGGCGCCCCGGGCGCGCGCCCGTCCCCGTCGCCCGGATCGTGAGCAGAAACGGTCGGGTGCCGTGGCGCGACCCGACCATTCCTGCTCACGAAGTGGCGCGGGGTGCGCACGCCCCGGGCCCGCGCCCCGGGCCCCCGCACGCCCCGCACGCCCCGGGCCCCCGCACGCCCCGCCCCGAACGCACACACCCGAACACGCGCGTGCGGTCGGCACGGGCCGTGGTGTACGGTTCCGGCAAGCGCTTTCCACCACGGTGGCGAGCGGGCCACAGCGAGCAAGGGAGCACGCGTTGACCACGCGCACCATCGGCATCATCATGAACGGCGTCACCGGACGCATGGGCTACCGCCAGCACCTCGTGCGGTCGATCCTGGCCATCCGCGACGACGGCGGGCTCCCGCTCCCGGACGGCACGAGGCTGCAGGTCGAACCGATCCTCGTCGGCCGGAACGCCGCGAAGCTCGAGGAGATCGCCACCCGGCACGGCCTCGAGCACTGGACGACCGACCTCGACGCCGCCCTCGCCGATCCCCGCTGGGACGTCTTCGCCGACTTCGCCGTGACGAGCGCCCGCGCCGACGCCCTGCGGAAGGCGATCGCCGCCGGCAAGGCCGTCTACACCGAGAAGCCCACGGCGGAGACCTCCGACGAGGCGCTCGAGCTCGCCCGCCTCGCCGCCGACGCCGGCGTGCCGAACGGCGTCGTCCACGACAAGCTCTACCTGCCCGGCCTCCGGAAGCTCCGCCGGCTCATCGACTCCGGGTTCTTCGGCCGGATCCTCTCCGTCCGCGGCGAGTTCGGCTACTGGGTGTTCGAGGGGGACTGGCAGACCGCGCAGCGGCCGAGCTGGAACTACCGCCGCGAGGACGGCGGCGGCATCGTCGTCGACATGTTCCCGCACTGGAACTACGTCCTCGAGCAGCTGTTCGGCCGCGTGGAGTCGGTGTACGCCCGCGCGGTCACGCACATCGACGAGCGAACCGACGAGCAGGGGACCGGATACGCGGCGACCGCGGACGACGCGGCCTACGGCGTGTTCGACCTCGCCGGCGGCATCACGGCGCAGATCAACTCGAGTTGGGCGGTCCGGGTCGACCGTGACGAGCTCGTCGAGTTCCAGGTCGACGGCACCGACGGCAGCGCCGTCGCGGGACTGTTCGGCTGCCGGATCCAGCCCCGGACGGCGACGCCGAAGCCGGTGTGGAACCCCGACCTGCGGGACGATCGCGACTACAGGGCGCAGTGGCTCGAGGTCCCCGACAACGAGGTGTTCGGCAACGGGTTCCGCGCCCAGTGGGAGGACTTCCTGCAGGACCTGGTCGCCGGCCGCCCGCATCCCTACGACCTGCTGTCCGGTGCCCGCGGCGTGGCGCTCGCGGAGGCTGGTCTGCGCTCGAGCGCCGAAGGACGACGCATCGACCTGCCCGAGCTGACCCTGCCCACCGGGGCCGAGCCGCGCCTCCAGGGCGCCAGCGCCGACCGCGCCGACAACGCCGCGCCCGTCGGAGCACGCGCATGACCACCCTGACCCTCCTTGCGCCCGACGGCACGACCAGCCGGGTCGACCTGCGCGAGCCGGCCGTGGCGGCCACCGCGAAGCCGACCGCCCCGCTCACCGAGCGCGTCGTGTACGCCGCCGCCCACGTCGTCCCGCGCACCGCCGCCGACAACACGCCGGGTGCACCGGCGGACCTCGACTGGGACGCCACCCTCGCCTTCCGGCACCACCTCTGGTCGTGGGGCCTCGGCGTCGCGGACGCGATGGACACCGCGCAGCGGAACATGGGGCTCGACCCGGCCGCCACGCGCGAGCTCATCACCCGCAGCGCCCGCGAGGCGCAGTCCGTCGGCGGCCGCATCGTCGTCGGTGTGAACACCGACGACCTCCCGGACCAGGTCGCCACCGAGCAGCAGGTCGTCGACGCCTACGTCGCCCAGCTCCACCACGCCGAGGACGCCGGCGCGGGGGTCGTGCTCATGGCGAGCCGGCACCTGGCGCGCCTGGCGCACCGCAGTGACGCACCGGCCGCCGTCTACCGCCGCGTCTACCGCAGGGTCATCGAGCGCGCGAGCGCCCCCGTCGTCCTGCACTGGCTGGGGGAGGCGTTCGACCCCGCCCTCGCCGGCTACTTCGGCGGTCAGCACGGCCCCGACACCGTGCTCGACATCATGGGCGACGCCGGGTCGAAGGTCGCCGGCATCAAGATGAGCCTGCTCGACGCCCGGGCCGAGGTCGCCCTCCGCTCCCAGCTGCCCGCCGGCGTCCGGATGTTCACCGGCGACGACTTCCACTACGTCGACCTCATCGCCGGGACCGATCGGACGCACTCCGACGCCCTGCTCGGTGCGTTCGCCGCCGTGGCGCCGATCGCCTCCGCCGCCGTCCGGGCCCTCCCCGACGAGACCGCCTTCCGCGCGCTGCTCGGCCCCACCGAGGCCCTGTCCCGCCACGTCTTCAGCGCCCCGACCTGGCACTACAAGACCGGCATCGCCTTCCTCGCCTGGCTGAACGGCCACCAGGGCGCCTTCGCCATGGTCGGCGGTCAGCACGCCGGCCGCTCCCTGCCGCACCTGTCCGAGACCGTCCGGCTCGCGAACGCCTGCGGCGCGCTCGAGGATCCGTCGCTCGCGGCGTCGCGGTGGCACGACCTGCTCACCGTGTCCGGTGTGCCCGTGACGGCCAGGAGGCGCGGCTCGACCCCCGCCGACCGCCCGCTCTCCGGGGCGGTCGCGTGAGCACCCCCGTCGTCCGCGCCACGCGGACCGGGGCCGCCCCGGGCTCCGCACCCCCGCATCCGCGGCTCTCGATCAACCAGGCGACGATCAAGTACGCCTCGCTCCGGGACGCCCTCGACACCGTCCGCGCCGCCGGCGTCCAGGCGATCGGAACGTGGCGGGAGCCCGTCGCCGAGGTCGGGCTGTCCGAGGCCGTGCGGATGGTCGCCGACTCCGGCCTCCGGGTGTCCTCGCACTGCCGCGGCGGCTTCTTCACCCTCCCGGCCGGCACCGAACGGCTGCGGGCACTCGACGACAACCGCCGGGCGATCGACGAGACCGCGGCGTTGGCCGAGGCCGGCGCGCCCGGGTCCGCGCCGGTGCTCGTGCTCGTCGCCGGAGGACTGCCCGAGGGGTCCCGCGACCTGATCGACGCCCGGGACCGCGTGGCCGACGCCCTCGCCGACCTCGTTCCGCACGCCCTCGACGCCGGCGTCCAGCTCGCCGTCGAGCCCCTGCACCCGATGTACGCCGCCGACCGGGCCGTCGTGTCGACCCTCGCGCAGGCCCTCGACCTCGCGGCGCCCTTCCCGGCCGCTGCCGTCGGCGTGGTCGTGGACACGTTCCACGTGTGGTGGGACCCGGCACTCGCGGCCTCGGTGGCCCGCGCGGGCGCCGCCGGGCGGATCGCGAGCTACCAGGTGTGCGACTGGCTCACCCCGATCGCCGCCGACCCGCTGCTCTCCCGGGGCGTGATGGGGGACGGGCACATCGACTTCGGGCCGGTCACCGCTGCCGTGAGCGCCGCCGGGTACTCCGGGGACGTCGAGGTGGAGATCTTCAACCAGGCCGTGTGGGACGCTCCGGCGACGGACGTCGTCGACCGGGTGGTCCGGGCGTTCACGGCCTCGGTGCCGCTGCCCCTGCCCCGGCCTCGCTGAGGGGGCGGCGGCGGACCAGCACCACGCTGTCGAGCACCTCGTGCGGCGCTCCCTCGGGCGTCACCGCGGTGCGCGGTCGGAGCTCGGCGGCGACGACCTCCCACCCGTCGTCGAGCCCCAGCGCCGCGAGGTCCTCCGCCGGCGTCGGGAAGCGGTACGCCCGCATCTCCTCGGGCAGGTCCCCGTGCGGGGGCGCGGCGTGCGCCGTCACGAGCAGGTGCCCGCCGGACGCCACGAACCCGGCCGCCCGCCGCAGGATCGCCCCACGCGGGATCTCGACCGGCCACGACTGCAGGAACGACGCCGTGACGAGGTCGAACCGCGCCGCGGTGTCCCACGAGCCGAGGTCCGCCGCGACGAACGCCGTCCGCTCCTCGACCCCGGCGGTGACGGCAGCCCGGGAACCGCGGGTGACCGCCGTCACCGACAGGTCCACGCCGGTGGTCGCCCACCCCTGCCGGGCGAGCCAGACGACGTCGCCGCCCTCGCCACAGCCCAGGTCGAGCGCGCGTCCCGCGGGCAGCGACGACGCGACGTCGGCGAGCACCGCGTTCACCCGCCCCGACCAGATCCCGTCGTGCTCGGCGTAGCGGGCCTCCCACCAGCTGCGTGCGGAACCGGACTCGCTGGCGGTGCTGTCGTCGTGCGTGTGCATGCGCACACTCCACCGCACGGACCGGCCGGACCCCAAGCGGTGTTGCCACCCCGGCAACGTCGCACCGTGCGTGGCGGGGCCGCACCGCGCCTCCTGGCCGCCCGATCGTGAGCAGAAGATGTCGGGACGCTGTCCCCGACCCGACCATTTCTGCTCACGAAGCGCCCGGGCCCCGCGCCCCGCCCGTCAGTCGGCGGGGCCGGCGTGCTCGATGCGGGCGCTCGCCGTGGCCATGTGGTCGTCCATCGCCCGCTGCACCGCGAGCACGTCCCCGGCCCGGAGCGCCTCGAGGATCGCACGGTGTTCCTCGTACGCGGCCTCGGTGGCCTGGCGGGTCCGGACACGACGGCCGACCCACACGCTGAGCATCGAGCGGAGGCTCTGCAGCAGGTCGGCGAGCACGTCGTTCCCGGCGGAGCGGGCGAGCAGCACGTGGAACCGGACGTCGGCGTCGATGAAGGCGTCCGGGTCGTCGAGCGCCTGGTGCTGCCGGTCGATGTAGGTCTGGAGCTCGTCGAGCTGCGCCGGCGTCGCACGCTGGGCGGCGAGGATCGCCGCGGTGCGTTCGAGCGACGACCGGACCTCGAGCAGCTCCCGGGTCCGGTTCGACGCGAGCATGAGTCCCCACGACAAGGTCGTCGGCAGCAGGTCCGAGGTCCCGCCCTGCAGGTACGTGCCGGAACCCGGGCGGATCTGCACGATGCCGAGGATCTCGAGCGCCGCGAGGGCCTCTCGCACGGCGGACCGACCGACCCCGAGCCGTTCGGCCAGCACCCGCTCCGAGGGCAGCCGCGAGCCGGGTGCCAGGTCGCCGGCGGTCAGCAGGGAGACGAGCTGTCGGGCGACCTCGGAGGCGGGGGAGCCCGTCGGCACCGACTCGAGTTCGAGGCGGATGTTGAGCGGGTCGTCCGGGCTGAACGCGGGCATGCAGTGAGCGTACCGGTCGGTCAACCGGTTGCGGTGGGACTCCCTGCCGAACCGCGGCGGCATGGAATGGTCAACCGGTTGACAAGTTTGGAGTGACCGCGCACACTGGTCCGTGCGCACCGATGCGTCACCTCCGTCCCCGGCGCAGCAGCCGACCGGAGCACCACCCCACCCGAGCAGGAGTCATCGTGGACATCCCCGCCACGCGAGGCATCCCCACCTCGGTCGTCGAGAAGACGGCCATCCGCAAGATCGCGATCCGCATCGTGCCCTTCGTGGCGCTGATGTTCTTCATCAACTTCCTCGACCGCACCGCGATCTCCTTCGCGGCCCCGAACGGCATGGAGGCCGACCTCGGCCTGACCGCCGCGCAGTTCGGGTTCGCCTCGGGCGTGTTCTTCATCGGCTACCTCGTGCTCGAGGTGCCGTCCAACCTGGCGCTGCACAAGTTCGGCGCCCGCGTCTGGCTCGCCCGCATCATGATCACGTGGGGCATCGTCTCGCTGCTCTTCACGTGGGTGCAGAACTACCCGCAGCTCGTCGGCCTGCGCTTCCTGCTCGGCATCGCCGAGGCCGGGTTCTTCCCCGGCGCGATCCTGTTCCTGTCGACCTGGGTCCCCGCCCGGCACCGCGGCAAGATGCTCGCGCTCTTCTACCTGGCGCAGCCGCTCACCAGCGTGATCGGTTCGCCCCTCGCCGGCTGGCTGATGACCCACGAGGGACTGCTCGGCGGCCTCGCGGGCTGGCGCTTCATGTTCCTCTGCGTGTCGATCCCCGCGATCATCGTCGGCATCCTGTGCCTCTTCGTGCTGAAGGACAAGCCGTCGCAGGCGAAGTGGCTCGACGAGGACGAGAAACTCTGGCTCGAGGGCGCCCTCGCGAAGGAGAACAGCCAGAAGGAGGGGAACGCGCACGGCAAGGGCGGCCTCCGAGCGGCGTTCGGCTCCGGTCGCGTCTGGATGCTCGCCGCGGTGTACTTCGGCTTCATCTACGGCCTGTACGCCCTGAGCTTCTTCCTGCCGACCATCATCGACGGCTTCCAGGAGCAGTTCGGCACCACGTTCGACCTGTTCCAGAAGGGGCTCATCACGGCGATCCCGTACGTGCCCGCCGCCGTCGTCCTCTACTTCTGGTCGCGTGACGCGTTCCGACGCGGCGTCCGGGTGTGGCACATCGCGGTCCCCGCCCTCGTCGGTGGTCTGAGCATCCCGGTGGCCCTCTACATGAACAGCCCGGCCGCCACGGTCGCCGTCATCGCGATCACCGCGTGCTCGATCTTCGCCGCGCTGCCGAACTTCTGGACCGTCCCGACGCAGTTCCTCACCGGTGCCGCAGCGGCCGCGGGCGTCGCGCTCATCAACACCGTCGGCAACCTCGGCGGGTTCGCCGCGCCGTACATCACCGGCGCCGTCAGCGAGTGGACCGGCGGGTACCAGGTGCCGATGTTCATCGTCGGGTTCTTCATGGTGCTGTCGAGCGTCCTGATGTTCGTCCTCGGCCGGACCACGAAGCGGAACGAGCGACGAGACGCCGACGCTGCCGCGCAGGCCGCGACGACCACGACCCAGGAGTCCCACGCATGACCCGCCTGTTCAACGACCCCGCGGACTTCGCGGACGAGATGGTGGACGGCTTCGTCGCCGCGAACCGCTCCCGGGTGCGGAAGGTCCACGGCGGGGTCGCCCGCTCGACCACGTCGCCGGTCGGCACGGTCGCGCTCGTGATCGGCGGCGGGTCCGGGCACTACCCGGCGTTCGGCGGACTCGTCGGGCACGGCCTGGCAGCCGGTGCGGCGATGGGCAACCTGTTCGCCAGCCCGAGCGCGCAGCAGGTCACGGCGGTCGCGACGGCCTCCGAGCACGGCGGCGGGGTGCTGCTGAGCTACGGCAACTACGCCGGCGACGTCCTCAACTTCGACGCAGCTGCCCGGGCACTCACCGCGGCCGGCATCGACGTCCGCACGGTCCGCGTGACCGACGACGTCGCGAGTGCCCCGAGTGCCGAGGCCCACAAGCGCCGCGGGATCGCGGGCGACCTCTGCGTGTTCAAGGTCGCCGGAGCCGCCGCCGAGCGTGGCGACGACCTCGACACCGTCACGACGATCGCCGAGCGGGCGAACGACCGCACCCGCAGCTTCGGCGTCGCGTTCTCCGGCTGCTCGCTGCCCGGCGCGGACGAACCCCTGTTCACCGTGCCCGAGGGTCGCATGGCGATCGGCATGGGCATCCACGGCGAACGCGGCATCGACGAAGCCGACGTCCCCACCGCGTCCGGACTGGCGGACCTGCTCGTCGACAAGCTGCTCACCGAGCTGCCGTCCGGTGTCGCAGCCGACGGAGCACGCGTCGTCCCGATCCTCAACGGCCTCGGTTCCGTCAAGTACGAGGAGCTCTTCGTCGTGTTCGACGCCGTGCAGCGCCGACTGACCGCGGCCGGCGCAGTCGTCGTCGAGCCCGAGGTCGGCGAACTCGTCACGAGCTTCGACATGGCCGGCGTCTCGCTGACGCTCTTCTGGCTCGACGACGAGCTCGAGGAGCTCTGGGCCGCCCCGGCCGACAGCCCCGCCTACCGCAAGGGCGGTGCCGTCCCGCAGGAGCCCGTGTCCTCCGACGTCCTCGAGGCCGGCGTGGTCGTCCCCGTGACCGTCGGCACCGACGAGTCCCGGGTGTCCGCCACCCGCATCGCGACGGCGATCACGGCCGTGCGCGCGACGATCGACGCCCACGCCGACGAACTCGGCCGCATCGACGCCGTCGCCGGCGACGGCGACCACGGGATCGGCATGCAGCGCGGCTCCACCGCGGCGGACGCGGCGGCGCAGGACGCCGCAGCACGCGGCGCCGGTGCCGGATCGGTCCTCGCGATCGCCGGTGACGCCTGGTCCGACAAGGCCGGCGGCACATCAGGAGCGATCTGGGGCGCGGCCCTGGAGGCACTGGGTCGCGTCCTCGGGGACACCTCGCGCCCGACGGCCACCACCGTCGCCGACGCCGTGCACGCGGCCGCCGAGGCCGTCCTCGCGTTCGGGGCCGTCCCGGGCGACAAGACCATGGTCGACGCGCTCGTCCCGTTCGACGAGGTCCTCACCGCCCGCACCGCGGCCGGCGACGACCTGGTCACCGCCTGGTCCGCCGCGTCCGCCGCCGCCACGACCGCGGCCGACGCCACCGCCGACCTGCTGCCGCGGATGGGCCGCGCCCGGACCCACGGCGAGGACGCGGTCGGCACCCCCGACGCCGGTGCGATCTCGTTCGCCCTCATCACCGCCGCGGTCCTCGCGACGCTCTCCGAGAAGTAAGGAAGACCCCATGACCGAGCAGCAGTTCCGCATCGTCGTCGGCTCCGACGACGCCGGGTTCGACTACAAGGAGATCATCAAGGCCGACCTCGCCACGGACCCGCGCGTGGTCAGCGTCACCGACGTGGGCGTCGACGCGGACGGGCACACCGCCTACCCGCACGTCGCCGTCGACGCAGCACGCATGGTCGCGAACGGTGACGCGGACCGGGCGATCCTGATCTGCGGCACCGGACTCGGCGTCGCGATCGCCGCGAACAAGGTCCCCGGCATCCGGGCCGTCACCGCGCACGACTCGTTCAGCGTCGAGCGCTCGATCCTGTCGAACGACGCCCAGGTCCTCTGCATGGGCCAGCGCGTCGTCGGCGTCGAGGTCGCCCGGCGCATGGCGAAGGAGTGGCTCGGCTACGAGTTCGACCGCTCGTCCGCGAGCGCGTCGAAGGTCGCGGCGATCTGCCAGTACGACGGGTCGGCCCCGGTCGGGACCGACGCCTGATGCCCGCGTCCACGGCAGCCGCCCCGCTCACGATCGGGGTGTCGCTGAAGATGTACTTCTCCCACGCCCGGACGCTCGAGTGGGCAGCCGCCGTGGCCGACATCGCCCGGACCCACCCCGCGGTGCGGTCCGGCGCCGTCGAGCTCTTCGTCATCCCGACGTTCCCCGCGCTCGTCCCGGTGCGCGAGGTGATCGGGGACGCCCCCGTGACGCTCGGCGCGCAGGACCTGGCCTGGGCGGACACCGGCGCCTTCACCGGCGAGGTGTCCGGTGCGGAGCTGCGCGAGATCGGCGTCGCGCTCGTCGAGATCGCGCACGCGGAGCGGCGCTCCCTGTTCCACGAGACGGACGAGGAGATCGCCGGGAAGGTGCACGCCGCCTTCCGCAACCACCTGCGGCCCCTGATCTGCGTGGGGGAGACCACCCGCGCCTCCAGTCAGACCGCCGTGGCGGACGTGACCGCGCAGCTCGACCGGTTCCTGGCGACCGCGACCGCGGACGGTCTCGCCGGGCCGGTCATCGCGGCGTACGAGCCCGTGTGGGCGATCGGCGCCCCGGCGCCCGCGCCCGACGAGCACATCGTCGCGGTCCTCTCCGGGATCGAGGAGTACCTCGCCTCCAAGCCGGAGCTCGCCGGCTCCGTCGCGATCTACGGCGGCAGCGCCGGACCGGGCCTGCTCACTCGTGGGCGGGGGCGCATCGGCGGCCTGTTCCTCGGACGGTTCGCCCACGACCCCGCCGCCATCCGGACCATCCTCGACGAAGCCGCGCAGCTGGGGGCGACCGCATGACCTCCCTGCTCGGCCTCTCCACCTACGCCTACTTCTGGCGGATGTCCGACCGCGTGCCGGACCCGATGTCGCTCGACGACGCGATGCGGGACGCAGCGGCGCACGACGGTGTCGACCTCTTCCAGATCTGCGATCACCTGCCGCTCGACACCGCCTCGGACGACCGACTGGCCGCGATCCGGGCACTGGCCGACGAGCTCGGGCTCGCGCTCGAGGTCGGCACCCGTGGCACGGCCCCGGAGCACCTCGCGCGGTACCTCCACGTCGCGCAGGCGCTCGGCGCGACCCTCGTGCGGAGCATGTGGACGAGCGGCGACGACCAGCCCGACGCCCTCGAGACCGAACGTCGACTGCGCCGGGCGCTCCCCGCGTACGAGGCAGCCGGGGTGACGCTCGCGCTCGAGACCTACGAGGTCGTCGCCACCGAGGACCTCGTCGCCGTCGTCCGGGCCGTCGGCTCCGACCACCTCGGGATCTGCCTCGACCCGGCGAACACCGTCGCGCGGCTGGAGCACCCTGCCGACGTGGTCACCGCGGCCGCCCCGTACACCCGCAACTGGCACGTCAAGGACTCCGGGTTCACCCGCTCACCGGGCTGGGTCGGGTTCCAGTACACCGGCGTCCGCACCGGCACCGGTCTCCTCGACTACGACGCCGTCCGCGCCGCGATCGACCCCGACGCACGGGGCATCAACCGCGTGATCGAGTTCTGGCTGCCCTGGCAGGACGAGACCCTCGGCAGCACGGGCGACCCGGCACAGACCACCACCCGCATCGAAGCGGCGTGGACCGAACACACCATCGAGTACATCAGGAGCAAGGAATCATGACCGACACCGTCACCACCCCCCACACCGTCGCTGCCGGATCCGGTACGGCCGACGTCACCGTCGCCGTGATCGGTGCCGGCGGCAAGATGGGCACCCGCGTCTCGAACAACTTCGCCAAGAGCGAGTACACGACGCTCTACAGCGAGGCCTCGCCCGCCGGGCAGGAGCGCATCGAGGCCCTCGGCCGGTCGCTCACCGACAGCGTCGAGGCCGCCAAGGTCGCCGACGTCGTGATCCTCGCCGTGCCGGACGTCCTGCTCGGCAGCATCTCCGAGCAGCTCGTCCCCGTCATGAAGTCGGGTGCCAGCATCCTGACCCTCGACCCGGCCGCCGCCTACGCCGGGCTGCTCGCCAAGCGCGAGGACATCCACTACGCCGTGGCGCACCCGTGCCACCCGTCGGTGTTCCTCGAGCGCACCACCAAGGAGGAGTGGGACGACACCTTCGGTGGCATCGCCGCTCCGCAGGAGGTCATCGCAGCCTTCGACGCGTCGGAGTCGCTCGGCGACGAGGGTGACGCCGCCAAGGCCGTCGCCGAGGCGGTCATCACGACCATGTACGCGCCCGTCATCCAGGTGCACTGGGTCACGGTGAAGCAGCTCGCCGTCCTCGAGCCGACGCTCGTCGAGACCATCGCCTGCATGATCGGCGACTTCCTCAACGACGCCCTCGAGGAGACCGTCACCGGTGTCGGCGTGCCCCGCGAGGCCGCCCGCGCCATGCTCTACGGCCACACCTGGATCGCCCTGACCAACGGCCTGCGCGGCTCGAACCCGTTCTCGGACGCCTGCCACATCGCGATGGGCTACGGCCGCGAGAAGCTCATCAAGGAGGACTGGAAGCAGGTCTTCGACGACAGCGAGCTCGACAGCGTCATCGCCAAGATGCTCAAGATCGACGCCGTCAAGCGCTGATCGATCCCCGAGACCGGAACGCCCCGCCGACCCCCTTCCGGCGGGGCGTTCCCCTCGGTCCCCACGCCTCGGCGAGGGTGATCGAGGCGACACCCGGCACCGTGAGCGCCTGCACGGCCGCAGCGAACCACGCGGCGGCGGCGGCGGAGTGCTGCTGCGGATCCGTCGCGTCCGGCACGGACTGCGGCCCGTAGCCGGCCTCGACCGACGCGTCGGTCACGGCCCGACGCGGCGACGTCGCCACGGCGTTGAACCGCGGACGCAGCGTCACCGGCCCGACGTGGAGCGGCCTGCCGGCGGCCAGCCTGGAGGCGCTCATCGCCACCCAGCGCTGCATCGGGATCGACTCGGTCACCTGGGCACGACTGCGGTCGTGCATCTGCGGCGTCACGCTGAACGTGAGCGGACCGTCCCAGTCGCCGAACAGGTCGATCGTGCGGTTCAGCTCGGTGAAGTGCGCGCGTGTCCCCGCCACGACGTCGAGTCCCCCGTGCGCGGCCGCTGCCTCTCGGAGCGCCCGCTGCAGCGCCGTGGTCGTCACGTGCGACGACGGGTCGAACGCGCCGATGCGCACCACCGGCCCGGACGCCAGGACTTCGTCGACCGCGGCGCGCAGCAGGGCCGGGTCGTCGGTGACGAACCGCACGTCGAGCGGCGCGCCTCGGGCGTCCCGCCTGGCGGAGGCGAGCACCGCGGTGACGTCGGGGTCGCCGAGGACGGGCTCGACCAAGATCGGCACGCCGCCGGGGAGCGCCGCGTCGTCCGGGCGCGCAGCGGCCGGGGCGGAGGCAGCCAGCAGCTGGAGGGTCGGGGACGGGGTGACCACGGAGGTCGGGGCCGGCCCGTCGAGCGCGGCGAGGTCCGGGGCGGGGGAGGGCGCTCCTCCCGGTCGTCGCACCGCGCGCAGCGTGAGTGCCTGGTGGACGACGGCACCGGCGTCGAGCGCGACGGGGAAGGGCTCGGCCAGCGGCGTCGAGTAGGTCTTGAACGAGGCGTCGGTCCAGTTGCGCTGGTCCTCCATCTCGAACACGTCGCCGGTGAGGTCGAGCGTGCAGTCCGTGGCGCCGGTCGTCCAGGCGTACCCGGCGACGTCGGTCGCGGGTTGGTGCGGGGCGATCCACAGCGGGAACGTGTGCGCCGTGGCGGGTGCTGCCGGGTGGCGGACCGTGAACGGGGTGCCGGCGAGGGTCGGCGGGTGCAGGACGACCAGGCCGATGCGGTTGCGGCGGAACGGCGCCGTCGTGGTGGCGGTCGCATCGACGTGCAGAGTGTCGTCGTCGATCGTGAGGTCGAGGGTGGTGCGGAGGACCTCGGCGCCGTCGAAGGCGCTCGTCACCTCGATGCGGGCGCGGGCCCGGGCCCGCGCGTGCCGGTGTTCGCCGGTCGCGTCGGCGTCGGCCTCGGCTTCGGCCTCGGCGGCGTCGGTCGTCCGGCGGGTGACGGTGTCGTCCGCGGTGCGCCAGTCCTGGTCGCGGGTGACGAACCGGATGCCGCGCAGCACCGCCACCCCGTCGTGGCGGACGTCGGCGAGCTCGGTGCCGCGGAGGGTCACACGCCACGGTCCGACAACGAGCACGTCCTCGGCGGTCGAGTCCGCCCACGCACCGTCGTCGGTCATGTCCCTTTGCTACCAGTCGGTCAACCGGTTGCGCAATGATGTGTCCAGGAGCGACGTCGCTCCGAGGACGGGGGCACTGCCGCCCCGAGGACGGAGCACACGCATGGCCGGACGACTGACCGGGAAGACCGCCCTGGTGACCGGGGCCGGATCGGGGATCGGGCGGGCCATCGCGGACCGGTTCGTGGCCGAGGGGGCGCGGGTCGTGTACGCGGACCGGGACGCCGCGGCTGCCACTGCTGCTGCTGCATCTGCGTCCACGGCTGCCACTGCCGACTCGGCGATCGCGCTCACCGTGGACATCGCGGACGAGTCGAGCGTCGCGGCCGGCTTCGAGGCCCTGGTCGCCCGCGGCGCCGTGCCGGACGTCGTCGTCGCCAACGCAGGCGTGCAGCTCTTCGGCCACGACGCCAAGGTCGCCGACGTCTCGCTCGAGACCTGGAACCGTACGCTCGCGGTGAACCTGACGGGCACCTTCCTCACCGTGAAGCACGCCGTCCGGGCGATGCTCGCGGCCGGTGGTGGCGGGTCCGTCATCGTGACGGGGTCGCCGACCGGCCTGAACGGCGAGGGTGCCGACTTCGCCGCCTACTCGTCCACGAAGGGCGGCGTCCACGCGCTCGTCCGGGCGACCGCGATGGCCTACGCCCGTGACGGCATCCGCGCCAACACCGTCGTGCCGGGCTACACCGAGACGGCGCTCGTCCAGGCGATCTCGGGCGACCCCGAGTCCCGCGCGGCGATCGTGTCGCGGACGCCGCTCGGCCGAGCCGGGACCCCGGACGACGTCACCGGGATCATGGTGTACCTCGCGAGCGACGAGTCGTCCTACGCCACCGGCGCGCTCTTCCGCGTCGACGGCGGCATGACGAGCCTGTAGCGCCGCGCCGCGCTGCGCCGCGCCCGCGCCCCCGGGCGCCCCCGTCCGCTCGATGGTGAGCAGAAATGGTCGGGTCCGCTCGACCGACCCGACCATTCCTGCTCACGAAGAGCGCACGCGCCCGGGGGTCAGGCGTGCCCGCGTGCCCGGAGCAGCGCGCCGAGCGCCGCCGCACCGCGCTCGGCATCGGCGACCGTGACCACCCGCGCTCCGCCGCCCCGGAGCCGGACGACGAGCCCCGGCCCCGAACGGACCACGTACGCCACACCCCGGCCGGAGATCCGGTAGCCCCACCCGCCCCACTGCCCGGGCGACACCTGCTCCCACCCGCACGACTCGATGCGGTCGAGCGGGACCCGCACGAGGGGGATCCGCGTCCACGTCGAGGTCAGCCGGAGGCCGCGTCGATCGACCGTGCACTCGACCCGCGCGAGCACCGCCACCGCGATCCCGGCGAGGACGAGCAGCCCGCCCGACACCGCGGCCGCGCCGATGCCGGCGGACGCGGACGCCGACGCGGTGGCCCAGGCCGCGACGACGCCGCCGACGACGAGGACCACGCCGAGCCCCGCGAACCAGGGGCTGCCGACCCGTGCACGCCAGGCGACCCGGGCGTCCGTCGGGACGTCCAACGGAGGGACGTCGTGCGCTGGGACCGGCGCTGCCGTCCGGACGAGCGCGATCGTCGGCGGCACCGCCACGGCGACACCGACCGCGAGCGTGAGGACGGCCCACCACACCGGGAACGTCGGGTCGTCGACGCGGTTCACGATCGCCTCGGCGATCCACGCGGTCGCGACGGACCCGCTCAGGAGGTTCGCCACCAGCAGCAGGGTCGCCCACGTCCGGCGGTCGCTGCGTCCGAGCGCCACCACCGCGAGTCCGGCGGCGATCAGGGCCACCACGAGCGACCCCCAGAAGAACGGCCACGGCGACCCCCAGGCGTCGGCGACACCGTCCGCGCCGAAGTGCGTCGCCACCCGTGCCGGCAGCGCGGGTCCGAGCACGAGTGCCGTGACGACCAGCGCGACGGCCACCGCCGCGCTCGGTCCCACCACGGCCAGTCGTGCGCCGGTCCCCATCGTCCGAGTCGTCATCGTGCCCCCTTGATCATCGCGTACAGGTCGTCGAGCGGGACCCCGAGGGTCTCCGCCTGCTCCCGGAGCTCCACCACCAGCGACCGCAGCCGGTCGAACGACGCGTTGCCCGACCGCAGCACCGTGGCACCGCGGCCCCGGCGCAGCTCGATGAGCCCGTCGTCCTGCAGCTGGGCGTAGGCCCGCAGCACCGTGTGCATGTTGACGTCGACGGCGGCCGCGAGTTCGCGCGCGGACGGCAGCCGCTCGCCGTTCCGGAACTCGCCGCGGGCGATCGCGTGCCGGATCTGGGCGGCCACCTGGTCCGCGAGCGATGCCCGCGCGCCGGGGTCGACGGTGATCAACATGTTTGCATTGTATGCGAACAATCCAGTCCGTGCCGACAGTGGTCCGTCCGGATAGCGCGGGCTGGGTGTCCGGTCCACGTGGGCTGTCCGGCACGCGCGTACCGTCGCTGGAGAAGACGGCATCGATCCGCGTCCTCCCGACGCTCCGATGGCACCTCCTTGACCCTGAGGCCGTTCTGGACGTCGGCATCCACGAGGCCGAGGCGGAGCCGGGCTCGCGAGCAGGGAGCACGCCATGAGCAGCCAGGAACTGAGCAGCTACGAGTCGAACGCCGACGTCCAGCCGGTGCGGGTGACCACGTACCGACACCTCCGACGGGCAACACGCCGCGGTTGGGCGGTCCCCGTCGAGTCCGAGCCGTCGCTCGCCGACCTCGTCGGGGAGCGATCGCCTGGTGGTCCGGAGCGACGGTGATCCCCGCGGCGGACCGGCCGCCGGCGGAGTCCTCGACCGCGGAGGTCCGTCAGACCTCCGTCCGGGAAGTCCTCCAGAGCGGCACCGACCCCGATGAAGCACTCGAGTTCTACCGCGGCGTGTACGACGGTCACGACATGGCCTTCGCCCCCTCCTCGTCGCCGTTCGGCTTCCGCTACCGCGCCACCGGGGACAGCCGCCTGAGCCTCCGGACGTCGTCGGTGTCCGCCGCACGGTCCGGCTTCCTCGCACCCGAACGGCAGTACCTGCTGGCGTGGTCGGTCGAGGGCGGCATCGTGGTGGACGACGACGTGCTCCTCCGCGCCGGCGTGCCCGTGATGTACCCGGCCGGACGCCCCTTCCACGTCTCGGCACCGGCAGGGACGAAGCACCTCGTGCACTTCGACGCGGACTTCCTCGAGGCCGTCGCGGTCGTGGGCACCGACGCCGCCCCCGTGCCCCTCGCCTTCCCCGTGACCGTGTCCGCCGAACGCCTCGCGCCGCTGCAGGCCGTGCTGCGCGAGGTCGCCCGTCCGCTGCTCGACGTCGCCGTGGTCGACGCCGACCGGGCCGCGCTCGACCTGCGGCTCGCCGAGGCGGTGCTCGGCGCCTTCCGCTCCGATGCCGACCGCCGGGGGACCGCTGCGCCCGCCGGGACGGTCGAACGTGCGAAGGCGTTCATGTACGCGCACTTCGACCGGACCATCGCCGCCACCGACATCGCCGCCGCGGCCGAGGTCAGCGTCCGGACCCTGCAGGAGGGGTTCCAACGGCGCGAGGGCAGCACCCCGATGGCGTACCTCCGCGACCTGCGCCTCGAGAAGGCCCGCCTCGGCCTGCAGCTCGCGGACCCCCGCGAGACCTCCGTGGCCACCGTCGCGCACTCCTGCGGCTTCCGGCACATGGGGCGCTTCTCGGGGTCGTACTTCTCGATGTACGGCGAGTACCCGGGGGACACCCTCCGCGGTCGGAGACGACTCATCGCCGCCGCGGATATCGTCGGGTGATGCCACCAGAGACGCGTCCCGTCGTCACCGACGACACCGAGTTCGCCGTCCGCGGCGCGGGCGCTCCCGTCCTCGTCGTGCACGGCACCCCCGGCGGGATCGACGTCGCCGAGATCATGGCGCGGTTCCTGCCGTCCGCCGACTTCCGTGTCGTCACGCTCTCACGACCCGGGTACCTCGGCACCCGGGTCCGACCGGGCCACGACTCGCTCGACGACGAGGCCGATCGGTACGCCGAGGTCCTCGACGCGCTCGGCATCGACCGCGTGGCGGTGCTCGCGTGGTCGGGCGGAGCCCCTGCCGCCTACCGGTTCGCCGTCCGCCATCCCGATCGGGTGCACTCCCTCGTCGTGGCGGCCGGACTGACCGGTCCCTGGACGCCCCCGGAGGTCTCCGCACCGGAGCGCCTGGTCGGCGGCACCCTCCTCGGCGCCGCGCTCGCCCGGGCCGCCGCGCGACTGGTGCCCGGCGTCGTCGTGCGCCTCGCGGTCTCGGGCGTGAGCTCCCTGCGCGGTCGACGGCTCCGCGACCACGTCCGCGGGATCCTGCGCGACCCGGAGCGTCGCTCGTTCCTGCTCGACCTCGCCCGCACCGGCAACACCGCGGGCCCCCACCGTGCCGGGTGGGAGGCGGACGTCCGGAACCTCGGCGCGGTCACCGACCTCGACCTCGGAGCCGTCCGTGCCCCGACACTGCTGCTGCACGGTGACGCGGACGTCGACGTCGCGCCGTCCAACAGCGTCCGCGCGGCGGACGAGGTCCCGGGAGCGGAGCTCCTCGTCCTGCCCGGCGGCACCCACTTCGCGCTCTGGGACCACCCGGACGCCAGCGCCGTGCAGGACCGGGTGCGGAGCCACCTGCGGCTCAGTCGCCCCTGACCCGCAGGACCTCGAGCAGGACGTCGAGTGCGCGATCGAGCTGCGGCAGCGTCAGCGCGCCGTAACCCAGGACGATCCCCGCCGGTGCGCTCCCCGGCGACACCTCGTACTCCTCCACCGCGCTCACCAGCACACCGGACCGCGCCATCCGGGCGACCACGTCGCGCCCCGCCGCCCGACCCGACCACGTCAGGACCGCGTGCAGCCCGCCGTCCAGGGCACGCGCCTCCAGGCCCGCGACCGCTGCGACGCGCGTCGCGACCCGCTCGCGCCGGTGCGTGTAGTCCCGGCGCACGCGGCCGAGGTGACGGCGGAGGGCGCCCGTGCGGAGGAGGTGCGCGAGCGCGACCTGCACGGGCTCCGCCACCACGGGTCCGCGAGCGAGCCGCGAGGCGGCGACGGCCTCGTGCACCGGCCCCGGTGGCAGGACCACGTAGCTGCAGCGCAGCCGTGGATCGAGGGTCTTCGAGAACCCGCCGACGTGCACCACGACGCCCGTCGCGTCGAGTGCCGCCAGCGCCGGGACGGGGGATCCGCGGTGCCGGAACTCCGAGTCGTAGTCGTCCTCGACCACGACCGCCCCGGTGCGCGTCGCCCAGTCGAGCAGGCGGAGCCGTCGTGCCACCGGCATCACCGAGCCGAGCGGGTACTGGTGCGTCGGCGTGACGACGACCGCGTCCACCGGGCCGATGCGGCCGAGGACGTCCACGTCGATCCCGTCGCCGTCCACCGGGACACCCACGAGGGTGGCTCCGGCGCTCGTCATCGCCCGACGTCCGGAGCGGTAGCCGGGATCCTCGACGGCGACGACCGGCGCCCGACCCAGGCGGTTCCGGAGTCCCTCGGTGACGAGCGAGAGCGCCTCGGCCGTGCCGGCGGTGACCACGACCCGGCCGATCTCCGGGGCGAACCCGCGAGCGAGGCCGAGCTGGGCAGCGATCTGCGCGCGGAGCTCCGGGAGGCCGGCCGGGTCGGACAGTGCGTTGCGGAGTGGGGCGTCCGCAGCGGCGCGCCAGGCGGCCCGCCAGTCGCGGGCGGCGATCGCCATCACCGCGGGGATCCCGGGGCGGGCGTCGAGGAGGTCCGCGCCGGTACCCGCCGCGCCGTCCGCGTGCCCGTCCGTGCGCCCCGTCGCGTCGCGCGCAGCGTGCTCGGTGGGCCAGTGGCCCGCACCGACCCCCGCCGCCACCCGCGCCACCGCACCCTGCCGCGTCCGGATCCACCCCTCGCCGTCGAGTTGCTCGTACGCCGCGACCACCGTCCCCCGCGCCACCCCCAGCTCGGCCGCGAGGACGCGGGTCGACGGCACTGCGTCCCCGGCCACCAGCGTCCCGTCCTGCACCATCGCCCGGACGCGCGCGACGACCCCGGCGGTCTTCCCGAACTGGTCCACCTGAGCACACCCGATCTGGTCCACGAACCGGACCGGTCCTGACCCTAGCGTTGCCCGCATGCGCACCACGAGCCTCCCGTCCGACCCCGCCGACCCCGCCGTCCCGTCGCTTGCCGTCCGCCGCCTCCGCGACCGCCAGTCCCACGACCCCGCCGACCTCGACGCGATCCTCGCCGAGGCGATCGTCGCGCACGTCGGCTTCGTCCGCGACGGTCACCCGCTCGTCCTGCCGTTCCTCTGCGGCGTCGGCGACCTCGGCGCCGGCCCCGTCCTGCTCCTGCACGGCTCGACCGGCGGCGGTCTCTTCCTCGACGCGGGCGCCGCGGGAGTCCCCGTCAGCGCCACGGTGACCCACGTCGACGGCCTGGTGTTCGCACGCTCGACCTTCGACAGCTCCGCGAACTACCGCAGCGCCGTGGTCGTCGGCAACGCCGCCGTGGTGCCGGACGACCTGCGGACCGAGGCGCTCCGGCAGGTCGCCGACCACCTCATGCCCGGACGCCGCGACGAGGTCCGCGAGATGACCGCCAAGGAGGTCCGTGCCACCCAGGTCCTCCAGCTGCCCCTCGAGCACGCGAGCGTGAAGATCCGCGCCGCCGGCGTCGGCGAGGCTGTCGACGACGCCGAGGACCACGCGGTCTGGGCGGGCGTCCTCCCGCTCGCGGTCACCGCCGGGGCGCCGCTCCCGGGGGACATCTCGGGGGACGCGCCGGTCGACGAGTCGGTGCGCGCCCTGGCGGCCCGCCTCGACGACCTGGCACGGGCTCGGGAGGCGCAGATCGCCGCCGTCGTGCGGCCCACCCCCGCCTGAGCCGCGTCCGGAGCGGTGCGGGCCGGTTCTGAACGGGCTGCGAGGAACGCCCGAGCCTGTGACGAACTGCAGGAACCCGCGGCGAGTGCCCAGCGGGGCCCAGGTTCGTGACCAATACGTTATCTTCCCGAGTCGCCTCGTCATCTGCTCGGGCCGGCTCGTCCGACCCGGAAGGAACCATGGGACGCCACGCACTGCCCGCAGCCCCCGACGGCGCGGCCACCACCGAAGCCGTCGAACTGCGCCGTCCCCGCGGACGTCGTTCCGCGTTCGGCCCCGCCGTGGCCCGCTCGACCTTCGTGGAGCACGAGAAGCCGGCGCGCAGCGTGTCCCTGTCGAACACCAGCCCGGTCGCCTCGACGGCCGTCGCCGGAGCGGCCGTGCTGTCCCGGTCCGCAGCGCTCCGCGCCGAACGGGCGGTCGACCCGCGGCACGTCCGCCGGGCTGCCAACGCGAAGCGCGCAGCGGTGCTCCTCGCGCCCGCACTGGCCATCACCTCGAGCCTGACGCTCGCGGTCCCGGCGAACGCCGCGACCCCGTCGACCGACGCGCACCACGGGACGACCACCTCGCAGCACACGCAGACCTACACCGTCGCCCGGGACGTCGAGGTCCCCGTGGTGTCGACCGACGGCATGACGACGACCACGACCGTGGTGTCCTACCCGACGATCGTGACGAAGTTCGGCGTCAGCACCCAGCAGGCGGAGGACGCGATCTCGAAGATCCTCTCCGCCGGTGGCGACCGGGCGACCGTGGTCTCCACCGCCCTGCAGTACATGGGCGACCCGTACGTCGAGGGCGGCGCGAGCCACGAGGGCATCGACTGCTCCGGCTTGACGATGGTCGCGTACGCGGCCGTCGGGATCCCGCTCGTGCACTACGTCCCGACGCAGGACGCCGCCGCGACGACGATCCCGGAGTCCGAGGCGCAGCCCGGCGACCTCGTCGTGTACGACAACGAGGACCACGTCGGCATCTTCCTCGGCGACGGACTGGTCCTCCAGGCGCCGCACCCCGGCGCGGTCGTCGACATCGTGCCGATGTACTCGGCGGCGCACCACTTCGCCCGGGTGCTCCCCGCCGGCAGCTGACCGGCACCCGCGGGGCGTCGTCGTCCCGTAAACTGGAGTGATGGCCTCCGAGACCCGCACCCCCTTCGAAGAGCAGCGCTCTGCTCGTCCGCAGGTGCGTCCGCGCACCGAGGGCTGGACGCAGGCCACCGGGACCGACGGCCGGCCGCTGCTGCAGTTCGCGTCCCCGAAGCGTGGCAAGCCGCCCGTGCACCTCGCCGACATGACGGTCGCCGAGCGCGAGGCGAAGGTCGTCGAGCTGGGGCTGCCGAAGTTCCGCGCCAAGCAGCTCTCGACCCACTACTTCACGCACTACACGTCCGACCCGGCGCAGATGACCGACCTGCCGGCCGCCCAGCGTGAGGAACTCGTGGCGGGCATGCTCCCGCCCCTCCTCACCGAGACCCGTCGTCTGGCGACCGACAAGGGCGACACGATCAAGTTCCTCTGGAAGCTCCACGACGGGGCGCTGGTCGAGTCGGTGCTCATGCGGTACCCGGGGCGCATCACGCTCTGCGTCTCGTCCCAGGCGGGGTGCGGGATGAACTGCCCGTTCTGCGCGACCGGGCAGGCCGGGCTGACCCGGAACATGTCCACGGCCGAGATCATCGAGCAGATCGTCCGTGCAAACGCCGCCATCGCCGCGGGGGAGCTCGGCGGTGATCCCCGCAAGGGCGGGAAGGACCGCGTCGACGCCGAGCGCGTGACGAACATCGTGTTCATGGGCATGGGGGAGCCGCTCGCGAACTACAAGCGCGTGATGGACGCCGTCCGGATCATGGTCGCGCCGCAACCGAACGGCCTCGGCATGAGCGCCCGCGGCATCACCGTGTCGACCGTGGGGCTCGTTCCCGCGATCAACAAGCTCGCCGACGAGGACATCCCCGTCACCTTCGCGCTCTCCCTGCACGCGCCCGACGACGAACTCCGCGACGAGCTCATCCCGGTGAACTCGAAGTGGAAGGCGGACGAGGCGATCGACGCCGCCCACAACTACTTCGTCAAGACGGGCCGACGTGTCTCGATCGAGTACGCGCTCATCAAGGACATGAACGACCACGCGTGGCGTGCCGACCTGCTCGCCGAGAAGCTGAACAAGCGCGGCAAGGGGTGGGTGCACGTGAACCCGATCCCGCTCAACCCGACGCCCGGCTCGGTCTGGACCTCGTCCGAGGTGCACGTGCAGGACGAGTTCGTCCGCCGACTCAACGCCGCCGGCATCCCGACGACCCTCCGCGACACCCGCGGCAAGGAGATCGACGGTGCGTGCGGACAGTTGGCTGCGGCCGAGTAGGTCGGTCCGGTTCGGTCCGGTTCGGGCCGGTTCGGTTCGTTCGGGAGGCACGGTGCGGGTTCGCACCGTGCCTTCCGTCGTTCTCGGCGCGGGTCGGCACTGCCCGCACCGCGCGATCCGCGTGTTTCCGGGCCTCGCAGAGCCGACACGCCCGGGATGTGGCCCGGGTTGGTGCTGCCGTTCACCTCTGCGTAAAGTAATCACTCGTTGCCGCTGAGGCGGAGAACGGAACGGCCGAGACGGTCACCTGGTCACAGACCCGGAGATCTTGTCCACCACGGTTCTTCCCCGGGCAACGAAAGCCAAAAGCCTCTCTGGCGGAACCTCTTTCGGGGTCGAGTGGGGAGTGCGTCTGGTCCTTGAGAACTCAACAGCGTGCACATTGTCAATGCCAATTTATTGACCCCGTGACTCATCAG